>DASQMJ010000079.1:0-60899 GCA_035645535.1 Microvirga sp. | reverse complement strand
GTAGGCCGTGAACTGCGCCCCGCCCCGCTCCGCCAGAACCTTCGTGATCGCCGCCGTCAGAGACGTCTTGCCATGGTCCACGTGACCAATCGTCCCGATGTTGCAGTGCGGCTTCGTCCGCTCAAACTTTTCCTTCGCCATTGATGTCTACCTTGCAGAGAGGCCAGGAACAAAAATCTCAGGGCGTCCCGATATTGCGGTTGCGCTATTTGCGCAAGAGCCAATTTCGATATTGGGTCGCATAGTTTTGGATGACCCGGTCGATCGGCTCGCCCAGGAACATGTTGTCGAGGAGCACGCCGCCGATCCCCTGCCCGGCCGCGGCGGTGGCATTCTGCTCCGAGAAAGCCAGAACGATCCTGCCGGAGCGGGCATCGACGAGGTTCACATCCGCCGTCAGGCGATGATGCCCGCCGATCAGGATGCGCTGCGCCGCGGATGCTATTTCGAGGTCCTTCACGGCAATTTCAAGCCTGACCGGCCGGGTTCCGCCGAGTTCTCCCCTCAGCCGGGCCTCGAAGGCCTGGGCGAGCTTGGCCGCGACCGTATTGCGAAGATAGGCCTGCCCCTCCTCGGTCTTGGCCGCCTCCTCCGCCTCCAGGGCCGAAAGGCCTTTGGAGGCCGCGAAGGCGCGCTCGCCGTCGCCCCACCAGATCCTGGCACCGGGCGTGAAGGTCACGGAGACCGATTGGAGACGCAGGCTGGCGACCTGGTCCGGCGCCAGCGTGTTGGAAGCCGTGACGCAGCCGGCCAGGGACAGGCCGACCAGAACGGCGAGAAGGACCCGACGAAACATTCACTACCATCCGTGGAAGTTCAGGATGGCAATGCAACTATATTACGAAATCTGCATCTGCAAGCAGGATGGGAGTTGGAGCGGGTGAGGGGAATCGAACCCCCGTATTCAGCTTGGAAGGCTGCTGCTCTACCATTGAGCTACACCCGCGTCTCAACCATCGGGCTGGTGGTGGGGGAAGTAGGACTCGAACCTACGAAGGCATAGCCAGCGGATTTACAGTCCGCCCCCTTTGCCGCTCGGGACATTCCCCCTTGAGCCAACCAATAAGCGCCGAGGCGCCGAGGCCGTTCCACGGCCCGCCGGCTCATGCGCGGCGCTCCGTGGGCGTCCTTATGGTGACACGCACCGCCGGTGTCAACTCCAAAGAACGCCTGACGGCGATGGGTCGTGAAGCGCCGCCGCCTGTGCTATGTGCCGACCTTCATCGAAAGAGAACCGAGCCCATGAGCACCCGTCCCCTGCCGCCCCGAAAGCCGAAATTCCAGCGCCCTTCGGGCAAGCAGGGCCGCCGCGAGGCGCCGCCGAGGCGGTTCTCGTCCGATGTGGAGACCACGATCCTCTATGGCTGGCATCCGGTGGCGGAGGCCCTTCGCAACGGCAGGCGCAAGTTTCGCCGCCTCCTGGCGACGGAGAACTCGGTCGCGCGCCTGCACGAGGAGTTGGGCGCGCCCCTGCCGGTCGAGCCGGAGATCGTGCGCCCGCACGACATCAGCCAACTCGTGGAGCCCGATGCGGTCCACCAGGGCCTCTATCTGGAGGCCGATCCCCTGCCCTCCCCGACGCTCGACAGCCTGAGCGGGGAACGGGTGGTGCTGGCCCTCGACCAGATCACCGACCCCCACAACGTGGGCGCCATCGTGCGCACTGCCGCCGCCTTCGGGGTCGAGGCGATCATCACCACGGCGCGCCACAGCCCGGCCGCAACCGGGGTGCTGGCCAAGTCCGCCTCGGGCGGTCTCGAGCACGTTCCCTTCCTGATCGTCCGGAACCTCGCGGACTCGCTCATCGCGCTCGGCGAGCGCGGCTTCCAGCGCATCGGCCTCGATTCGACGGGCGAGGCGAATCTCGACGAGCTGCCGATTCGCCGGCCGGTCGTTCTCGTGCTGGGCTCGGAGGGCAAGGGCTTGCGCCAGAGGACCCGGGAGTGCTGCGACGTCATCGGCCGGCTCGACATGCCGGGCGAGATCAAGAGCCTGAACGTGTCCAATGCGGCCGCGATCTCGCTCTATGCTGTGACGAAAGCGGTCTCCCTTGGCACCGCAAAACAATAAAACCCAAGCTTCGACGATCGTCCGGCCCCTGTTATTTCGCAGCGCAGCAAGACCGTCTTAGACGGAAGTCTCAAATACGAATTGGGAATTGTGGCGAATACCTCCTGCGCTAGCCTTCCATCCGCAAAGGATTCTTGGCCGCCCCGGCGGTCTTGATGACTTGATCCGAACCGTCGTGGGCATGGCTCGGGTCAGAACCCGGATCACACCGGGCGATGCGATTATGGAAGGGAACCCAATGGCAACAGCAGCTACTACGCCGCACACGGCCGCCGCACCGCGGCCGATGACGCGGGAAGAGAAGAAGGTCATCCTGGCCTCCTCTCTCGGCACCGTGTTCGAATGGTACGACTTCTACCTCTACGGCTCGCTCGCCACGATCATCGGCGCGCAGTTCTTCTCCGCGTTCGACGTGACGACCCGTAACGTCTTCGCGCTTCTCGCCTTCGCGGCGGGCTTCCTCGTGCGCCCCTTCGGCGCCATCTTCTTCGGCCGCATCGGCGACCTCGTCGGCCGGAAATACACCTTCCTGATCACGATCCTGATCATGGGCTTCTCGACCTTCCTGGTCGGCCTCCTGCCCAGCTACGCCCAGATCGGCTGGATCGCCCCGGTGATCCTGATCGCCCTGCGCATGCTCCAGGGTCTCGCGCTCGGCGGCGAGTACGGCGGCGCGGCCGTCTATGTGGCCGAGCACGCCCCCGTGGGCCGTCGCGGTTTCTACACCAGCTTCATCCAGATCACGGCCACGGTCGGCCTGCTGCTGTCCCTCGTTGTCATCCTCCTGCTTCGCGTGTGGATGGGCGAGGCCGGCTTCCAGACCGGCGAAGGCTGGCCCATCGCCGGCTGGCGCATTCCGTTCCTGCTCTCGGTGGTGCTGCTCGGCATCTCGGTCTGGATTCGCCTCCAGATGCAGGAATCGCCCGCCTTCAAGAAGATGAAGGAAGAGGGCACCCAGTCCAAGGCGCCGCTCAAGGAGGCCTTCGGCCAGTGGGCGAACGTCAAGATGGTGCTCATCGCCCTGATCGGTCTTGCGATCGGCCAAGCCGTGGTGTGGTACACGGGCCAGTTCTACGCCCTGTTCTTCCTCCAGAGCATCCTGAAGGTCGACCTGCTCACCTCGAACGTGTTGATCGCATGGTCGCTGATCCTCGGCACCGGTGGCTTCGTGTTCTTCGGCGCCCTGTCCGACCGGGTCGGCCGTAAGCCGATCATCCTCGGCGGCTGCCTGATCGCGGCGATCACCTACTTCCCGCTGTTCGGCATGCTCACGAGCGTCGTCAGCCCGCGGCTGAACGAAGCCCTCGAGACCGCCAAGGTGCAGGTCGTGGCCGATCCGGCCACCTGCGGTTCGGTGTTCGACCCGGTCGGCATCCGCAACTTCACCTCGCCCTGCGACGTCGCCCGCGTGGCCCTGGCCCGCGCCGCGATCAAATACGAGCTCGTCCAGGCCCCGGCCGGCACGCCGATGAAGGTTACCTTCAATGGCAAGGAAACCCCCGTGGCACCGGCGGTCGCGGCCAACATCGCCGGCTTCACCAACGCTGCGGCTGAGGCCGGCTATCCCAAGGCGGGCGATCCGTCGATCCTGAAGGTCGGAGGCTTCTTCGACGCCCTCGGCAATGCCCAGGCCCTGAAAGCGATCGCGATCCTGACGATCCTCGTGATCTACGTCACGATGGTCTACGGCCCCATCGCGGCGGCTCTGGTCGAGTTCTTCCCGACCCGCATCCGCTATACGGCCATGTCGCTGCCCTACCACATCGCCAACGGCTGGTTCGGCGGCCTTCTGCCTCCCACCGCCTTCGCGATGGTGGCGGCGACCGGCGACATCTACTACGGCCTCTGGTATCCGATCGTCATCGCGATGGTGACCTTCGTGGTCGGCCTCCTGTTCGTGCCGGAGACCAAGGACCGCGATATCATGACCTACGAAGGGGCCGGGCGGTAAGCGCCGGCTATCCCACCCAAAAGGGAAAGCCCCGCCTTCGGGCGGGGCTTTTCGTTCGAAACCCGGGCAGACGCAGGGTTCAGTAGCAGGTCGTCACCTTGCGCACGATCCAGCCCTCTCCCTCGACCCAGAGGCGCTTGCGGGACTGGTTGCAGTTCAGGCCGTCGCTCTCGTCCTGAACGATCGATCCGGTAGTCTCCGGATCCCGGGCCGCAAGCGTGGTCACCATCTCCTGCTTGGAGTTGGCCGCGCCATGATCTCCGCTGTGGGCCGCATGGGAAGGCTCCGTGGCCAAGGAAAGTGCTCCCAGGAAGCACGCCATGGCCAGGAGCGCAGATCTGCCGCAGTGGGAAGGATTCTTCCTTTTAAATGAAGGCCTTAGGGCGATCATCTCTCCGAACTCCTCAATCATCGTTGGGATGATAATTCCAGAGTCGGAGGATGGTTGCGGTGCGCCGGGACACTAAATTTTTACGTTTGCAAGGAACTTGCTTCCCCGGCCTTGCGCTGTTACCTCAACACACGAATGGGACATGCCGGTTTAGCTCAGTTGGTAGAGCAACCGCCTTGTAAGCGGTAGGTCGCGAGTTCGAGTCCCGCAACCGGCACCATTTTTCAGCGATGCCTAGCGTCCCGTGGAGTTGCCTTCGAAGGCTGCGGGAATCGCTAACGGATCTCCTCCTTGCCCCAGTTCTCGTGAGCCCGCTCGTCGGCGATCTCCCGCTCGACCCGGTTCAGCCTGCGGCGGCGCGTGCCGAAGAGGAAGATCGCGAGGCCGAGCAGCAGCGGCCCGCCCACGATCACGATTGCCCATATCATCCCGTCCATCATGCCTCTCCCATTGAGGATCCGCCCGAGGCGGAGGTAAAAGCCGTCGAGGGCTAAACCGGCACGACAAATCGTTGTTCCTCATCGGGAACGACGGAGTGCGGGTCGCAGCAGCGGCGCCGGCGGCCTCCCTCCGCACCACGAAAGCACCCAATGCCGATCACCGTCTCCGACCCCGACGATCCTCGAATAGAGGCCTACCGCGCCGTGCGCGAGCGTGACCTCGCGGGTCGGGACCATCGCTTCGTGGCCGAAGGCGAGGTGGTGCTGCGCGTACTGCTGAAGCAGTCGCGTTTCGAGGTCGAGTCGGTGCTGCTGGCGGAGAGACGCGCCGGCCGCCTCAGCGACGCGCTGGCCGGACTTCCGGAACAGGTGCCCGTCTACGTGGCCGATCGGCAGGTGATGGATGCCATCGTCGGCTTCCCGATCCATCGGGGCATTCTCGCCGTCGCCCGCCGCTCCCCTTTGCCGCCTGTCGAGGAACTGCTAGCCGGAATGCCGCCTCGGGCGGTGGTGGTCGGGCTCGTGGGGCTGGCCAACCACGACAATGTGGGCGGCATCTTCCGCAACGCGGCGGCCTTCGGGGCGCAGGCGGTCCTCCTCGACCGGGAAACCTGCGATCCCCTCTACCGCAAAGCGATCCGCGTCTCCGTGGGCGGCGCCTTGGTGGTGCCGTTCGCGCGCGTCGCCACGGCGGAAGACATGGTTCGGGCCCTGGAGAACGCGGGCTTCGAGGTGGTGGCGCTCTCCCCGTCCGGCCGGGAGACCCTTGCGGCCCTCAAGCCCGCACCACGGACGGCCCTGCTCCTGGGGGCCGAGGGGCCGGGCCTGCCGCCGGAGCTCCTCGCGCAGACCCGGACCGTCTCCATCCCGATGAGCGGAGGTTTCGATTCGCTGAACGTGGCGACCACGAGCGGCATCGCCCTCCACCATCTGTCCTCAGCTGGAGTCGGTTATTAGGAACAGGTTCCGCGAGATCGCCGAGTTGTGAGAAGCAATGCCCTTGCCAGGAAGCGTGGCCTTTCTAGCCTCTCAATTCCCATCATGGGAGAGATCAGAATGACCTTTACACGACGCGCCGTCCTTGCCGCGACCGCCCTTGCCGCAACACCAGTCGGAAACCAAGCCTTGGCCCAGACCACCTCTTCGACCCCAAATGCGCAGCAGCCTGGCTCCGCTCAGCAGGCGCCCGGGTTCTATCGCTACAAGGTGGGCGACATCGAAGTCACCGCCGTCAACGACGGCTTCGCCCGCCGCCCTCTCGAAGGCTTCGTCCGCAACGCGGAGCTGCCGCAGGTGCAGCAGGCCATGCGGGAAGCCTTCCTGCCTGAGGATGCCCTGCCGATCACCTTCACGACCCTGGTCCTGCGCCGGAACGGCGGCGGCCTGACCCTCATCGACACGGGCAACGGCGACATGGGTGCCCCCACGTCCGGCCACTGGATGAGGAACTTCCGCGCCGCCGGCTTCGATCCGGCGCAGGTCGAAACCGTCGTCATCAGCCATTTCCATGGCGACCACATCAACGGCCTGCGGCTGAAGGATGGCACCGCCGTCTTCCCGAAGGCCGCGGTCATGGTACCGGCGGCCGAGTGGGCGTTCTGGATGGACGATGCCCGCATGAACCAGGCGCCTGAGGCCATGAAGGGCGCCTTCCAGGGCGTGCGCCGGGTGTTCGGCCCCATCGCCAGCGACGTGAAGCGCTACGAGGCCGACAAGGAGATCGTGCCGGGGCTGACCTCGGTGGCGGCGCCGGGCCACACGCCGGGCCACACGGCCTTCGTGCTGTCTTCCGGCTCGGACAAGCTGATGATCATGTCGGACCTGACGAACCATCCTGCCCTGTTCGTCCGCAATCCCGACTGGTCGGCGGTGTTCGACATGGATGCCGACCAGGCGCGGACGACCCGTCGCCGGATGCTCGACATGGCGTCCACGGAACGGGCGCAGGTGGCCTTCTACCACGCCCCCTTCCCGGCCACGGGCCACATCGCCAAGGACGGCAACGGATTCCGGTTCGTTCCCGTGCAGTGGACCCCAGCCGTGTGATCAGATTGCGGGCGATCAGTCGCCCGCGGTCTCCGCCAGGAGCCATCTCACCGTGTCGATGTCGGCGTCGGCCGGCTCGATGAAGAAGATGGACGGTGTCTCGTAAGGGTGCCTCTCCTTGAGGGCCCTGCCCACCGCGTCCTGGAGGCTTTTGCGGGTCTTCAGGACCGCGGCCGCCTCCTGACCGTGCTCGACCTCCCCCTTCCATGCATAGACGGACCGCATCCCGGGCAGCACGTTGATGCAGGCGATCAGCCGGTCGCGGACGAGCGATTCCCCGATCGCCAGGGCGGTGTCCACATCGGGAAAGGTCGTATAGACGAGAAGTGGGCTGTCCATGCTATGCCTTTGGTCCGCATTTCCGGTTCGGGCGCAGCGAAGGTAGGGGGCATGGCCCGTCGTTTCAACAAAGTCGCATTCGTGGCCAGTTCCACCCCTGAGGCGCAGCAGGCCCTCGAGGACCTGGAGAAGCAATACGACAATGCTCCGCCGGAGGAGGCCGACGTCATCGTGGCGCTCGGCGGCGACGGCCTGATGCTGCAGACCCTTCACCGCTTCATGGGCACCGCCAAGCCGATCTACGGCATGAACAAGGGCACAGTCGGCTTCCTGATGAACGAGTTTCGGGAGGACAGCCTCTTCGACCGACTCGAAAACGCTCAGCGCAGCGTTGTCCACCCGCTCCTTATGGTGGCATGGGACGTGAAGGGCGTGGCGCACACGGCCCGTGCGATCAACGACGTCTACATGCTGCGCCAGACCCACCAGACGGCCAAGCTGCGCGTCAGCATCGATTCCCGCGTGAGGCTCGATGAGCTGATCGCCGACGGCCTTCTGGTCGCGACCCCGGCCGGCTCGACCGCTTACAACCTCTCCGTCGACGGGCCGATCCTGCCCCTGAATGCGCCGCTGCTTGCGCTGACGCCCATCTCGGCCTTCCGGCCCCGCCGGTGGCGGGGCGCCCTCCTGCCGGATTATGCCAAGATTCAGATCGACGTGCGGGAGCCGGAGCACCGCCCCGTGAGCGCGGTGGCGGACCATACCGAGTTCCGTAACGTGGCGCGGGTTCACGTCTCCATGGACAGGAGCGTGGATCTCGTCATCTTGCACGATCCAGGCCACAGCCTCGACGAGCGCATCCTGCGCGAGCAGTTCGGCTGAGCCGCTCCTTCACGATCAACGACCAAGGAAATCGCCATGACAGACGAGAGCAGCAGGCATCCCCGCGGCGGCCTCTACTTCGAGGATTTCGCCATCGGCGCCGTCATCCGGCACCGGCTCACCCGCACGGTGACGCAGATGGACAACATGCTGTTCTCCAACATGACCCTCAACCCGCAGCCGCTCCACATCGACGCGCATTTCTGCGCCACCGAGACCGAATGGGGCCGGCCGCTGATGAACTCCCTCTTCACCCTCGGCCTGATGATCGGCATCTCCGTCAACGACACGACGGTGGGCACCACCATCGCCAATCTCGGCATGACGGACGTGAAATTCCCCGCCCCCCTGTTCGAAGGCGACACGGTCAACGTGACGACGGAGATCGTGGCGAAGCGCGAATCGAAGTCGCGTCCCGACGCCGGCATCGTCGACTTCATCCACCGGGCCTACAAGCAGGACGGAACGCTGGTCGCCGAGTGCCGCCGGCAGGCCTTCATGCGCAAGCGGAGCGCCTGAGATGAGGTCGCTCCTGTTCGTACCCGGCGACAGCCGGAAGAAGCTCGACAAGGGGCTCACCTCGGGCGCGGACGCGCTCCTGATCGACCTGGAGGACTCGGTCGCCCTCGAAGCCAAGGAGGAGGCGAGGCGCGTGACCGCCGCCTTCCTCAACGAGGCGAAGGACCAGTCCGGGCGGCCGCGTCTTTACGTGCGGGTGAACGGCCTCACCACCGGCCTCACGGATGCGGATCTCGACGGGATCATGCAGGCGGCCCCGGACGGCATCGTCCTGCCCAAGACCGTCGGCGGGGCCGACGTGTCCCATCTCGGCGCGAAACTCGCTGTGCGGGAGGCGGAATTCGGCCTCGAGGATGGGGCCACGAGGATCCTCGCCATCGCCACCGAGAACGCGCTCGGCGTCTTCGCCCTCGGCACCTTCGCGGGGGCGAGCCACCGGCTCATGGGAATCGCCTGGGGCGGCGAGGACCTCTCGGCGGATCTCGGGGCCGAGGCGAACCGGGGCGAGGACGGCGCGTACACGGAGCCCTACCGGATCGCCCGCGCGCTGACCCTGCTCGGCGCGGCGGCGGCTTCCGTCGACGCCATCGATTCGGTCTACACGAATTTCCGCGACATGGACGGCCTGGCAGCCGAGTGCCGGGAGGCCCGGCGCGACGGCTTCGTGGCCAAGATGGCCATCCACCCGGCCCAGGTGCCCGTGATCAACGAGGCCTTCACGCCTTCCCAGGAGGCGCTGGCCCGGGCTCAGGCCGTTATCGATGCGTTCGAGTCCAATCCGGGCGCCGGCGTCGTCGGGATCGCAGGCGAGATGCTCGACCGCCCGCATCTTCTCAGAGCCGAAAGGTTGCTGAAACGGGCGGGAAGGATGTGACGGACCTACCCGCCCGGGCGCGTGAGCGAGAACTTCGTCTCCGGCGTGGCCACGAAGTAGTCGCGATAGCCGGAGCGTGCGATGGGGCGCATGGCGGCCGTATCGACGATGCCGCCGACGATGAAGCGGTCGTCGATGTGTATGCCGACCACTTGGCCGATCACCAGGTGGTAGCTCGGCTCGCCTCCCCCGAGCGGATCGAGCGGCACCGTCCGGAGCCACTTGCATTCGAGCGCCGCCGGCGCGTCGGCCACCCGCGGCGGCTTGACGAGACGGGAGGGCGCAGCCGCCAGCCGCGCATGGATCATCTCGTTCTCGCCCCGGGGCAGCACCGCGGAGGTCAGGTTCATCTGCTCGCGCAGGTCGAAGGTCGCGAGGTTGCAGACGAACTCGCCGGTCTCCTCGATGAAGGTGACGGCGTCCTTCCGGCCGGCGCTCGAGAACGCCACCATGGGCGGCCGCTCGGAGACCGCGTTGAAGAACGAGTACGGCGAGAGATTCACCTCGCCCCGGGCGCTGACGGCCGTGATCCAGCCGATGGGACGGGGCGTCACGATGGCCTTGAAGGGGTCGTGCGGCAGCCCGTGGGCGTTGGTGGCGGTTTCGTAGAACATGACGCGCCTTAGAAACGGGTGACGATCTCGGCGAGGTTGGGCCGAGGCCTGTCGGTCGGGTGCTCCTTCGTCGTCCCGATATGAACGAAGCCCGCGATCCGCTCGCTGGGGGACAGGCCGAGAGCGTCGAGCGCCCGCCGGTCGTAGGCGGCCCAGCCTGTCAGCCAAGAGGCGCCGTAGCCGAGGGCGGTCGCGGCGTTCAGCAGGTTCATGCACACGGCCCCTGCCGAAAGAACCTGCTCCCAGTCGGGGATCTTCACATGGGGGACCACCCGGGACACCACCGCGACCACCAGCGGCGCCTGGGCGAAGCGCTCGCGCTCGGCGGCGACCTTATCCGCGCCGGCATCAGGCTGATCCGTCTGGAACGCCCTGGCCACGATGTCGCCCAGCCGGTGGCGGGCCTCCCCCTCGATCAGGATGAAGCGCCAGGGCACGAGCTTGCCGTGGTCGGGCACCCGGGCCGCGACGGTAAGCATCGTGTCGATCTCCTCCGGGCTCGGGCCGGGCTCACCGAGCCAGCGGGCGGGCACGGACCGTCGCTGCTGAAGACGGGCAAGGCTTTCGTTCATGGGATCTTCATCCGGCTAGGATATTGTGAAACACTGATGGGTGGACGCTCACGACAGGTGCGGTGCTTGGACGGCGCGGGCTTGCCATGGTCCCGCCGTCTTGATGCGCTTGAGCAGGCGTGGGCGTTCCAAGAGGGGCCGTTGCGAGAGAACAACCGGCAACGGATGTATAGGGGGAGTGCGGCAATACGCCAAGCAGGTTTCCGGCCTTCGGCGAGCAACGGCATGCGTGCCTTGGAGGCAGCGCAGCCCGGCTCGCCGGCGGAGGCCGGCCGTGCCCGAACAGGCGACACGCCGCGATAAGGCCATGCACACATCCATCGTCACATCGGAAGGATCTCCCCAGGAGGATCCCTGGTCCAGGAACCAGACGGTTCTTGCCCTTGTCCTGATCCTCGCGGTCTGGGCAGCCGCGGCTTCCGTCTGGCCCCTGACCGGCTCCGTGGTGCCGTGGGATTCCAAGAACCAGTTCTACCCAACCCTGCGTTATCTCGGGGCCGCTCTCGCCCACGGCGAGCTGCCGCTCTGGAACCCCTACCATTTCGGCGGGCACCCCTCGGCGGCGGACCCGCAATCGCTCCTCTTCACCCCGACCATGCTGCTGTTCGGCTGGCTCGTCCCCGAGCCGTCGATGCAGCTCTTCGACCTTGTGGTCTTCGCCCATTTCCTGCCCGGCGCCCTCGCCCTGGTACCCCTGTTCCGGCGCCGCGGCTGGCATCCGGCGGGCGCAGTGGTGGCCGCCATCGTGTTCATGCTGGGTGGCTCCGCCACTGCCCGCCTCCAGCATACGGGCATCATCCTGAGCTACGGCTTCTTCCCCCTTGCCCTCTGGCTGCTGGAAGAGGCGATGGACCGACGCTCGTACCGGTATGGAGCCGTCTTCGCCGTGACGGCGGCGCTGATGACCATCGGCCGGGACCAAGTCGCCTTCCTGTGCGCCCTGACGCTCATCGGCGTCGTGGTCCACCGCATCTGGTCGGCTCCCCTGCCCCTGGCCTATCTCCGGTCGCGGCTAGGACTCCTGGCCGCCATGGCCCTGATCGGCGGCGCGCTGCTCGCCGTGCCGGTCGTCCTGACGATGCAGTTCCTCGCCACCTCGACCCGCCCCTCCTTCGGCTTCGGGGTGGCGGCCATGGGATCGCTGCCGCCCGAGAGCCTGGCGACGATCCTGTTCGGGAACGTGTTCGGATCGCTGCGCTGGACCTACGACTACTGGGGTCCCGACTGGCACAGCCTGGCCGAGGGCACCTGGACGGACCGGGCAACCAACTATCTCTTCATCGGCACGATCCCGGCGCTCCTGCTGATCTGGCACGGCATCGCCGGCGGACGCCTGTTCGCGCGCGAGTTCCGGTTCTTCCTCGTCATCGGCATACTCGCCGTGCTCTATGCCCTGGGTCGCTATACACCCGGCTTCGTGCTGATCTTCGACTACGTGCCGGGCGTGAACCTCTATCGCAGGCCGGCCGATGCGACTTTCCTGGTCAACGTCGCCCTCTCCTTCGCGGCGGGCTATCTGGTCCACCGCTACGTGACCGACGGCCTTCCGCAATGGAGGGGGACCGCCCTTGGCAAGCTTCGGATCTTCCTGCCGGCGCTGGCGGTCGTCCTGCTGGCCGCCGCCGTCGCCAGTGCCCTCGTGTTCGCCGTAAAGGCCGGCCAGACCGCCGCCTCCTTACGGGAGATCGGCGCCGGCACCCTGGCAGCCGCCGTCGTCATGGCCCTGCTCGCCCGGGTCGGCGGCCTCTCCCGCTGGCGCGAGGCGGCTGCCGTCGTCCTCATCGCCCTGACGGGAGGCGAGCTGATCCTGCGGCACTCCGCCTCCGCGCTGAATGCTGAGCCCGCCGAGCGGTACGCCGTCTTCCGCCAGCTGCCCCCCGAGCAGCTCCAGGGCCTGCAGATCCTGAAGCGCGAACTCGCTGAGCGCCATGCCCAAGGCGACTACCCCCGCGTCGAGATCCTCGGCCTCAGCGGCCCCTGGCAGAACGCTTCCATGGTGCTCGAGCTCGAGGACATCATCGGCTACAACCCCCTGCGCCTCGCCGACTACGAGCGCGCCGTCGGGCCGGGCGAGAATGCGGAGGATCCCAACCTGCGCACGTTCCCGGCCACGTTCCGGGGCTACAAGTGCCAGCTCGCCAGCCTGCTCGGGCTCGATTACCTCGTGCTCGACCGGCCCATCGAGAAGCTGCCGCGCCACTTCCCCCGCCTGACCGGGGCCGAGGTCGTCTACGGCACGGGCAAGATGTGGATCTATCGCCTGAACACGGGCAGCAGCCGCGCCTACGTGGCGCATCACGTCAACGCGGTCGACTCGGAAGTCGTGCTGGACCAGGAGGAACTGCCGGAGTTCAACCGCCAGACGGAGGCCCTGATCGACGTGGAGAGCCTTCCCCTGCTCCAGGGCCGCTATGCACCGTCCACACCGGGCTCGGCGCCACCCTCCCAGAAGAGCGAGGCCCGGATCGTCAGCTACCAGCGCAATTCGGTAATCATCGACGTGGTCGCCAGCGAGGCCGGCGTTCTCGTGCTGCACGACATCCACTATCCCGGCTGGGAGGCCACGGTGGACGGGGAGCGCAGGCCCATCCTGCGGGCCAATCTCCTGTTCCGCGGCGTGGAGGTGCCCGCCGGCCGGCACCGGGTGGAATTCCACTTCCGCCCCATCTCCCTGGAAAATCTGGTTGCGGCCGCGTCCGATCTCGTGGACAGCGAGGAGGAACCGATCAGGACGGCCGCAGCCCCCTGATCCGCCGAGGATACTGCACCGACTCATGACACGTAGCCTGAAAACTTCCCTCACGGCCCTGAGCTGCCTCCTGGCATTTCTCGCGGCCCCAGGAGCCTCGGCTCAGAGCCCGGCCGTGCCGTCCCTCACCCAGACCCCGCCTCCGGCTCCCGCCGGCAAGGTCACAGTCAGCGCGAGCGCGATCTTCGCCAATAACGGGCTGCCGATCCGCTCGGGCCTCGTCTGGCGGCTCTATGAGGACCGGGGCGACTCCACGCAGCCGGTCATCGTCGGCCGGTCGAGCGTCCCCACGCCCACCTTCACCCTGCCCCCGGGCAACTACATCATGCATGTGGCCTACGGCTTCGCAGGCGCCTCGAAGCGGCTCAGCGTCCAGTCGGGCTACGTGAACGAGCGCCTGACCATCAGTGCCGGGGCCCTCAAGCTGAAGGGGGCCGTGGGCGACAGCCCCATCCCGCCGGAGCGCCTCTCCTTCGCGGTGTACGTGCCCATCGGCCAGAACTCCGAAGGGCGCCTCGTTACGGCCAACGCCAGGGCGAACGAGATCATCCGGCTGCCGGAGGGAACCTACCACGTGGTCTCCACCTACGGCGACGCCAACGCGATCATGCGCAGCGACCTCAAGGTGGAATCGGGGCGGGTCACGGAGGCCACCCTCAACCACCGGGCCGCGACCGTCACCTTGAAGCTCGTCGGGTCGGAGGGCGGCGAGGCCTTCGCGGGTACTGCCTTCAGCGTGCTCACCCCGGGCGGCGACGTGGTCCGCGAGGCGATCGGCGCCTTTCCGTCCGTGACTCTGGCGGAGGGCGAATACGTCCTCATCGCCCGTCACGAGGGCAAAGTGCATACGCGCGACTTCAAGGTCGAGAGCGGCCTCGACAGGGACATCGAGATCGTCGTCCCGCGGACGTGAATCCCGCGCCCAGCTTGGCCTGAACCTTTTCCGCCTCCCCTGCATTGACCGGTCGCTGACGACCGGTCGCGCATGAGCCGAACCTTCATGCCGCGACCCCAACGGGAGGACGTCTCATGAAGATCTCGGAAATCATGACCCGCAACGTGCGCGTGATCGGGCCCGACCGGACCATCCAGGAAGCGGCCAGGATGATGGACGACATGAATGTGGGCGCCCTGCCCGTGTGCGACGGCCGCCGCCTGAGAGGCATGATCACCGACCGGGACATCACCGTGCGCGCCACCGCCGCCGGCCTTCCGCCCGACACCACGCGCGTGCGGGACGTCATGTCGGACAACGTCTGGTGGTGCTTCGACGACGACGACGTGGACCATATCGTCGAGCTGATGAGCGACCACCAGATCCGCCGCCTTCCCGTGGTGGATCGCGACAAAGACTTGGTCGGCATCGTGGCCCTCGGCGACCTCGCGACAGACCGGCAGGAACAGGCGTCCCGTGCTCTCAACCGGATTTCGACTCCCTCCGAGCCGGACCGCTCCGGCACCCTCACGTCCTCCCGCGCCGACCAGACCCGCGACCGCAGGCCTGCGCCGCTGACCGGAGACGAGCGCCGGGAGCTGGAGCGGCGGATGCGCGACGACCGCGGCGACGACTGGCGTCACCGCCCGCACGACTACCGCGAGGAGGGCCGCCGCATCAGCGGCCGGGGTGGCTCGGGAGGAAGCGGCCGCGACCAGTTCCGGTTCCGCGAGGAGGATGACGTGCGCGCCGCCTTCGGTTCCTTCGGGCATCCGGGCGAGGAGGCCGGGCGCGATGCCCGCATGCGTGGCGGCTATGGCGGCGAGGGCTATCAGAACTACGGTGACGAATTCGCCGGCCGCGGATCCGCCGGCAGGGCCTATCACCCCAAGCGCTACGGCGCCTCGACCATCACGGGCGAACGGGCCCGTCCGGGCGACGACAGCAGCGAGGACGACCGTCTGATGCAGGATCGCGAGCGCACCTGGAGCCTCGTCAACGAGCGGCGCGACCACAGCAATTACGGCTCCGGTCCGGGCAACACCCGCTTCGGCAACGATGCCACCGCGAGCTACGGCGAAGTCCGCCGCGGCGAGCACCGGGGCCGTGGCCCGCGCAACTATCAGCGTTCCGACGACCGGATCCGGGAGGACGTGAGCGAGCGCCTGATGGACGATCCGCTCGTCGATGCGTCGGAGATCGAGGTCACGGTGCAGAATCGCGAGGTCACCTTGAACGGCACGGTCCGCGACCGCAACGAGCGGCGCAGGGCGGAGGATCTGGCGGAGTCGGTGTCGGGCGTGGCGCATGTGCAGAACAATTTGCGCGTCGGCCAGAAGCAAGCGGGCCACGCCACCGGAACGGAAGCCGGGGATTCAGGCGCCGTGACGGGCAATCCGGGCATCGGCACCGCGGGCGCCACCGCGGACACGGCAGCCGGCGGGCGAACCGCGGGACGGACGGGCCGTCAGCGTCAGGAGACCTGATTAAGGCCGCCAACCCGAACGCCCATGGCCGGGCTGAGCCCGGCCATGGCAAGGCAGCGCGGCGGGTCGATGTCACGCCACCGTGTGTTCGATCACGCGATGGCCGTCGAGCGTCGCATGGCCTTCGGGCTCGGCGACCTCCTTGGCGGCGCGCCGGCGGTCCGGCGTGATCGCTTCGGCGGCGAGCGCCCGCAGGGCGTCGTCGAGGGTCATGGACTTCTGCTCCGTGCTGCCGAGACGGCGGATCGACACCGTTCCCTCGGCGGCCTCCTTCTTGCCGACCACGAGCAGCACCGGGACCTTGGCGAGGGAGTGCTCGCGCACCTTGTAGGTGATCTTCTCGTTGCGAAGATCCGCCTCGACCCGCAGCCCGATCCGCTCGGCGGCGCGCACCACCTCCTGCGCATAGGCATCGCCGTCGGACGTGATGGTGGCGACCACCGCCTGCACCGGCGCGAGCCAGAGCGGGAAATGGCCGGCGAAATGCTCGATCAGGATGCCGATGAAGCGTTCCATGGAGCCGCAGATCGCCCGGTGCACCATCACGGGTGTCTTCTTCTGCCCGTCCTGGTCCACGTAGAAGGCGCCGAACCGCTCCGGCAGGTTGAAGTCCACCTGGGTGGTGCCGCACTGCCAGTCGCGCCCGATGGCGTCGCGCAGCACATACTCGAACTTGGGCCCGTAGAAGGCGCCCTCGCCCGGATTGATGGAGGTCTTGATGCGGCCGCCGGACTGCTCCTCGATCTGCTTGAGGACACGGGTCATCACCTCCTCGGCGTGATCCCACATCTCGTCCGTGCCGACGCGCTTCTCGGGCCGGGTCGAGAGCTTCACGACGATCTCCTCGAAGCCGAAGTCGGCGTAAGTGGAGAGGATCAGGTCGTTGATCTTGAGGCACTCGGCCGCAAGCTGTTCCTCGGTGCAGAAGATGTGCGCGTCGTCCTGCGTGAAGCCGCGCACGCGCATCAGCCCGTGCAGCGCTCCAGAAGGCTCGTAGCGGTGCACGTTGCCGAATTCGGCAAGCCGCAGCGGAAGGTCGCGGTAGGACTTCAGCCCGTGCTTGAAGATCTGCACATGGCCCGGGCAGTTCATCGGCTTGATGGCGAAGACGCGGTCGTCCTCGGTCTGGGTCGCGAACATGTTCTCGCGGTACCAGCCCCAGTGGCCGGAGGTCTCCCACAGCGCCTTGTCGAGGATCTGCGGCGCGTTGACCTCCTGGTAGTCGCCCTTCAGGCGGCGGCGCATGTAGGAGATCAGCTCCTGGAACACCGTCCAGCCCTTCGGGTGCCAGAAGACGACGCCCGGCCCCTCCTCCTGGAAGTGGAACAGGTCCATCTCGCGGCCCAGGCGCCGGTGGTCGCGCTTCTCGGCCTCCTCGAGCTGGTGGAGATAGTTGTCCAGATCCTCCTGGGTCGCCCAGGCGGTCGCATAGATGCGGGTCAGCATCGCGTTGTTGGAATCGCCGCGCCAGTAGGCGCCCGCGACCTTCATGAGCTTGAAGGCGTTGCCGATCTTGCCCGTCGAGGTCATGTGCGGACCGCGGCAGAGGTCGAACCAGTCGCCCTGGAAGTAGATCTTGAGATCCTGCCCCTCGGGAATCGCGTCGACCAGCTCCACCTTATAGGCCTCGCCCTTCTCGGCGAAGACCGCCTTGGCCTTGTCGCGGCTCCAGACCTCCTTGGTGAAGGGTTTGTCGCGCGCGATGATCTCGCGCATCTTCGCCTCGATGGCCGGGAAGTCCTCCGGCGTGAAGGGCTCGTTTCGGGCGAAGTCGTAGTAGAACCCGTTCTCGATCACCGGCCCGATGGTCACCTGGGTGCCCGGGAAGAGCTCCTGCACGGCCTCGGCCAGGACGTGCGCGCAGTCGTGCCGGATCAGCTCCAGGGCGCGCGGGTCCTCGCGGTTGAGGAACTCGATCCTGGCATCCTGCGCGATCGGGTCGGCGAGATCCGTCACGGTGCCGTCGAGCGCCATGGCAACGGTGCGCTTGGCGAGGGACTTGGCAATGCCCTCCACGACCTCGCGGCCGGTGATGCCGGCGGGATACTGGCGCTGGGCGCCATCGGGGAATGTCAGGGTAATCATATCAAAGCTTCTCCTTGGCTCACTCCTGCCAACGAAGCAGGTAAGCGTGGTCCCCATGACTGGGGTTGTTAGGAAGTGCGGCAGTCGTCAGGTTCGACCGCTTCGCAGGCGATCGGGGGAGCGTTGACGCCCCGCCAGCGACCGTAGGTCCAGGGCTTATACCAGCCGGACCCTTCGGGCAATGTTTCAGGCACGAGATCGAGCCCCGAGGTGCCGAAGGGGCCGCAGCGGCAGATCCGGGCCACGCCCATCCAGCCCCCGGCCCAGAAACCGTGCCGCTGGATCGCCTCGTCGGTGTATTCGGAGCATGACGGCAGGTGCCGGCACTGCCGGCCGATCAGGCCCGACAGGGTGAGCTGATAGCCGCGGATCGCCCAATGGGCCGCCTGTCGGACTGGGCTTGCCATGTCATTCCGCGGCGCCGTTCCGCCGCGCCTCGATCCGGTCGAGGGCGTCGACGACCGCGTCGAAGGTCAGGAGCACCGAGGCGTGGCGGGCCTTGAACTCACGCACGGGCTCCAGCACCCCGATTTCGGCCCATTTGCCCGTGGGAGGCTCGCCGTTCTCCTTCAGCATCCGGCGGGCCGCGACCCGCACCGCGCGCAGCTCCTCGGCGGTCGAGCCGATCACGTGGCGCGCCATGATGGAGGAGGACGCCTGTCCCAGCGCGCAGGCCTTCACGTCGTGGGCGAAGCCCGTCACGACGTCGCCGTCGAGCTTGAGATCGACCGTCACGGTGGAACCGCACAGCTTGGAATGGGCCGTCGCCGAGGCATCCGCGTTCGCCAGCCGCCCGAGATGCGGGATGCTGGCGGCGAGCTCGAGGATGCGTCGGCTGTAGATGTCGTTGAGCATCGGATCTTTAGCGTGACAGACGGACCATTAGGTCCATTATATAGGTAATGAGACAAAACTCTGCGACCTGCCGCATACGGGCACGGGCGCGGAATGTCGAGGAAATGTCCAGGGGCCTCTCAAAGGCTTCGTCGATCAGAGTAGAGAGGCTCCACATGGAAGATGTGGTTAAGTCCCTGTCGCCGCGTCTGTCTGCGGCCGCCGACAAGATCATCGACCACCCGAGCCGTGAGGAGGCGGAGGCCGCCGTCCGCACCCTGATCCGCTGGGCCGGCGACGATCCGCAGCGGGAGGGCCTCCGCGACACCCCGGAACGGGTCGCCAAGGCCTTCAGGGAATTCTACTCGGGCTACCGGGACGACCCGCACGAGGTCCTGGACAAGGTCTTCGCCGAGGTCGAGGGATACGACGACATCGTGCTCGTGCGCGACATCCCGTTCTACTCCCATTGCGAGCACCACATGGTGCCGTTCTTCGGCATGGCGCATGTCGGCTATTACCCGACGAAGGGCGTCGTCGGCCTGTCCAAGCTCGCCCGCCTGGTTGAGGTCTATGCCCGCCGCCTGCAGACGCAGGAGACCATGACGGCCCAGATCGCCAGGGCCATGGAGGAGACTCTGGAGCCCCGCGGCGTCGCTGTCATGATCGAGGCGGAGCACATGTGCATGTCCATGCGCGGCGTGCAGAAGGCCGGCGCCATGACGATCACGACCCAGTTCACGGGCGCGTTCAAGGACGACCCGGCCGAGCAGGTGCGCTTCCTCACCCTGGTGCGGCACGGCAAGGCTTGAGTTTTTAAGAGTCATGGCGTTGGAAGGGGGCCGATGGCCCCCTTCTTTGTTTTCCCGAGGTTTCCCATGTGCGCATCCCACGCCTTCCCGGCGCCCGGCCCCAAGGCCGAACTCGAAGAGGGCACCGCCCTCACCCCCCGCTTCGGCGCCGACGGGCTGGTCACCTGCGTGACCAGCGAGGCTGACACCGGCGAACTCCTCATGGTCGCGCATATGAACGCGGAGGCGCTGGCGAAGACGCTCGAAACCGGCGAGGCTTGGTACTGGTCCCGCTCCCGGGGCGAGCTCTGGCACAAGGGCGCGACGAGCGGGCAGATCCAGACGGTGGTGGAGATGCGGGTGGATTGCGACCAGGACGCCCTCTGGCTCAAGGTGAAGGTCGCCGGCGACGGCGGCTGCTGCCATACGGGGCGGCAATCCTGCTTCTACCGCAAGGTGGAGGTCTCCGGCGGAAAGGCCAAGCTCGGCTTCGCCTAGAGCCCGCGACGCCGTCCGCGACCGGGCATTGCGAAACCGGCCCGACGGAGCGTGGCTCTTTAGATCCTGTTAAGCCCGAGAATGTTAGGAACGTTGTCAAGGCATGATGCCTCCGGGTTCCAACTTCGCGCTTCGACAATGAGTGTCGGAGACCGAAGAGCCGCTTGACCCTGGAGATGACCGATGCGGATCGGCGACCCATCCTCCGTCAGAACTCTTTTCGGTTCCTACTCGTCCAGAATGGACACCTCACCCGGGACGGAGGCGAACGTAACTCAAGCCCACTGGCAGTTCGCATCGGGCACCAGGATGTCCCTGGCATGGGTAAACGCCCTCTTCGGCCTGTCCGTCAACGGTGCCGCGAGGAGCGAAAGCGACGAACTGCTCAGGATCGTCGCCGGCCACGGAGCCAACATCAACGGCAGCGACCGCAGCGAGTTCATCGAGGCCGGGAGCCGGAGCAGGGTCAATGGCGGCGGCGGCGACGACGCCATCGTCGGGACGACCAACAGCACCCTGAACGGCGGTGCCGGGAACGATTGGATCGCCGCCCGGGCGAGGAGCGTTCTGAACGGGGGCGCGGGCGACGACCTCATCGGCGCCTGGACGGACAGCACCATCAGCGGCGGCGAGGGCAACGACCGCATCGAGGCAGGCTACCGAAGCCATGCCTACGGCGGCGAGGGCAACGATGCCGTCCGGGCCTGGATGAACTCCAGGGTCGACGGCGACAGCGGCAACGACATCATCAGCACGGGGCTTTACAGCTCGGTCGCCGGCGGCGCAGGCGATGACGTGATCGAAGTATCCTACAGCGGCTATGTCGACGCCGGCACCGGGGACGATTCCATCGATATCAAGCGCAGCGTCGTCATCGGATTCAATCCGGACGGCAGTCGCAGGAGCTGGGTCGAGAACAACGTCGTGCTCGCGTTCAACAAAGGCGACGGCCGCGACGTGATCACGCTCGAGGATCCAGACGTCTCGGCCACGATCAAGCTCGGGGCAGACTTCAATGCTGACCAGATGAAATTGCAGCAGGTTGGCGAGGACGTGGTGATCACGTTCGAGGGCAGCGAGGACACGATCACGCTTCGAGGGGCCACGGCGAGCGTCCGCTTGGACTTCGCGGACGGAACCGCCATAGACCTGAGGGATCGGCAGATCCAATAGCGGCTGATCGTTCAGCCGCCATCGCGCCGCAGAGGCGCACTGCAGCCTCGCGTTCGCTGATCGCTTTCGGCTGCCGTTCCCGTGCTCAATGGATGGATTGGCTCCTCGCAGCAACGTCGGGAGAACGATCCTCGCCCTCCCCCGGACGGTTTTCGAGATCCGCCACCAGTTCGTCGGCCATCTGCTGGAGGCGCTGGCGATCGTCCTCGGGGAACTCTCGGGGCTTCGTGTCGATCACGCACAGCGAGCCGATCACCACGCCCGAGGAGGTTCGCAGAGGCGCTCCGGCATAAAAGCGGATCCCCTTCTCCAGCACGAGCGGATCGTCGGCGAACCGCGGATCCTTGGTCACGTCCTCCGACACCAGCACTTCGTTGGCGGCAACCACATGGTCATCGAGGGATTCCCCGTGACGTTCGCGGCCGGCGACCTGCGCCTCCTGCGGCTGGCCGGCCTCCGCCGGAAGCCGGTGGACCTGGTCGACGAGCGACACGAGCGCGATGGGCGTCCCAAAAGCCTGTGCGACCCTTCGCGACACCTCGTCGAACTGCCGCCCCTTCGCGGAGGCGAGACCGAGATCGTCCAAGGCTGCAAGCTGCGCCTGTTCGGTGTCCTGCGCGACCGGAGACGCCTCGGCCGGCGACGTCGGGCGGGAGACCCATGCCTCCACCTGCCCGATGCAGGCTTCCAGGGACGTGAACACCGCATCGGCCGCCATCTGCTTGGCAGGATCCTCGGAGTGGGTCGCGGCGGGCGCCGGATTCCAGCAGCAGACGACGAGCTTCACGCGAGGCGCCCGGCGGCGAAGGCGGCGGCAGATGTAGCGGGCATAGACGTGCGGCTGCGGATGCAGGTAGGACAGGAACACCGCGTCCACACCCTGCAGGTCGAGCTGCCCCAGGGCGCCCTGGCTGACGGCGATCGGCGGCAGGACCCGGGCGCCGATGCCCCGCTCCTCGAGCACCTGCGCCATCATCTCGGCCGCCGCGCGGTCGAGTTCCGTGCGCCCGGCCACGCAGAGGACGGACGACGGCCGCGCCTCCCGGGCAGACGACGGACGATCTTCGCCCGCATTCTCGTCCGCTCCGTCGGATGCGCCATTCTCGCGGATGTGGTCCTCGACCTCCCGCACGACGCAGACGGCCGTGTCGGCCACGAGCCGCCTGTAGTTGGTGTCCGTCGTGCTGCGCTGGCGGTCGTTCTCCGCCAGGCGGAGTGCCGGGATCGCCACGTTGTCGTAGAACTCACGCGAGGAGTGTTCGTCGACGTAGTCCTCGGCCATCTCCACCGCCTCCTCGAGATTGCCGGCCAGCAGGCGCTGGTAGAGGCGCTCCTCCGGTGCGAGCACCGGATCGCTGCCGAGGAGGACGCCCAGGAATTCGAGCTGCGGCACGTATCGGCCGATCACGACGAGGCAGACCGTCAGGGGCGTTGCGAGGAACAGCCCGACCGGGCCCCACAGGCTGGTCCAGAAGATCGCCGCCATGATGATGGCCAGCGACGACAGCCCGGTGCTGGAGCCGTAGAGCCACGGCTCGACCACGTTGTTGCTGACGAGTTCCGCCGCGAGGAACAGGCCCACGACCCAGAACAGCATGGTCCAGCCAGGATCGACCGCCACCGCCAGGGCGATGGGGAAGAGCGCCGCCAGGAACGGGCCAAGATAGGGGATGAACCGCAGCACCGCCGCCAGCAGGCCCCACAGCACCGCGTTGGGCACCCCGATGAAGTAGAGGGCGATGCCGATCGGGATGCCGTAGGTCAGGTTCACGACGAGTTGCATCAGGAGATAGCGGCTGACCCGGGCCGCGGCGTCGTTGATGGCCTGCGTGCTCTTCTGGAGGTCGCCGGCCCCGGCGAGCTTGATGAAGCGGTCGCGCAGGTCCTCGCGCTCGAGCAGCACGAAGATCACGAAAATGACCACGAGGCCTGCGGTCGCGAGGGGTGCGAGCAGAGGTCCTATGATCGTCTGGATCACCTCCAGCGGGCGCGCCCGAGGGGGCTCGAGCCGGACGGTGACGGGCTCCTGCGGGGCGCCGCTGCCCAGCGCGGATCCGGGCGCCGGCGCGGGCGGGCTTTCGGATGTCTCTTCGCCGGATATCTCCTTGCCCAGGTCCTCGATGGTGGTGGTGACCCTCTCGACGATGCCGCCGCCGGGCGCGGATTGCTGCAGGGAACGGATCTTCTGGGAGATGGTGGTCTGGTAGGCCGGGAGGTTGCTGGCGAGCTGGACGAGCTGGCGCCCGACCACGAAGCCGATCCCGCCGATGAAGATGAACGCGAGGGTAACTGCGACGAGCACCGCGGCGATCCGCGGCAGCTTCAGGCGCCGGAGCCAGTTCACCAAGGGCGCGAGAGCGAAGCTCAGGAGGATGGCGAGGGCAAAGGGGATGAAAATGTCCCGGCCGAAATAGAGCCCTCCAATCGCCAGCACGATGCCGCCGGCCGTCAAGACGGGGGAACTTGCGGGCCGCACGGCCGGCGGAGGTGGAGGCAAGGCCGGATCGGCCATGGGCGATGCTCTCAGCTACGGTTCGCTGAGAAACAACTCGACATGGTTCCTTTTGATCCAGTTTCGGCGGACCTCGCCGTCTCCACAGGTCTGCCGGCCTCCCGCCGAAAACTGTCGGAGTGCAAATCCCGTCCCGGCGATCTATGTCCTGCCGGATGAGACACCGTCACCTCCTCCTCGCGCGCATCGCGGCGAGCGCCATCTTCTTCGGCAACGGCTTCGGCATCGGCACCTGGGCGGCGCAGCTGCCGCGGTTCAAGGCCGGCTTAAGCCTTTCCGACGGGGAGCTCAGCATCGCACTCCTCGCCTTCGCGCTCGGCGCCATCGTGCTCATGCCGGTGGTGGGGTGGCTGGCTGCCTGGTGGGGGAGCCGCACGGTCACGCTCGCAGCGGCCTTCGCGTTCGCGGCCGCGCTTCTGCTTCCCGGCCTCGCGCCGAGCCTGCCCTATCTGGTGGCCGCCGCGCTCCTGGCCGGAGCCTGCAACGGCGCAATGGACGTGTCCATGAACACCAACGCCACCGAGGTCGAGCGCGCCTGGGGAGCGCCGATCATGTCCTCGTTCCACGCCTTCTTCAGCCTCGGAGGGCTGGCGGGCGCGGCCGCCTCGGGGCTCCTCATCGCCCTTGACGTGGGCATCGTACCGACCCTGGCGATGTCCTGTGCCGCCATGGGCCTGCTCTTCCTTGTCGCAGCCCTCTGGACCCTGGACAACGGGGAGCGGCACGGCTCCGGCCACGGCCTTGCCCTGCCGCGGCCCGGAATCCTCGGGCTCGCCACCCTCGCCCTGCTCTGCCTCGTGGTCGAGGGCGCCATGGTGGACTGGACAGCGATCTATCTCCAGACCGTCGCCGGAGCCTCCCTCGAATTCGCGGTGTCGGGCTTCGCGGCCTTCTCCCTCACCATGACGGTCTGCCGGTTCACCGGCGACCTGGTGGTGCGGCGCCTGGGACGCGCCCTGACGCTCCGGCTCGGCGGCCTCCTCGCGACATGCGGCCTCGGCCTCGCCATGGCGGTGCCCTCGCCCCTACCCGCGACCCTCGGCTTCGCCCTCGTGGGGCTCGGCCTTGCCAACGCGGTCCCGGTCCTCTTCAGCACGGCGGGCGAGACGAAGGGCATCCCGCCGAGCATGGGCGTCGCGATGGTGGCCACAACCGGCTATGCGGGGCTTCTGCTGGGCCCGCCGCTGATCGGCTTCGGGGGCGACCTCGTGGGTCTGCGCGCCACCTTCGGCCTTCTGGTCCTCTTCGCCTTGACCATCGTGCTCCTAGCCCCATGGGTGCTCCGCCCCCCCACTGTTCAGTTTGGCCAAGCGTGACCTAAATGAAACCCTGAGGGGCTGTTCATAAGGTCTTCATGTGCTCGTGGCATGAAGAGCGTGAGGACCTTGGAGTTCGCGGTCATGTTGTGGGACGGGATAGCCCGGCGCAGCGCCGGGAATGGCGGCGGGGGGACGACGGTGGCGAATGCTCCGGTGGAACGGGATCCTCGGACGAAGGTGAAGATCGGCCTCGCGCTGGGCGGCGGCGCCGCCCGGGGCTGGTCCCATATCGGCGTCCTGCGGGTCCTCGATGAGGCCGGCATCGTGCCGGACGTCATCGCCGGCTGCTCCATCGGGGCGGTGGTCGGCGGATGCTACGCGGCCGGCAAGCTCGACGAATTGGAGAACTTCGCCCTCTCCCTCACCAAGCGGCGCGTCATGGGCCTCCTCGACTTCCACTTCAGCGGCGCCGGCCTCATCGCCGGCGGGCGCCTGCAGCGCCTGCTGGACCAGGACCTGATGGACCGGCGGGTCGAGACGCTGCCGATCAGGTTCTGCACCATCGCGACCGAGCTCACGAGCGGTCACGAGATCTGGCTCACCCGAGGGCCGCTGGTTCAGGCGATGCGCGCGTCCTACGCCCTCCCGGGCGTGTTCGACCCGGTCATGATCGGCGGGCGCTGGCTCATGGACGGCGCCTTGGTGAACCCGATCCCGATCACGGCCGCCCGCGCGCTCGGCGCGGACATCGTGATCTGCGTGAACCTCAACGGCGAGGTGCGCGTGCGCGGGACGGTGATCCAGTCCTACGACGCCGGGACGAGCGACGAGCAGGAGATCGAGGAAGTCATGGAGGCCGCGCCCCGGCGCTGGGGCCTCTTCTCCTCTCGGGGCGACAAGCCGCGCCGGCCCAACGCCCCGGGGCTCGCCACCGTCATGGTCGACGCCTTCAACATCACACAGGATCGCATCGCGCGCTCGCGGCTGGCCGGCGACCCGCCGGACATCATGGTCGCACCCAAGCTCGCCAAGATGGGGCTGTTCGAGTTCCACCGGGCACAGGAATGCATCGCCCTCGGCCGGCAGGCCACGGAGCGGGCCCTGCCCGACATCATGGAAATGATGCAGGAGGCCCAGGGCGCCTGATCCAGGCCTCCCGGCGCGGGCCGGCCCTCAGGCGGTGGCGATGTATTCCCGGATAGCCTGTGCCTCCGCCTCGATCTCCTCCAGCCGCAGCTTCACCACGTCCCCGATCGACACGATCCCGATCAGGGACCCGCCCTCGACCACCGGGATATGCCGGAACTTGCCCTGGGTCATGATCTCCATCACGTCGTTGACGGGGGTCTGGGACGTGCACGTGGTGACCTTCCCGGTCATGAACCGGGAGACCGGCTCCTTCAGCGCCCCGGGGCCGTGATCGGAGATCGCCCTGACGATGTCCCGCTCCGAGATGATCCCCAGGAAAGGTTTCTGCGCGTCCCTGACCAGCAGGGCACCGATGCGCTTCTCCGAAAGGAGCCGCGCGGCCTGCTCCAGCGTCTGATCCGGCTCGATGGCGACGACGTTGCGGCCTTTTATCGAAAGAATGCGATCGACGATCATTTCTCGCCTCCGTTGGGCGGATGCGGAGGGTCGTGCCCCCTCGCACCGGCAGGGCTGGGGCCGAGTTTCACGTCCCATGACGGCGGGAAAATGACTCTGCGTCAGCCCTGTTGATGATCTGGCGGAACGGCACCGCTTTTCAAGCCAGGATCCGGCGCGGGCGGGGCGGCAGGGGATCGATGAACGGGAACAGCCCCAGCCCGACCAGGAAGCCGCCGATATGGGCCTCCCAGGCGATGCTGGCATCCGTCACCCCGAGAGGCTGTACAAAGGCGAAGACGTAGTTCGCCGCGAACCAGACGCCGAGGAAGATCAGGACCTGCCGGTTGCGGACGATGTCGGCGAGCCCCTCCCGCAGCCGCTCGTGCGGCTGGGTCACACGCCCCTCGGGCAGCCAGTCGGCGGGGGCGAACATGAACCAGGAAGCCGCCGCCATCATGCCGGAGACCGCAGCGGATGCGCCGATCATGGGCAGGATCTGCAGGCGGTTCATGAGCGTGTAGAGGATTGCGCCACCCAGCGCCGAGGCCGCCGCAAGGCCGAGAAAGCGAGCCGTCCCGAACCGGCGGACGAGAGGGGTACCGAAGGCCGCGAGCCAGACGCAGTTGATGAGGACGTGAGCCCAGGAGCCGTGGAGAAACGCATAGCTCAGCCCGGTCCAGGGACGGCCTTCGCCCTCGCCCAGCACATATTGCGCCAGCACCGCGAGGGGCGAAATCCCCTCCTCCGTCCCGCCGCCCCGCAGGGCATTGAACACCTCTTCCGCCGGCACGCTCCCGAAGGCGACCGACCACCGGGCCGGGATCACCGCCCAGTCAATGATGAGCTCGAAGTCGGTATCCTCCGGCAGCAGCAGCCGCAGCGCATGGATGCCGACGAGGACCGCGACGCCGAGGGCGACCGCAGCTGGGAGGTTGAACACCGGCTCGCGGGGCGGTCGGGTGGGCTGGGGCGACATGGGGAGCTGGTTCATGATCCGATTGCGCGGCGGGCCACAATCGGCCACGTTGGAGGACAGGGAACGACGTAGCGCCGATTCCGTCGGGAGTCGAACCGGCCATTGCGGCCCTTTGAAGGGCTTTCCGGCGGCCTTATTAAAAAACGCGCCCTAACTCCGGTTGTGGTAAATTTTTTGTTAACGTTAACGGAACCGTGAGCGGGCGCGACGCGTTAACTCACCTTTTACTTTCCACTTGAGCCTAGAAATCAACCGTGTCAGCTTGGTTAAAAGAACATTAACCGGCTGGTGGGGCATGCGGCAGGATTATTTCAAAAAGGGTGATTTCAACGGGCTGAAGGCGGCAATCTCGTCCAAGGCCAAGTTCGTCAAAACGGCATTTCTCGGGCTTTCCCTGATGTTCCTGGGCTCGGCCGCCCAGGCACAGACGGTGGCGGCTCTCCCGACGGCGAGCAACCCGATCATGCATATGGGTGCGGCCAAGCCGATCATGGGCTGGGTCAAGTTCTGCGACAGCTTCCCGTCCGAGTGCGCGGTCAATCTGGCGGAGCCGGACGTGATCCAGCTGACCCCGCAGGTCTGGAGGACCATCGTCACGGTGAATCAGCGGGTCAACACCACCATCAAGGCGATCACGGACGCGGATCATTTCGGCGTCGTCGACACCTGGGGCTTCCCGGACGACGGTAAGGGCGACTGCGAGGACTACCAGCTCCTCAAGCGCCGCATCCTGGTCGAGAGCGGCCTGCCACGCCGCGCCATGCGCATGACCGTCGTGATCGACGAACTCGGCGAAGGCCACGCGGTGCTGATGATTCGCACCAACCAGGGCGACTACATCCTCGACAACAAGACCTCTTCGGTCCTCCCCTGGCACCGCACCGGCTACGCTTATGTGAAGCGCGAGAGCGAGAACATGGTCGGCTGGGTGTCCCTGGGCGGCATCACCACCTCGCCGACCACAACGGCGAATCGCTGACGACAGCAACACCGCTGGAAATGATCGTGGCCGGGGTCGTCCCGGCCATCTTCTTGTTGGGCACAGAATACACCGCATCTCCGCTGTTCGGCCCCATCGGGAGGAGCCGCCTTGCGGTTGCGGGGGAGCTATGGCTGGGCGTGAGAGCCGTTCAAGCGGCACCTTCGGAACGACGGCAAGACTCGCCGAATCAGTCGATCCGCCGCAAACCCTTCGCGAAGCGCTGCCAGTTCTCGACGTAGTTGCGCGCCGACCAGCGCAGCCGCTCGATGGCGGCCCCGTCGAGGACCCGGATTGCCTTGGCCGGAGCACCGACGATGAGCGAGTTGTCGGGGAATTCCTTGCCCTCGGTCACGAGCGCGTTGGCGCCCACGAGGCAATTGGCGCCGATGCGCGCGTGGTTGAGGACGGTCGCGCCCATCCCGATCAGCGTGTTCTCGCCAATGGTGCAGCCGTGCAGGATCGCGTGGTGGCCGATGGTGCAGCCTGCCCCCACGGTCAGGGGCGCCCCCATATCCGTGTGGAGCAGCGCCCCTTCCTGGATGTTCGTGGCCTCGCCGATGTCGATCAGCTCGTTGTCGCCGCGCAGCACGGCGCCGAACCAGATGCCCACGTCCCGGCCCAGCCGGACGCGGCCGATCACATGGGCGTCCGGCGCGACCCAGAAGCGGTCCGGCTCGGGCAGGATCGGAGAGATCTCATCGAGGCTGTAGATCGGCATCTTGTCGGGATCTCGCAGGCTGTGGGGAGAGGCGTCCGGAAACGACGGCAGCAGAACCCTCGGGGATTCTGCTGCGAAAAGCCGGCTCAGTCTTCCAGGTCCGTATCCAGGATCGCCATGGTGAAGTTGTAGGACCGGTCACCGTCCTCGTCGTCCAGGAACAGCACCCCGACGAACTCCTCGCCGATATAGACCTCCGCCGAATCAGTCTTCTTGGGACGACCGACCACGCGAATCGAGTGGTTCGCAAAAGTCTGGCGCAGGTACCGCTCGACTTTCGCCATCTCCGATTTATCCACCACAAACCCTTTCTTCGATTTCACGGATGCTGCACTTGCCACGCCCGGCCAACGCGGGCAAGCGAAGTTCGATCCATGCCGACGGATGCCCTCAGATCCCTTCCGTCAGGAAGTGGTCCATGGCGCGGGACGGCTCGGCGCAACCGGCGCTGCCGACCACCTTGGCCGGGACGCCGGCCACCGTCGCGTTGTGCGGAACGGGCTTGAGCACCACCGAGCCGGACGCGATCCGGGCGCAGTGACCGACCTCGATATTGCCCAGCACCTTCGCGCCCGCCCCGATCAGGACGCCGTGGCGGATCTTCGGGTGACGGTCGCCGCGCTCCTTGCCGGTGCCGCCGAGCGTCACGTCCTGGAGCATGGAGACGTTGTCCTCGATCACCGCCGTCGAGCCGACGACGAGGCCCGTGGCATGGTCGAGGAAGATGCCGCGGCCGATCCTGGCCGCCGGATGGATGTCGGTCTGGAACACCTCGGACGAGCGGCTCTGGAGGTAGAGGGCGAAGTCCTGCCGGTCGCGGTGCCACAGCCAGTGTGCGAGCCGGTGCGTCTGGATGGCGTGGAAACCCTTGAAGTAGAGAACCGGCTCGATCACCCGGTTCGTGGCCGGGTCGCGGTCGAGGACGGCGTTGATGTCGGCCCGGAACGCTGCGCCGATGCTCAGGTCGCTCTCGACCGCCTCCAGGAAGGTCTGCTCGATGATGTCGCCAGACAGCGACGGATGCTCCAGCCGGCTGGCGACACGATGGATCACTGCCGCCTCGAGGCTCGGCTGCTGGACGACCGCCCCAAGGACGAAGCTCGCGAGGGCCGGCTCGTCCCGCACGATCGCCTCGGCTTCCTGCCGCAGCCGGTCCCAGAGGGGATCGACTGTTCCCGCTACGGGTTCCAGGGCTCCAGGTTTCAAGTGGGTCTGTGCCATGACGGTCTCCCTGCCGGCCTTGAGGCCAAGCGATCTAGGATGAGATAAGAAGTCCCCGCCCCTTACCCCAGATCCAGTCTCCCATGAGTATCTTTTTTTCGTCCCCGACGCCCAAGCTCGCCGTTTCCCTGGCCGATTCTGTCGCGACCGTCGCCGTAGACAACCCCGCGAAGCGAAATGCTTTCGACCTGGAGATGTGGAGGGCCCTGCCCGCCATCATGGCGGCCCTCGACGGCGACGACCGGGTCCGCGTCGTCGTCCTGCGCGGCGCGGGCGCGAGCGCCTTCGCGTCCGGCGCGGACATCTCGGAATTCCAGACCCATCGGGCGGATGCCGCCAGCGGGCGGCATTACGAGGCCGTCAATGAGGCGGCCCTCTGGGCCGTGGCCCGGTGCCTGAAGCCGGTCGTGGCCATGATCCGCGGCCATTGTCTCGGGGCCGGCTTCGGTCTCGCGCTCTCGTGCGATCTGCGGATCGCGGCGGAGAACGCGGTTTTCGGCATCCCGGCCGCAAAGCTCGGGGTCGGCTACCCGCCGGGCGCCATGAAGATCATCACGGCGGCCGTCGGGGCTCCCGCCGCGAAGGACCTGTTCTTCACCGCCCGCAGGATCGACGCCGCGCAGGCCGAGCGCCTGGGCGTGGTGCAGCAGGTCGTCGCCGACGGGGGCCTGGAGGCGACCGTCATGTCCCTGGCCCAGGGAATTGCTCGCAACGCGCCGCTGACGATCCGTGCCGCCAAGGCGGCCATCGATGATGCGGCGGGGCTGGAGAGGCCGGGTACGGACCCAGTGGCCCTCGCCGACCTGTGCTTCGACAGCGCAGACGCGATCGAGGGTCGCAACGCCTTTCTGGAAAAGCGCGAGCCGGTCTTCACGGGCCGCTGACGGCCGCTGCCGCGACCGGATCATCGGTCCGGCGGCGATAGACGTAGTAGCGGCCCTCCGCCACGCCGGTCTCGGCCGAGATGTCGGTGCAGTCCGGCAGCTCGAAGGCGCGGTCGCCGATCAACAGCCCGCCCGGCTGGAGGAGGCTTTCGAGGAGCGGCGAGAGGCGTAAGGCAAGTTCCCGGTTCTGTGCCTCGTCGCCGGTTCCGACGTCCACGTGGATCAGGGCCGCCGAACCGCGGCCGAAGCGTCCGATGAAGGGCGGAAGTGTCTCGAACACGTCGCCGACGATCAGGTAACCTTCCGGCGGGTAGCAGTCCGGATGGGCGGCGGGCGAGCGTTCGAAGACGTAGATCTCGCGCCCCGGCAGCCGGTTGCGCAGATGGTCGTAGGTCCGACCGTTGCCGAGACCGACCTCGAGGACGAGACCCCCGGGGGCGACGACCAGGCTGGCCCAGTCCAGCAGGTCGCGCTGCGCGGTCAGTCTGCGGATGGCGCTGTCGAGGCGGGTCATGCGGTTCACCTGATGGGGGTCGGGCGGAAGGATCGGGAAGCGAACTCAGGAGCTTAGGGCCGGTTTCCCGAATCGACAGGTCAGCCGCGCGAGAAAGCAGCCCATTCCGATCCCGAATGGCAGGATGCGGCACCGACCGCTTCGATCCAACCCTTTCAGGCTCAGGGCCGGCGGGACAGGAAGTCGAGCACGCCCTGCTTGTGGACCCGGTCGCCGACTGCGAGGTTGTGGTCGCGGCCCGGAATCTCGAGCGCCGTCGCCCGCGGCATCAGCTTGGCGAGTTCCGGGCCCGAACCGGCCACGTCGTCCTTGGTGCCGACGGAGATCAGGGTCGGGAGCGTGATGGACGCCACCTCGCCCGGCGTCAGGGACTGGCGCGAGCCCCGGATGCAGGCGGCCAGCGCCTTGAGGTCGCTCTTGGTCTGCTCGGCGAAGGCGCGGAACATGCGCTGCATCGGATCGGTCAGGACGTCGAGTGAAGGAGCCTCCATGGCGTCCGCGATGCCGAGCGGCAGGCCGACGCCGTCCACGAGATGGATCCCGAGCCCGCCGAGCAGGGCCGAGCGCATCCGCTCCGGCGCCGCGAGGGCCATGTGGGCCGTGATCCGGGCACCCATGGAATAGCCCATCACGTCGGCGCGCTCGATCCCTAAGTGGTCGAGAAGGCGGCGGGCATCCTCGGCCATGCGGTAGGAATCGTAATCCTCCGGCCGGTAGAGCTTCTCGCTCTGGCCGTGCCCGCGGTTGTCGAAGGCGATGACCCGGTAGCCTGCCTTCGTCAGGGTCTTCACCCAGAGGGTGTTGACCCAGTTGACCGCGTGGCTGGAGGCGAAGCCGTGGATGAGCAGGATCGGATCGGCATGACCCTCCTCCGGCATGACGTCGATATAGGCGATGCTGACGCCGTTGGAATTGAAGAAGCGCATGGGACCGAGAGAGCTGGACGTGTCGGGTTGCGGCGCACCCTACGGCACCGGCAGCCGTCGAGGCAATCCGCGTTCCCGCGTCCCTCCCATGCGAAAAGCCCAGGGGGCACACGGCTCCTGACCGCTCGCATTTTGCTCTAGTCGCCCGGCAGTTCGGACATTATGGTGCCGCGCAAATTCATAGTTCGCGAGCGACGACCATGGCCGACAAAGGCACTCCCCACTTCCACAATCAGCCGGGCGTTCCCGTCATCCATGTGGGCTCGAAGGAGTTCATGTGCATCGGCGCCCTCCCGCCCTTCGACCATCCGCACGTCTTCATCGACATGGGCTACGACCTGGAGACCGTCTGCTCCTACTGCTCGACCCTCTTCAAGTACGATCCGTCCCTGAAGGCCGACGAGGCCCGCCCGGCCGAGTGCGTCTGGGAGCCGGACTACGCCACCGACCCGTCTTCGCGCTGAGGTGTCCGGACTATCCATCGCGGTCGTCGGCGCGGGGATCGGCGGCCTGACGGCAGCCCTGGCGCTGGCCCGCCGGGGCCATGCGATCACGGTTGTCGAGCGGCGCCCCGGCTTCAGCGAGGTCGGCGCAGGTCTCCAGCTTTCCCCAAACGCCAGTCGCATCCTGCTCGATCTCGGCCTCGGCCCCGCCCTGCGCCGGGTCGTCACGGAGCCGCAGCGGGTGATCGTGCGCGACATCGGCAGCGGCCGCGAGATCGGCCAGGCGGCCCTCGGGCCCTTCATGCGCCAGCGCTACGGAGCCCCCTACTGGGTCGTGCACCGGGCCGACCTGCAGACGATCCTGCTCGACGCAGTCCGCTCCGAACCGGCGATCCGCCTCGTCATGGGCCGGATGGTCGAGGGCGCGACGGAGGACGCTGGACAGGCGACGATCTCCCTGGTGACCGCCAAGGGCGTGCGGGAGGAGGCCTCCTTCGACGCGGTGGTCGGCGCCGATGGGGTCTGGTCCAAGGTCCGTCAGGCCCTCGGCGATGCCAGGGCTCCGGTCTTCCGCGGCTATGTTGCCTGGCGCGCGACCCTCGGTCGGGCCGAGGCTCCCGCGTCCCTGGCCGGCGACGAGACCGGCCTGTGGCTCGGACCGCGCGGGCACGTGGTGCACTACCCCATCGCCGGCGGGAAGCTGGTCAACGTGGTCGCCATCGAGCGGACTTCTGTGCCCGTGGACGGCTGGGCGGATCCGGGCGACGGCAACGTGCTGCGCGCCGCCTATGCCTCGACCGCTCCGGCCCTGCGTCAACTCCTGACGGCTCCGCCTCAATGGCTGCGCTGGTCCCTCTTCGATCATCCGGTGAGCCGCCTCGCCCGAGGCCGCATCGCCCTCATGGGCGACGCAGCTCACCCCGTCCTCCCCTTCCTGGCCCAGGGCGCAGCCCTCGCCATCGAGGATGCGGCGACGCTCGCCTCCCTCCTCGGGCCAGATCCCGCCGCCGCGCCGCAGGCGCTGGCCCGCTACGAGGCGGAGCGGCTTCGACGGGCAGGCAAGGTTCAGGGCGCAGCCAGGCGGAACGGGCGCGCCTATCACGCCGGCGGCCTCGTCGCCTTCGCCCGCAACCGCATCATGCGCCACCTCGGACCCGATGGCATGACCGAACGCTATGGCTGGATCTACGGCTATCGCCCACCTTCGCCGTGACCGCCGGGGCGGACATCTGACGCTGCCAAGAAGGAACGATGACATGCGCTCCTTCCGAAGCTAGACGTTGGGGCACTCTCTCCGATTCATCGGGCTATAGACGCCAAAGTCATCTACTTCCCAGCCAAGTTATGACGACGTCCTCAACTGCCCTGTCGAGGGCAATCCTCTTCTTGGAGGAATTCCGCAAGATCGACCCGGAAATGCCGATGCATACCGCTCTCCTCTTTCTCCTGATTGCGAGGGAACCGGGAATCAATCTCAAGAGGTTGAGCCACCTCACTGGTCTCGGAAAATCGGTCGTGTCCCGAAATATCGCGCTCCTGTCCGAGGAATACGGGAAAGGACTGGTGTATTACCGGGAAGATCCAGTGGATCGACGGAACAAGATGCTCTTCGTCACCGCTGCCGGAGAACGGGTGACACAAACGCTCGCAGGTCTGGTCGGGGAAGCGTGACCGCTCCGCGCGTCTTCCGGGCCGTCTGAAGCAACATGCCAGCTGCGAGTGGACAAAGGGCGGTCCAAGGTCTACCCAGCGTTTCCTGCGGCGGGAATCGTCAGGCAGGACCTCGACATCCCACGAAGCGGACGTGGCGAAACTGGTAGACGCAAGGGACTTAAAATCCCTCGGAGCAATCCGTACGGGTTCGACCCCCGTCGTCCGCACCATTCCTAGGCGATCGGCCTCCATGCAGCTGTAGATGCCGTGCGGGACCGCACGGCAGGCGTCGCCGCTCGCACGCATCTTCATCCCGTCGTGTTGCGTTCTCCTGACAGGGGAGACCAGCGGTCGCGACCTGCGGCCTCGGCGCAACCGCTCCCGGAGGTGGCCATGGAACGGATGAAGCTGCTCTTTGCCGTCATCGCCCTCGCGGGCATAGGTTCGGGCGCATGGGCCCAGGGCCGCCCACTGACCTTGCAGATGACCTGTCAGGGGGCGCGGGAGCTGGTTTCAGTCCATGGCGCCATCGTGCTCAACACCGGCCCCACGACGTACGACCGCTACGTCGCCGCCGGCGGCCAATGTGTCCTGGGCGAGGTGATCGAGCCCGCCTGGGTGCCGACGGCCGACACCCCGCAATGCCCCATCGGCTATCGCTGCATCACGCGCACGAGGCCTTCACGGAACTGAACGGCTGGACGGGCCATGACTGGAGCTTGGCGGAAACCTTCAGACACGAAGAAGTGATGAAGAACTCACATCGAAGCCATTCAGAAAACCTGCGGCCGACACCATTTGAATCGTACGGACCTCAAATGCGTCCCCCGCATTTTTCCCCTTGTGTGAGGTCCGCAAACTCTTTGACCGGTCAGCTTAAGCCCGCCCTCGAAGCGGGCTTTCTTTTTGCCGGGCGCAGCCGGCGCGATCTATCCGAAAGAGTTACGTCAACTCCTCCCAAATCCTGGAGAGCCCTCGTTGCGCCTTAATGAAACGGAAAGATATGATTCTTCAATAGATTCTTGCAGGCGGGAGGGAACATGCCAGACGATCGGAACACCTCGATCCGTGTCGGAAAAATCGCCGCCCCACACAAGGGAATTTTGTCCGAGACCGATTTGAAGATCCTCTGGCTTGCGCGGACATTGTCCAACATAGAACTTCAACACGAGTCGGAACTCTTCCGACTCGAACAGAGCGACACGCACGAATACTTGAAGAAGTCCATCAAGGCCGCGATGCTGGCCCGCTACTACGAGCGGCGTCAGCCCTATCTCGAACTGCTCGAAGATCTTCGCCGGCAACGGCGCCAGCAGTCGCTGGTCGCCTGAACGCGAGCGTCCGAACGAGCGATCCGGGTCCTGATCCCTCGCCTCAGCCCGTCGCCTCCGCTGCGGCCTCGGCGAACGGGACGGTCAGCAGGCGCCGCCCACGCCCGTCCAGGATCTCGAAAGCCAGGTTGCCCAGGGGCTGCGGGTCTCTGCCCGCCCAATCCTCCCGCAGTTCCCGGATCACGCGGACTGCCTCGGCCTGGGCCGCATGGATGTCGGGCAACTCCATTCCCTCCGAGTCGTCCTCGCAGACCGGGCCGCGCCAGAGGCGGAAGTAGTAGTGGGGCATCGTTTTACCGCTTGTTCTTGCTGATGTTGGCGGAGACCCGCCGGCCGCCGGCCGCAGCCGGATTTACCGCCCGATGATTCTGTTGGCGGCCTGAAGCAAGGCCTCGGGATAAATGGGTTTGGGCATGAACTCGGCTCCCGCGGGGAGATCGCCGGGCCGTGGAGCCGCCCGGCCCGAGACGAGGATCATCCTGATGCCGGGCCGCTGCTCGGCGACGCGGCGCGCTAGGGCGAAGCCGTTCACCGTTCCAGGCATCTCGATGTCGCTGATGATCAGGTCCACGTCCGGCCGGCGGCTGAGGGCAAGGAGCGCCTCGTCCCCGTTGGTGGCCTCGATCACCTCGAAGCCGTCGTCCATCAGCGTGTCGACGATCACCATGCGGACCAGTATCTCGTCCTCGACGACGAGTGTGACGGGATCATGCTGCCCGTCGACGGGGCCCTGGAATTCCGGGGAGATGGCCGTGTTCATGATCGTCGCGGGTCACTGGGGATGAATGAGCAGGTCAGCAGAATGTGCAGCGTTTTACTGGTTCACATGTGAACTTACTATTGGCCGCCTGCAGTCGTATCGTCGCAGCAGCCGCGCAAATCGATGATACGGCGTCGTGCCTTCCTGTGACCTCCACGGATCGAGCAGCCGATAGGGTCGGAATGCATGATCCCACGCGGTGGTCAGTGAGTGACGATGTCGAGATTCATCGAGTAGAGCAGAGACCCCTCGGGGCAGACGATGTCCAGCCTCCACCCGCGCCACCCTTCAGTGGCTCCGTCGTATTCCTGCCGCAGCTCGCGGATAGCCCTTATCGCTTCCATCTTGGCCGTTTCGAGATTCGCGACCTCGATCCCCGTATCGTCCAGGATGGAGTCGTGGTCGCTCACCAGGTGAAAGAAACAGCGCATCCGTGACCTGAGCAGCTGAGAAGGGCCTGGACGTAATTTGCTAATGATCTACCGCTCACAAGTAAAGCCTGGACACATTACATTGCGGTAATGTTCGCCGGCCTAGTGGCCGTTCTCGGTTTCCGCCTGCAGAGGCACGAGGCTCTCGATTGATACCCAGCCGATCTCGGGTCGAGGGCACGGCACCAGAAAGGCCCGGCCGTCCTCGATCCTTTCCACGCGGCACGGGATTGCTCTCTTCTCCCCTGGCGGACGGTACACGACCGTCGCGCCCACCTGGAGCCTGTCACCCGCCTCGTCGTTGGCATGCCCGGGCCCGGGCGTGGCCTGCTCGGGGACCGGATCCTGCGCTCCTTCGGAGCGCCCTTTCTCGGCGCGGAGACGATCGAGGGCCGCGATGGCGACGCGGGCCCTGTCCCGGTAGCGCTCGCTGACTACTCTCAGGAGGGGGCCGGGAGTGCGCCCGGGATACCACGCGATGCCGCCGATCTTGGCGAGCTCTTCCGCCACGGCGTCGACTTCTTCCTCGGTCATCGCTTCCCCTCGCCTTTGACCACGCGGATTCCGATAACGATTACATTACGTTGCGTAATAAAACGGTTAACCGGGCGAACTCGGGATTAGGTGATAGGACTAAAGAAACCCTGCGCTCCTGTCTACTGCCGCGCTCGGTCGAGCTTTTCATATCTTCTGTACCTGCGAATGAGCGTCTGGCCCGCGCAACAGCACCTCTGAAGTTCCGATTCATGTCGGGTGCACCCGGTGCGCCGCTTCGTGGGCGACAAGTCACACGGAGAGCGTCGCCACCACGCGGCATCCGGGCTCGCCCGGCTCCCGGGCGATCGACCCTCCGATCTGCTGAATCAGAAGACGGACGAGGCGCGAGCCCAGCCCCTCCCTGACCGACACTGGGCAGCCGACGCCGTTGTCCTCGACCACGAGCCGCACCTCGCCGGCGGCGCTGCGCCGGAAACTGACGGTGACGGCCCCCTCCTGCCCGTCGCGGAAGGCATACTTGAAGGCATTCGTCACGAGTTCGTTCACGATCAGCCCGACCGGCACCGCCTTCTCGGTGCCCAGCTCGATCGGATCCGCCTCCACCCTGACCGCTACGGGACGCACGCCCCGCAGGCTGTCGCCCAGATCGCGGCAAAGATCTTCAAGGTACGTCCTCATGTTCACCCTGGACCTGTCGCCGTTCGACTGAAGCTGCGAGTGGGCGTTGGCGATGACGCGGACGCGGGTGACGGCCGAGTCGAAGATCTTTCTCACCTCGGGATCCTCGAGGCTTCGGGCCTGAAGGGCCAGGACCGATGCGATGATCTGGAGATTGTTCTTGGTTCGATGGGACAGCTCCTGGAACAGGAGATCCTTCTCCCGCTCAGCCTTCTGCGCTCGCTCCAGGGCCCGGCGCAGCGCCTCGCTGAGAACCGCGATGCCGCAGCTGATAAGCACGTACAGGACCAGCGCCGGAACCTGCGCGACCGGCGGGACGAGGCTGTATCGGGGTTCGATGAAGAAATAGACCGCCAGGATCGTGGTGAGGCTGGTCGCCAGGAATCCGGAGCCGCGGTCGAACAGGATCGACGAGAGAAAGACGGCGGGGAAGAAGACCAGGAAGGGGTAACCTTCTCCCAGCGGGAGCCCAAGGCGGATGAGAAAGAAGACGAGGACGATGAGCGTCGTCAGGGCATAGCGCGCAAGCGTCGACGTCGGGCTGGACGGCAACAGGCGGAGGAGATTTTCCATCGCTCGACCAGTCGGGGAATGGATGGAAGTTCACGGTGCGCCACCCAGTACGACGCGCGGTGAAACCGGCAGGACTGCCCTGCAAGAGGATCGATCCCATCGGGAGACGGCGGGCACCGGCACCGCTGGCATCTGCCTCCGTTCGGTACTCCACCACCGGCAAGGAGGTCCCTGCGGGACGCAGAGCTCCTCCTCCACACTCCTCTCGTGCCGGTTACCGCAGCCCCAGGAAGGACAGGATTGCAAGGACCACGACGATGGCGCCGATAATCCAGATGATGTTGTTCATGATGGTGCTCTCCTAGCAGTGGAATATGTCAGCCAAACGGCCAGGGTGCGTGTTCGTTCCTTCCGTCGCACCGCCCGACGTCGCTGGATTCTGGACGGGCCTGACCGGCGATCTCCCCATCCGGCGGGCGAAAGTTTCGTTCTTTAAGACGAAATGCAGTCGTTCATGTTCTCGAGCAGGAAAATTGATGAAACGCCAAATAAACACTTCTTAATTCCTCTGTGGCAAGACAGCGAAAAACTAAGAATCTCCTGGGGGTCCAGTGTTAAGGCAAGCTTCTTCGAGCGTGCGGCCGGGTTGGCGTTTCTCCATCAGGATCCTGCTGCCGGTCACCATCGTCACGGTCACGGCGCTCGCCCTCGCGGCCTTTTCGATCTACTGGGCCGTTCGCCAGAGCAACGACGTCTCGGTCGAGCGCCAGGTCAGAATGACCGAGCGCAGCGTTCAGGCGATCCTGGGTGAGTTGGCCCAGCAGCAGGAGATGGTGGCGGTCTGGAACGATGCCGTCGAGAAGCTGCGCGAGACGCCGCTCGATTTCGAATGGCTCGATGCCAATATGGGCCTCTGGCTGCATCGGACCTTCGGTCAGGATCAGGTCTATATCCTCAACGAGCGGAACGAGACGATGGACGCAATGGTCGATGGGGAGCGAGTTCCGATCAGCGAATTCGCCCTCGTGCGTCCCAGCCTCCAACACATGATCGAAGAGCTGCGGGACGGCCGCCAGGCGCCCCCTGACGAACGGACGCCGTTCCTCACGTCGGGCAAGGCCGTTCACAATGCCAATGTCATGAGTCTGTTCGGCCGCCCTGCGGCCGTCAGCGTGATGAAGATCGTCGCGGAATCGGACTCGGTCGCCCAGGAGCCGGGCACGGAGCCGTTGCTCGTCAGCATCCGCTATCTCGACGACACGTTCCTGAAGCGGCTCTCGGAGAGAAATCTCATCGAGGGCCTGCGTTTCTCGCCTAGCAACGCGCCGCTGGAGAGTGAAGTCTCGGTGCCCCTGACATCGGACCGCGGCGACGCCATCGGGTATTTCATCTGGAAACCGGAGCTGCCGGGGACGAAGATCCTGCGCGTGATCGGGCCGAGCGCCGCGCTCGTATCCAGCCTGATGGTGCTCGCGATGGCCCTGCTCGTCCGTTCTCTGCACTCCTCGATGGCACGGCTGGAGGCAACGGTGGTCGAGCTGCGCGCCAGCGAGGCTCATGCCCAGCATCTCGCGTTCCACGACGTGCTCACCGGCCTGCCGAACCGCGCCCTGTTCGATGAGCGCCTCGACCGGGCGCTCTCACGCCTCGCCCCGGGCGAGAGGTTCGCGCTGCTGATGCTCGACCTCGACCGGTTCAAGAACGTGAACGACACCCTCGGCCACCAGGCGGGCGACAACCTCATCCGCGAATTCGGCCGGAGATTGTCGAGCCTGCTCCGCGCGAGCGACATGGTTGCGCGGCTCGGCGGCGACGAATTCGCGATCCTCCAGTCCGGAATCGACGGGAGGGCAGACGCCGAAGCCCTGTGCGCCCGCATCTTCGACGCCGTGCGCCAGCCGTTCGACCTGCTCGGCAGCCAGGCCTTCGTCGGCGTCAGCATCGGGGTCGTCCTGGCACCCGAGGCTGGGACGGATCGGATCGAGCTTCTGCGCAAGGCCGACATCGCTCTCTACCGGGCGAAGAACGAGGGCCGGGATTGCCATCGCTTCTTCGAGTCCTTCATGGACGAAACCGTGAAGCGGCGCGCGAAGATCGAGGAGGAGCTGCGGGAAGCCCTCGCGTCCGGCAAGGACCTGAGGGTGCACTACCAGCCCCAGGTCGCCGCCGCCGGCCGGCCGGTGATCGGCGTCGAGGCACTGGTGCGCTGGCAGCATCCGTCGCGGGGCCTGATCTCCCCTGACCAATTCCTTCCCATCGCGGAGGAAACGGGATTGATCATCCAGCTGGGCGAGATGGTTCTCCGGCATGCCTGCGTCATCTCCCTGCGCTGGCCGAACCTCTTCGTCGCCGTCAACCTGTCCCCCGCGCAGTTCCGCGCCAGCGACCTCGCCGACCGCATCACCAGGATCGTCCGTGACAGCGGCGCCGACCCGCGCAACATCGAACTCGAGGTCACCGAGAACGTGCTGTTGAGCGACAGCCAAACCCGCGAGACCCTGAGGCGGCTGAGGAAGGCGGGCTTCAGGATCGCCCTCGACGATTTCGGAAGCGGCCATTCCAGCCTCAGCTACCTGCGGCAGTCCGAGGTGGACAAGATCAAGATCGACCGCTCCTTCGTGCAGCATCTGGGATACACGACCGAGGGGGATTCGGCCGCGATCATCAAGGCCATCACGTCCCTCGGCCAGAGCATCGGCCTGACGGTGACGGCGGAGGGCGTCGAGACCGAGGATCAGCGGCGGTTCCTGGCGGCGACCGGATGCACGGAGATGCAGGGCCATCTGTTCGCCCATGCGGTGCCGGAGGACAGGCTCGCCCGCCTGCTCTCCGCCGACCTCGACACCTGATGCGGGTTGTCCAGCTCCGGCCTAAAGTAGTCTGCGGGTCGCCTGGGCGGCCTTCTCGGCCTCCACGAGAACTTCGAGGGCCCGCCAGGGCTTGGGCATGAAGCGGACCTCCCGCGGCATGTCCTCGGAGACATTCGCGAGCGGCTGCCCCGACGTGAGAACGGTTCTGACCCAGGGCCATTTCAGGCGCACGGTGCGAGCCAGGTCGACGCCGTTCATCAGGCATGGAAGCCGCACGTCCGCAAAGAGGAATGCGACCTCCTCGGCATGACGACGCAGATAATCCAACGCCTCTTCGGCGCTCGACGTCTCGACGACCCGAAGATCCGTCTCCTCCAGCAAAGCCGCAGCCAGACCTCGGACCTCGGCATCATCCTCGACGATCAATGCGATGCTCGCCGGCTTGATCTCACGTCCCATTCCGCAGGTCTCCTCTTCTCGGCGTGGAAGTGTCGTCGGTCCGGTCGAAGCGATGCACCACTTCGAGCAGCCGCTCCGGAACCGGCTCGTTGAGAAGATCGTCGTACATGGCGCGCAGTCGCGAGCCGACCATGGCGATGACCGTCGCGTCGGAAATGTTGAGCGTCACAATGCTGCTGCTGCCCGGCCCGCGGCCGTTGTCATTCTCAAGGCTCATCTGGAAAAAGACCAAGTTCGCGGGACCTGTCCGGCCCACGCCATCCGACATGTTCGATCACAGAACGGTGACCCCCCTGGCCGGTTTCAGCTTGGCAGGAGATAAATTTTTGCCCGCGCTCTGGGAGCGGCGCCGAGTTTGCGCTAATCTTGAGCTTATCGCCCACGACTTTTCACGGATCTTCAGCAGTGATCAAGGAGCGGCAACTTCGTCAGGAACTCATGAGCCTGGAGGAGCGCATGTCGTTCCTGGACAGGCAGCTCGCCGATGCGATCCACCGGATCCATCACAGCAAATCCGCCGACCTGGTCGAGAAGGCGACGCAGGACGAGAGGGCCTATCTCGCCCAGCTCGACCGTCTGATGACGCGGATGAGGGCCATCGAAGGGCAGTTGCTCCAGATCGACAAGCAGGCGACCCGGCACTGAGCGGCCGCCGCCCAGCGGCGGCGTATCCGTTCGGCCGATCGGCGCGCGGTCAGAACCCGTCTGCCTCGTCGGGTGCCCCGTCGCAGATCTGAACGTCCCGGACGATCACTTCCCCGAGCCGGTTCACGTCCCGTCTCGTCTCAGTCCGGCACACCTCGCTCCCGAAGCCCCGGCTCGTATCCCCGTAAACGCGGCTCTCGTAGACCTGCTCCTGGAAACCGGGCCTGAACCGATACTCGCTGTAGGACAGATCGGCCGTTGCCGTGCACCCGGCCAGAAGCCCAGCCAGGGGAACGGCGCCGGCGAGAATCCGGGTGCGACGCGACAGGCTCGTCATGACGCAACTCTCCTTCTGCTTGCGGCCATCAGGGTCTGCCGCGGAGATTGAATAGGCCCTGAACGCTGCCGCCGGGCCAGCGCAGACGGCAGGTGTGGCGGCGCACCTCGCGAACGGGCGCCGGAGTGCACTCTTCCATCACTCTTCCTGCCATCCTCCCTGGAGGAACGAGCAATGACTCCGATGCTTCCTGGTTCCGAGCGCGACAAGCGAGCCTTCGAGGATGGGGCGCGCCCCGACCGCCCTCGCCTGCGCCTGATCCCTGCCCTGCTCGGCGCATTGGCCATGATGAACATCGTTTCGGTGGTCCTTACCCTCATCAAGTAGGGCCCTGTCCGAGGCGCGGAACCGCCGCGCTGTAGTGACGTTCGATCTCCAGTCATTCGATCATGGAGTTCACGTCATGAAGAAGCTGGCCTTCATTCTCGCCGCGACTGCCTTCAGCACCGCGTCCTTCGCGCAGGACACGACGACCACCATCAAGAAGGAAGAGGGCATCCTCGGCAGCAAGACCACCATCGAGAAGAAGACCGAGCCGAGCGTCTCGACGTCCACCACCGTCGAGACCACCGGCACCGTCGGCTGCCGGACCGAGACGCAGCAGAAGACGGACGAGTTCGGCGACACGACGACCAAGAAGACCACCGAGTGCTGAGCGGCGCGCGCCGCGCACCGGTCGCCGAGGATCGGTTCCGCCCCCGTGGAACCGGCCTTCCTTCTTCGTGAAGCACATCACCGCAGCAACGCGCGCTCGCTTCGCCGCACACGCCTGCAAAAAGAAAGCCCCGGTGTCTCCACCGGGGCTTTCCAGGATACGAGCGGGAGCGGGATCAGAAGTCGCGCTGCACCCGCAGACGGCCTTCCCAGGCGCTGTCGGAGTCGATCAAGGTGCCATTCGGGAAGAAGACCCGGCCGCGCGGATCGAGGCGGGCGTAGATCACCTCCGCGCCGATATCCACGCCGGAGACAGGCGACCAGATCAGGTTCGTGCCGAGACGCCACTCGTTGAAGTCCCCGAGGCCTGCGCCGGCGGCGGCCGTCGAGTAGTCGAAGCGGGCGTAGGAGCCGAACACGTTCCAGCGGAGCTCGGGGGTCCAGTAGTGGCGGAAGCCCGCCGCGACGGACCAGCCGGTGCCGAGGTCGAGGTCGCCCGTGAACGGGTTGATGTAGGCGTCCGCCAGGATGAGGCTCAGGATGCCCGTATCCAGGCTGTTGGTGGAGCCGCCGGTGATGTAGCTGAGTGCGCCCTTGGCGTAGGTGGCGGCCAGCCAGGCGGCGTCGCCCTCGGCGAGCATCGGCAGGTTCACGCCGACCTGACCCGAGATGGCGAAGCCGTACTCGGTGTCGGGATAGACCGGAATGGCCGCCCCGAAGGGAGTCACGAGATCGTTGGAACGGATCTGGTGAACCGCACCATGCAGCGAGGCCGTACCCCAAGTGCCGTCATACTTGAGGACGCCGATCACGTCCGGCGAGCGCTGGCCGGCATAGTTGAGCGGAATGGCGCCGGGACCGCCGACCGCGAAGCCGTTGCTGCGGCGATCGAGACCGTCTTCGAGCGAGATCGTGGCCGAGAAACCGTTGCCGAACGAGAAGGTGTAGGCGAGCAGGTTGATGTCCGGCGCGTCGTCGAAGCGCAGGGTGCCCATGTGGTCGGTCGGCAGGTCCGCGTTCGAGAAGAACGAGGTGACGCGACCGGCGGTCAGGCCGCCGAATTGCACGAAGGCCTGAGCCAGGTTCGTGCTCGTGGCCGCGCCGCTGCCGACGCCCGTGCCGCCGAGGCTGAACGGGGTGCCGGACGAGCGGGTGAGCTCGTAGCGGATGTAGGCGCGCAGCAGGCCGTAGGCGGTGGCCGTGCGGGTGTCGATGTTCAGACGGCCGCGGGCGCGGAAGCCGATGGCATCCTGAGCACGGGTGAGCGGCTCGCCGTACAGGTAGTCGGCGCGAACACGGCCGCCGACGCGCAGGCAGGTTTCCGTGCCCGGGATGTACCAGAAGCCTGAGCCGTAGGTGGAGCAGACGCGCACGTAATCGACGGGAGCAGCCTTCGCGACCGGAAGGTCGGCCGCTTGAGCCCCCATAACAGCTGCGAGACCCGCAGCCGATCCGAGAAGAAGGCTCTTCAGAAGCTTCATTGATGGTCCTCCAGACTTTTCACACCCTTGCTGCGAAACATTGGCGCTTTGGTTTGGCGCGAACGACGAAGGAGCCGTTGCTTCCACGTTGTTCTCGCTCGCGGGATGCCGCGCAAGCAAGCTAGTACAAGATGAGCCTGAAAGTCTGTTGCCACGCCGCAACACAAACGCTCTTTCAGAACACATAGACCAATTATCGAAGGTGGTACCACCTTCGATTGGCTTTGAATTTTTTCACATTACCCTAGGAAAATAAAAGGGGTATAGCTGCCAATCAACATGTGCTTTACTTGCGGCGTCTTCGGATTGACCTCCAGAGACATTGACCCAATAACTTCGCCCTGCCTGTCGCTCAGGCAGGGCTTTTTCATGCGGTCGGCACCGGCTGCCGGCACGTTTCGAGAGGAATGGTCCGGGGATCTGCCGCACCCGCTTACCCATGATCTCGTCCTCCTGGTCATGACCCGTGTTGCGGCCATATGTTCTCGCGACCGGCGTCGCTCAATCGGGAGGCCCTTATGCAGCACGAGAATTCATCGAAGCCTGCCCTCGACGACGAAACGATTGCGTTCGCTCAGCGGGTGTTCCAGCTCACCCGCGGGGGACGGACCGAGGAGCTCGCTCCCCTGCTTGCGATGGGGCTGCCGCCGAACCTGCGCAACGACAAGGGCGACAGCCTGCTCATGCTTGCCTGCTATCACGGCCATGCGGAGCTGGCGTCCGCCCTCCTCCGGCACGGCGCCGACCCGGACCTGGAGAACGACCGCGGCCAGACGCCGCTTGCCGGAGCTGCGTTCAAGGGCGACACGGCGGTCGCCCGCCTGCTGCTCGCCCATGGGGCCGATGTCGACCGCCCGGACGGCGACGGCCGCACGGCCCTGATGGTGGCGGCCATGTTCAACCGGACCGAGATCGTCGAGCTCCTGCTGGCGCACGGCGCCGACATCCATGCCCGCGATGCCCGCGGCCTGACGGCGGAAGCGGCGGCCCGGGCGATGGGGGCGCCGGACACGCCAGAGCAGCTCGCGCGGCGGAGCCGGGAGTCGGAGGCCGGCGCAGCGGAATGAATCCGCCCGTATCCGCCGATCAGGCTCGCCCGCGTGCGCTCTTCCCAGGCTTGACCCGATGCTCGACGAAGTTGCGGATCTCCCGTGTGCGGCGTACCGGATCGAGCACCTCCGCGTCGAGGCCGTGCCGCCAGGCGAGGGGGAAGTTCGCCGGATCGTCGTGCAGGGCCTTCAGCTCGGCGACGTACGAAGCGGCCTCCTCGGGCGTCCGGCAGAAACCCTCGTTCACGAGGATTTCCGTGCGCCGCCCCAGGATCACGGCCAGTTCGCCCAGGCTGAACTCGGGATGGTACTGCACGCCCCAGAACACGCCCCCGTTGACGCGGATCTCCGCCGCCTGCACGGCCGAGACCGCGTTGGTGGACAAGATCGTGCAGTCGCCCGGGGTCACCGTCACCATGTCGAGATGGATCGCCGGCGCGTCATAGGCGCCGGGGCGGCCCTCCAGCATCGGATGCACCCTCCCGGCCTCCGTCGGCGTCAGCCGGCGGGCGAAGCCGATCTCGCGGCCGAGCGGGTTCTGGCGCACGTCCCCGTCCGCCGCGACGGCCGCGACCTGGAGGCCCCAGCAGGAGCCGAAGGACGGCGTCCCGGAGGCGTAGATCGCCCGCATCAGGTCGATCTGGCGCAGGATCTCGGGGGTGCGGTCGTAGATGTTGAGGTGAGAGCCCGTGAGAACGATGCCGTCGTAGGATTGGAGGCCCGCAGCGTCCGGCAGGTTCGCGCCCTCGTCGGCCGGGAACGCGAGGTCGCAGACGGCATCCGGCGCGATCTCCTGCAGCACGGCCGCATAGGATTCGGACGGCATGAGTCCATAGCTGTCCTTGTGGGCCTGCCTTGCGCCACGCGTATTGCCCTCGACCACCAGGAACCTTAAGGCCATAACTTCTCCGCCTCCACTCGGCGCCGGTTTATCCCAACGGCGCGCGGCGGCAAGCGCTGTGAGGGTCTGCGCCCCATGAAAATTCTGCAATCGCTTTGGAAGGGGCTCTTCGGTCAGGCTTACTTGCTGCTCTGCCTGACGGCGCTCTTCTGGGGAGGCAACGCCATCGCCGGGCGCCTTGCGGTGGGCGAGGTCTCGCCCATGGTGCTCACCGCCATGCGCTGGGTGATCGTCGTGGCCGTGATGCTGCCGCTGACCGGCAGGCAGCTCGCGGCCGAATGGCCCCTTCTCAGGGAGAAGTGGTTCAGCACCGTCCTCATGGGCGTCTTCGGGTTCACGGCCTTCAACGGCCTGTTCTACGTGGCGGCCCACCATACCAGCGCCGTCAACCTGACGATCTTCCAGGGCTCCATTCCGGTTCTGGTCCTGATCGGCATGGTATTGTTCTTCGGGGTCCGCGTGGTGCCCCTGCAGGTTCTGGGCATGATCGTGACGCTGGTCGGCGTCGTCATCGTGTCGGTGAAAGGAAGCTTCGAGGTGCTGCGCTCGCTGGCGCTCAACATCGGCGACGTCTGGACCCTGATCGCCTGCGTGTTCTACGCAGGCTACACGCTCGCCCTGCGCCGCCGCCCCGCAGTGTCCGGACTCGTCTTCTTCACGGCTCTCGCCAGTGTGGCCTTCCTGTCCTCGCTTCCCCTGCTGGCCTACGAGATCGCGACCGGAACGGTGCTGTGGCCGACCTTCGAGGGCTGGATCATCCTGCTCTATGTGGGGCTGCTGCCCTCGCTGGTGGCGCAGGTCTTCTTCATCCGCGGCGTCGAGCTCATCGGACCGGCGCGGGCGGGGCTGTTCGTGAACCTGGTGCCGGTCTTCGGGGCCCTGCTCGCCGTGGTGCTGCTCGGCGAGCCCTTCGCGTTCTACCACGCGCTGGGCCTCGCGCTTGTGCTCGGCGGGATCTGGCTGGCAGAGCGGAGGCGGTAGGATCGCCACGCGGTCATCGTTCCCGGCCGCTGTGCGGCGGCCGGGAGTGCAGCCATCAGTCCGCGAACACCACCGTCTTTGCGCCGTTCAGGAGAATCCTGTCCTCCAGGTGATGACGCACCGCGCGGGCGAGCACCCGGCGCTCGATGTCGCGGCCCTTGCGGATCAGGTCGTCCGGCGTGTCGCGGTGGGTGATGTGCTCCACGTCCTGCGCGATGATCGGTCCCTCGTCGAGGTCCGACGTGACGTAGTGGGCGGTGGCGCCGATGAGCTTCACGCCGCGCTTGTGGGCCTGGTGGTAGGGCTTGGCGCCCTTGAAGCCGGGCAGGAACGAGTGATGGATGTTGATGCACCGCCCCACCAGCTTCGCCGCGAGGCCGTCCGAAAGCACCTGCATGTAACGGGCAAGTACTACGAGATCGGCTCTCGACTCGCGGATCAACTCCCACACCTTCGCCTCCTGCTCGAGCTTGGTGTCGCGCGTGACCGGCAGGTAGTGGAACGGGATCTCGCCGAGATCCAGGTGGCCATAGGTCTCGATCGGGTGGTTGGCGATCACGCCGACCGGATCGAAGACCAGCTCGCCGATCCTCCAGCGGTAGAGCAGGTCGGCGAGGCAGTGGTCGAACTTCGACACCATCAGCATGACCCGGCGCGGCATGCCGGAGTCACGCAGGGTCCAGCTCATGCCGAACGTGTCGGCAAGCGGCGCGAAGCCGCCCTTCAGCTCGCCGAGATCGGCTTCCCCGGAGACGGGGTTGAAGACGACACGCATGAAGAACCGGTCGGTCTGCGTGTCGTCGTACTGCTGGGCATCGAGGATGTTGAGGCCCGCATTGGACAGGTGTCCCGCCACGGCGGCAACGATGCCCGGGCGGTTGGCGCAGGCAAGCGTCAGAACGAAGCGCTGCGACAGGGACGTCGTCATGCCGGCCTCTCTCCCTTAGAACCGCACCGCGCGGGCGCGCTTGACCTGCGGGATCTGCTCGATCTTGCGCAGCAGATCCTCCGTCACCGGCTCGTCCACGGACACGAAGCAGATCGCATTGCCGCCGGGCCTGTCGCGGCCGAGCGCGAAGGTGGCGACGTTGACGCCGGACTCCCCGAGCAGCGTTCCGAAGCGGCCGATGAAGCCCGGCTTGTCGTCGTTGCGCACGTAGATCATGTGCGGTGCGAACTCGGCGTCCACGGCGATGTTGCGGATCTCGGTCACGCGCGGCTTGCCGTCCTGGAACACGGTGCCGCCCGCGTGCCTCGGCATGTCCTCCGCATCCACGACGATGCGGATGAAGCTCTCGTAGTCGCGTACGGCGCGCTCGCGCTTGACCTCCTCGACCGTGATGCCGCGCTCGCGGGCGACCACGGGCGCCGACACCATGTTGATGTCCTGGAGGAAGGGGCGCAGCACGCCGGTGACGGCGGCCGAGGTGAGCGCACGGGTATTCATATCGGCGACGGCGCCCTCGTATTCGATGCGGATGCCCTTGATCGGAGCCTCGGTGAGCTGGCCGAGGAAGGAGCCGAGCTTGTCGGCGAGCGCCACGAATGGCCTCAAGCGGGGCGCTTCCTCCGCCGTGATGGACGGGAAGTTCACGGCGTTCTGAATCGCGCCCTGGAGCAGGTAGTCCGACATCTGCTCGGCCACCTGCAGCGCCACGTTCTCCTGCGCCTCCGTGGTCGAGGCGCCGAGATGGGGCGTGCAGACCACGTTGGGATGGCCGAAGAGCGGGTTCGCGGTCGCGGGCTCCTCGCTGAACACGTCGAAGGCGGCACCGGCCACATGGCCGGAATCGAGCGCCGCGCGAAGCGCCACCTCGTCCACGAGGCCGCCGCGGGCGCAGTTGATGATGCGCACGCCCTTCTTGGTCCTGGCGATGTTCTCGGCCGACAGGATGTTGCGGGTCTTCTCGGTCATCGGCACGTGGAGCGTGATGACGTCGGCCCGACGCAGCAGGTCCTCGAGCTCGACCTTCTCGACTCCGAGTTCGACGGCGCGCTCCGGCGACAGGAAGGGATCGTAGGCGATGACCTTCATGCGCAGGCCGATGCCGCGCTCGGCCACGATGGAGCCGATGTTGCCGCAGCCGATGACGCCGAGCGTCTTGCCGGTGAGCTCGACGCCCATGAAGCGGTTCTTCTCCCACTTGCCGGACTGCGTGGAGGCATCCGCCTGCGGGATCTGGCGGGCGAGCGCGAACATCATGGCGATGGCATGCTCGGCGGTGGTGATCGAATTGCCGAAGGGCGTGTTCATCACGATGATGCCCTTGGCCGTGGCGGCGGGAATCTCGACGTTGTCGACGCCGATGCCGGCGCGGCCGATCACCTTCAGGTTCTGGGCCTTCTCCAGGATCTTGGCGGTGACCTTGGTGGCCGAGCGGATGGCGAGGCCGTCATACTCGCCGATCACGGCGGCGAGCTTGTCCTTGTCCTTGCCGAGATCCGGCTGGAAATCGACCTCGATGCCGCGATCCTTGAAGATCTGCACGGCGGCGGGCGACAGGGCGTCGGAAATGAGTACGCGGGGAGCGGGCATGGTGCACCTTCTTTCAACCCTCTCCCCTCTGCGGGAGAGGGTGGCCTCGCGCAGCGAGGTCGGGAGAGGGGACGTGGGAAATTGTCGGGGTTTGGGCGAGAGGGGCGGTGTCTTCTTGAACGGCCCCTCTCCCGTCGGATCCCAGGTGTTCCCGAGATCCGCATATCAAGGCGCAAGTCGGGAACACCCGACTTGCGTCGGGGCGAGGGAAGGAAGTGTCAGGCCGCTTTCGCGAGCTTCGCCTTCTCCTGCGCGAAGGCCCAGTCGAGCCACGGCGTCAGGGCCTCCAGGTCGGACTGTTCGACGGTCGCGCCGCACCAGATGCGAAGGCCGGGAGGCGCGTCGCGATAGGCGCCGATGTCGAGGGCGACGCCCTCTTTTTCCAGCGCCGTCGTGATGCCCTTGGCGACCTGCGCCACGGCCTCGGGACCCTTGGCGACCACGTCCGGGTCGGCGACCACTAGGCACACGCTGGTGTTGGAGGCGGTGGCCGGATCCTTGGCGAGGTTGGCGATCCAGGGCGTCTTCTCGACCCAGTCGAGGATGACCTTCGCGTTGGCGTCGGCCTTGGCCACGAGAGCGTTCAGGCCGCCGATGGACTTCGCCCATTCCAGCGCGTCGATGTAGTCCTCGACCGCCAGCATGGACGGGGTGTTGATGGTCTCGCCCTGGAAGATGCCCTCGATCAGCTTGCCGCCCTTGGTCATGCGGAAGATCTTCGGCAGCGGCCAGTCCGGTTTGTAGGTTTCGAGCCGCTCCACCGCGCGTGGGGACAGGATGAGCATGCCATGCGCGGCCTCGCCGCCGAGCACCTTCTGCCAGGAGAAGGTGACTACGTCGAGCTTGGAGAAATCGAGCTTCTGGGCGAAGGCCGCCGAGGTGGCGTCGCAGATGGTCAGGCCCTCGCGGTCCGCCGCGATCCAGTCCGCGTTCGGCACGCGTACGCCGGAGGTGGTGCCGTTCCAGGTGAAGACCACGTCCCGGTGCCTGGTGTCGACCTGGGTCAGGTCGGGAAGCTCGCCGTAGGGAGCCGTGATGACGCGGGCGTCGGCGAGCTTGAGCTGCTTGACCACGTCCGTGACCCAGCCCTCGCCGAAGCTCTCCCACGCGAGCATGTCGACGCCCCGCGCGCCGAGCATCGACCACAGGGCCATCTCGACCGCGCCCGTGTCGGAGGCAGGTACGATGCCGATGCGGTAATCCGCCGGGACCTCGAGCACCTCACGGGTGAGGTCGATCGCCAGCTTCAGGCGCGCCTTGCCGAGCTTCGCGCGGTGTGAGCGGCCCAGGGATTCGGTCTTGAGGTTTTCGAGGGACCATCCGGGGCGCTTGGCGCAGGGGCCGGACGAAAAGAAAGGCGCGCGAGGGCGCGCGGCGGGCATATCTGTCATGGTACTCCATCCTTCCAGATGGGCGCCCCTCGGTGGGGAGGGGTGTCCCGCCGACCGGTATGCCCGAGGAGCGGGAGCCGGTCAAGATGACTTCCGTATGGGCACCATGGCGTCTTCATGGGCAGGCTGCCCGAAGGAGCCGTGACAGATTACGAAATCGTAATACAAAACATTGTGTTTCCTGCGGTAAGGTCAGTGTGTCTGGCCTATATTGTGCTAGAGAACTCCAACAATTTTCGACGTCGAGGAGCGAGCATGCGTGTGTCCAGTCAGCTTGCTGTCATCGCCGTGCTGGGGGCAGCAGGCTATGGCGGGTGGTACGCCTATCAGGGCGGATACTTGGCCAAGACACCCGTGATCGGTTCCTACTTCGCCCAGCCGGCTTCCCAGAATGTCGCTTCCGGCCGCGGGCGCGGCCCCTCCGGCCCGGCAACGGTCGAGGTGGACACCGTGAAGACCGGCCGCGTCGTGGAGACCCGCGATGCGGTCGGCACCGTGCGGGCATTCGAGTCGATCACCGTGACCGCCAAGGTCGCCGGCCTGATCGCCGAGATCGGGTTCGAGGAGGGCCAGAAGGTCAAGGCCGGCGACGTGCTGGTCCAGCTCGACGCCGCCGAGCGCAAGGCCGAGATCGAGCAGGCTGTTGCCGAGACCAACCGCGCCGTCGCCCTGAAGAACGAGATCGCCATCAAGCTCGAGCGCGCTCAGCAGCTCAACCGCACCGGCGCCGGCACCAGCGCCCAGGTCGAGGATCTGACCGCCCAGATGAAATCTCTCGAAGGCTCGATTGCGTCCGCCCAGGCCCAGCGCCGCGCCGCCGAGGCGCGCCTGGAGGAGCTGACGATCCGGGCGCCTTTCGCGGGCCGGGTCGGCACCCGCTCCGTGTCCCTCGGCGCCTACATCTCGCCCGGCACCCGCATCACGTCTCTCGACGACCTCTCGAAGGTGAGGCTCGACTTCTCGGTGCCGGAGAACCTGCTCGGGCGCCTCAAGCCGGGCCAGACGGTGAACGCGACCTCCGCTGCCTATCAGGGTCGGCGCTTCCAGGGGGACGTGACCACGATCGACCCGCGCGTCGACCCGGCGACCCGGACCGTCAAGCTGACGGCGGAATTTCCGAATCCCGACGAAGCGCTCAAGCCCGGCATGTTCCTGTCGGTGGGCCTTGAGGTGACCACGAAGGAAGACGCGGTCCTCATCCCGGAGGAGGCCGTGGTCAGCGAGGGCCTCCGCCAGATCGTCTATCCGGTCAAGGACAACAAGGTGGAGCGCCGCGTCATCCGCATCGGCCAGCGGCAGAACGGCAAGGTCGAGGTCGTGGAGGGCCTGCAGCCCGGCGAGACCATCGTGGTGCTGGGCGTCCAACGCGTGCGCCCGGGCGCCGAGGTAATCGCCAAGCCGCTCGGCTCCGGCGGACCGGCCCCGCAGCCGGCGCCGGCGGCGAACCGGGAGCAGCCCTCGCGCAGCTCCCTGAACCTGCCGCAGGCCATCGGCAGCGCCGTCGCGGCCGAACGCAAATAGTTGTTTCGAGGCCCTTCCGAAGCCGGAAGGGCCTTTCGTGACGAACCGACCCGAGATCGAACCCCATGCAGGTTTCCGACCTTTTCATCCGCCGTCCCGTCTTCGCCGTCGTGGTCAGCCTGCTCCTGATCGTGGGCGGCCTCGCATCGCTGATGAATCTGCCCGTTCGCGAATACCCGAGCGTCGACCGGCCGGTCGTGTCGGTCTCGACCATCTATCGCGGCGCATCCAACGAGGTCATCGAGAGCCGGGTCACGGAGGTGATCGAGGGTGCCGTGGCGGGCATCGAGGGAATCGAGCAGATCCGGTCCCAGAGCCAGAACGACCGCTCCTCCGTGTCCATCGAGTTCAACGTATCCCGCGATCCGGAAGCCGCGACCTCGGACGTGCGCGACGCCGTCTTCCGCGTGGTGGGACGTCTGCCCGACGGGGCCGACCAGCCGGTGATCCGCAAGGTGGACAACGACGCCTCCGCCATCATGTGGATCAGCGTCACCTCCTCGACCTACGACGCGCTCGAACTCAGCGACTTCCTCAAGCGCGTCTATGTGGACCGCCTCTCCACGGTGCCGGGCGTCGCCAACGTGTATCTCGGCGGCGAGCGGCGCTACGCCATGCGCATCTGGGTCGACCGGTCGGCGCTGGCGGCGCGCGGGCTGACGGTTCAGGACGTGGAGACCGCGATCAGGCGGCAGAACGTCGAGCTGCCGGGCGGGCGCATCGAATCGGCGCAGCGCGAGTTCACCGTGAAAACGGATTCCCGCCTCGCCACGCCGCAGGATTTCGAGCAGGTCATCGTCTCGAACAAGAACGGCTATCTCGTGCGCCTCGGCGAGGTGGCCAAGATCGAGGTGGGCGCGGAGGACACCCGCTTCGAGTTCTACGAGGCCGGCAAGACCGCCATCGGCCTCGGCATCGTGCGCCAGTCCACGGCGAACACCCTCGCGGTCGCCGAAGGCGTGCGCGAGGAGCTGGAGCGGCTGGAATCCTCCCTGCCCCCGGGCACCACCGCCGCGATCTCCTACGACGAGAGCCGCTTCATCAGCGCCTCGATCAACGGGGTTCTGAAGACCCTCGTCGAGGGCCTCATCCTGGTGATCCTGGTCATCCTGCTCTTCCTGCGCGATTGGCGCTCCACCATTGTGGCCATGGTGGCAATCCCGGTCTCCATCATTGCGGCCTTCATGGTGATGGCCTTCTTCGGCGCCTCCATCAACGTGCTGACGCTGCTCGCCATCGTGCTCGCCATCGGCATCGTGGTGGACGACGCCATCGTGGAGATCGAGAACGTCCACCGCCGCATCGAGGAGGGGCAGCCGCCCCTGCTCGCCTCCTTCGACGGCGCGCGCGAGATCGGCTTCGCGGTCATCGCCACGACCGCCACCCTCATGGCCGTTTTCGTGCCGCTCGCCTTCATGACCGGCAACACGGGACGCCTGTTCCGCGAATTCGCCATCACGCTGGCGGCTGCGATCTTCTTCTCCGGGGTCGTCGCCCGCACGCTCACGCCGATGCTCTGCTCCAAGCTGATGGTGCCGGCCCATGGCCGCATCCAGACCATGACGGAGCCCTTCTTCACCGGCATGAACAACGTCTATCGCCGCATCCTGTCGCGCGCCCTGAAGGCGCCGCTCGTGATCCTGGCCATGGGCGTCGTGGTATCCTTCTCGGCCTATGGCCTGTTCCAGATGCTGCCGAAGGAATTCGCCCCGACGGAGGATCGCGGTGCCATCCTCATCCGCATCGACGCGCCCGAGGGATCGAGCCTCGACTACACCCGCGAGCGGGTGAAGGAGGTTGAGCGCCAGCTCCTGCCGTACCAGGAGCGCGGCATCGTGGCGTCGATCACGAGCCAGGTGGCTCCCGGCTTCGCGCGGCCCTCGCCCGTAAACGCCGGCATGATCATCGTGCGCCTCGTGCCCTGGGAGCAGCGCACCATGAAGCAGCAGCAGCTGACCCAGGAGCTCTACGGCAAGATCACCAATTTCCCCGGAGCCCGCGCCTTCCCGATCAATCCGGGATCGCTGGGCCAGCGCGGCACGGGCCAGCCGGTGCAGTTCGTCCTCGGCGGCCCCGACTACAACACCCTGCGCGAATGGCGCGACGTGGTGATCCAGAAGGCGCAGGAGACCGGCTTCTTCATCAACATGGATTCCGACTACAAGGAGTCCCAGCCCGACATCCGCGTGCAGATCGACCGGCAGCGCGCCGCCGATCTGGGGATTTCGATCGAGGAGATCGGCCGGACGCTCGAGCTGATGTTCGGCGAGACCGAGATTTCCACTTTCGTCAATCGCGGCGAGGAATATCCCGTGATCGTCCGCGGCCGCGCGGAGGATCGCACCTCCCCGAGCGACCTTTCGAACACCTTCATCCGCTCGGCAGGCGGCGAGCTCGTTCCGCTCTCGTCCTTCGTGACCCTCATCGAGTCGGCAGCGCCGCAGACTCTCAACCGGTTCGACCGGCTGCGCTCCATCACGATCCAATCGGCGCTGCGGCCCGACGTGTCCATCGGCCAGGCGCTCGACACCCTCGAGCAGATCGTGCGGGACAACCTGCCGGCGGAGGCGCGCATCGGCTATACCGGTCAGTCGAAGGACTTCCGCGACAGCTCGAACGCCATCTACGTGACCTTCGGCATGGCGCTGCTGGTGGTGTTCCTGGTGCTGGCGGCCCAGTTCGAGAGCTGGATCAATCCGTTCATCATCATGTTGACCGTGCCGCTCGCCGTCACCGGCGGCCTCGCGGCCCTGGCGCTGACGGGCCAGTCCCTCAACATCTACAGCCAGATCGGCATGATCCTGCTCATCGGCCTGATGACGAAGAACGGCATCCTGATCGTGGAGTTTGCCAACCAACTGCGCGAGCGCGGCTATTCGGTCCGCGACGCGGTCATCGAATCCTCGGTGCTGCGACTGCGCCCGATCCTCATGACCTCCATCGCCATGATCGGCGGCGCGATCCCGCTGGCCTGGTCGACCGGCGCCGGCGCCGAGGCCCGCAACGCCATCGGGTCGGTGATCGTCGGCGGCGTGACCCTCTCGACCCTGCTCACGGTGCTCGTGGTGCCCTCGATCTACCTGCTCATCGGCGGCTATACCAAGCCGGCCACCTACGTGAGCGAGCTGATCGACAAGATGCGGGCGCAGACCGGCCTGAGGCCCCACGGCGAGAAACACACGCCGGCCCACCCGGCCGAGTGAAGCGGGCCAGCCGAGGCCCCTCCCCTGCCGATCGGGACTGGCGTGGCCACAACCTCCGGCCACGCCGGACGCCCTGATGCCGCACAGGTGAACTCCTGACCGAACCGTACGTTGGAAGACTCCAACGGCCGAGATACTGGACGGGTCAGGTGACGAAGATCGGGACCAAGCCTCCGACGGACGAGATGCCGCGCACCCCGAGCACGGGAGCGCTGCGGCCCGGAGATTTCGCGTCGGTTCTGGAGCGCAACATCGAGGTGCTGCGCAGAAAGCGCCAGGAACGGGAGGACAGCGCACCGTTTCAGGATCGGGTCGCCAATGCGATCACCCGTTTCTCGGGCAGCATGATCTTCGTGTATCTCCACTTCGCCCTGGTCTCCGCCTGGGCTGCGATCAACATCGGCCTGGTGCCTGGCATCGAACCCTTCGATCCGACCTTCGTCATCCTGGCGACCGTGGCCTCGGTCGAGGCGATCTTCCTCTCCACCTTCGTGCTCATCAGCCAGAACCGGGCCGCCGCCGATGCGGAGCGGAGGGCGGAGCTCGACCTGCAGACGAACCTGCTCTCCGAGCACGAGATCACCCGCCTCCTCTCCCTCACCATCGCCATTGCCGAGCGCCTGGGCGTCGAGGAGGCGCAGGATCCGTCCCTGAGCGAGCTGGAACGGCACGTCGCGCCCGAGAAGGTGCTCGACAAGCTGACCGACGGAGAAGCCGAGAGAGCCTAGAGAGTTGTTCCGCTAGAGCGTCGGGCGTGAATTCGGACTAACGTCCAATTCGTCCAAGCTTCTGCTTGGACGAATCTTTTCACGCGAAACCGGTTCCCACTTTTGCGTCCGATGCTCTAGAACTCGTATCGCGCGAGATTGACGCTGACCTGCACCTCATGGGTCTTCAGGCCCGTCACGGAGGCGATCAGGCTCTCCGCGTTCATGAGAATCCGGCTGATCGCCATGTCGGTGGGCTGGGGTGCCGGCTCGGGGCGCTCGCCCTGCACAGTCGCGGGCAACGGCATCCCGCCGGCGGTTGGAAGGCTCGGGCTGCTCTGCCAGAGCGGCGGAAGGCGGCTTTCGAGACTCACGAACCCTGACATCCATCCCTCCGCGGCGATTCGCGAAGGAATTTAGTGAAGGTATGGTTAACGCTCAAGCGGAAGCTTGGCTTTGGACGCGAAGACGTGCTCAAAGCCCGTAACGCACGCCCAGGCGCACCTCGTGCGCCCCGAGGGATTCCACCTCGGTTCCGGCGCCGGCGGCGTAGTTGCGGGTCTTCAGGTCGCCGCGGCCGATATAGCGATAGCCGAGATCGACGGTGAAGTTCGACGACAGGCGATAGCCGACGCCGGCCATGACCGCCCAGGCGAGGCTGTACTCGTTGCCGCCGGCCAGGCGCTCCCAGGTCTCGGTGCCCGTCGCGACGTTGTAGGTGGTGCGCGTGTAGTCGGACAGGACGTTGTGCGCCACGCCGATGCCCGCGCCGACATAGGGCGTGAAACCGTTGGCGCCGCCGAAGTCCAGGTAGCCGTTCACCAGGAAGGCCGTGGACTGGAACAAGCCCCGGTCCTCGATGGACGTGGTCGCGAAGGTGGGTGTCGGGGCCGTGCCCTTGAAGTGGGCGTTGAAGTAATCCGCCGTCACGTCCATGCGCACGTTGGGGTTCAGCCGGTAGCCGACACCGACGCCGCCGACGGCGCTGCTGCCCAGGCCTTCGTGCACGAAGCCGCCGGAGAACGGGGCGGCTGCGAAATCCGCCTCGGGACGCTTGTGGTAGGAATAGCCGATCTCGCCCCGCAGGTACCAGCCTCCGGAACTGGTTCTGCTGTCCCTGAACACCGGCGCAGAGGGAAGGAACGCGCGGGGAAGGTCGGCCGCCACGGCGGCCGTGGCGGTTGCGGTGAACAGACCCGTCAGGACCGCAGACTTGATGGCATTCATGGACACTCTCTCCACTCGACAGACCAGACGCCGCCGAGTTCTTCAGGCCGCCATGATATTTCGTATCAACGAGTGATGAAGAGAGCGTTAAGCTTAATCGTTAGCCTTACCGTTTCGTTGTCTCGAGCGTCGTGGCGGTATTCTGCGGCGGCCCAGATGCGGCAAAGAAAAAGGGCATGGCTCGCGCCATGCCCTTCACGATCTCAAAGCCGAGGACCCGTCAGGCGGCGCCCTTGATCGCCGTGGCGCCGGAAACCGCCTGGCTGGCCGCGCGGGTGACGGCCTCCACCACGTCGTCGACCACCCGGTTGACGAGGTCGCGGTCGTCGCCCTCGCCCATCACCCGGATGACGGGCTCGGTGCCGGACGGACGGATCACGAGGCGGCCGTTGGCCCCCAGCCGCTCGCGGCCGGCTTCGATGGCCTTGATGACGGACGATTCCTGCAGCGGCTTGCCGGCCTTGTAGCGCACGTTCTTGAGCACCTGCGGCAGAGGCTCGAAGCAGTGGCACACCTCCGAGACCGGTCGGTCGCAGCGTTTCACCACCGCAAGGAGCTGCAGCGCCGCGATGAGGCCGTCGCCGGTGGTGGTGTAGTCGGACATGATGATGTGGCCCGACTGCTCGCCGCCGAGGTTGAAGCCGTGGGCGCGCATGTGCTCCAGCACGTAGCGGTCGCCGACCGCCGTGCGCACCAGGTTGAGCCCGATGCCCCCGAGATAGCGCTCGAGGCCGAGGTTCGACATGATGGTCGCCACGATGCCCGATTGCGTCAAGCGGCCGTCGTCCTTCCAGGACCGCGCCACGACTCCCATGAGCTGGTCGCCGTCGACGATTTGGCCCTTCTCGTCCACGATCAGGACCCGGTCGGCGTCGCCGTCGAGGGCGATGCCCACGTCAGCCCGCACCTCGCGCACCTTCCGGATGAGGGCATCCGGAGCCGTGGAGCCGACCTCCTGGTTGATGTTGAAGCCGTTCGGCTCCACGCCGATGGACATGACCTCCGCGCCCAGCTCCCACAGGGCCTCGGGCGCGACCTTGTATCCGGCCCCGTTGGCGCAGTCGATCACGACGCGCATGCCCTCCAGGTCGAGTTGGCGCGGCAGGGTCCGCTTGGCGAACTCGATGTAGCGGGCATCGGCGCTCTCGATGCGCTTGGCGCGGCCGAGCTTGGCCGAGCCGGCGAGACGATGGGTCAGGTCGGCATCGATCAGCGCTTCGATTTCCGCCTCCACGTCGTCGTTGAGCTTGAACCCGTCGGGGCCGAACAGCTTGATGCCGTTGTCCTCGTAAGGATTGTGCGAGGCCGAGATCATGACGCCCAAGTCGCAGCGCATGGACCGGGTCAGCATGCCCACTGCGGGGGTCGGCATGGGGCCGAGGAGCAGCACGTCCATGCCCACGGACGTGAAGCCGGCCACGAGGGCGTTCTCGATCATGTAGCCGGAGAGCCGCGTGTCCTTGCCGATGATGACCCGGTGCCGGTAGTCGCCCCGCTGGAACATCAGCCCGGCCGCCTGGCCCACCTTCATGGCGAGATCCGGCGTGATGATGCCGTTGGCCCGTCCCCGGATGCCGTCCGTTCCGAAGTATTTGCGCACGAGTCCTGTCTCCGCATTCCCTCGCGCCAATCGGCGCCTTGGTACTCTCAAAGCAACCCTGACAAAATGGGTCAAGGCTTGGAGGCAATGAGCGCCATCACAAGTGATGAGCGATTGTTACAATGCCAAAGACGGCCTTCGAGTTGAAATGGGAACTTGGGGTAAGCCAAGAAAAACGCCCGCCGAACGGGCGGGCGTCTTGAATTATCGCCGGGGAGAGCCTCACGCCTGGGGCTGAGGCTCCATGCCGCCGTCGGTTTCCCTTGGGCGACCCGGGCGGGTCGTCGGGACGGCGGAGCCGCGCACCGGGGTCGCCGTGTCG
>DASQMJ010000078.1:0-103328 GCA_035645535.1 Microvirga sp. | reverse complement strand
CGGAGATCTCAGCGGCTCGAATGTCCATCAGCGGACCTCTTTCATCGCTAGACGAATGGAATTGAGTTTGGTGCGCACCGAGGCATCCACCATGCGGGAGCCCATCTTCACGATGAGGCCGCCGATGAGGCTCGGGTCGATTTTGACGTCGAGGGCAACGTCAGCCTTGGCGACGTCGCGCAGCGCCGCCTTGATTTCGTTCATCATCGCATCGGAGGGGGCTTCGGCCAGAACGACCTGGGCCCGGACGATGCCCTTCGCGTCGGCGACCAGATCCTGATAGGCGCGGATCATGTCGGGCAGGGCGAAGAGGCGGCGCTTGGAAGCGACGAGCCGGATGAAGTTGCCGGCAAGGCCGGAAATGCCGGCCCGGTCCAGGATGGCGCCGACAGCGGCCGATTGCTCTTCCGCCGTGAAGATGGGGTTGCGGATCAGGCGCTGCAAGTCTTCGCTGCCCTGGATCAGCTCGTTGAAGCGGCCGAGATCGGCCGCGATGGCGTCCACGGCATTGGCTTCGCGAGCGAGGTCGAACAGCGCCGTGGCATAGCGCAAGGCTACGCCCGACAGGAGAGGTCCTTCACTGGAACCGCTTTGCGCCACGTCAGTCGTCTCTCTCAAATCTTACGGGCCTCGGACCGGCAGGCCTCTCGGAGGCAGTCGGGAATCCCGTCAGGTCGGTGGAATTGAGCCAAAGCGGGACGTCTCTCCGCCCGTCAGGCGGGGGTGCACTAGCATGGGTTTTTCGCAGGCGCAAGGCGAACCGGGCCTTACGTTGCCGAAGAGTGCGGCCGGAGGGCCGATCCCGTCCGGGGACCGTCACATCTCCAGCGTGGCGATTTCGCAGTTCTGCAGGTAGCGGCCGGTCAGGTGATAGAAAAATGTTCCATGCCCGACCACCGCGATCAGCCGCTCCGAGCGCCCGGCGAGCCAAGCGCGGAACTGCTCCACCCGGGCCGCCAAGGTATCGTCGGGCTCGACCACGATGCCCCGCTCGTCGGGCTCGCCGGCCCGATGCCACCACACGTCCTCCAGGTGATCGAACGCGAGGTCGGGGAAATCTCTCATCAGGGCGGCGGGCGAACGGCCGACGTCGCAGCTGTTGGCGAGGTGTTCCCGGTGGAGGCACTCCACCCGGATGCGCGAGGCGGACGGGTGATCCCGGAACAGGCCGAGGGTGGTCTGGATGGCACGGGTCAGGGGCGAGGTGACGATGAGCTCGTAGGGCACGTCCCGGACCCTGGCGGCCGCCTCGGCCACCTGCCGGCGCCCCAGTTCCGACAGGGTGGCGTCGAAATGAAGCGGGTCGGTCCCGACGACATCCCAATGGGCATTGAAGGTGGATTGGCCGTGCCTGATGCAGTGAATGGTCTTCGACATGATCTCTCGGACGGGGTTTCGGGTCACAAGAAGCTCTGCGGATCGACGTCGACGGACACCCGAGTATTGCCCCTCACCTTGGGGCAGCGAGCGAGCCAGTCGCGCAGATAGGCCTGGAGGTCGACCTCGCGTTCGGTCTTCACCAGGAGCCTGAACCGATAGCGCCCCCGGATCAGGGCGAGCGGGGCCTCGGCCGGGCCCAGCACCGTGACGCCCGGGGGCGGCTCGGCCGCCAACGCCATGGCGCGAGCATGGGCCTCGGCGACCTCGCGCTCCGTGGCCGACACGATCAGGGATGCGAGCCGGCCGAACGGAGGCAGGCCCGCCATCTCGCGGACGCGGGTTTCCTCGTCGTAGAAGCGCTCCGCGTCCCCCGACACCAGGGCGGCGATGACCGGATGGTCCGGCTGCCAAGTCTGGACCAGGGCGCGGCCGGGCTTCTCGCCGCGCCCGGCGCGGCCGGTGACCTGCTGCAGGAGCTGGAAGGTGCGCTCGGCTGCGCGCGGATCACCCGAGGTGAGGCCGATATCCGCATCCAGCACGCCGACCAGGGTCATGAGTGGGAAATTGTGCCCCTTGGCGACGAGCTGGGTGCCGATGACGATGTCGAATTCGCCCGCCGCAATGGCGGCCAGCTCCGAGCGCAGCCGCTCCGTGCCGCCCGGCATGTCGCTGGAAAGGACTATAGAACGCTTGTCGGGATAGGTCTGGGCGACCTCCTCGGCGATGCGCTCGACTCCCGGCCCGCAGGGGACGAGCGAATCGACGCTGCCGCAGGAGATGCAGGCCTGGGGCGTGCGCTCCACGTGGCCGCAATGATGGCACACCAGGGACCGGCGGAAGCGGTGCTCCACAAGCCAGGCGGAACAGTTCGGGCATTCGTAGCGGTGGGCGCAGGCCCGGCAGAGCGTGAGCGGTGCGTAGCCGCGCCGGTTGAGGAAGAGCAGCACCTGCTCGCCCCGGCCGAGCGTATCCTCGATGGCGAGGTTCAGGGTCGGCGAGAGCCATCGCCCTTTCGGAATCGTCTCCCGGCGCAGATCCACGGCCCGGATCTGCGGCATCTGCCGGCCGCCGAAGCGCTCGGGCAGCCGCACGTGGCGGTAGCGCCCGCGCTGCACGTTGACCCGGCTCTCGATGGACGGCGTCGCCGAAGCCAGCACGACCGGGGCATTCTCGATCCGCCCCCGCACCACCGCCATGTCGCGGGCGTGATAATGAACGCCGTCGTCCTGCTTGTAGGCGGTCTCGTGCTCCTCGTCGACAACGATGAGGCCGAGATCCTTATAGGGCAGGAACAGGGCCGAACGGGCGCCCGCCGTCACCTTGACCTCGCCGGAGGCGACGCCCGCATAGAGGCGTTCGCGCTTGCGCCCCGTGATCCCTGAATGCCAGCAGGCGGGCTTCACGCCGAAGCGAGCCGCGAAACGGTCAAGAAACTGCGCCGTGAGAGCGATCTCAGGCATGAGGATCAGCGCCTGCCGCCCCTGGCGCACCGCCTCGGCCACCGCTTCGAAATAGACCTCCGTCTTGCCGGAGCCCGTGACGCCTTCGAGCAGGGTCACGGGCGGGTGCTCCTCGCGCATGGAGGCGATGAGCGCGGCCGCCGCGGCCTCTTGGTCTCCGGAGAGACCGGCCCTGCGGAAGTCGGGATCGGGAACCTCGGCGACAGGCTCCTGCAGCAGGGCGACCGTCTCCAGCGTCCCCTCGTCGATGAGGCCGTCGACCACGCCGTTGCTCACCCCCGCCATGTGGGCGAGCTCGCTCTTGAGGCGGACGACCCCGTCCTGGGCCGCCTCAATCACGCGCTGACGCGCGGGAGTCATGCGCTTCGGCGCCCCCCCCGCCAGCTTCACGCCGATGCGCACCGTCTCCGGCCGGTCCGCATCCACGAGCTTGAGGCCCATGGCGAGGGCGGACCCCTTGGGCGCCAGGGTGTACCAGGCGACCCAATCGAGGAACTTGCGCATCTTCGGCGACAGGCTCGGACTGTCGATGATCCCCGCCACCTTCTTGAAGTTGGCGCCCTGGCCTTCGCGCAGGCTCCAGACCACGCCGGCCACCTCTCTGGTGGCAAGCGGCACCTGCACCACGTCGCCCTCCTTGAGGGCGAGGCCGTCCGGAACCGCGTAGCTGTAAGCCGTGTCCAGCGCCAGCGGGATGAGGACATCGGCGACTTTTGAGACCATCAGGGAATGAACGAGTCCGTCATGTGCACCTGACTAGAGCTTAGACCCGATTTCCCTTCTCGAAGGCAAGCATCGTCCAGCTGACGTCTTCCCGCCCCAGCATGTCGGGGAACTCGAGGCTTCGGACCAACCCGAGACCGGCCTTTCGGGCGGCCGCGACCAGTTCGTCAATGGGAACCATGAACATTCGCCGCCCTTGGGGAACCGGCCCCTTCCTCACCGTCATGAACAGCCGTCCGCCGGCATCGAGAAGACCCGCGACCTTGGGCCAGGCCGTCTCGCGCTCCGCCTTATCGAGATGCATCCACACGGCCGTCATGAGGACGAGGTCGAACCGTGCTCCGTCGGAGGTGAGTCGTGGAAGGTCCGGCAGCGCATCGTCCACCCACGTGATGGTTGGATCGGGATGGAGCCGTCGAGCATGGGCCCGCATCTCCGCCGTCGGCTCGGCCGCATGGACGTGAAATCCCCTCGAGGCCAGCGCCGCCGCGTCGCGTCCGGTTCCCGCCCCGATGTCCAGTGCGCGCCCACCCTTTGGGAGAAGGTCGATCAGAGGACGGTAGAGATCATCGAACGCGATGCTCTCGTAGGATTCGACCAGGGCATCGGCGGTCTCGGCATAACCTGCCGTTCCCGGTGCATGTCTCCCGGTAGCGCTCACGAACATCCTCCCACCGTCTCCAGATCCGGCCGCAACATTATCCCGCTTTCGGCCTTGCGGACCATCGTGTTCATATTTTGGCAAGGTCGTGAACAGATATTGCGGGCGTGGCAGACGCAGGAACCGAACCCGGCCTTCTGGAACTCGCCCTGCCCGGCGCGGAGGATACCCGCCGGGAGGCGATGCAGTGGCTCGCCTCGCTGGCCAAGGAGCGCCGGCTCTCGGCGAAGACCGTCGAGGCTTACGGGCGGGACCTCCGGCAGTTCCTGACCTTCCTCACGGGCCATCTCGGAGAGCCTCCGGGTGTGAAGGCGATCCTGGGTCTCAAGCCGCTCGACATCCGCTCCTTCCTGGCCGCCCGGCGCATGGAGGCGGTGGGGAGCCGTTCGCTGATGCGCCAGCTCGCGGCCCTGCGCTCCTTCGCCCGGCATCTGGAGCGGGAAGGCCACGGCACCGCCTCGGCGTTCGCGGCGATTCGCACCCCGAAGGTGGACAAGAACCTGCCGCGCCCCCTCTCGGCCGCCTCGGCGATCGCCGTGACGGACACGGAGGTGCGGGCGGGGGAAAACCGCAAGCCCTGGATCCTGGCCCGGGACGCGGCCGTGCTGGCCCTCCTCTACGGGGCGGGGCTGCGCATCTCGGAGGCGCTCGGCCTCCAGCGGCGGGACGCGCCGGTCCACGGCGTCGATTCGGTCACGGTGACGGGCAAGGGCGGCAAGATGCGCAGCGTGCCGGTAATTCCGGCGATCCGGCAGGCGGTGGAGGAGTATCTGCACCTCTGCCCCTACGTGCTGGCGCCGGAAGGCCCCCTTTTCGTGGGCGCACGCGGCGGGCCGCTGTCGCCGCGCATCATCCAGCTGGCTGTGGAGGAGCTGCGCGGAGCCTTAGGCCTGCCGGACAGCGCGACGCCGCACGCCCTGCGCCATTCCTTCGCCACCCATTTGCTGGCCCGGGGCGGCGACCTGCGCGGGATTCAGGAACTGCTCGGCCACGCCTCGCTCTCGACCACCCAGCTCTACACGAAGGTGGATGCCGGGCGGCTGATGGACGCGTTCGACGCGGCCCATCCGCGGGCGCGGACGAAGGGTTAAGGTGCCCTTACTCCGCCGCGACAGGCTGCGCCAGCAGCTGCCGGGCGGCCGGGCCGATGTCTCCCCTGGTCCAGTGCGGTCGGCAGACGGAGACGTAGCGGCCCTCGCCGCCGATCTCGATCACCTCGCCCGAACGCACGGGCTCGCCGTTACGGTCGTATTTGAGGATCATCGTGGCTTTTCGGCCGCAATGGCAGAGCTGCTTGATCTCCTGGAAGTCGTCGGCGAGCGCCATGATGGTGGCTATGGCATCGCTGAACAGCGTGCCGTAGACGTTGTTCTTTAGCCCGTAGGCCATGACCGGAATGTTCAGCTCGTCGACGATGCGGGCGAGCTGGCGGGCCTGATCGGCCGTCATGAACTGCACCTCGTCGATCAGGACCACTGTCACCGGCCGCTTCGCGTGCTCGGCCGCCACGATCTCGTCGATGGCGTCGTCCTTCCTCAGGGGAATCGCGTCGGCCTCGATGCCGATGCGCGACCGCACCTTGCCGACGCCGAAGCGGTCGTCGATCAGGCTCGTGAACAGCAGCACGTGGCCGCCGTTCTCGACGTAGTTGTGGCGAACCTGCAGGAGATGGGTGGTCTTGCCTGCATTCATCACCGAGTAGAGGAAGTGGAGCTTCGCCATGGTCGCGATCTTACATATGGATCGCTCGCTTCTCCACCGCGAGCGCCGCTTCCTTCACAGCTTCCGCCAGCGTCGGATGCGCGTGGCAGGTGCGGGCGATGTCCTCGGACGAGGCGCCGAACTCCATGGCGATGGCCGCCTCGTGGATGAGGTTGCCGGCCTCAGGGCCGATGATGTGGACGCCGAGGACCTTGTCCGTCGATGCATCCGCGAGGATCTTCACGAAGCCGTCCGTGGTGCGGTTCACCTTGGCGCGGCCGTTAGCCGTGAAGGGGAACTTGCCGGCATTGTAGGCGATGCCCGCGGCTTTCAGCTCCTCCTCGGACTTTCCGACGGAAGCGACCTCCGGGAAGGTGTAGACCACGCTCGGAATCACGTCGTAGTTCACGTGGCCCGCCTTGCCGGCCAGGATCTCGGCCACCGCGACGCCCTCGTCCTCGGCCTTGTGGGCGAGCATGGGGCCGGCGATCACGTCGCCGATGGCGTAGATGCCGGTGACGTTGGTGGCGAAATGCTCATCGGTGAGGATGCGGCCGCGGTTGTCCAGCTGGACACCCGCGTGATCGAGGCCGAGGCCCTGCGTGTAGGGCACGCGGCCGATGGCCACGAGCACGACGTCGGCTTCGATGGTCTCAGGCGCGCCGCCGGCGGCGGGCTCGAAGGTGAGCGTCGCGCCCTTTCCGGTATTCTCGACCTTGGTGACCTTGGCGCCGAGCTTGAACTGGAAGCCCTGCTTGGACAGGATGCGCTGGAACTGCTTGGCGACCTCGCCGTCCATGCCGGGCAGGATGCGGTCGAGATACTCGACCACGATCACCTCGGAACCCAGGCGGCGCCATACGGAGCCGAGTTCCAGGCCGATCACGCCGGCGCCGATCACCACGAGGCGCTTCGGCACGCTCTCGAGTTCGAGGGCGCCGGTGGAGGAAACCACCACCTTCTCGTCGATCTCGATGCCCGGGAGGCGGGCAACGTCGGAGCCCGTGGCGATGACGATGTTCCTCGTCTCGAGCATCTGGTTCGAGCCGTCCTCGCCCGTCACCTCCACCCGGCCTGCGGCGGCGATGCGCGCGGTCCCCTGGAAGGCGTCGATCTTGTTCTTCTTGAGCAGGAACTCGACGCCCTTGGTGTTGCCGTCGACGCCCTCCTGCTTGAAGGCCTGCATCTTCTTGAGGTCGAGGTTGGGCGCGCTCACGCCGATGCCGAGATCGGCGAAATGATCGCGCGCATCCTCGAACATGTGCGAGGCGTGCAGCAGGGCCTTGGACGGAATGCAGCCCACGTTGAGGCAGGTGCCGCCATGGGTCTTGCGCTTTTCCACCACGGCGGTCTTGAGACCGAGCTGCGCGGCGCGGATGGCGCAGACATAGCCGCCGGGACCGGTACCGATAACGACGAGATCGTAGGACATCTTTCGCCCCCTTGGACGTCATGGCCGGGTTCGCCCCGACCATCACGACCTGGGACGGTCACCCGGTAAAATGCGTGGCTGCCCGGCCGGACGGCCAGGCAGGAATGTAAAACCTCAGAGATCGAGGACGAGGCGTGCCGGATCCTCCAGGGCCTCCTTGACGCGCACCAGGAAGGTCACGGCCTCCTTGCCGTCGACGATGCGGTGATCGTAGGAGAGCGCCAGATACATCATCGGGCGCGCCACGATCTGGCCGTTGCGGACTACCGGACGCTCCTCGATGCGGTGCATGCCGAGGATGCCCGACTGCGGCGCGTTGAGGATCGGGGTCGACAGCAGCGAGCCGTAGATGCCGCCGTTGGTGATCGTGAAGGTGCCGCCCTGCATCTCGTCGATGGAGAGCTTGCCGTCGCGGGCGCGGCGGCCGAAATCGGCGATCTTCTTCTCGATGCCGGCGACCGAGAGATCGTCCGCATCGCGCACCACCGGGACCACGAGGCCCTTGTCGGTGCCCACCGCGATGCCGATGTGGTAGTAGTTCTTGAAGACGATGTCCTGGCCGTCGATCTCGGCGTTGACCGCCGGCACGTCCTTGAGGGCCTGGATCACCGCCTTGGTGAAGAAGCCCATGAAGCCGAGCTTGGTGCCGTGCTTCTTCTCGAACACGTCCTTGTACTGGCTGCGCAGGTTCATGACCGCGCTCATGTCCACGTCGTTGAACGTGGTGAGCATGGCGGCCGTGTTCTGCGCGTCCTTGAGGCGGCGCGCGATGGTCTGGCGCAGCTTGGTCATGCGCACGCGTTCCTCGCGCTCCGCGTCGACCGGAGCGGAGGGCGCGCGCACCTGCGTTGGCGAAGGCGCGGGCGCCGCAGTGGCGCCGGACGCGATGGCGGCGAGCATGTCGCCCTTGGTCACGCGACCATCCTTGCCGCTGCCCGCGACATTGGCCGGGCTCACGCCGCTCTCCGCGGCGATGCGCGCGACTGCGGGGCCATGGTCCTTGGCGGCGCCAGGAGCGGCCGGTGCCGGCGTAGCGGCGGGAGCGGGCTTCGGGGCCTCGGCCTTCGGAGCCTCCGCCTTGGGGGCGGCGGCCGGAGCGGCGGCAGCGCCGCCTTCAACGATCGAGCCGAGCACGGCGCCGGGGGTGACGGTCTCGCCGTCCTTCGCCAGGATGTCGCCGAGGGTGCCACTCGCCGGAGCGTTGACCTCGAGGGTCACCTTGTCGGTCTCGAGTTCAAGAACGGGCTCGTCGGCCTTGACGGCATCGCCGGGTTTCTTGAACCAGCGGCCGATGGTGGCCTCTGATACGGATTCGCCGAGGGTGGGTACGCGGATTTCGGTCGCCATGATCGTCTTGTCTTTCCTGGGGCTCTGTGCCCGTTGAAAGGGTTGAGGCGCTTCGCGGCCGTTTAAGCCGCGAAAGCCTCGTCGAGGAATGCCTGCAGCTGCGCCTGGTGCTTCGACATCAGGCCCGTTGCGGTGGCGGCGGAGGCGGCGCGACCCACATAGCGGGGACGATCCACCTTGCTGCCTGCGGTCTTGAGAACCCACTCGAGGTAGGGCTCGACGAAGGTCCAGGAGCCCATGTTCTTGGGCTCCTCCTGGCACCACACCACGTCGGCCTTCTTGAAGCGGGCGAGCTCCGCCGCCAGCGACTTCGCCGGGAAGGGGTAGAGTTGCTCGACGCGCATCAGATAGACGTCGTCGATGCCCCGCTTCTCCCGCTCCTCGAAGAGGTCGTAGTAGACCTTGCCGGTGCAGATCACCACGCGGCGGATCTTATCGTCCTTGACGAGCTTGATGCCGTCCGCGCCGCGCTGCGCGTCGTCCTGCAGGACGCGGTGGAAGGAGGTGCCCTCCGAGATTTCCGCCAGGGTCGAGACGCAGCGCTTGTGGCGCAGGAGCGACTTCGGCGTCATCAGGATCAGCGGCTTGCGGAAGTCGCGCTTCAGCTGGCGGCGCAGGATGTGGAAGTAGTTCGACGGCGTCGAGCAGTAGGCCACCTGCATGTTGTCCTCGGCGCACATCTGCAGGAAGCGCTCCAGACGGGCGGAGGAGTGCTCCGGCCCCTGGCCCTCGTAGCCGTGCGGCAGCAGGCAGACGAGGCCCGACATGCGCAGCCACTTGCGCTCGCCGGACGAGATGAACTGATCGAACACCACCTGGGCGCCGTTGGCGAAGTCGCCGAACTGCGCCTCCCAGAGGGTCAGGGCATTCGGTTCGGACAGGGTGTAGCCGTACTCGAAGCCGAGCACCGCCTCCTCCGAGAGCATCGAGTTGATGACCTCGTAGCGGGCTTGATCCTCGCGGATGTGGTTGAGGGGCGTGTAGCGCTCCTCGTTCTCCTGGTCGACCAGAACCGAGTGCCGCTGCGAGAAGGTGCCGCGTTCCACGTCCTGGCCGGAGAGGCGCACGCGATGGCCCTCGACTAGGAGGGAGCCGAACGCCAGCGCCTCGGCCATGGCCCAGTCGATGCCCTCGCCCGTCTCCATCATCTTCTTGCGGTTGTCGAGGAAGCGCTGGATCGTGCGGTGGACGTGGAAGCCCTCCGGAATTGTGGTGAGCGCCTTTGCGATGTTCTTGAGGGTTTCAACGGCAACGCCCGTCTGTCCGCGGCGCGGATCGTCGGCGTCCTCGCGCACGGCCTTGAGGCCGGCCCAGCGGCCGTCGAGCCAGTCGGCCTTGTTGGGCTTGTAGCTCGTGGCGATCTCGAACTCGGTGTCGAGTTTGGAGCGCCAGGCGCTCTTCATCTCGTCGATCTCGGCCTCGGTGACGGTACCCTCGGCCAGGAGCTTCTTCGAGTAGAGTTCCAGGATCGACGGGTGCGACCGGATCTTGCGGTACATGAGCGGCTGGGTGAAGGCCGGCTCGTCGCCCTCGTTGTGGCCGAAGCGGCGGTAGCAGAACATGTCGATCACGACAGGCTTCTGGAACTTCTGCCGGTACTCGGTCGCGACCTTGGCGGCGAAGACCACCGCCTCCGGATCGTCGCCGTTCACGTGGAAGATCGGCGCCTCGACCATCTTGGCTACGTCCGACGGATACGGCGACGAACGCGAGAAGCGCGGATCGGTGGTGAAGCCGATCTGGTTGTTGATGATGAAGTGGATCGAGCCGCCGGTGCGGTGGCCGCGCAGGCCCGACAGGCCGAGGCACTCGGCCACGACGCCCTGACCCGCGAAGGCCGCGTCGCCGTGGATGAGGAGCGGCATCACGGCCGTGCGATTCTCCGGCGTGCAACCGTGCTGGTCCTGCTTGGCGCGCACCTTCCCGAGGACCACCGGATCGACGATCTCGAGGTGCGACGGGTTGGCAGTGAGCGACAGGTGGACGTTGTTTCCGTCGAAGGTGCGGTCCGAGGACGCGCCGAGATGGTACTTCACGTCGCCGGAGCCCTCCACGTCGTCGGGCGCGAAGGAGCCGCCCTTGAACTCGTGGAACAGGGCCCGGTGCGGCTTGCCCATGACCTGGGTCAGCACGTTCAGACGGCCGCGATGGGCCATGCCGAGCACGATCTCCTTGCAGCCCAGATTGCCGCCGCGCTTGATGATCTGCTCAAGCGCTGGAATGAGCGACTCGCCGCCGTCGAGCCCGAAGCGCTTGGTGCCGGTGTACTTGAGGTCGAGGAACTTCTCGAACCCTTCCGCCTCGACGAGCTTGTTGAGGATGGCGCGCTTGCCCTCGCGGGTGAAGGAGATCTCCTTGTCCGGCCCCTCGATGCGCTCCTGGATCCAGGCCTTCTCGGCCGGGTCGGAGATGTGCATGAACTCGACGCCGAGAGTCTGGCAGTACGTCCGCTCCAGGATCGTCACAATCTCGCGGACGGTGCCGAACTCGAGGCCGAGCACGTTGTCGAGGAAGATCTTGCGGTCCCAGTCGGCTTCCGTGAAGCCGTAATGGGACGGGTGCAGCTCCTGGTCGTTCGGGCGCGGATTGATGCCGAGCGGATCGAGGTTCGCATGCAGATGGCCCCGCACACGGTAGGCGCGGATGAGCATGATGGCGCGTACGGAGTCGCGGGTCGCCTGCAGGACCTGCTCCTGGCTGATCTCGGCGCCCTTCCCTTGCGCCTTTGCCTTGATCTTGTCGCCGACGACCTTCTCGACCTGGGCCCAGTTGCCGTCGAGGGCGGAGACGAGTTCGCCGTTGGCCGGAATGGGCCAGTTCGGCTTCTTCCACGAAGCGCCGCGGGCGTTCTTCTCGACCGCCTGCCTGTCGTCCTTCAGCGCGCCGAAGAAGGCCTGCCACTCGGCGTCGACCGAGGCGGGATCCTGCTCGTAGCGGGCATAGAGGTCCTCGATGTAGGGCGCGTTCGCACCGTACAGGAAGGCCGTGTTGAGAAAGGTTTCGTTGGCGTCTTGGCGTGCCATGGCAATGCTCAATCCAAATGTGCGGAACGGCCGCCCCGGAACCCGGGGCGGCCTCGTGTGCTTATCGGCCCTTCAGAACCTCGACCAGCGTTTTGCCGAGGCGCGCGGGGGACGGGGAGACGCGGATGCCTGCGGCCTCCATGGCGGCGATCTTGTCTTCTGCGCCGCCCTTGCCGCCGGAGATGATGGCGCCGGCGTGGCCCATGCGGCGGCCGGGAGGAGCCGTGCGGCCCGCGATGAAGCCGACCATCGGCTTCTTGCGGCCTTTCCTGGCCTCGCGGGCGATGAACTCGGCCGCCTCCTCCTCGGCAGAGCCGCCGATCTCACCGATCATGACGATGGACTTGGTCTTCGGGTCCGACAGGAACATGTCGAGCACCTCGATGAACTCGGTGCCCTTGACCGGATCGCCGCCGATGCCGACCGCCGTCGTCTGGCCAAGGCCCTCGTTGGTGGTCTGGAACACGGCCTCGTAGGTGAGCGTGCCGGAGCGAGACACGATGCCGACCGATCCCGGCTTGAAGATGTTCGCCGGCATGATGCCGATCTTCGACTCGCCCGCCGTCACGATGCCCGGGCAGTTCGGCCCGATGAGGCGCGACTTCGAGCCTTCGAGGGCCCGCTTCACGCGCACCATGTCGAGCACCGGAATACCTTCCGTGATGCAGACGATGAGCGGGATCTCGGCCTGGATGGCCTCGCAGATGGCGTCCGCCGCGCCCGGGGGCGGCACGTAGACCACCGAGGCGTCGGCCCCGGTCTTCTCGCGCGCCTCCATGACCGTGTCGAAGACCGGCAGGTTGAGGTGGGTCGAGCCCCCTTTGCCCGGCGAGGTGCCGCCGACCATCTTGGTGCCGTAGGCGATCGCCTGCTCCGAGTGGAAGGTGCCGTTCTTGCCGGTGAAGCCCTGGCAGATGACCTTGGTGTTCTTGTCGATGAGGATGGACATCAGCTCGAAACCTTACTTCCCGCCGCGCACGGCGTTGACGATCTTCTGGGCGGCGTCGTCGAGGTCGTCCGCCGGGATGACGTTGAGGCCGGACTCGCGGATGATCTGCTTGCCTTCCTCGACGTTCGTGCCCTCGAGGCGAACCACCAGCGGGACCTGCAGGCCGACCGCCTTCACGGCCGCGAGCACGCCGCGGGCGATGACGTCGCACTTCATGATGCCGCCAAAGATGTTGACCAGGATGCCCTTCACGTTCGGGTCGGCCGTGATGATCTTGAACGCCGCCGTGACCTTCTCCTCCGAGGCGCCGCCGCCGACATCGAGGAAGTTCGCCGGCTCCTCGCCGTAGAGCTTGATGATGTCGAGGGTCGCCATGGCGAGGCCGGCGCCGTTGACCATGCAGCCGATGGTGCCGTCGAGGGCGATGTAGGCGAGATCGTACTTGGACGCCTCGATCTCCTTCTCGTCCTCCTCGGTGACGTCGCGCAGCTCCATCACCTCGGGGTGACGGTAGAGGGCGTTCGAGTCGAAGGAGACCTTCGCGTCGAGGCACTTGAGGTGCCCGTCCTTGGTGACGATGAGCGGGTTGATCTCGAGCATCGCCATGTCCTTGGCGACGAAGGCCGCGTAGAGCTTCGTCACCAGATCCTCGGCCTCCTTGGCGAGCGAGCCCTTGAGGCCGAGCGCCTTGGCGACGGTGCGGCCGTGATGGGGCATCACGCCGGTGGCCGGATCGACCGAGAAGGTCAGGATCTTCTCAGGGGTGTCGTGGGCGACCTGCTCGATGTCCATGCCGCCTTCGGTGGAAACCACGAAGGCGATGCGGCTCGTGGCGCGGTCGACCAGCATGGAGAGGTAGAACTCGGTCTCGATGTCAGAGCCGTCCTCGATGTAGAGGCGGTTGACCTGCTTGCCGGCTTCGCCGGTCTGCACGGTCACGAGAGTCTTGCCCAGCATCTGCTGCGCGAACTGTTTGACCTCGTCGACCGACTTGGCGAGGCGCACGCCGCCCTTCTCGCCGGCCTCGGCCTCCTTGAACTTGCCCTTGCCGCGGCCGCCGGCGTGGATCTGGGACTTCACGACCCAGAGCGGACCGCCGAGTTCCTTCGCGGCGGCCTCGGCCTCCTCGGGGGAGAAGATGGCCTTGCCCCGGGAGACCGGAAGACCGAACTCCTTCAGGATGGCTTTGCCTTGATATTCGTGGATGTTCATTCGTTTCTCTCCGCGTCATCCCCGGGATTTCTGCCGGAGATCCACGCCTTGTCGGCGTGGCGGTTGAATGGTGTCGGGCCGGGCCGCCCGAGCCGAGCCCGGGAAGCGGCCACGGCGGCGCGGCTTGTTAAGCCAGCGCCGGGCTGATCTGCTTGCAGGCGTCCACGAGGCCCTGCACGGAGGCGACGGACTTCTCGAACATCGCCTTCTCGTCGGCCGAGAACTCGACCTCGACGATGCGCTCGACGCCCTTCTCGCCGATCACGATCGGCACGCCCACGAACATGTCCTTCACGCCGTACTGGCCGTCGAGATAGGCGGCGCAGGGCAGAACGCGCTTCTTGTCCTTCAGGTAGCTCTCGGCCATCGCGATGGCGGAGGCGGCCGGGGCGTAGAAGGCCGAGCCGGTCTTGAGCAGGTTGACGATCTCGCCGCCGCCCTTGCGGGTGCGCTCCACCATGGCGTCGAGCTTCTCCTGGGTGGTCCAGCCCATCTTCACGAGGTCGGGCAGCGGGATGCCGGCGACCGTCGAGTAGCGCACCAGCGGAACCATATCGTCGCCGTGGCCGCCGAGCACGAAAGCCGTCACGTCCTTGACGGAGACGTTGAACTCCTCGGCAAGGAAGTGGCGGAAGCGGGCGGAGTCGAGGACACCGGCCATGCCGACGATCTTCTGCGGGCTGACGCCCGAGAACTTCTGCAGCGCCCACACCATCGCGTCGAGCGGGTTGGTGATGCAGATCACGAAAGCATTGGGGGCATATTGCTTAATGCCGTTGCCGACGGCTTCCATGACCTTGAGGTTGATGCCGATCAGGTCGTCGCGGCTCATGCCGGGCTTGCGCGGCACGCCGGCCGTCACGATGATCACGTCGGCGCCCTCGATGGCCGCATAGTCGTTCGCGCCCTTGTATTTCGCGTCGAAACCGTCGACGGGAGCCGACTCGGCGATGTCGAGACCTTTGCCCTGGGGAATGCCCTCCGCGATGTCGAAGAGAACGACGTCGCCGAGTTCCTTCAAGCCGGCCAGATGGGCGAGGGTACCGCCGATCTGGCCAGCACCGATGAGCGCGATCTTGTGACGAGCCATGGATTTGTCCTTGCTGAGGGGGAGGCGAGAGCCTTTTTGAGTGGCCGCTGTTTGACTCAGAAATGGGTCCTCTTCAAGCCGATAAAAGGTTAAAACATAAGGACTTGGACGGTCCGGCGCCGGCCGGGCCGCGCTCCTGCGGCGGATTAGGCTTTTCCTTCAAAGGCTTGGCTTTCGTAACCAAGCTCGAATTTATTTGTTACAAATTTTGCTTTTTGTCATTAAGGCTACAAAATTCCATTCGCGAGGGTTCGCTGGACCACTCGAATGGCGGCGCCGAGCCGGGCATCGGTGACATCCTTCGGGACCTCCGCATCGAGGCGCACTGCCAGCGGGTTTACATACCGGTAGGTGGCGTCGGTCACGAAGGCGAGAGCCCGATCCCGGTCCCGCGGTTCGAATTTTCCCGTCGCGATGCCTTCGTCGACGACCCGTTCTATGAGGTGACGCATGCGCGAGCGGTGCTTCCGGACCAGGGGGCGGGAGGTCTCCGTGGCGGTGCAGTAGACGTCGAACAGGTGCCGGTTCTCGACCAGAAGATCGCGGTGGGCCTGTGCCCATGCCTGGATCAGGCGCTCCAGCTTGTCGTCCGCCGGGTCCGGGGCATCGGCGATGTCGGCGATCAGGGTTTCGAGCGACTTGAGCCATTGCCCGGCGACCGCATCGATGAGCGCAGCCTTGGACGCGAAGTAGCGATACACGTTGGCATGGGTCATGCCGGCCGCGTCGGCGATGTCCACCACGGTGATCTGGCGCGGCCCGAAGCGCTTGAGGTGATCCGCCGCGATAGCGAGAAGGCGGCTGTCCGGCGGAATGGCGGCTTCCGCGAACCGTGAAGATCCGCCTCGCGGCCGCTTCATGTCTCGACCAGCCCCGTCGACCGTCCGGAATCGGCGGAGTCGAGCCTGCCATGCGGCAGGGCGAGGTATTCCTCGGAGCGCATTTCGATGAGTCGCGACACCGTCCGGTCGAACTCGAAGACCTCCCGCCCGGTCTCGGCGTGGTAGAGCTCGTGCGCCTCCGCCTCTGCCGAGGCCAGGAGCTTCACATGGGCATCGTAGAGGGCGTCGATGAGCATGATGAGCCGCTTCGCCTCGTTGCGGCGGTCGAAGGCCATGCGGGGGATGCCCTCGAGAATGACCGTGTGGAACTCCTCGGCGATCATCAGGTAATCGGCAGCCCCGAGAGGCTTCGAGCAGAGATCCTCGAACCGGAAGCGCGCCACGCCGCCGGCGGCCTCGGGTACTTCCACCGGATGGCCCTTGACGGTCAGGGTGACGGGTTCCCCGCGATTGCGGCCCGTCAGCCTGCGGAAGGCCTTGCTCAGCGCCTCGTGGGAGGCCGCGTCGGCGGGCGTGTAGTAGACCGGGCTCCCGGCGAGCTTTTCCAGGCGGAAGTCGGTCCGGGCATCGAGTCGGACGACGTTCATCCGCTCCTTCAGGAGTCCGATGAAGGGCAAGAACAGGGTGCGGTTCAGGCCGCTTTCGTAGAGGCGGTCCGGCTCCACGTTCGAGGTGGCGACCACCACGACCCCGTGGGCGAAGAGAGCCGTGAACAGCCGCCCGAGGATCATGGCGTCGGCGATGTCGGTGACCGTGAACTCGTCGAAGCACAGCACCCAGGCTTCGCCCGCCAGCGCCTCGGCGACGGGGGCGATGGGATCGTCTCCCCTCACCTCTCCGGCCTTCAGCTTCTGCCGCCACGCGTGGATCCGTTCGTGCACGTCGGACATGAAGGCGTGGAAATGGACCCGGCGCTTGCGCCTGACCGGTAGCGCCTCGAAGAACAGGTCCATCAGCATGGTCTTGCCGCGTCCGACAGAGCCCCAGACATAGAGCCCCTTCGGCGGGGCGGTAGTGTTCCGCTTGCCGAAAAGCCAACCCAATGCGCTTGTCTTGCGCGAAAGGCGCATCGCGCTCAGGCTCTCCACGAGAGTCTCGAACCGCCGCAGCAGCGCGACCTGGGCGGGGTCACGCTCGATGGCCCCGGCGGCCACCAGGGCATCGTAGCGGGCCGTGATGGATTTCGGCGATGGGAGATGGGTGTCGTTCACGACAGGACCGTTACCCCTCTCCTAGCGTAAGCGCAAACGCCTTATCGTCCCATGCTCAGGGGCGCGCCGGATTTCGCCAGAACCCCGTTGAGCGAGCCGGACGAGCCGCGCAGTCGCGCGGCGACGGAGCCGCCGGTCTGGTAGAGATAGACCTCGCCGTTTCGGTAATCCCAGGCGTTGATGCGGGAAAGGTCCTGGTTGGAGCAGCCGGACGCGGAGGCCTTGTAAAGGTCGAGGGCGGGAGCGCTCGAGAGCTGGACCCGGCAGGTCCCGCCGGAGGCGTCGCGGGCGGTCCAGTTGCCGACCATGGCGGTGCGGCTCGGCGGCGCTGCCGGGATCGGAGCCGGCGCAGGCGCCGCGGCGGGCGGCAGGCCCGCGATATCGGTTTCGCCTGGCGAGCCGGGGGCTCCGGCGACCGGCGGCAGCGGCTGCCCCTCGATGGGCGGAAGCGGGGACGAGGAGATCGGTCCGGACGGCACCGCCTCGACCGGTTCGGGGGTCATCGCAGGCGCCGCCGCGGCGCTGCGGACCGGGCCGCTGCCCAGCCGAGCGGACGAGCATGCGCCAAGCGCCGAGGCGATACACAACGTGGCAGCGAGGGCATGAACGTGGCGTCTCATCTCTTCCTCATATGGTGGATGGCGTGGGCGAGGTCGGATCCTAGGACCCGGAGTCCTATCAGGGAACCGTGAAATGGCAACAATCAGGCTCTCGTCAAGCCGAGCCGCACATGGAGGGCTCTCAGGCAGCCGACCTGCAGGTCGGTCGGTGGCCCGTCGATGGCGGCGACCCGCGATGCCATGGCGTGAAAATCGGCCCTTTCCCCAGGTTGAAGCATGCCGAGCCAGAGCTTGGAGAAGCGCAAGGACAGATCGCCGGGGTCGTGCACGTGGTCGGCAACCCATCTGGCGAACGTGAAGACCTCGTCGGCGTTGGGCAGAGCCATGGCGCCGCGCACTTCGCTCCTGATCGCCTCCTCCGCCTCGGGGCTGAGCGATCCTCGCGACGACGCAAGGGAAATCAGGAATGCGACGGCAGCGGCGGCGGGATCGTCCACGGCCATGACAGGGGAGCTCGCGGCCTTGTTGCGGAAGCGCTTGCGCCGATAGGCGCCGCGCAGCCGCTGGGCGGCATCTCCAGCTTCGGACAGCGCCTGTCCGGCGGCTCTCATGCGATAGTACCAGAAGGCTGCGGCACCGAGAGCGGTCAGGATCGCGGCCAGGATGTGCATGATCGTCTCCAGATAGGGATGGTGTCTCCCTATCCGGAGCGATACAATATTTCAACTTCGGCAGGCAGATCGACTTTTGCCTCAGACCACCCGTGCGATCATCATCTTCTTGATCTCGGCGATGGCCTTCGCCGGGTTGAGCCCCTTCGGGCAGGTGTTGGCGCAGTTCATGATCGTGTGGCAGCGGTAGAGCCGGAACGGATCGTGCAGGTTGTCCAGGCGCTCGCCGGTGGCCTCGTCGCGGGAGTCGATCAGCCAGCGATAGGCCTGGAGCAGGGCTGCCGGGCCGAGGAAGCGGTCGCCGTTCCACCAGTAGCTCGGGCATGAGGTGGTGCAGCAGGCGCAGAGAATGCACTCGTAGAGGCCGTCGAGCTGCTGCCGCTCCTCCGGGGTCTGGCGCCACTCGGTCTCGGGCTCAGCCGTCTGCGTCTGCAGCCAGGGCTCGATGGAGGCGTGCTGGGCGAAGAAGCTCGTCAGGTCCGGCACGAGGTCCTTCAGCACCGGCATGTGCGGCAGCGGATAGATCTTGATCGTGTCCCCGTCGCAATCGTCCATGCCGAGCGTGCAGGCGAGCGTGTTCTGCCCCATGATGTTCATGGCGCAGGAGCCGCAGATGCCTTCGCGGCAGGAGCGACGGAAGGTCAGGGTCGAGTCGACGTTGTTCTTGATCCAGATGAGGGCGTCGAGGACCATCGGTCCGCAATCGTCCCGGTCGACATAGTAGGTGTCGATCCGCGGATTGGCGCCGTCGTCCGGATTCCAGCGGTAGATGCGGAACGCCTGCACGTTGGTGGACCCGGCCGGCTTCGGCCAGGTCTTGCCCTCGGTGTACTTGGAGTTCTTGGGAAGCGTGAACTGAGCCATTGCTGATTCTTCCTTAGTACACGCGCGCCTTCGGCTCGATGTACTGGATGTCGTTCGACATCGTGTAGGTGTGCACCGGGCGGTAATCGAGGGTCACCTTGTGGGAGGTGTCGTCGAGCCACGCCAGCGTGTGCTTCATCCAGTTCTTGTCGTCGCGCTCGGCGAAATCCTCGCGGGCATGGGCGCCGCGGGATTCCTGGCGATTGAGCGCGCCCTCCATGGTGACGACCGCCTGCCCGATCAGATTGTCGAACTCGAGCGTCTCGAGGAGGTCGGTGTTCCAGATCAGGGAGCGGTCCGTGACCTTGATGTCGGCAGCACCGTTCCAGACCTCGTGGATGAGCTTCTGGCCCTCGGCCAGCACGTCGCCGGTGCGGAACACCGCGCAGTTGTTCTGCATGGTCTTCTGCATCTGGAGACGCAGCTCCGCGGTCGGCGTCGAGCCATTGGCGTAGCGGAACTTGTCGAGGCGCGAGAGCGCGAGCTCGTCGGCGCCCTTCGGCAGGTCCGCGTGACGGGCGTTCGGCTCGAGGATCTCGGCACAGCGCAGGCCCGCCGCGCGGCCGAACACCACGAGGTCGATCAGAGAGTTGGAGCCGAGGCGGTTGGCGCCGTGCACGGACACGCAGGCCGCCTCGCCCAAGGCCATCAGACCCGGCACCACCGTGTCCGGGTTGCCGTTCTTCAGGGTCAGCACCTCGCCGTGGTAGTTCGTCGGGATGCCGCCCATGTTGTAGTGGACGGTCGGCAGGACCGGGATCGGCTCCTTGGTCACGTCGACGCCGGCGAAGATCTTCGCGCTCTCCGAGATGCCCGGCAGGCGCTCGTGCAGGATCTTGGGGTCGAGGTGGTCGAGGTGGAGATAGATGTGGTCCTTGTTCTTGCCCACGCCGCGGCCGGCCCGGATCTCCATGGTCATGGCGCGGGACACCACGTCGCGGGATGCGAGATCCTTCGCGGACGGCGCATAGCGCTCCATGAAGCGCTCGCCCTCGGAGTTCGTCAGATAGCCGCCCTCGCCGCGCGCTCCTTCCGTGATGAGGCAGCCCGCGCCGTAGATGCCGGTCGGGTGGAACTGCACGAACTCCATGTCCTGCAGCGGCAGGCCGGCGCGCAGCACCATGGCGTTGCCGTCGCCCGTGCAGGTATGGGCGGAGGTGGCCGAGAAATAGGCGCGTCCGTAGCCGCCCGTGGCGAGGATCGTCATATGGGCGCGGAAGCGGTGGATCTCGCCGGTCGACTGGTTGAGCGCGACGACGCCGATGCAGCGGCCGTCGGAATCCATCATCAGGTCGAGGGCGAAGTACTCGATGAAGAAGTTGGTCTGGTTGCGGACTGCCTGCCCGTAGAGGGTGTGCAGGATCGCGTGGCCGGTGCGGTCCGCCGCCGCGCAGGTGCGCTGGGCAGTACCCTTGCCGTACTCGGTGGTCATGCCGCCGAAGGGCCGCTGGTAGATCTTGCCCTCTTCCGTGCGGGAGAAGGGCACGCCCCAGTGCTCCAGCTCGTAGACGGCCGCGGGCGCGTTGCGGCAGAGATACTCGATGGCGTCCTGGTCGCCGAGCCAGTCCGACCCCTTGACGGTATCGTACATGTGCCAGCGCCAGTCGTCCGGCCCCATGTTGCCGAGCGAGGCGGAGATGCCGCCCTGAGCCGCAACCGTATGCGAGCGGGTCGGGAACACCTTGGTGATGCAGGCGGTGCGCAGGCCTGCCTGCGAGCAGCCGACCGTGGCGCGCAGACCGGCGCCGCCCGCGCCGACCACCACGACGTCGAAGGTGTGGTCGACGATCTGATAGGCCTTGCCGTTGATGGCGGGTGCGCCGTTCGTTCCTTGAGCCATGGAAATGCTCCTTACATCAGGATCCGGCCGAGGCTGACCTTCAGGATCGCGTAGAGGCATGCGACCGCGATGATCACGGCATAGAAGTTGTTGGCGATGACGGCGGCGATCTTGTAGCCCCTGTCGTGGACGTAGTCCTCGATGATGATCTGCATGCCCATGCGCATGTGGTTGGTCACCGAGATGACCGCCAGGATCAGAATGATCGCGACCAGCGGATGAGACACGATGGCGATCGCCTCCTGGTAGGAGGAGCCTGCGAGCGCCGCCACGATGATCACGAAGGCGATGATGAGCGGAATGTTGGACACCGCCGTCATGCGGTGGATCCACCAGTGCTCGACCCCGTGCCCGGAGGCGCCGAGGCCCTTCACGCGGGCGAGCGGGGTGCGCATGGAAACGCGGGTATCGGGCCTGTTGTCGACCATGATCCGGGCTCCGTTAGAACGCCATGAAGGCGACGAGCCAGATCAGCACGGTGAGCGCGATCGAGCCGATGAGGGTGAAGCGGGCCATGTTGATGCGCTGGCCGGGCTCCATGCCGTGGCCGAAATCCCACACGAGGTGGCGCACACCGCCCAGCATGTGGTGCATGAGAACCCAGGTATAGCCGAAGAGGATGAGGATCCCGAGCGGCGAGCCGAAGAACCACTGCACGCTCTCGAAGACGTCCGGACCGGAGGCGAGCGCCACGAGCCAGATCGCCAGGAGGGCGATGCCCGCATAGAGGGCGCTGCCGGTCGCCCGGTGGAAGATGGACATGGCCATGGTCCAGGTCCATCGGTAAATCTGAAGATGCGGAGATAAGGGCCTCGGGGCCACTTTCGCCTCAGCCATTGGGTTCGCTCCTGATCGGCGACGCGCGACGCGCCTAGTTTGGAATGGTTCGTATCTGAAGCGCGGCAACACCGCAATGCGCCTTGTGCGATCATTCGACACCACAGGCACACTTCGTCGGCCGCGAAGAATGCTTTATGCTCGCATGGTGCACAATTTGTAATTATTCTCGTCTGCCTTCGCGGACCACGAAGGCAGACCCATGCAATTCGACCTGACGGACCTGAGCCTCTTTCGTCACGTGGTGGAAGCCGGAAGCATCACCCATGGGGCGGAACGGGCTCATCTGGCGCTGGCCGCCGCCAGCACCCGCATCCGCAACATGGAGAAGTCCCTCGGGGCCCCCCTCCTCCTGCGCAACCGCCTCGGGGTCGTGCCGACCCCGGCCGGACGGACCCTGCTCCAGCATGCCCGCACCCTCCTGGCCCAGGCGGAAAAGCTGCGCGAGGACTTGGGCACCTACACGGGCGGGCTCGCCGGGCAGATCCGCATCCTGTCCAACACCAACGCCCTGACCGAGTTCCTGCCGGAGGCGCTGAGCGCCTTCCTGGCCGAGCATCCCCAGGTGAGCATCGACCTGGAGGAGCGCCTGAGCGACGAGATCGTCGGCATGGTCGCAGAGGGGGTCGGCGATCTCGGCATCGTGGCCGGCACCGTCGACACGGGGCGGCTCGAGACCTATCCGTTCCGCAGCGACCGCTTCGTCCTGGTGACGCCGAAGAGCCATTCCCTCGCCGCCCGGAATTCGGTCGCCTTCGCGGAGGTGCTCGACCATGACTTCGTGGGCCTCGACCGGGCGAGCGCCCTCCAGCGCTTTCTGGCCGGCAAGGCCGCCCGAATTGGCCGCCCCTTACGGCTCCGGGTTCAGCTGCGCAGCTTCGATGCGGTCTGCCGCATGGTGGAGGCGGGCGTCGGCGTCGGCATCGTGCCCGAGACCACCGCCCAGAGGGCCGCCCGGACGATGGAGATCGGCATGGTGGCGCTGGAGGACCAATGGGCGCCCCGCGACCTCACCCTCTGCATCCGGTCCTTCAAGGACCTGCCGCCCTCGGCGCGGCAGCTGGTGGAGCACCTGCGGCAGGGTGCCTGAGGATCAGGCGGCCGCGAAATCCACCGCCGGCATCGGCAGGCCGCGGCGTAGGCAGGCAGCCTCCAGGGTATTACGCAGGAGGCACGCGATGGTCATCGGCCCGACGCCGCCCGGCACCGGCGTGATGGCGGAGGCTCGCTCGGCCGCCTCCGCATAGGCCACGTCGCCCACCACCTTGGTCTTGCCCTCCCCGGCCGCCGGGTTCGGCACCCGGTTGATGCCCACATCGATCACGATGGCACCGGGCTTGACCCAGTCGCCCCGCACCATCTCGGGCCGGCCGACGGCGGCCACCAGGATGTCGGCCCGGCGGCAGACCTGCGGAAGGTCGCGGGTCTTCGAATGGGCCACGGTCACCGTGCAGCTCTGGCCGATCAGGAGCTGCGCCATGGGCTTGCCAACGATGTTGGAGCGCCCGACCACCACCGCATCGAGGCCGGCGATGTCCGGGCGCACGGAGCGGATCAGCAGCAGGCAGCCGAGCGGCGTGCAGGAGACGAGGCCCGGCACGCCGGTCATGAGCTTGCCGGCGTTCATCGGGTGGAAGCCGTCCACATCCTTGGCCGGATCGATGGCCTCGATCACCTTCTGGGCGTCGATCTGCTTCGGCAGGGGCAGCTGCACGAGGATGCCGTCCACGGCCGAATCGGCGTTGAGCTGCGCCACGAGGGCCAGCAGCTCCGCCTCGCTGGTGGAGGTCGGCAGCACGTGCTCGAAGGAGCGCATCCCGACCTCGACGGTCTGGCGCGCCTTGTTCTTCACGTAGATCTGGCTCGCCGGATCCTCGCCGACGATCACGACCGCCAGTCCCGGCGTCACGCCCTGTCGGGCCATCCCCTCCACCGCTCCGGCGATTCGGGCACGCAGCCCTGCCGCGTAGGCCTTACCGTCGATGATCGTGGCACTCATGGATCCTGTCCCGTCAGAAGGGCGAGCTGCCCGGCCAGGGCCTCCGCGTCGCCCGCGATCAGAAATGTCTTCAGCCGGGCCGTGGCGCCGGCCTCCAAGCTCACGGCGGAGGCCGGCAGCCCGAAGGCCTTGGCAAGGAGCCGCCGGACGCCCTCGTTAGCCGCCCCGTCCTCCGGCACCGCCCGGACCCGGACTTTGAGGACGCGCTTCCCGTCCGAGAGGATGTCGACCCCGTCGATGGCATCCCGCCCGCCCCGCGGCGTCACGCGGATGCGAAGCTCGAGCCCTTCGGAACGCGTCCGCCACGGCAAGGCCGGCTCCTCGCTCAGAAGGCCGCCGGCAGGAGGTAATCCACGATGAGCTTCTGAATGAAGATGATCAGGAGGATCAGGATGACCGGCGAGATGTCCACCCCGCCGAGATTGGGCAGGATCCGCCGGATCGGCCGCAAGGCGGGCTCCGTCACCGCATCCAGGAAGTTCCAGATCGACCGGACGAAATCGTTGCGGGTGTTCACGACGTTGAAGGCCACGAGCCAGCTCAGGATCGCCGAGGCGACGATCAGATAGACGTAGAGCTGCAGGGCCAGCAGGATGACTTCGAGCAGAGCGCGCATGGGAAACCTGTCAGGAGCGGACCGTGCTCATGTAGCGTTCCTGACGGGCCCGAACAACCCGGGAATGCGGACAAACGGCCCCGCTTGCAAAAGATTAGGCGGCCGCAGGCCGCATTCCGATTGACAGACCGAACCCGGCGGGCCTAAAACGCCGCCGCTTGGTCGCTTAGAACCGGCCGGGGCTGTAGCTCAGATGGGAGAGCGCTGCAATCGCACTGCAGAGGTCAGGGGTTCGAATCCCCTCAGCTCCACCAAGCCTCCCGCCGCACAAGTGAGTAAGAAGCAAATCAGTGGGTTTTGCGGGATCCCACATCCGTTGCGTGCCCATGCACGTACCCCGGACGCGTACCCAGCCTGAAGAGCGCTTGCGCCTCCCGCCGGAGGTATTGCTGGATCGGCGACTGGATCCGTCACGGACGGCGGCTGTGCCCAGGTTTGCCGCTCGATGCGGGCCCCGGCCTTCTCCAGACGGGTCAGCGCGGCCTCGAAGGTCGCGACAACGGCCGGTTCGCACTCGTCAAAGACCACATTGATGGGCACGATCAGGCGCAGATCCCTGATGCCGCTCCGCCGGAGATCGGGCGCAGCAGGCCCCCGCGCCGCGGCATCGACCGGGACCGTATCGAGCACGCTCAGACTAAGGACCCCAAGCGTATGTGACAGTGGGTAGGCGCCCTGCATGGGCCAGCGTCCGTCGGAGGTCTTATAGCCGATGACGCCGTCGAAGGCGGCTGGAATGCGGACCGACCCGCTGGTGTCGCTCCCGACGGAGACAGGATCAGGCCTCGTCGAGCATGCGGCGCACTTTGGCAGCCAGTTCGGCATAGGTGAAAGGCTTGCCGATCAGATGCATCCCGGGGTCCAAGCGGCCATGGTGGACGATGGCGTTTTGCGTGTAGCCCGTCGTGTAGAGAACCGGCAGCCCGGGCTTGCGCCGTGTGACCTCGTCTGCGAGTTCGCGTCCGTTCACGCCGCCAGTCAGAACAACGTCGGTGAACAGCAGCTCTATCTCTGGATGCTGCTCAACGACGGCCAAGGCTTCGCGTCCATCAGCAGCCTGAAGGACGCGGTATCCGAGGTCACGAAGAGCCTCGACGGCATAGACCCGCAATGCAGGCTCGTCCTCGACGACCAGAATAGTCTCACCCGAGCCTCGCACCATTCTGGGTTTCTTGGCCGGCATTTCGGCTGGCTCGTCCTCTGCGCCGGTCAGGCGGGGCAGGTAGATCTTGATGGCCGTACCTTCGCCAAGCTCGCTGTAGATCCGGATATGGCCGTTCGATTGGCGGACGAAGCCATACACCTGGCTCAGGCCGAGCCCGGTCCCCTTGCCGGCCTCCTTGGTGGTGAAGAAGGGCTCGAACACCTTCTCCATCGTGGCCTTGTCCATTCCGGTTCCCGTGTCGGAGACCGCCACGAGCACATATTGCCCCGCAGGGACCGGCTCGGCCAAGGCTTCGACATACCCCTCGTCCAGCCGGGTGTTGGCCGTCTCGATGGTGAGCCTGCCGCCATTCGGCATGGCATCGCGGGCGTTCACCGCCAGGTTGACGATGGCGTTCTCCAGCTGATTCGGGTCCGCCAGGGTCCGCCAGAGGCCGCCCGCGAGAACCGTCTCCAGCACGACCGTTTCACCAAGCGTCCGCCGCAGCAGCTCGGACATGCCGGCCACCAGCTTGTTGACGTCGATGGGCTTGGGATCGAGCGGCTGACGCCGCGAGAAGGCCAGCAGTCGCTGCGTCAGGGTGGCGGCCCGCCGCGTTGCCTCCATGGCGTGATCGGCAGCTCGCTGGAGCCGCTCGTTGCCCTCGGGCAGGCGGCGTTGCAGCAGCTCGATGTTGCCGACGATGATCGTGAGCAGGTTGTTGAAGTCATGCGCGATCCCGCCGGTGAGCTGGCCGACAGCCTCCATCTTCTGGGCTTGACGGAGCGCCTCCTCGGCCTTCATGCGCTCGGCCACCTCCTGGGCGACCCGCTCCTCGAGCGTCTCGTTCAGGCGCTTGAGCTCTTCGGTGGCCTGCTCCGCCTTCCGCCGCGCGAGGAGCAGCTCCCGCTCGTAGGTGCGGCGGTCGGTGGCATTGAACAGAGTAATGCGATGGACGACGGGCGTGCCGTTCGCGTCCCGCTTCTGCACGGTGTTGGCGAGCACCGGCAAGGTTCGCCCGTCTGTGCAGGTCAGATCGAAGGCGATTTCGTTGACGAAGCCCTGCATCCTCAGGAGCGGCGCAAAATGCGTATCGTAGAAGATCCGGCCGCCTATGGTCAGAAGCTCCTGGAAGCATTTGTGGCCGACGAGGTCCTGCCGGCCTATGCCGATCCAGCTGAGAAAGGTCTGGTTGACCCGGATGATGGTGCCGTCCGGCAGGGTCGAGAGATAACCGCAAGGAGCATTTTCATAGAGTTCTTCAGCCGTCTCGATCAGCGAGCCCGGGTCCATGGTCACTAGTCAACTGCCTTTTCTGGTGCCAGGTCGCGGAGAAAGGCTTCCATGGCAGCAATGGTCTCCTCGGGGGCGCTCAAGTTCGGACAGTGTCCCGTGGCTTTCATCAGGACGAATTCACTGCCCGGCAGGTTCTGGTGCATGTAGCGCCCAACGGCTTCAGGAGCAATGACATCCTGCGCGCACTGAAGGATGAGCGTCTTGGTCCTGACCTGCGGCAGATCTGCGCGGTTGTCCGAGAGGAACGTCACGCGGGCGAAGTGTTTGGCGATCTCCGGGTCGGTTCGGCAGAAGCTGTTGGTCAGCTCCTCGCCAAGCTCGGGGCGATCCGGGTTTCCCATGATGACCGGGGCCATGGTGCTGGACCAGCCGAGATGATTGCTGTCGAGGAACTCGAGGAGCCCTTCGATATCCTCCTGTTTGAATCCGCCAACATAGTCGCCGTCGTTGATGTAGCGCGGCGAGGGGCCGATCAGGACGAGGCGGTCGAACCGCTCCGGCTCCTGGATGGCGGCCAGGGCTCCGATCATCGCGCTTACCGAATGGCCGACGAAGATCACATCCTCTAGGTCCAGCGCCCGGCAGACGGCGAGCACGTCGTCGGCATAGCCTTGAAGCGAACTGTATTTCGTCGGGTCGAAGGCGGAGCCGTCAGATTTCCCGTGTCCGATATGGTCGAAGAGGACGATCTTGTAGCGATCCTCGAAAGCTGGCGTGATGAACCGCCACATGTTCTGATCGCAGCCATAGCCATGGACAAAGAGCATGGGCTGGCTACCGCGGCCCGTAACCGTGACATTGTGGCGGGCAAGAACGGAAGACATGGGCGCTCCGTGCAATTTGGTACGAGTGGACAGGGACAACCCGCTCCGGTCGGCGGGTGCGAGCTTTGCAGTTCCGGCAGCCAATTTAGATGCACCGGCTCTCATTTCAACACACGGATGTGCTTACCGGCACAAGAGGTCTGCATTCAAGCAGCGCCTGACCCGCCCAAGGAGCCTTCAAACGGCCTGTCGTGGAGGCGAGCGGCGGCTGGCGACCACTGTGCAAGCGACTGGACAGGTCCAGGCGTCGCGACCGGGGCAGCCACGCGCTTGCCGGCCCTATCCGAAGCCGTGGCGGCAGCATGAGACGTTCGGCAGCGAGCCTTTCACTTGCGCCTCGTCATCCTGACGCTGCTCTCCGTTTCCACCACGTCAGGCAGTTTGCGGATGGTCAGCAGCGCCGAATCGAGCTCGCTCATGGTACGGACACGGATGTCGGCGATCAGATCGAAGCGCCCGCTCAACGTGTAAACGGAGGTCACGGCCTCGATCCTCTTGATCGCGCTGATCGTCGGGGCGCTGTCCTTCGCGGCCAGCCGCACGAGCACGAAGGCCTCAAGCAGCCTCTCAGCCTCCTCCGCTCCCAATTCGATGGTGAAGCGACGAATAACCCCGAGATCGGCAAGCCGCGCGATCCGGTTCTGGGCCGTCGCCCGGGAGATCCGCAGGCTTCGCGCGAGGTCGGCTGCCGGCCGCCGGGCATTGTCAGAAAGGAAAAGAAGCCGTTCTTGGTCGATGCGGTCCAGCATGGTTGGCGTATCGTCGGAATTGGTCGCAATCTCACATTTCGCGGAGGAGGAGGTACTTTCTGCTGACGATCGGGAGTGCCAAGCTCGCAGCGCTGTGAAAACGAGGGGCTGAGAAGTCATGAAAGTAACGGTCTGTCAGATCGACTGCCGCCCGGATCAGCTGAATGAGGCTCTGGAGGGCCTTGCCGCGCACGTGGCCAAGGAGGCGTCGGATTTCCTGCTCCTGCCGGAGATGTGCTTCAGCGAGTGGGTGGCGGCCGATTCTGTGCCGGATGCCGGTCGATGGCGGAACGCGGTGGCATCACACGAAGCGCGGATCGCGCGGATGTCTGCGCTGAACGCCAAGGCGGTCATGGGTACCCGGCCCATCGTCCTCCCCCACGGCAGCCGGCGGAACGAGGCCTATCTCTGGACGGAGGAGACGGGCGCCGTTCCCGTCCACGAGAAGTACTATCTTCCCGATGAGGAGGGCTACTACGAGCACCGCTGGTATGAGCGGGGTTCGGGCTCCTTCGACATAGCGCGGGCGCTGGACATGCGGATCGGTGTGCAGATCTGCACGGAGATGTGGTTTTTCGAATGGGCGCGCCACTACGCGGCGAGCCGCGCCGATCTCCTGTGCGTTCCGCGGGCGACGCCGCATGGATCCACGCGAAAGTGGCTGGCCGGCGGCCAGGCCGCGGCTGTCTGCTCGGGCGCCTATTGCCTGTCGTCCAACCTATGGGCGCCGCAGGGCTACAGGGCCAATTGCGGCGGGCTCGGCTGGGTGGTGGATCCAGAGGGGAACGTGCTGGCCGAAACGACGCCGGAGGCCCCCTATGCCACCGTCGAAGTCGACCTTGCCTTCGCGCGCGCCAGCAAGGCGACATACCCGCGCTACGTGCCCGAATAGAAGCCTGGTCATCTGGCAGAATAGCCGGGCACCACCTGTGCAGCTGTCCGGGAGCAGCCTTCCAGGGACCAGGGCCCCGCCTTCCCTGGACAGGCGGGCACCGGAAGCAGTTGCCGTCACCGCACCCATTGGATTTCCCTTGGGCCCACACTACCTTTTGGGGAAGCTTGGCACATCGTTGGAGGTGTTCATGAACCCGACCGGTTCCGACTGGACCTATGAAGCCGTCCAAACCCTGATTTCGCTGGTCAAAGAGGGCGTGCCTGCTTCCGTGATCAGCCTCAAGCTGAAGCGCCCAATTGCCGAGGTCCGGGCCAAGATCGACGATCTGGGGCTTGCTACCCCCGCGGAGGCCTGAGCAGGCCCGGTACGGCGCGTGCCGGAACATCCAGCGTCGCCTTCTCGGCGGGCGTGAGGTGCCGGACCGCACCTCTCGGCAGGTCGCCTAGCCGCACTCCGCCGACGTCGATGCGCACGAGGCGGAGCACATCCGCCCCGACGGCACCGAGCAGGCGGCGGATCTGCCGGTTCTTGCCCTCGCTGAGGACAACCTCAAGCCAGGAATTGCGCCTCCCGACCCGGAGCACTCTCGCCGATTTCGCGACGAGGCGCTCGCCGTCGAGCGTCATGCCGGCCTCGAGCCGCTCCAGCATGCCCTCGTCCGGCAGGCGGTCGATCTGAACGTGATAGACCTTCTCGACGTTCGACGCGGGATCCAGCACGCGCTGCGCCCAGCGGGTGTCGTTGGTCATGAGCAGCAGGCCCTCGCTCGCCTTGTCGAGCCGCCCCACGGGCGCAACGAACGGAAGATCGAGCCCTTCCAGGCAGTCGTAGACCGTCGCCCGCTCGTGAGGATCGTCGCGCGTCGTGACGAGGCCGCGCGGCTTGTTGAGCATCAGGTACACCTTGCGCTTGGCCACGACCAACTGGTCGTCCACGGTGATGCGGGCGCGTGCGGGGTCAACACGTGTCGCCGCGTCGCGGACGATCCGGCCCTCGACGCCCACGCGCCCCTCCGCAATCAGGGCCTCGGCCTGCGTGCGGGAGCAGAACCCGAGCTTCGACAGGGCGCGCGGCAGGCTGACCACGGCGCCGTCCTGGCGCCGTGGTCCACCCGCGCCCCGTCCCAGGGGCCGTTTCATGGTAGCTCTCAGCTCGTGAAGAACTGTTGCGTGCCGTGCGCCTCGATGGCGCCCGCGAGCCTGGAGAGCGCATGCACGTAGGCGGCGCTGCGCAGGGTGATGCCCTTGTCCTGGGCGAGCGTCCAAACGGCATCTCCTTCGCGCTCCATCATCGCCTTCAGCCGCCCATGCACCTCCTCGACCGGCCAGTAATAGCCCTGCCGGTTCTGCACCCACTCGAAGTACGAGACGGTGACACCGCCCGCATTCGCCAGGATGTCCGGAAGAACGACCACGTTTCTGGCCTTGAGGCTCTCGTCGGCCTCGGGCGTGATCGGGCCGTTGGCGAGCTCGACAACGACGCGGGCCTTCACGCTGGCGGCATTGTCCTCGTGGATCATGTCCTCCAAGGCGGCCGGAACGAGGAGCTCACAGTCGACTCCCACAAGTTCGTCGGCAGGAAGTGCGGAAACGCCGTCGCTCCCGGCAAGGCTCGTAACGGATCCCTGCCGCTTGGCCGCGAGCAGCTTGCCCACGTCGAGGCCTGTCCCGCAATGGACCGCGCCCTTCGAGTCCGAGACTGCCACGATCCGGTATCCGTCGGTACCGAGCAGCCGGGCAATGTGCTGGCCGGCATTGCCGAAGCCTTGGATCGCGACCCGTGCACCCGGCGCCAATCCGAGCTTTCCGGCGAGGCGCTGGACGAGATAGTAGCCGCCGCGGGCCGTCGCATCGTCACGCCCGAGCGAGCCTCCCAGCGAAATGGGCTTGCCGGTGATCACAGCAGGCGTCGTCTCGCCCACAATGGAGGCATACTCGTCGGCCATCCAGCCCATGACCATGGAGTTGGTGTAGACGTCCGGTGCCGGAATGTCGCGGTCAGGACCGATGATCTTGGAAAAGGCCTGGACGTAGGCGCGCGACAGGCGCTCCAGCTCAGCCTTCGACAAGGTATGGGGATCGACCTGCACGGCGCCCTTGCCGCCGCCATAGGGCAGGTTCATCACCGCGCACTTGAAGGTCATCCAAAAGGCGAGGGTCTCCACCTCCTCCATGGTCGAGTCCGGATGGAAGCGGATGCCGCCCTTGGTCGGGCCGCGGGTATCGTCGTAACGGCAGCGCCAAGCCATGAAGGATTTGCGCGAGCCGTCGTCCATGCGGATCATCAGGCGGACTTTCGTCGTCTCACGCGGGTACTTCAACTTCTCGAGAACGTCCGCGTCGAGGTCGAGGTGTCGGGCCGCTTCGTCGAGACGTGTCAGGGCTTGGTCCAGCATGGAGGCTGCATGCAATTGATCTTACTCCTGTGTGTTGGCGTGCGCGGGTATCGCTGGGCAGCGTTAATGGCGGCTTCCGCTAGGGAACGCAATATCTTGGCACCGCCTATGTCGATCCGGAACCGGCTGAATTGAGCCCCCGGCCCGCAGGTCCCTTACCCCTTTCGCGTGGAAGCCTTCGTCGCCCGCAACCTTGCATTCCCGGGCAAGAGGGCTATCTTGAGGGTGTCATGAACAAGCTCGTGAGAAACCTTCGCCTTCTGGCGCACGCAGGCTGCCTCAAAGCAGGCAGGTAAGCCCCAGGAGCTGGCCCTCCCTCTGAGGCTGCTGCCGCTCCGGGGCATCACATCTCCCTTCGCAATCACCAAGCCGTCTCATGCGCCCTCCGGCGCGTGCCGGCCTATCACGCCCGTACGTCCTGCAGGAGCGCTCGCCGATCCGTCAGGGCGACCGCACCCGAGGAGGTTCTCATGAACGCGCACCAGGGTCTTCCTCCGATCACCCTAGCGACCAACGACTACAACCGCCTGCTGTTCATGGCGATGATTCAGCAGGAGCAAGGCCGCGAGGCAGTCGACTTTCTGCTCGCGGAACTGCGTCGCGCCGAGGTCTGCCACCCGGCGGAGCTGCCTGAGGATGTCGTCTCCACGAACTGCCGCGTGATTTACCGGATCGACGACGAGCCGAAGTCGCGGGCGCACCTGCTCGTTCATCCCGACGACCTGATGTGGCCTGGCGCCGAGATCTCGGTCGCGACCCGGCTCGGCACGGCCCTTCTTGGCCTGAGGGTGGGCGACCGCATGCCCTTCCTGGACGACGATGGCGAAACCCACGAGGTTCTCGTGGAGGGGATTGGCCTCCGGTTCCTGGACGACGGTTCGACGGTGATGCGTGCCCCCGGCGCCACCGCCTGGACGTGAGGCGAGTGGAGGACAGCACGACCAACCGGAAGACGTCCGCCCGTGACGATCTCGGCGGGCGATCATGACCACCTCGCCTTTCTCGCATCGTTTGGCCTGAACAGGCCGTGTTCGGGCGATCTGCCCAACAGGGGCGTGGTCTGATCCAGCGGGAGCCTGTACCGCGCCGGTGTCGGCCGTCGCATGCGAATAGCCGCGCGGGATCGGCCACTCGGGCGGACTGATCGTGCGGTGCCGGGTCGCCATAGGCGGTGGAGCAACGGTCATGGTATCCTCTTGTCGGCTCTGCGGCCTAGCAAGGCGAAGCCAGAATGACCCGATACGCCGCCCGATGTGTTCCCCGCGAATGGCTACCGGTCAGGTGGGCCCCGCGGGGCTCAGGTTCTCGATTTCAGGAAACCTGCGGGCGCCGGATCCTCGCTCCGGAGGGATGACTCGAATGAGGCGGCGAGGGTGAACGCCGCCCGATGCACCTCCGGCGTGTGATAGTGGGTCTTTTCTTGCAACAAACCGAAGCGCTCGCGCAGGACCTTGCACGGAAGGCCGCACCGCATCGCGGGACTCGCCCGCCGCGACGAGGGCGAGCATGCCGCCTGCATAGGTCGGGACGGGCGCAAGATACGGCCGCACCCCGGCGAAGAATCCGGAGAGCCGGTCGCAGACCATCGCCAGTTCGTCGGGCTGGAAGAACGGCGCGCCGCTCTGCACCACCATCATCCCACGGGGACGAAGGCGGCTCCGACATTGTCGGTTGGATGCTGCCGTGACAAGCGGCTCCTCCGGCCCCGTCGGTCCGCCGAGTCGACGATGATGACGTCGAACATGTCCTCGGTCCCGGCGAAATAGCGCGTTCCACCCATGACCAACACGTTCGCCCGCGGGTCGTCGAAAGCGCCACCTGACACTTGAGCAGGAAACGCCGCGACGGATCGATCACCCGCAATCTCCGATGCCGCCCTCATGTTCGCTGACAACATCACGCCTAGGATGTCGTGCCTGTCCAACATGCATGCCCTTTACGGGCGCAACCGATGGAGAAGATGAAACGTACTGAAACTCGTACACCCCAGAGCAATTCTGCATTGAGCACCAGGTCTGTCGAGGGCCGGTCAAGGCGTGACGACGTCATGGACGCGCCTATCAACAGCCCGGCGGATCTCGACTGGAGACTGGAACTGGCGCTGGAAGAGACCTTCCCGGCCGGCGATCCCGTATCGGTCATCTGCTGTTAACCGCGCACCCGTCGTGCCCGCAGGGGTTGTTTGGAGCCGCCTGTGTGTGCCATCGCCGGGGTCGAGAGGGCTGGTCCAATACGCTCGAACGAGCGTGTCCCGCTGTCACGGATCTACTTTATGGGATAGATCCCCGGCTCGGCATTCATGGCATGGCCCCTGTCGATCAGAGGCGCCACGAGCCGCGCGAGAGCAACGGCACCTTCGTCCGTGCTGCCGATCTGCAGGAAAGAAACATATTGCCGCAGGAGTTCCACGGTCACGTAGTGGAACGCCGCCTCCGTTCCCCGAGCGGCTTCCATGCGACGGGCGGCCGCCTCGAGCTTGGCGATATAGGCCTGCTGCTCGAGGGCCGATGCTGTCTTGAACGTACTCACACCGCCGAAGGCGCTATTGAAGCTGCCCCAGAGCAGAGCCAGGTTCTTGGCGACCCTGTCCTGCTGCTCCCGGTCGAGTGCCTCGAATTCGCCCATGACCGAACGCACGGGATCGTGCTCGTCGGCAGGTTCGGGCGCCGCGCTCTTCAGGAGCGTGGGCAGCAGGATGTGAAGGCGCGAGAGAGTGCCGGAACATTGGGCATGCCATATAGCCCTTGCTTTGCGAGCTGACGCTTGCACGAGGTGCGCGACGTGACGAGCCCTATGGGCGGTGCTGGCCATCGCCGAGAGGTATGTCTTGCCTGCTTTTGAAGAATCGACATATGCGCCGAGATGCTGTGACGATCCGTCCATGATCCAATTGCCAAAAGTCAGTCATCTCCTACTGAATTGCAGGAGGGGAAAATCGAGCCGGCCCTGAGGCCGGTTTGTCGACTAGCCGAAATACGGATCCGATCATCTATCTATTTCGAGGTATCGTTCTAGATCCAAAGAGGTAAGGTCCCGGATCTCGGGGAAGATGTTCTTTCACTCGCGTCCATTTTCTCATGAGCGTAGCAATTTTAGCCTGCCCGCCGGATCGACCGTTCTCGTGCTGGGGAAGTGTGCAACAGGGAGCATGCCGTGGTAACGCCCTTTGAAGCTATTCTCCTGGTCCTGCTTGCTGCCTCTGTCGCCGCTTTCGGGCTTCACTTCATGTGGATCCGACAGAGGATTCCTTCACCTCGCTGGTGCACAGGCAGCGCCGTCGATCCGGCCACGGACTCCAGGAGGCGGGCTGCGAGTTGCGATCCGGACGGTCCGCTCATCGCCATGCCGGATCACCTGAAGACTCACGATGAGATCGTCGCGTGGATAACGAAGGAACTTCCAAGGGTCAAAGCGGACCTGCATAAGCCCCGTTAGGAAGTAGCTCCTCCGGAACTGCCGATTCTCCGTCACGTTCTCTCATGGATCCATGGGACAGGTGACCGACATGGCACCACGGAAAGGTACCGAAGGGGATCGCTCCCATCGCAGGTCTCGGCCGAAAGCCGCCGGTCCGATCGAAACGGCAGGGGACAGACCGGGCAATCGACCCTCGTCCGGAAGACAGGATCCCGATCTTTCAGGCGGCAGCGAGCAGCCTAAGAACGACCGCCGCAAGCGTGGCGACCTGCACAAGCGTCGCGCTCATGTTCCCTCGGGCGAATGACGGTTGGGCGAGCCGTGCAATCCGGCGGCACGAACGCAATGGTCTCCCGACGATCCTCGGCTTCAGCTGACCGGCGTCCGGCTCTCCTTGGCCGTCAGCGCCAACAGCGCCTCCGCCAGCCGCTGCCGCGCCCGCTCCACACTCCGCTCGTCGAGCGCCTCAAGGTCGAGGAACAGGTCGAGGCCTATAGCGTGCTCGCTGATGACCTGCGGGCGCTGGGCGAGATCCCCCAGAAGCCCCTCGACCGAGTAGGGGACGACCTCGCGGCTGATGCCTTTCATGGCGATCGGCGGCAGGGGGCGCGCGCGGACCATGTCCCGCACCAGCGCATAGGTCTCGTAGCTGAGGCAAATGCCGCCCGGCTCCGCAATGGACTGCAGCCGCGCCGCGAGGTTCGCCTCGGCGCCGATGATCGTGTAGTCCATGCGGTCTTCGCTGCCGAAGTTGCCGACATTGCAGTAGCCTGTGTTGATGCCCATGCGCGCCCGGAACGGCTGCTCGATTCCCTGCTGACGCCATATGGAATTGAGTTGCTCCAGCCTGCGCTGCATGTCGACGGCCATCCGCAGGCAGGCACGCGCGTCCTCCTCGACGCCCTTGGTGTCCGGGTCCCCGAAGAAGACCAGGATCGCATCTCCGATGAACTTGTCGACCGTGGCGCCATGCTTGAGGGCAATGGCCGACATCTCCGTGAAGTACTGGTTTAGCAGGGCCGTGAGATCCTCCGGCTGAAGGCGCTCGGATATGGCGGTGAAATCCTTGATGTCGGAGAAGAAGATCGTCAGCTTCTTGCGCTCCGTCGCGATGGCGACATCCTTCTGGCCGCTGAAGATGCTCTTGTAGATCTGCGGTGGCAGATACTTGGCGATCTTCATCGAAATCGTTGCAAGAAAGTCGTTGGCTTCCGCGAGTTCCCGGTTCATCCCTGTGATCAGGGCGGCCTGCCGGCGCTGCATGAGAATGAAGGCCAGACCCGCCAAGCCCGCGAACAGGAAGTACAGGAGCAGATACTTGAACGAGAAGATGTTCGCGGCGATCGGCTGGACGACCGAGATCTCCTGAATGCCGCGCACATCCCCCACGACCCAGTCACGCTTCGGACTGTCCGGATGAACGTTGTGGCAGCCGACGCAGACCTCTCCCATGACGACCGGACTCGCCACGCGGACGGAGCGTTCGAGCAGCGACCCTGACGTTTCAACCACCGACTCCTTCGGGTTGGTGCGCAGAGCCGCGAGCGCGTCCTGCTCGAACCGGTCGAGCTGATGGGGTTCCCGGCCTTGAAAGGGCAGGTCCGAAACGAAGCGGTACTTGACGGAACCGTCATCGGCGCTGATGCGCTTGCCAAGCTCGATAGAGAGCGTCGCCGGGATCGGGATGGCACCTGCGACGTCACGGTAGTTGTGGGTGACGGCGACGGACCCATCCGCCTGAAGCGCCCGTCCTACGACGTCGCTGCCATAGAACGCGCGCATCACGTCGATGACGCGGCTGATCTCGCCAGCTTGGCTGCGCAGCATATTTTCGGAGAGAAGCCGTAGGTCCAGCCACACCGCCACAGGCAGGCCGAGGAGGCCGAGAATCACTGCAGCAAAGAGGAGCGGGCCCATAACCCGCTGATGACGCACACCCCGCTCATCTGCTCTGGCCATCGCTCGGGTCCGTCGTTGGCTTGGAGTGCACAAGCCCAAGGCCTGCAGGAGTGTGTCATAGAAGATGATCGCGCTCAACTTGAAGGACAGGCCTTCTTTACATGCGGCCGATCCATTAGGCGATCACCGGCACCTCCGGGAGGTAAAGAAAAGGAGCCTGAAGGGCTTCCCATCAGGCTCCTGAGTTGTCCAGAGGAAGAGCAATGAACTCATCTGTCCAACGGCTGAAGCGCCCAGTTGTTCCGCCGATCGTGGCTCAGTTCAGCCGTCTGCACCCCGCTGCCTCGCGCCGCATCATCTCCTGCTCGTAGGCCAGAGCGGCACGCATCGCCCACCATCGCCCTTCTGCCCGGGCCAGATCCGCAACGGCTTTCTCGTAGTGGGCCAGTGCGGCCTCCTCCTCGCAAAACAGGGCTTCGATCGGACGGAACGACTGCTGCCGAAAAGCGCTTTCCACGACCTGATCCAGCTTCTCGCGGGAGGTCGCCAGCGCCGAGGAAGCTTTGCCGCAATTGAGCCGAGCGGTCTCGAGCTCGCGGCATGCTTCGTTGAGGGCGTCGAGGCAGACGAGACAGGTCAAATCCCCATGGCCGTTCTCCAGCACGAGAGCACACACTGCCACATTTCCGATGCGCCGGCCTTCACATGAAGCAATACACCCCCGTCAGTCGAAGGATTTTTCGGGCTCGGATCCTTCAAATGGGGCCGCGGGGAAAATCGTGCCAGTAATCCCTGAGCTCCAGTTCACGCCTGCGGTCGGGCCAGACTTGGTCGTCGCCGTAGAATTCAGGCGCGCCCTGGACCTGCTCCTCCGTGACGTCCGTACGATAGCCTTCGAGTTCCCGATCGTAGGAGAGCTTGTCCCATGGGATGGTGCGGTGATGTGCGCCAATGCCCAGAAAGCCGCCGAAGATCACGTCCACGTACAAGACACGGCCGCTCACCTTCTCGATCAGCAGCCGCTTGATGGTGCCGATCTGGTTGGCATTAGAATCGTAGACGACCGTTCCTTCGACGCGGTCACTTTCGATGACCGGATGAAACGGCATTGCTCGGTTGACCGGTCCCCAGAGATAGAAGCCGTTCTCGAGTATGCCGGCGGCAACGACCGCCCGGCTCACATCGACTGTCCATTCCTCGTCGGGTCCGATCTGCTGTACGAGGGTCCACGGGCCGTCCTCGGCGGGCAGATTGGCACCCTGCGGATCCTCGGCGAAGCCGCGCAGGCCGGGGGCCGAGGCCGATTGGAACACGTAGTACGTTCTCATGAGAGCCTCCCGTTCAGGGATAACAGCCCGTGCCCGTCGATCCTGACCGGCCAGAAAGCGCCGTCGACGAGAAAACGCCTGACGCGGCTGAAAGATCGCGACGTCGGCCGCAGATGAAGGAACCCCGAGCCCGGCGGGGTGGCCGCTGACGGCCGGCGATTTTTTAGGCAGCGTCAGGCGACTTCCTTTCTGAGCGATCCCATATGGACTACACTGTCAAACCGTCGGCCCGCTGCCGAGACCCAGGCGCCGGAGACCCGCCGAACGGGGAAGAGACGGCGTGGGGCGTGGAGGAGTCGATCGTGGATCTTGCAGTTGCCCTCTTGGCCCCTATCGCAGGTTTCTTCGTGGCCCTATGGGGGCTCCTGCTGTGGGTAGGCGACGGAGTGATCTTGGACGCGGAAGGCGACGTCGACCCGATCCTGGGCGAGCGAGACCAGGTGGCGATCTACGATTCCTACGCCCCCTTCATCCCCATGCCCGAGCACCTGCGGACCAAGGACGAGATGGTCGAGTGGATGACGAAGGAACTCCCCAAGCTTACGGCGGAGCAGCCGAACCTCCGCCCCTGACGAAGCGTCTCGGCTGCACGAGGGCTCAGAAATCCAGCTGCGCTTGGCGCACGACCTGCTGCACGAGCGGCAGCGGTTTCACGGCCGGCCCGGTGAAGGCCGTGGCGCTCAATTCGGTCTGGAGCGAGGGCGAGAAGCCGACATTCGCGGCAGCCGGGTGCGGCTCGAAAATCGCCCGCACGGCAGCCTCCCGGTCGAAGCCGAGGACCGGCTCGGTCGCCGCCGCGGTCACATAGGCCGGGGCTAGAGCCACGGCAGGCTCCGGCGCCTCAGGGGCGCTCGCGAGGAGCAGCTCCTGCGGGCGCCGCGGGGGGATCGGTGCCAGGGCGAGTGCCCTGTCGACGGGTTCGGGAACCGCGACCTCCGGCGACGCGGAGGCAACCTGCGTGTGGGCCGGCTCCGCCGGCCGTTCCGCTTGGGCGGGCGGCGCTGCCTTGCGGCCGAACAGCGTTGCGAAGAGGCTGCCCACGGAACCGCCGCCTGCGGAGGCCTGTGCGGCGAAAGCGGCATTCCGCGACAGAATCTCGGCCCTTGCCTGTTCGTAGCCCGACAGTGGCCTTCCGCTCGCCGGCAGATGGAGGGTCTTGCCGTCCGGGAAGAGCCGGGCGAGTTGCTCCTGCGACATGCGCGGCCAGGCACGCACATTGCCCACGTCCACGTGAACGAACTGGGACGAGGGATAATAGCCGACGCCGCCATATTGCAGCTTCATGGCGATAGCCCGCAGGCGCCCTGTATCCACGTCTGGCAGGCGGACGTCCATCGCCTTGCCGAGCATATGCTGGCTGTGCTCCGAGACGCCGTTCGATCGGCGGCGCAGCATGCCGTTGGTTTCGGGCGAGCGATAGGCGGAGATCACATGGAACGGCTCTCGCGACCCGGCCTCTTGTTGGATCTCCCAAAGGATGTCGAAAAGGCGCGGATCCATCTTGGCGGGCTTGTTCACCCGCCAGTCGCGCAGGAGCCAGTTCAGCTGCTCGAGCGCCTGTTCGTCATAGCGCCCGTTGCGGCGATACGTGATCGTCGCGCTCTCCCGCGTATGGGTGTGGAAGAAGCTGATAGTGCGCGTCTCGCCGAGGGCCGACGCGTCCTGGGTGCCGGCGGGCGTGACGAGAAGACTGGTCGCGATGGCAGCAGAGCAGAAACCCAGGCGCAGGGATAGATTCCTTGCGACGCGACGACGGACGTTCGGCGCGGACCCCACGGTGCGTCCTCCCAGAGCCCGGACGAACTGAGAAATCCCCTTGATGTCTTTGCATCCGCCCGGCTTATCGAGCCGATTACTGGAAACAAAGAATGGCAAAATTGGAGCAAACCGCGACCTGAAGGAGCGGAGAATAAGGCGAAGAGGCTTCGGCGCGGCTTGGGGCATGGACAGGAGTGTGCCGCCGAGGATTTAACCGAGCGTTAGCGACAACCGAACCTTTCGATCCGGACGTGCCCGTTCGAGCTTGACAATTCCGCTTATGGACCGCGCCCGATCTCAGGTGCGCAATGCTGTCGATGGCCGCTTTTGACGTCCGGACGATCCCAGCACCACGACCTTCGTGCCGAGGGGGGTGCGGTTGTAGAGGTCGATTGCATCCTGATTGATCATCCGGATGCAGCCGGACGAGACGTTGGTTCCGATGGTCCATGGCTCGAATGTGCCGTGGATGCGGTAGAGGGTGTCCTTCTTGCCCTGCCACAGGTAAAGCGCGCGCGCTCCGAGCGGATTCCCGGGGCCGCCCGGCATGCCGGGACCTCCGGGCAGCTCGCCCATCAGCTCCATCAACTCGGGCTGGCGCTCGAACATCTCCTTCGGCGGATACCAGTCCGGCCACTCCTGTTTGTCGCCCACGGTCGCCGTCCCGGACCAGCCGAATCCCGTGCGCCCGACCCCGACGCCGTAGCGGATCGCGACGCCCCCCTCCTGAACGAGGTACAGGTAACGGGCCCTCGGATCGACCACGATGGTGCCCGGAGCCTCCGGTGTCTCGTAGGGTACGACCTTGCGGAGGAAGGCCGGATGGATCTTCGACAGGTCGATGCCCGGAATCGGATAGAGATCGTCGTCGATGGGCGCGTACATCGCCGCATAGGCGGAACGGGCTCCGAGCGGCTGGGCGAGGCTTCCCGCGTTCAGCAGGGTCGAGGCGCCCATTGCGGCGGGCGCCCCGAAGATGAAGGCACGACGGCTGAGACCCATGGTTCCTTCCTCCAAAGGGAATTTCCCAAGAATCTAGGCCGGAACGACAACGTGACCAGATGCGGCCGGGCCCCGGCCCTGAGCCACCCGGATGCGAAGCGTATCAGCCCTCCGCCGTAGCAGGCTCGATCACCCGCTCGACCCTGCTGATTCGATCGGCCGGGAACCCGGCGCGTTCCGCATGTTCGCGGATCAGGCCCTCGTTCGCCGCGTAGTAGACGCAGTAGATCTTGTCTCCAGTGACGTAGCTCTGGACCCACTGCACCTCCGGACCGATGGCCCGCAGCACGTCGCAGGATTTTTCCGCCGCTCCTTTGAAATCGGCGTCGGACATCTTGCCGACATTGGGCATCTCGCGTTCGATGACGAATTTGGGCATGGCATCCTCCTTGTCAGCGAGAGAACCGCGATGCCGGGAGCGCCTGGTTCCGGCTCGGGACGCGACGTCGTGACTGCGGTCCGCTCCTGGAGCCGGCCAGCTTCGCCCAACGGCCTGCCGCGTCAATGTCAATAATGGCTGATCGGGAGGGCTCAGGAGGCCCAGTTGTCCTTGAAATCCGCATAGAGCGTGAGGCCGCCATCGGCGAACAGGGTCTGTCCGGTCACGTAAGCCGCCTCGTCCGAGGCCAGGAAGGCGAAGACCGGTGCGAGTGCTTCCGGCGAGACCACATGGCCCATGGGGATGTGCCGCTCGACCTCCGCGACGCGGGCCGGGTCGTTGCGCCAGGAATCGTTGATGCTCGTGAGGGTCGCGCCGGGGCCGACCGCGTTCACCCGGATGCCGCGGTCGGCAAATTCGAGCGCCAGCGTCCTGGTCAAGCTGCCGAGCCCGCCCTTACTGATGGAATAGGCGAGATAGCCGGGCTTCGGGATCACCTCGTGCGCACTCGAAGTATTGACGATGGCGCCGCCGCCCGGCCGGGACAGGAAGTGGCGGATGGCCGCCCGCGCGCAATGAGCGGCGCCGAGCAGGTTGACCGCCAGAACCCGTTCGAGGATTTCCGGATTATAGGCGTCCCCCGGCGTGGGAGCCTGGATGCCGGCGTTGTTGACGAGAATGTCGAGTCGTCCGAAGGCCTGGACGGTCTCGTCGACCATGGCACCGACGGCCGCGACCGAGCTGACATCGGCTTCGACGAGACAGTGCCGACATGTCCCATGACCGCTCTCCGCCGATGCCCTGCGGCAAGCCTCCAGCGCGGTCTCGGCCTCCAGGCCGTCGCGCCAATGGTTGATCGCAACCGTCGCGCCCTCGGCCGCGAACCGTTCCGCGACCGCGCGCCCGATGCCCCGCGACGCGCCCGTGATCAGGGCGAAGCGGCCGCTGAGGCGGTCGCGGCTCATCAGACGGAGTTCCCCGCCCGTCGGCGGAGGACGAGATAGGCTGCGGCGGTCCAGGAGAACGTGTCGCCTCCTGCTCCCTCGCCCGTCGTCGGATCGAAATATTCGAAGAAACCTGTGCGCTCGATGGCGCGGACGATGCCATGCTCGACAGAGGACGCAAGCTGCGTCAGGCCGTTGGCCCGGAGCCCGTCGGCGACGAGCCAGTTTACCACGGCCCAGATTGGGCCGCGCCAGTATCGCTTCGGCTCGAAGGACGGGGAGAAGGACGGGGTTGACGGCAGCGCCCCGACGGCGTTGTCGCACCAACGGGCAATCTCCTCGCCCACCGCCCTACGCTGCTCGTCGTCCAGCCGGACCGCCAGGAGCGGCATGAAGCCTGCCTGGGTGGGAGCATCGATGTCCTCGCCGGAGATCAGGTCGAGTGAGACGAAGCGCTTGAGCTCCGGCCGCCAGCGGCGGGCCAGCCCTGTCACGAGTAGATCCAGCATCTCGCGCAGCTCGTTCCTCTCCTGGTCCGTTCCGAGAGTCTGCGCCAGGACGAGGAGATCCGCCGTTGAGCGCGCCAGGATGGACGTCATCTGGACCTCGGCCACCTTGAAGGGCGCCCGTGCCCATTGCTGCGCCGGGTCCCAGCCGCAATCGCGGTAGAGGTCGACCAGATGAATGAACCGCTGGTAATCGACGTCGCGCGGACGCATGGCCGGATCCACATGCCCAAGGTCGCGACGACGGATGACCGTCGCGGTGCTGGTCGGCACACGCGCGAAGGCGATGTCCCACGCGGGGGAATTGTCGCTTCCGCTCTCCCATGGATGGAGGATTGCCACAAGGCCCGTCCTGTCGGGATCCCGGGCCCGCAGCCACCAGCGGTGATGGCGCAAAGCGGCCTGGAACAGGGCGCGGCTCCGCTCCTCCGCACTGGAAACGCGGGTCGCCGTCGCGGCCCTGTGAACCTCGCGCAGCGCCATGCCGAACACGGGCGGCTGGGTGATGCCGGACGTCGGAATGCGATGCGTCGTGCCCCAAACCTCCGGACCCGGAAAATACGTGTCGCTCGGCGCGTGGAACACGATATGCGGGATCATCCCATCGTCCCACTGTCCTTCGACCAGCCGCTCCAGTTCGCGATAGGCCCGGTCCACGTCATAGGTCGCGAAACCCATCGCCACGAAGGCGGAGTCCCAGTTCCATTGGAACGGATAGAGACCATGGGTCGGGACCGTGTAGCCGCCGCGGTCGTTGCGCGCGAGGATCGCACGGGCGGCCTCGTCCATGTCGTATCGGTTCATGTCGTCCATGGTCATACTCCAATCATGCTCGTGCGACGGCGCGGCCGGTGGCGCCGTCGATCCAGGTCACGCGGGAGGGATCGACGGTCAGGCGGACGCGCTCCCCGGCATTCACCTTCGCGGTGGGCGGCGCCACGATGCGGGCAAGCTGCCCGTCGATGGCGCCCGTGAGGAGGAGATGGGACCCCATCGGCTCCACCACCCGCACATCGAAGGGAATGCCCGACCCATTGGAAGCCAGGCTGGCATCTTCGCCCCGCAGCCCGAGCTCCATCTCGTCACCGACCGACGGGCACGGCAGGGTGGCGTCGCCGATCTGGGCCGTTCCCTGGCTGCATTTCACCTTGATGAAGTTCATCGGCGGGCTGCCCAGGAAGCCGCCCACGAAGCGCGTCGCCGGCGTTGCATAGACCTCCAGCGGCGTCCCGATCTGGTCGATCTTGCCGCCATACATGACGGCGATGCGGTCGGCGAGGCCCATGGCCTCCGTCTGGTCGTGGGTCACGTAGATGGTGGTGGTGCCGGCCTCGCGCAGGACCGCCTTCAGTTCCGTGCGCATTTCGAGCCGCAGCAGCGCATCGAGGTTGGACAGCGGCTCATCCATGAGCAGCACGGCGGGCTCGACTGCCAGCGCCCGGGCGACGGCCACGCGCTGGCGCTGGCCGCCGGAGAGCTTGGCCGGGTAGCGGTCGAGATAGCCCTCGATGTGCAGCAGCGCGGCGGCGCGTTCCACCTTCCGCTTCACCTCGTCCTGCGGCGCCTTCTTCATCCGCAGGCCGAAGGCGACGTTCTCGAACACGGTCATGTGCGGGAAGACGGCGTAGTTCTGGAACACCATGGCGAGGCCGCGCTTGCGCGGCGCGAGCTCGCTCACGTCCTGCCCGCCGATCACGATCCGGCCGGCATCCTGCTTCTCCAACCCTGCGATGATGCGGAGCAACGTGGTCTTTCCGCACCCCGACGGGCCCAGCAGCGCGACGAATTCGCCGTCGCGGACGTTGAGCGACACCTCCTGCAGGGCGCGGAAGGAGCCGAATTCCTTGACGACGCGGTCGATGACGATATCGGCCATGAGAGGCTCCGTTATTTGCTGGCGATGCCCCACACCGCGAACAGGTATTTCCTGACCGCGAAGATGAAGAGCACGGAAGGGAGGATCAGGATGAAGCCGCCCGCAAAGCGGTAATGCAGCGGGCTCTCTGCGAGGATCCGCAGCAGATAGGCGGTGAGCGTCCGCTCGCGCACGGTGAGGATCGAGGCGGCGAAGACCTCGTTCCAGGAGATCACGAAAGCGAAAATCGCCGTCGCCGCGAGCCCCGGCAGCGCCAGCGGCAGCACCACCTTCAGGAAGGCTTGGAAGCGCGTGCAGCCGAAGACCCAAGCGGCTTCCTCGTATTCCCGTGGAATGCCCATGAACAGGCTCTGGGTCACGAGCGCCGCGAAAGGCAGCGCCAGCACCGTATGGATGAGCGAGACGCCGAAGGGCGTGTCGTAGAGGCCGAGCCGAATGAAGGAGACCGTCAGCGGCAGTGCCAGGATCGCGAGCGGGAAAGCGCGGGTGAGGAGGACGAGCAGCCGATAGGCATTCTGCCCGCGGAAGGCGTAGCGCGCGAGTGCATAGCCGGCCGGCGCGCCGAGCAGGATGGAGAACACCACCGTCAGGCCCGCGGCGATGAGCGAGTTGACGAGGGCATTGAACACGCCCTCGATGGCGAGGAACTGCATCATCGGCGCGAAGGACACGTCCGTAGGCCAGATCGATTTCGGCCAGCGGAACACGCCGAGACGGCCGCCGAAGGCCCCGAGTGCCACGAAGTAGATCGGCACGAGCACCCAGGCGAGCAGAACCGCGATGCCGGTCCACAGCAGCAGGCGCCGCGCGGACGGAAGCGTCATGCCTCGGCTCGCGGCCGGTTGCGGAAGGTCGGATACGGTAGCGGTCATGGCAGCTGCTCCGGACGGGTCCGCAGGACGCGCAGGTACAGGGCGGTGGCGGCGAGCGAGATCGCCATGATGAGGACCGCATAGGCGGCCGCTACGCCGTAGTTCTGGTTCTCGTTCTGCCAGACATAGGCCTCGCCGGCGAGCACCGGGAAATTGCGGCCGCCGAGGGCATAGACGACGGCGAAGACCTCGAAGGCCAGCACCGTGCGAAGGATCAGCGCCGATTGCAGGCTGGGCTTCAGGAGCGGCAGGGCGATCTTGCGAAACCGCGTCCAGGGCTTCGCGCCGAAGATCTCCGCCGCCTCGCCGAACTCCTTCGGGATGAGCTGCAGGCCGGCGATGAGGATCACCAGCACGATGGCGGTGGCGCGCCAGATCTCGGCCAAGGCGATGGCGGCAAACAGCGTCCAGGGCGTCTCCTGCGAGAGCCATCCTACGGGGCCGGGAATGAATCCGAGCGCATAGAGCGCGGAGTTCAGATAGCCGGAGTTCTGCAGCAGAGACAGCCATGCGAGACCGGCCGCCAGATCCGAGATGCCGAGCGGGATGGTGAGGATCCAGAGCGCCAAGTCGCGCCCTCTTTCCAGCTTCGACACCATGGTGGCCATGGCGAGCGCCAGCGCCACCTGCACGGGCACGACCACGAGGGTCAGCAGAAACGTGTTCTGAACTGCGAGCGAGAAGTTCAGGTCGCCCGCCATGCGCTGGTAATTGGCAAGCGAGAGACTGTCGTCGACGGAGAACGACAGCCAGATGGTCTGGACGAGCGGCACGAGGAAGAACGCCGCCAGGAAGGCCACGGACGGCGCGACGAGAGCATAGGGAATCCAGGACGTGCGCGAGGGCATGGGACCGCTCCGATCACAGGTAGGAAGCCCGGCGGACCTTTGCCCGCCGGGCTTGCGCTTCGATCAGTTGACCGGGCAGGCGCCCTGACTCGGCTTATCGGGCGCCCAGCACGGCGCTCCGGTGTCCTTCATCAGCGCATCGAGCACCTTGGCCTGGCTTTCGAGCACCTCCTTCACCGGCTCGTTGCGCAGGACGATGCGCTGGAACGTGTCGGTGTATACCTTGTTGAACTCGCCGCCCTTGGCGCCGAGGCCCACGGGCAGGAGCGACACGAGAGCGTCCTTGGCGTTCTGCGTGGCGTCCACCGCGCCAGCGAGGAGCTTGATTCCGGGCGCAAGATCCGCCGGCAGCTCCGCCTTCACCACGGGGAAGAAGCCTACCTCCGCCGCCGTCAGGATCTGGGTCTCAGGCTTCGTCATGTGCTCGATCACCGCAACCGCGCCTGCCCGGTTCGGTGAATCCTTAGGGATCGCGAGGCCGGCGATCACCGGCATGTAGCCGCGTCCTTTCGGGCCGGCGGGCGCCGGGAAGGCCACGAACTGGTCAGGCTGGAGGGTGAGGGCCTCCTTAACGCGGGCGATGTGGTCCCAGGCGATCCAGACCTCACCGGCCAGCAGGGGCTCCTGCATGAAGTTGTAGTTGGTGGAGTTCGGGTTCGACACGGCCCACAATGCCTTCATGGCATTCCAGCCGGCCTCCGCGTCCGCCGACTTGAAGGTCGAGACGACTCCGCCGGTGAAGGACGGATAGAAGTAGCCCTGGAAGAAGCGCGGCATGAGGCCCGTGGGGCCCGCCGGGAAGCCGAGGCGGCGCTGGCCCGTCTTGTCGGCGATGTTCTTGGCCCACTGCTGAAGCTGCTCGTAGGTGAGCGTGTTCACGTCGGCGCCGGCCGGCAGGTATTGCAGGGCCTGCTTGTTGGCGACCATTACGTAGGTCGCCTGCATCCACGGGATGTACTGCTGCTGGCCAGTGCCGAGCTTGCCGAGATCCATGAGGCTCGCCGGGATGCCGCGGTCCTTCAGCTTCGCGGCCACGTCGTCGATGGGCTGGAGGTCGACCGGCACGTGCGGCTGCAGCTCCCCGTGCAGGGCGCCGACCACGCTGGCCGTGCGCTTGCCGGCCTGGGTTTCCGCCTTCATCCTCACGGCGAAGGCGGGAGGCTCGTCCACCACGTAGGTGACCTTGCCGGGCAAGCCTTCCAGCAGCACCTCGCGGACTTTGGTGGCTTCCTCGATGGGGCGAAGCTGGGTCGAGTAGAAGATCGTTTCCTGCGCCTGCGCGGCGGAGATCCCTCCGAATAGGGCGGCCGCGACGGCAATGGCGCGGAATGGCACCTGATGCGTCATGTATTTCCTCCGTCGGCCCCTTTCGCTGCGCCGCTCGGCCCGGGTCCGGGAGGCCGAACGGCTTTCGGATCAGCCCGGCATTCCGTGGGTGGCCCGCGGAACCTGCCGAACCGGCAGAACGGTCTGCAGCTCCCGAGGATCGCGTCCGCCCAGGCGGGCGATCAGCATCTCGGCGAGCTGGCGCCCCACATCGGGAGCGGCGATCTCCATGGTGGAGAGCGGCGGATCGGTGAAGGCTGCCAGAGGCAGATTATCGTGCCCGATCACGGCGATATCGCGCCCGGCGACGAGCCCTCGCTCCCTGAGAGCGCTCAAGGCGCCGATGGCGATGCTGTCGGTGGCACAGAGCAGACCGGTCGGCGGCGAAGGGAGATCCAGAAGGCTCTGCGCGGCCTCGTATCCGCCGGCCTCGGACGGCTGGGCGACATGTTCGAGCGGACCGTCCAGCCCCTCCTCGGCGAGACCCGCCAGCCATCCCCTGCGGCGCAGATGGGCGAAGGTCAGGTCCTGCGGGGCCGCGATGTGCGCAATGCGGCGGTGCCCGAGGGAAGCGAGCAGGCGCGTGGCCTCCCTGAAGCCGCTCTCGCCATCGCCATCGATGAAGGCGTGGTCTTCCGCGCGTGCCGTGCGCCCATGCGTGACGAAGGGAACCCCGCGCTCCTTCAAGAAGGCTACACGCTCGTCCTCGAGCCGGGTGCGCACGACGATGACCGCATCCGCACGCCCGCCGTCGATGAGCCGGCGGTAGGTTTCCATCTCGGCGGCGCGGCTCGTGGTCGGCAGCAGCATCAGGTCGAGCCCCTCCTCCGCCAGCCGCTGGCCGCATGCCGCCATGATGTTCAGGAACACGGGAGGCCCGAAGCGCCCGGGCTCCATCGGCAGGGTCACGGCGATGGCCTCGGCCCTGCGGCGCCTCAGGCTGCGTGCGGCGGAATTCGGCCGATAGTTGATGGCCTGCGCGGCTGCGCGGACCCGCTCGCGGGTGGCAGGCGCCACGTCCGCATAGCCATCGAGCGCCCGAGAAACGGTCGTGATCGACAGACCCAGCGTTTGCGCGAGTTGCTTCAGCTTCGACACGGACAGGAAACTCTCCCTGCCCGCAGTCCATCCGAAACGTTTTGGAAAGTCAATGGCCATCATGCTAACAAGTTGCGAGCAAAAGGAGATTACCCATGCGGCAGGCGTGGCGATGGTTTGGCCCGGAAGATCCGGTGCGGCTCGATCATGTGCGGCAGGCAGGCGCCACGGACATCGTGTCCGCCCTGCACCAGGTTCCGCCCGGCGAAGCATGGACACGCGCCGAGGTCGAACGTCACCGGGACCTGATCGAGAACACGCCGCCAGGGCGCACTCCGCTGACATGGAGCGTGGTGGAAAGCATCCCGGTTCCGGACGACGTGAAGCGCCTCGGGCATGATGCCAAGCGCTCCATCGAGGCTTGGGTCGCCAGCCTCGAAGCCGTCGCCGCAGGCGGTCCGAGGATTGTCTGCTACAATTTCATGCCGGTACTGGACTGGACCCGGACCGATCTGGACTGGCCGCTTCCGACTGGTGCGACGGCGCTTCGTTTCGACCAGGCGCGCCTTGCCGCCTTCGACCTGTACATCCTGAAGCGCAGGGGCGCCGACGCCGATTACGACGAGGCGACCAGGGCACGCGCGAAGGCGGTGGCCGCGAGTCTGACGGACGACGAGGCGCAGACGCTCACCCGCACCATCGCGGCGGGGCTTCCCGGCACGACCACCGAGGCCCTTGATCTAGCGGGCTTCCAGGAACGGCTGGAAGCCTATAGGGGCATCGGCCCCGAGCGGCTTCGCGCTAACCTGATCGCCTTCCTGGAAGCGGTGGCTCCGGTGGCGGAACGCCTCGGCGTGAAGCTAACCCTCCATCCGGACGACCCGCCCCGACCCCTCTTCGGCCTGCCGCGGATCGCCTCGACGGCGGACGACTACGACCGGCTCTTCCGGGCCGTGCCGTCGGCGTCCAACGGCATGTGCTTCTGCACCGGCAGCCTCGGGGTGCGGGCCGACAACGACCTGCCGGCGATGGCGCAGCGCTTCGCGGACCGCATCCACTTCGTGCATTTGCGGGCGACGAAGCGGGACGCGGACGGCTTCAGCTTCCACGAGGCCGACCACCTCGACGGCGACGTGGACATGGTGGCGGTGATCGGCGCGCTTCTCAGGGAGGATCGTCGGCGCCCCAGATCCGAGGCAATTCCGTTCCGGCCGGACCACGGCCACCGCATGCTCGACGATCTCGATCCGGATCGCCTCGTCAATCCGGGCTATACGGCCATCGGCCGGCTCAAGGGACTCGCGGAGCTGCGTGGGGTGATGCGGGCGCTTGAGAGGCTGCAATAGCGAATCGGTCAGGCGCCGAGCTCGCGCTCGACGCTCGCGGCGATGTCGAGCAGCCGGCGGTCCTGACCGTGGCGTGCCACCAGCATAAAGCCGATGGGGAGATCATATCCGGGGATCGGCAGAGAGATACCGGTCAGGTCGAACTGGTTGCCGAACATGGTGTTGCGCAGCACCAGCCAGTCCATCCGGTTGTAGAGCTTGTCGTCGGTCAGCAGCGGCTCCGTCAGGGGAGCCGTGATCGTCGTCGTCGGCAGGGCGAGCACGTCGATCGGCGCGAGCCGCTCATCCATGGCGGCGACGAGGGCCGTCCGCCGCCGGATCATGCGGATGTACACGGGCGCCGGCACTTTCGCGCTGCGGGCGATCCACCAGCGCACGCGCGGATCGATCAGGTCGGCCTTGGCGTCGAGCCAGTCAGCGTGCACCTCGGACGCCTCGATGGACGCGATCGAGGCCTGGACGGTCGTCTCCGCCATCGCGGCGAGCAGATCCTCGATGCTGTGATCGACGATTCTCGCGCCCACCCGTTCGAGACGCTTCAGGCTCGCTTCGAAAGCCTGCCCGACCACAGGCTCCTGCTCGTCGAACAAGCGACCGCGCGGCACGCCGATCCTTAGGCCGGACAGGGAAAAGGCTGACAGCGGCCGTGGCTCCTCGCCGGCCATGACTGCGTCTGCGTCCGCGCAGTCCTGAACGCTTCGCGCCAAGGGGCCGACGGAGTCGAGGGTCGGGGCAAGGGTGAACACCCCATCCAAGGGAACCCGGCGTGCCGTGGGCTTGAAGCCGACCACGCCGTTGAGCGCCGCCGGAATGCGCACGGATCCGCCGGTGTCGCTGCCGATGGAGATGTCGCTCGTGCCTTCGGCCACGCTCACGCCGGCCCCGGAGGAAGAGCCTCCCGGGATGCGGTCAGGATCTGCCGCATTGCGGGGCGTTCCGAAATGCGGATTGAGGCCGAGCCCGGAAAAGGCGAACTCGACCATGTTGGTCTTGCCGACGATCACGGCGCCCGCCTGCCTCAGCCGGCTGACGACGGTCGCATCCCTTTGTGCGGGCGGAGCGTCCCGCAGGGCGACGGATCCGGCGGTCGTCGTCTCGCCAGCGACGTCGAACAGATCCTTGACCGACATGATGGCACCGTCGAGCGGCCCGAGAGACAGCCCTGCCTTTCGGCGTGCGTCGGCCGCGTCCGCGGCGATGCGTGCGGCGTCGTCATAGACGCGCAGGAAGACGCGTTCGTCTGCGGCGCGCTCGCTCAGCAGCGACAGAATGCCTTCGAGCCTGTCTCGAACACTCGCCATGGTCCATTCCGGCATGAGGGCGGATTACCCGCTCGATGGAGCCAGTTAGCGCCCGCCAGACCCATGACTGTCAAGGGCGGGACCCTGCGCGCCGGTCAGCATCCACGGATGAGATGGCAGGCGCTCCGTCTTCAGGCGCACGCCGAATACCGCTTCAAGCCGCTCAGGCGTGAGCACCTTGTCGGAAGCTCCCCTGGCGACGAGCCTTCCTTCGTGCATGAGAGCGAGATCGTCACCGAGGCCTGCCGCATGCTGCAGATCGTGCAGGACCGCCACGACGCCGAGCCCTTCCCGCGCAAGAAGACGCGCCTGCTCGAGCAGAATGAGCTGGTGCTTCAGGTCGAGGCTGGCGATGGGCTCGTCCAGAAGGAGGATCTGGCGCCTCTCCACGCTGCGCCCCGCCCTCAGCTGGGCCAGCACGCGCGCGAAATGCACCCTCTGGCGCTCGCCGCCCGATAGGGTCTGGTAGTTGCGATGGGCCAGATGGGCGACGTCGGCCCGCTCCAACGCCTCCTCGACGATCCGCTCGCGGTCATTTCTGGAAAGGCCGCGGCCGATCCCCTCCACGCCCAGTCCGGCCACCTCGAAGGCACTGAACGGGAAGCCGAGCTCCGAGGCCTGCGGCATGACCGCGCGCAGATGTGCGAGCCGCCAGGGCGGGATCGAGTGCATGGGATCGCCGTTCAGGCGGATCGTCCCCTCCGTGGGTGCGAGCTCGCCGCACAGCAGGCGCAGAAGCGTCGATTTACCGGCTCCGTTCGGCCCGATCACGATGGTGAAGCGGCCTGCCTCGACGGTGAAGTCGACGCCATTCACAAGCAGGCGTCCGCCGGACCGGTACGAGATGCCCCTGGCTTCGAGCAGCGTGTTCATAGGGAGAGCCCGCCCTGGCGACGCAGGAGAAGCCACAGGAAGAACGGTGCGCCGATGGCGGCCGTGAGAATTCCGATGGGCAGTTCGGCCGGCGCCGCAACCGTGCGAGCTACCGTGTCGGCACCGATCAGCAGCGCGCCGCCGAGGAGCGCCGAGGCCGGCAGGAGGAAACGGTGATCGGGTCCTGCCATGAGGCGCAGCACATGAGGCACCACGATCCCGACGAAGCCGATCATGCCGGCGCTTGCCACCGAGGCGCCGACCGCGACGGCGACCAGGAGGATCGCCAGAGCCTTCACCCGCTGCACCGGCACGCCGAGATGAAAGGCTTCGGCCTCGCCGAGGGCGAGTGCGTTCAGCCCCCGTGCCAGGAAGGGGGAGGCGAGCAGCATCGGCAGCACGAGCGGTGCGACGGCCGCCACCTTGGTCCAGCTCGCGCCGCTGAGCGAGCCGAGGGACCAGAAAGTCAGGTCGCGCAGCTGCCGGTCGTCGCTCAAGTAAGAGAACAGCCCCATGACGGCGCCCGCCAGAGCCCCGAAGGCCACGCCCGCGAGCAGCATAGTGGCGATGGAGGTGCGCCCGCCCCGTGTCGACACGAGATAGAGGCCCATCGTGGTGAGAAGCCCGCCGAAGAAGGCGCCGATAGGCAGCGCGCCGAACGGAAGCGGACCGATGAGGGGTGTCAGGAGAGCGTCGCCCAGCACAATGGTGGCAGCCGCCGCGAGCGCGGCCCCGGCCGAGACGCCGACAAGGCCCGGATCGGCCAGTGGATTCCGGAAGAGGCCCTGCATCAAGGCGCCGGACGTGGCGAGCGCCGCGCCGATCAGGATCCCGAGGAACAGACGGGGCAGACGAACCTGCAGGATGATGAGCGCATCGCCGCCCTGGGCCTTTCCGCTCATAGCCTCCGACAGAACCGCCAGGACACGCCCGACCGGAATGCCGCTCGCGCCGGAACTCATGGCGAGCAGACTCATGAGGACAAGAAGCGCCGAGAGCGCCATGAGCAGTCGCCCGCGCAACGGGCGCTTGCATCGCGGCGGCGTTCCCGCGCCGAGAACGGCCGCCATCACGGCTGCGCGATCCGGCGGGCGCCCTCGGGAAGCTCGGGGTGGAGCGCTGCCAAGAGATCCTGCGCCGCGAGCGGCGTGCGCGGGCCGAAGCCGAGCAGGTAGAGGCCGTCCATCACGATCAGCCTGTGCTCTGCCGCGGCGGGTGTGGACGCGAAGGCGGGGAGCCCGAAGGGATCCTGCGCCCGGCCGCCCGGTCCGTGCTCCATCATGACGATCGCTTCCGGCGCGGCGGCAATCACGCCCTCGTCGGACAGGGGCTTCCAGCCTTCGAGCGAAGACGCCGCGTTTTCGGCGCCGGCGAGGGCCAGCATGGCGTCGGCCGTCGTGCCCTTTCCGCCCACGAGAGGACGCCCGTTCTGCAGCGAGAGGACGAAGAGCGCCTTGACCGGCCGATCTGCCTGAGCGCGGTTCCGATTGAGCTGCGCGAAGCCGCTCTCGACCTCGCGCACGAGCACCTCGCCCGGCTCGATTGCATCGACCGCCTCAGCGACGTCTCGGATCCGCCGCACGATTCCTTCGGGACTCGGCTCGTCGTCGACCCGCACAACCGGCACACCGGCCTGCTCGACGAGGCGCACGGCGTCGGGCGGCCCCGCCCCCTCGATGGCGATGACCATGGTCGGATTGAGCGACAGGATGCCTTCCGCTCCGAGCGCGCGCACATAGCCCACATTCGGCTTCGTCTTGAGGGCGTCGGCCGGATATTGGCTGGTGGCGTCGACACCGACGATCTCGCCCTCGCGGCCGAGGCGATAGAGGATCTCGGTCACGGCGCCGCCGACGCTCACGATCCGACGCGGGGCCGCGGCCCGCAAGGATGCGGGGACGAGCAGAAAGGCCGAGGACAGCAGCAGGGTTCTGCGGGAGATCGATGTCATGATGGACTCTCTTATTTCGTGAGGATCAGCTTGCCGTTTGCGGTGATCCGCAGCCGATAGCGCTCACCGCGATGGAGGAGCACCACCTCGCGCCCGCTCCCGATCAGGGTCGTCACGTCGATCTCCTTGGCCGGAGCGGACTTGACCTCTGGCTGGCGGGACGGCGGAGACGACTTGAGCACAACATTCTCCAGTTTTAATATGTTCTAAACTGACTTATACGATGTATCGATCCTGTATTGGCAGTTTAGAAATATGTAAAACTGCGTTTTCGGATATCGATATTGACGCCGTTACTCGATTTGGCTATCGGATGCAAACCCTCTTCGGTTGAAGAAGGAAAGTAGCCAGCCAGCGCGAGTTCGACTTCTCCGCGAGCCAGCCAGTCACAAGAAAACAACATCATGTAAGACTGGGGTCGTCAGGATGATTACGTTCCTGCGCGAAGGCCTTCGCGCGTCCACTTCTCCCCTCGCATTTCTGTTTCTTGCACCGCTCGCGGCAATTCCCGCCGCGTCCGTCGCGCAGGCGCAAGAAAACTCCGCTCCGGCCGTGATCCCGGGCGAGAGCGATGCAGTGGCACTCGACACCATCACGGTGACTTCGGGCAAGACCGAGGACAAGGCGATCAACGACCTCGCCGGATCGAGCGTCGTCACGCGCCGGCAGATCGACCTGTTCCAGTCCTCGCGCGTTTCAGACGTGCTACAGGGCGTGCCGGGGGTCTCCGTGCAGGAGACCGGCACGGACCCCGGACAAGCCGTCAATATCCGCGGCCTCCAGGACTTCGGCCGCGTGAACGTGCTCGTCGACGGGGCGCGGCAGGACTACCAGGTGAGCGGGCACGGCGCGAACGGCACCTTCTATCTCGACCCCGAGCTGATCAGCCAGGTGGACGTGGTGCGCGGACCGGTGTCCACGGTCTACGGCTCCGGCGCCATCGGCGGTGTGGTCTCGTTCCGGACCCGCAACATCGACGACATCCTCACGCCCGACGAGCAGTACGGCGCCGTGCAGAAGGTGGGTGTCGGCACGAACGGCGCGGGCTTTCTCACCAACAGCATGGTGGGCGCGCGTATCGGCACGGCGGCCGACGTGTTCGGCCAGTTCCTGCACCGCAACACCGGCAACTACCGCGACGGCGACGGCAACACGATCCGGGATTCGGACTCCGAGCTGACCGCCGGCCTGTTCAAGTTCAACATTTACCCGGCCGACGGTCACACCGTGAGCGGCTCCGCCCTGCTGCAGAACTACGACTTCGCCAACAACGGCGATACCGGCCGGGGCACGCGGTTCAGGAACGACGTCACGGCCAACACCTACACCCTCGGCTACCGCTTCAACCGGCCGGACATGCAGTGGTTCGACCTGAGCGTGAAGGGCTATTACACCACAACCAAGGATCGGAAGCAGGTCATCGACCCCACCGCGTCCTATGAGGGTCTCGGAGTGCGGCCCGGCGACCGGCTGAACTACAGCATGGAGACTGCCGGGTTCGACATCAGCAACACGTCCCGGTTCGAGACCTTCGGGTTCGGTCATGCTTTCACGATCGGCATCGATGGGGCCGAGGACCAGGCGCGCACGCGCGATCGGGCAGGCGGCTATGGAGCGGCCTTCACGCCCTCCGGCGAGCGCAGGCTGTTGGGCGGCTTCGTTCAGGACGAGGTCCGGCTCGCGCCGTGGCTGCGCACCATCGGGGCCCTCCGCTTCGACAGCTACGAGCTCAACGGCGGCGGCAACAGCGCCGACGGTTCACGCGTGTCGCCCAAGATCACCGTCGGCGTCGCACCGCTTGCAGGGATCGAGCTCTACGGCACTTATGCGGAAGGGTATCGCGCTCCCTCGATCACGGAGACCCTGATCCAGGGTTCCCATCCCTTCCCGATCTTCAACATCCTGCCGAACCCGTCGCTGCGCCCCGAAGTGGCGCACAACCTCGAAGGCGGCGTCAACGTCCAGTACGACAGCGTCCTGAGGAAGGGCGACAGTTTCCGGGCCAAGGCGTCCGTGTTCCGGAACGACATCGACGACTATATCGACACGGTCGGGGTCGGGCCGATCCGCAACGTACCCGTCGTCCCGGGCATGCCGGTCCAGGTCTGCAATTTCGTGCCGACGCTCTGCCTCATCCCCATCCAGGACCAGCAGTACCAGAACATCGCCAAGGCTCGGCTGCACGGAGCGGAACTGGAAGCCGCCTACGACTGGGGTGGAGGCTTCGTCAGCGTCGCCGGCACGATCATCGACGGCGAGAACGAGATCACCGGCGATCCGCTGAACTCGGTCCTGCCGAACCGGATCAGCACGACCATCGGCTTCCGCCTGCTCGACGAGAAACTCACGGTCGGAACCCGCCTGACCTTCGTGGACGACACGAAGCCCGACGTCACGAATCCGACAAAGGGCTATGGTCTCGTCGACCTGTTCGCATCCTACCGGTACGACGAGAACATCAGTGGCGACATCAGCGTTCAGAACCTGCTCGACCGGCAGTACACGCAGTACCTGAACAGCAATGCCAGTCCGGGCCTCACGGCCAAGTTCGGGCTGACCGTGAAGTTCGCTAGCCGGTAGCCTTCCCTCAACCAAGGAGCACGACGTCCATGTTCATCGCCATGAACCGCTTCAAGGTCCGCAAGGACACCACGCAGGAGTTCGAGCAGCGCTGGCTCACGCGGGAGAGCTACCTGCACGAGCTCGACGGCTTCGTGGAGTTCCACATGCTGCGCGGCCCTGAGCGCGAGGACCACGTGCTCTACTCCTCGCATACGGTTTGGGAAACAAAGGCCCATTTCGAGGCCTGGACCCGCTCGGAGCAATTCCGCGCCTCCCACACCCGCGCCAGCACCGGTTCCAATAAGCCGCTGACCCTAGGCCATCCGGAATTCGAGGGCTTCGAGGTCATCCAGACCATCGGCCGCCTGCCGAAGGCTGCAGAGTGAGGCTCGGATGATCGCAGCAGCGACCCTCTCCGGCACCCATGCCCTGATCCGCGAACGGCTTGCCGAGAAGCCCGACGGCGTCCTCGAAGCCATCGCGGCCGATGTGGGCGTTCCGCTCAGCGACGTCCTCGCCTGCCTGCCGGCGGGCGCGGCGGTCCCGGTCGCCGGCAGCTTTTTCGAGGAGATCTGGCGGGACCTCGTAGCCTGGGGCGAGATCACCTTCGTGGTCCATACCCGCGACGGCGTCTTCGAGTGCAAGGGCGCCATTCCGCCGGGCAGCTTCGACCGGGGCTATTTCAACATCCATGGCGACAGCCCCATCGGCGGACATCTGAGGGCCGAAAGGTGCCGGACGATCTATTTCGTCGACCGGCCCTTCTTCGGCAAGCGCTCCTGTTCGGTGCAGTTCATTAACGAGGACGGCGAGGCCATGTTCAAGGTCTTCGTCGGTCGCAACGAGGACCGCAGCCTCAAGGCCGAGCAGGTCGTCCGTTTCGAAACCCTGCGCGACAGGCTGGCCGACCGTCTATAATGATTGCGGTTCAAGGTTCGCAGGAAAGGAACGGACGGCCATGAAGGACCCGACTCTGCCGGTCGACGACAGCGCCAGACAGACCGCCAAGCACCTGCTGCGCACGGCACGGTCGGGCGCCCTCGCCACCAACGATGCGGCGAACGGCGTCCCCTTCGCAAGCCTCGTGGCGGTCGCCACCGACATCGACGGCTCGCCCCTGATCCTGACCTCCCAGCTCTCCGTCCACACGAAGCTGCTCGAGGCGGATCCCCGCTGCTCCCTGCTGCTTTCGGCTGTGGGCAAGGGCGATCCCCTCGCCCATCCGCGCGTGACGCTCGTGGCCGAGGCGAGGCGGCTTGAGCGGGGAACGCCCGAGACGGACAGAATCCGGCGGCGCTATCTCGCCCACCAGCCCAAGGCCAGCCTCTACGTGGATTTTCCGGACTTCTCGTTCTGGCGCCTCGATGTCGGGTCCGCGAGCCTCAACGGCGGCTTCGGCCGGGCCTACCGGATGGCGAGAAGCGACGTGCTGACCCAGGTGGAGGATCTCGACGGGTTCCTGGAACTGGAGGCGGGCGCGGTCGAGCACATGAACGAGGATCATGCCGATGCGGTGGCGCTCTACGCCACCCGGTTGTGCGGCGCGCGTGAGGGAGCGTGGAAGCTGACCGGCATCGACCCCGAGGGCCTGCTCATGTCGCTTGGCGACGAGATCGTGCGCCTCGACTTCCCGGAGCCCCTGAAGAGCGCGGCGGATCTGCGCCCGACGTTGGTGCGCCTGGCGCAGGAGGCGCGCAATCAAACGCAGCAAGGCTGACGCTTACTGCGCGTACTTGCCCGTCAGATAGCCGAGGTAAGGCGCGGGATCGAGGCCGCGGCCCGTCTCCCGCCGCAGCAGCTCGTCGCGGGTGAAGCGGCGGCCGTGCTGCCAGATTTTCGTCCGCAGCGCTTCCGCCAGACCCGCATAGTCTCCCGCCTCGATGGCCGCATCTAGGCCGGAGTCCTGCCGACGCAGAGCCTCCATCACCTGGGCGGCCATGACGTTGCCGATCGTGTAGGTCGGGAACGACCCGAGATAGCCCGTCGACCAGTGCACGTCCTGCAGGACGCCCTTGGAATCGTCGGGCACATCGGGGCCGAGGTCGCGCTTGATCGCTGCGTTCCATGCGGCCGGGAGGTCCGCCACTGTGAGCGAACCGTCCATGAGAGCGCATTCGAGGTCGACGCGCAGCATGATGTGGAAGTCGTACGTCAGCTCGTCCGCCTCGACGCGGATGAAACCGGGCTCGACCCGTGTGACGGCGCGGTAGAACTCCTCCGCGCTCACGTCTCCGAGTGAACCGGGGAAGTACCGCTGCAGCTCCGGGAAATGCAGATGCCAGAAGGTCCGGCTGCGCACGATGTGGTTTTCCCACAGGCGCGATTGGGACTCGTGCGCCCCGAAGCTCGTGCCGCCGACCGCGTAGAGGCCGACGAGATCGGTCGCGAGCGTCGTGCGGGTATAGGCCGGGTCGACGCCCTGCTCGTAGAGGCCATGGCCGATCTCGTGGGCGGTTCCGAAGAGCGAGGCCGGCAGGTAGTTGCGGTTGTAGCGCGTGGTGATGCGCACGTCGTTGCGGGTGAAGGATACCTCGAAGGGATGGACGGTGGTGTCGAGGCGCCCGCGCTTCAGGTCGTAGCCGAGCTTTTCCGCCATGCTCAGCCCGAAGGCCCGCTGCCCATCCTCGGGGAAATCGCGGAACAGGAAATCGGCGCGCGGCGCCGGGCGCGAGCGGGCGGCATCGAGGATCGGCTGCATGCCGGAGCGCAGTGTCGCGAAGAGGCGCTTGAGGCTCGCGGCCGTCTCGCCCGGCTCGTAGATCGACACCATGGCGTCATAGGGATGTTCGCTCCAGCCGAAGCAGTCCGCATAGGCGCGGGAGAGCTCCACGGTCTTGGCGAGGTAGGGCGCGAAGATCGAGAAGTCGCTCTTGGCGCGTCCCTCGATCCAGGCAGCCTGCGCCAGCGTGCGAAGCGCCGCACGCTCGTGGATAAGGGAAGCCGGCACGCGGCGGTGATGCTCGAAGGCGTGACGGGCCTGCGCCACCATGCGTCGCTCCGCCGCGTCCTCGCTCAATCCCTCGACGGCTCGTTCGGCGTGGTTCAGAGCCGCCTCCGTCTCGGGCGCGAGCAGGAGATCGCGCGCAAGGCGGGTGAGGGTTGCGATCTGGTGCCCGCGCGTCTCCGCCCCTCCCGGAGGCATCATGGTGCGGGAATCCCAGGTGAGAACCGATGTTGCATTGAGCACGTCATTGACGGCGGCGACGCGCTCGTTGAGCGCAGCGATGGAGGCGTATCGGGTCATGGCGTGACTTCTGCGGCTACTCGGTGCCGCCGGTGTTGAGATGGCAGGCCGAGAAGCGGCCCGGCGCAATGGCAGCGAGCGGCGGCGCCTCGCGCTTGCAGCGCGGGCCCGCGAAGGGGCAGCGGGGGTGGAAGTGGCAACCGCTCGGCGGATGCAGGGGCGACGGGATCTCGCCCGCGATGGGATGGAAGCTCTTGCGGCCGACCCCAACGCGCGGAACGCTCTCGAACAGGGCGCGCGTGTAGGGATGGTTCGGAGCCGCATAGAGTTCGGCGGTCGGCGCGAGTTCCACGATGCGGCCGAGATACATGATCGCCACTCGGTCGGACACGTGGCGCACGACGCCGAGGTCATGGCTGATGAAGATCGCCGTGAGATCGAGGTCCTGGCGCAGGTCCATAAATAAGTTGAGCACCTGGGCCTGGATCGATACGTCCAGCGAGGCGACCGGCTCGTCGAGAACCAGGAGATCGGGCTTCATGCCGAGCGCCCGGGCGATGGCGATGCGTTGGCGCTGGCCGCCGGAGAACTGGTGCGGGAAGCGCCTGCGGTAGCTCGGATCGAGTCCAACACGGCCGAGGAGATCGGCCACATAGGAATCGGCGTCGCGGGATTTCACGATCCGGTGCGTGACCGGGCCTTCGGCCACCGTATCGCCGATGCGCATGCGCGGATCGAGGCTGGCGAAGGGGTCCTGATGCACCATCTGGACGCGCGTGGTCAGCTTCTGGGTGCGGCGCCCCTGCTCCCGGGCGACCGGCTTGTCGTCGAACAGGACCTTGCCGTCGCTCGGCGCATAGATGCCGGCGACGATGCGGCCGAGGGTGGACTTACCGCAGCCGGATTCGCCGACGAGGCCGACGACCTCGCCCTTGCGGACCTGAAGGCTGACGTCGCTCACCGCACGGACGATCTCGGTCTTCCGGCCGGCGCCGACGAGACTCGCGATGCGCTCGCCGAGGCTCGGGCGCTTTACGAAGCGCTTCGATACGTGGTCGATGTCGAGGAGAGCGGCTGACATGAATCGGTCTCGATCGGATAATGGCAGAGGGCGGTGCGTCCGTCTCCGAAGTCCCGGAGGGGCGGCGTGGTCGTGCAGGCCGGTCCGGCCTTGGCGCAGCGCGGCGCGAAGGCGCAGCCCGGCGGCAGGTTGGCGAGCGACGGGGTCGATCCGGGGACCTGAGGCAGGCGGGTTCCGGGCTCGTGTTCGGCCGGCACGGAGGCGAGAAGTCCCGCCGTGTACGGGTGGCGCGGCGCGGCGATGACATCGGCGGCCGCGCCGGTCTCGACGACGCGGCCCGCATACATGACACAGATGTCGTCCGCGAGGCTGGACACCACCGCAAGATCGTGGGTCACCCACACGAAGGCGGTGCCGGTCTCGTCGGCGAGGCGCCTCACCTCAGCGAGGATCTGGCCCTGGATCGACACGTCGAGGGCGGTGGTCGGCTCGTCGGCGATGATCACCGCCGGGTTGTGCAGCAGCGCGATGGCGATCGCTACACGCTGGCGCATGCCGCCCGAAAGCTGGTGCGGATAGGCGTCGAGGCGCTCGTCGGGACTCGGAATGCCGACCTTGGCGAGTGCGTCGCGGGCGCGGGTCCGAGCCACCTTGCCGGAGACCTTGTCATGGGCGCGCACCGCCGCGATCATCTGCGTTCCGATCTTGAGGACCGGGTTCAGGGTCATCATCGGGTCCTGGAACACCATGGCGACCTGAGCGCCGCGCACCCGGCGGATGGCTTCGCCCTTGAGCTTGGTGAGGTCCTGGCCGTTCAGCAGCACCTCGCCGCCGGCGATCTCGCCTGGGGGCTCGATGAGGCCGAGGATCGAGTAACCGGTGACGCTCTTGCCGGAGCCGGATTCGCCGACGAGCCCAAGGATGCGGCCGCGGCCGACCTCGAAGCTGACGCCGTCGACAGCCTTGAGGATGCCCGCTCGGGTACGGAAATGGGTCCGGAGGTCTTTGACGCGAAGGACCGGCTCGCTCATCGGCTGCGCCTCGGGTTCAGGACGTGACGCACCTGATCGCCCACCAGATTGATGGCGACGACGGTCAGCATCAGGGCGATGCCGGGATAGATGGAGATCCAGTAGCGGCCGGACAGCAGGAACTGGAAGCCGTTCGAGATGAGCGACCCGAGGGAGGGCTGGGTCAGCGGCAGACCGAGGCCGAGGAACGACAGGGTGGCCTCGAGGGCGATCGAGTTCGCCACCTGCACGGTCGCGACGACGATCAGCGGCGGCAGCGCATTCGGCAGCAGGTGGCGGAACAGCACCTGCCGGGCCGGAAGCGGTGTGGAGAGCGCGGCCTCGATGTAGTCCTTGCGCCGCTCGGCGCTGGCGGCGCCGTGGGTGGTGCGGGCAAAGTAGGCGTATTGCGCGGCGACGAGCGCGGTCACGAGCTGCGGCAGCCCCTGCCCCAACATGGCCACGAGCACCAGCGCCAGGAGAATCGCCGGCAGCGAGAGCTGCAGGTCGATGACGCGCATGATGACGGCTTCGACGCGTCCGCCGTAATAGGCGGCGACCAGCCCGACGGTGGCCCCGAGCACGAGCGCGAGGGTGCCGGCCATGATGCCCACGATCAGGCTGGTGCGCAGCCCATAGAGGATGGCCGAGAACACGTCGCGACCGGCCGCGTCCGTGCCGAGCCAGTGCACATAACCGCCCGATCCGACCTCGCCGGGTTCGAGGCGGGCGTCGAAGAGATCGAGAGTCTCCTGGTTGTAAGGATCCTGCGGCGCCACGAGCGGCGCGAGCACCGCCATCAGGACGACGGACACGATGACGATGAGCGCCGCGACGGCGACCGGATTCTGCCGGAAGTCCGACCAGAAATTGCCGAGCCGGACCCAGCGGGTCTCAACGGGAGCGGAAATGGCGGGAGAGTTGCTCATGAGGCGGCCTTCACACGGATGCGCGGATCGAGCTGGCCATAAATCAGATCGACGACGAGATTGATCACGACGAACAGAAACACGACGAGGATGAGGTAGGCGACCATGACGGGCCGGTCGAGCACCGTGATCGAATCGATGATGAGCTTGCCCATGCCGGGCCAGTTGAACACGGTCTCGGTTACGACCGCGAAGGCGAGCGTCGAGCCGAGCTCCAGGCCGAAGACCGTCACGATGGGGATCGAGATGTTCTTGAGCACGTGCAGGCCGACCACCTTGCCTTCGGAAAGCCCCTGCGCGCGGGCGAAGCGCACGAAGTCGGAGCTCATCACCTCGATGGTGCCCGCCCGGGTGAGGCGGATCAGGAGGCCGAGCTTGAACAGGGCAAGGTTGAAGGCCGGCAGGATGATGTAGCTCCAGCCCTCCAGCGACGTGATCGACAGCGGCATGCCGAGCACCTCGGACACGGGACCCCGTCCGCCGGAGGGCAGCCAGCCGAGTTCGACCGCGAAGGTCATGATGAGCAGAAGGCCCACCCAGAAGGTCGGGACGCTGAAGCCGAGAACCGAGAAGGCCATGATGAACTTGGCCGAGATCGAATCCGGCTTGTAGCCGGCCCAGAGCCCGAGAGGGATGCCGAGAAACGTGGCGATCATCATGGCCGTTAAGGCAAGCTCAAGGGTTGCCGGGAACCGGGACATGATCAGACTGAGCACGGGCAGGCGATAGATGAACGACTCGCCGAGATCTCCATGCAGCATGTTGTTCATGAAGATGAAGTACTGCTCGATCAGGGGACGATCGAGGCCATAGCGCTGGATCAGCGCCTCGCGCAGCGCCTGGTCGGAAGCGGGGTCGATCATCACGTCGATCGGGTTCCCGATGGCGTAGACCCCGAGGAACACGATGATCGACATCGCGACGATGACCATGAGCGCCTGTAGGACGCGCTGGATGAGAAAACCGATCATGCTGGCTCGTGCATGGCGTTGAAAATGCCGTCAGACGAATGAGATCACCGCGCCTGACGAGACGACGTCAGAAAGATTGTCCGGAGCGCCGCGATTTCCGAGGAAACCGAAGCGGCTCCGGAAAAAAGGACCGGCCGGGCTGCCCCTCCCGACCGAAGGCTCAAGATCAGGTCTTCGGCTTGATCTCGTAGGCCAGGGTCTCCTGGTCGACGCGCAGAGGGATGGTGAGCATGCCCTTCTTGGCTGCCCAGACCGTCTGGATCTGAACCGTCGGGATCAGGGCGCGGTCGTTCATGGAGATTTCCGTCACCTTCTCGAACAGGGCGCGGCGCTTGGTGTCGTCCATGGTGCGCGCACCTTCCTGAAGGAGCCTGTCGACCTCGGGGTTCGAATAGCCCTGCTTGTTGAAGGCACCGAGGCCGGTTGTCGGATCGGCTGTGTGCACCAGCGAGCCGTAGGTGTAGCTCGCCTCGCCCGTCAGGGTTCCCCAACCGCTCATCCACAGGGAGAATTCGCCCTTCTGCTGCGCCGGGAAAAACACCGTGCCGTTCAGCGCATTGGCGTTCACCCTGAGGCCCGCGCGGGCCCACATCTGCGAAAGCGCCTCGCACACCGCCGAGTCGCCGGGCAGGCGGTTGTTGGTGCAGTGGAAGTCGATCTCGAAGCCCTTCGGATAGCCGGCATCGGCCAGAAGCTGCTTCGCCTTGGCGAGGTCGTAGGGACGCTCCGGTAGGTTCTTGTTGCCGCCAAAGAAGCTCGCCGGCATCAGTTGGTTGGCCGGACGGCCCAGGCCTTCGAGGACCACGCGCACGAGGGTCTTGCGATCGATAGCGAGGTCCATCGCCTCACGCACCTTGGGATCGCGCAGCGGGTTGGCGTCGATCTCCTTGCCGTCGACCTTCACCTTCCTGGGCAGGGTCTCCTTCACGTTAGGCGTGATGTTGAGGAAGTAGACCGAGTCGGCCACGAAGGTGTCCACCGACTTGTCCCGCTGCATCGCCGCGTAGTCGGTGGCGGGCACGTAGTTGACGAGATCCACCTGCCCCGACTTCAGGGCCGCCATGCGGGCCGGATCGTTCGGGATCTCCTTACGGACCACCTTCTCCCACGGCTGCTTGCCACCCCAGTAGCCGTCGAAGCGCTCGAGCACGAGATCGCCCTTCGGCTCCCAGGAGACGAACTTGTAGGGCCCGGTGCCGATGGCAGCCTTGCCGGAGTTGAACTGCTCGTTGCGCGCATCCATGCCGATGCTCTTCGACACGACGAAGAGGCGGATGAAGTCGTTGGGAAGGGTTGGCGCGGGCTTCTTCGTCTTCACGTGCAGGGTGTACTTGTCGGCGACCGACGTGGAATCGACCTGCTTCGTGTAGATCGTCATGCTCATCGGGCCGGTCACGACCGGAATGCGGTCGATGGAGAACTTCACGTCCTCGGCCGTCAGCTCCGACCCGTCGTGGAATTTCACGCCCTCGCGGATCTTGAACTCCCAGGTGGTGTCGTCGATCGGCTTCCAGGAGGTCGCGAGACCGGGCTTCAGCCCTAGGTTCTCGTCCGCCATGACGAGGGTATCGAAGATGTGGCGCAGGGCTTCGGCCTGGCTGCCCAGGGTCGACCAGTGCGGGTCGATGGAGTCGGGACCGGCGCGCAGGCCCATCGTCAGCGTCTGCGCCGAGACAGTACCACCGATGGACGTTCCGAGAAGCAGGGCCGCGACAAGCGCCCCGCCGAGCTTGAAAGTTTGTCTCACTGCATATCCCCTCTTGCTAAGGACCTTGCTTTTCGTCCAAGGTGTACTTGTCGATTAGAACGGTAGGTCACTGCCTGAAAAAAAGTCAACAGCGACGTGCTTAAATCAGAAACATCTTCTGCTATTTCTGCAGGCAACTGTAATAGTGAAGCGGAACAGACGCCGGAGGACCGAATCCTCGCGAGTCTGGCGAACGCACTCGACCGCTCGCTTCCGGTGCCCCTCGGCATCCAGTTGCGTGGACTGATCGAGTTCGGGATCGCCCTGGGCGAGCTGCCGGCCGGGCAGCGCCTGCCCTCCGTGCGCGAGCTGGCCGAGCGCGCCGGCATCGCCAATATGACGGTCGCCAGCGTCTATCGGGAACTGCGCGAGGCCGGGCTGATCGAGTCCCGGCCCGGCGCTGGCACCTATGTGGGTGACGGGCATGTGGGCGACGGCCTTCGCACCCATGCGATGCGAAAGATCCAGGCGCGGATCGAGGCGCTCTTCGACGAGGCGGAGCAGCTCGGTCTCGCCCCCTCGGTCGTCTCCTCGCTCGTCAACGCGCGCGCTGCGCGCGGGCGGACCTCCATGCGTCCGGTGCGCCTCGTCATGGTGGGCAACTTCGTCGAGACGACGCAGCAATATGCGAACCGCATCCAGGAATACCTCGGTTCCGGCGACACGATTGCGGTAACCACCGTCGATGCCCTTCAGTCCGGCGAGGCCTTTCCGCAGCCTTGCGACATCTGCCTCACTCTGGCGCATCGCCGCAGCGAGGTCGAGCATCTCATCCCCAGCGGGATCCCGGTCCTCGGCCTCAGCTTCATTCCGGCCGAGGAGACGCGCAAGCTCCTGGCGGCCATCGACCCCATGGCGCGGGTGGGCGTCGTGTCGATCTTTCCGACCTTCATGGCCCTGATGAAGCCTGGCGTGCTCCGGTTCGCGCCTCACGTGTCCGATGTGGACGTCCGCCTGATCGACGCACCGGACCTCAAGGCTTTTCTCGCGTCGGTCGACGTGGCCATCTATGCCAGCGGCGCGGAGGCAACCGTGAAGGAACTCCTGCCGCCGGGGCGGCATGCCATCGAATTCCGGTACGTGCCCGATCCCCATGCCATCCGGCAGACCCTCCTGCCGGCGATCGAGCGGCTGCGTTCGGCGAACAATACCAACGAGGACCAACTCCCATGAAGATCAGCGAGATGAATTGGCTTCAGGTCGAAGAGTACCTGAAGACGGACGACCGCGCCGTCGTGCCCCTCGGCTGCACCGAGCAGCATGCGTACTTGAGCCTCTCCGTCGACAGCATCCTGGCTGAGCGCGTGGCGGTGGAAGCCGCCGAGCCTCTCGGCGTGCCGGTTTTCCCGGTGTTGGCTTATGGCATCACGCCCTATTTCATGGCCTATCCGGGTACCGTGTCCCTGAAGGCCGACACGTATCTGCGCATCCTGACCGACATCCTCGATTCGCTTCGCCGCACGGGCTTCCGCCGCATCCTCTTCGTCAACGGCCATGGCGGGAATACGCCAGGCCACACGGCGGCCATCGAATGGATGGGCCAGAACCCGGATTGCCGCGTGAAGTTCCATAATTGGTGGAACGCGCCGATCACCTTCGAGAAGGTGAAGGAGATCGACCCGGTGGCGTCGCATGCGTCCTGGATGGAGAACTTCCCCTGGACCCGGCTTTCAGACGTGGCGCAGCCCGACCGTCAGAAGCCGATGGTCGACCTTGACCGCATGCGCACGTTCGGGCCCGAAGGCGTGCGCGAGATCCTCGGCGACGGCAATTTCGGGGGCCGCTACCAGCGCTCCGACGAGGAGATGAACGCCATCTGGTCCGTCGCCATCAAGGAAACCCGCGCCCTGATCGAGACTTGGTAATGGCCAACGAGAACACGATCCTGATCTGGGGCGCCGGCGCCATCGGCGGCACCCTCGGGGCCTATCTGGCACGCGCGGGCGAGGACGTGCTGCTCGTCGACATCGTCGAACCGCATGTGGACACCATGAATCGGGGCGGCCTCGCCATCGAAGGTCCTGTCGAGACCTTTCGCCAGCCCGTCAAGGCGCTGACGCCGGACCGGGTGACGGGCCGCTACAAGCGCATCATTCTGGCCGTGAAGGCGCACCACACCCGCGATGCGGTGCGTGCGCTGAAGCCCCACCTTGCCGACGACGGCTCCGTGCTGTCGGCGCAGAACGGGCTCAATGAGATCGTCATCGCCGAGGAGATCGGCACCGAGCGCACGGTCGGCTGCTTCGTCAATTTCGGCGCCGACTGGCTCGAGCCCGGCCGCATCCTGTTCGGAAACCGCGCCGCCGTCGCGGTCGGCGAAATCGACGGACGCATTACCGAGCGCACGAAGGATTACCACCGCCTGCTCTCGATCTTCGAGCCGAAGGCGGTGCTCACCGACAACATCTGGGGTTATCTCTGGGGCAAACTCGGCTACGGTGCGCTGCTGTTCGTCACGGCGCTCACCAACGAATCCATGTCCGACAACCTCGCCTCCGAGAAGCACTTCCCGGTGTTCCGCCGTGTCGGCCAGGAGGTCATGGCGGTCGCGAAGGCGCGCGGCGTCACGCCCCTCGGCTTCAACGGCTTCGATCCGGACGCCTTCATGCCCGGTGCGAGCGAGGAGGCGGCGCGCCGCTCCGTCGCCGACATGGCGGAGTTTAACCGTCACACGGCCAAGACCCATTCGGGCATCTGGCGAGACCTCGCGGTGCGCAAGCGCAAGACGGAGGTGGACGCCCAGATCGCCATCATCGCCGATCTCGGCGCCGAGGCGGGCATCCCGACCCCGGCGATCTCCAAGCTGGTCGACCTCATCCACGACATCGAGGACGGCCGGCGCGAACAATCCTGGTCCACCCTCGATCTGATGCTCGAATCATGAAGCTCGATTTCACCAACCGCCGCGCCGTCGTCACCGGCGCCGCCCAGGGCATTGGGCGCGCCATCGTGGAGGCTCTCGCCGCTGAGGGCGCAAAGGTCTGGGCGCTCGACCTCGATGGCGACGGCCTGCGTATCGCGTCCGAAGCCGGCGCTACCGCGACCCGCACCCTCGATCTTGCGGACCGTTCAGCGGTGGCGGACGTGATGAACGATATGGCCGAGAGCCTCGGAGGCATCGACATCCTGGTCAACTGCGCCGGCGGCGTGCGCGGCCAGGTGGCGAAGCCTCTCGAGGAGGTGAGCGAAGAGGACTGGCTGGTGCTGTTCGAGGCCAATGTCCACGGCGCCTTCTGGTGCTCGCAACGAGCGGCGCCGCACATGAAGCGGCAAGGCTTCGGGCGGATCGTCAACATCTCGTCCGGCGCAGGCCTGCGCCCGAGTCTCACCGGCATCCAGGCTTACACGGCTTCGAAGCACGCCCTGGTCGGCCTCACCAAGCAGCTGAGCTTCGAGCTCGGGCCGCACGGCGTCACGGTCAACAGCGTCGCGCCCGGCTTCGTGTTGTCGAACCCGGCGACGCAGCGCCAGTGGGAGAGCTATGGCCCGGAGGGTCAGGCGCGGCTCGTGGAGAGCATCCACACCCGCCGCCTCGGCCGTCCGCGGGATATCGCCGACGCCGTGCTGTTCCTCTGCTCCGATGCTGCCGCGTGGATTTCCGGGCAGATCATCTCCGTCGACGGCGGACGCTCTTGAGGCTGGCCTGCGCCGGCCTCACAACAAATGGAAAGGTCCATGAACGACATCAGCAGCAGCCAGCCCTGGAGCTGGGACGAGAGCACCTGGCGCTCCAAGGTCGAGCATGTCCGCGCCGGCCGCTCCCTGAAGCCGGCGCGCTGGAAGAATGGCGCCCGCTGCGCCGTCGCGCTTTCGTTCGACTCCGACCACGAGACCAACGAGCTGCGCGACGGTGGCCGGTCGATCGGACGCATGTCGCAGGGCCAGTACGGCAACCGTCAGGGCGTGCCGCGCATCGTCGACGCGCTGGCGAAATTCGACGTCAAGGCGACCTTCTTCGTGCCGGCCGTCGCCGCGCTTCTCTACGAGGACGAGCAGCGCCGCGTCGTGGCGGAGGGCCATGAGATCGGCATCCACGGCTGGATCCACGAGCTCAACAGCCAGCTTCCCTACGAGGTCGAGCGCGACCTGATGTTCCGAGCCGCCGACACGCTGGAACGCATCACGGGCGTGCGCCCGGTGGGCCTGCGCACGCCGTCCTGGGATTTCAGCCCCGACACGCTGCGCATCGAGCGCGAGCTCGGCCTCCTCTACGATTCCTCGCTCATGGCCGACGACGACCCGTACGAACTCGTCGAGAAGGGCGAGCCGACCGGCATCGTGGAGCTGCCGGTGGAATGGATCCGCGACGATGCGGTCTATTTCAACATGCACCGCTTCAACGGCCTGCGCCCGCACACCCCGCCGACCGCCGTCTACGACATCTTCTTCCGCGAGTTCGAACGCGCCTACGAGGAAGGCGGCCTCTTCCTCCTCACCATGCACCCGCACGTGACCGGCTACCGGTCGCGCATCTGGATCCTGGAGAAGCTCCTGGAGGAGATCACGCAGCGCCCGGACGTGTGGATCGCCACGCACGCGGAAATCGCGGCCTTCGTGAAGCAGGAATGCGCCCGATGAGCACGCCACCGCGCGCCCGCGATCTCGGCCTTGCCTGCGGCAGCCTGCCGGCCGGCGAGCGCAACAGCCTCAGCGATGTGCCCGGCGTGCGCGTGGGGCACAAGACCCTCAACCATGGCGAGATCCGCACCGGCGTCACGGCCATCCTGCCTCACTGGGGCAATCTCTACCGCGACAAACCGGTGGCGGCAGTGCACGTGCTCAACGGCTTCGGCAAGAGCGCCGGCCTGGTGCAGGTGGAAGAACTCGGCGCCATCGAGACGCCCATCCTTCTCACCAACACCCTCTCGGTCGGCACCTGCTGCACGGCCCTCGTCCGCCACGCCATCGCGCACAATCCCGATATCGGCCGTGAGACCGCGACCGTGAACCCGGTCGTGTTCGAGTGCAACGACGGCTATCTCAACGACATCCAGGCTCTCGCCGTGACGGAAGAGGACGCGCGGGCGGCTCTCGAGGCCGCCTCCCCCGACTTCGAGGTCGGGGCGGTCGGCGCCGGCTGCGGCATGAGCACCTTCGGGTTCAAGGGCGGCATCGGCACCTCCTCGCGCCGGCTCGATCTCGACGGGCGGCCCTTCCATTTCGGCGTCCTGGTGCTGTCGAACTTCGGCCGCGCGGGGGATCTGCGCCTGCCGGACGGCCGACAGATCCCGCCGAAGGCGGCGAAGCCCGTTGATCGCCCGGCGGAGAAGGGCTCCATCATCATCGTGGCGGCAACCGACATTCCCTTAAGCGACCGGCAGCTCAAGCGGGTGATCCGCCGCGCCGGCGTGGGCCTTGCCCGCCTCGGCTCCTTCTGGGGTCACGGCAGCGGCGACATCGCGCTCGGGTTCACCACCGCCAACCGTCTGTCGCACGACGAGAACGCCGCGCTCGTGACGCTCGACATCCTCAACGAAAACCGCATCGACCTCCTGTTCGAAGCCATGGCCGATACAACGCAGGAAGCGGTCCTCGATGCCCTGGTGGCGGCTGGGCCCATGAAAGGCCGCGCGGGTCATAAGCGCCCCGGCCTCGCGGACGTCCTGAAGCAACTTTCCTCACCGCAGGCCTGACCTCATGACCAGAACCGCAACTCACGACAACGATTTCGTCCTCGCCATCCATGGGGGCGCCGGCACGATCCTGCGCAGCAAGATGACGCCCAAGCGGGAGGCCGCTTATCACGCCGGCCTGCGGAGGGCCCTCGAGGCCGGCCGCGCGATCCTGTCCGACGGCGGTACGGCGGTCGATGCGGTGACGGCTGCCGTCATGGCCCTGGAGGACGAGCCCCTGTTCAACGCCGGGCGCGGCGCGGTCTACACCTCTGCCGGAAAGCAGGAGATGGACGCCGCCGTGATGGACGGCCGGGACCGTTCCGCCGGTGCGGTCGCAGGGATCTGCGGCCCGCGCAACCCCGTCCTGGCGGCCCGGGCCGTCATGGAGAAGTCCGATCACGTGTTCCTCATCGGCGAGAGCGCTGTGCGCTTCTGCCGCGAACAGGGCCTTGCCTTCGAGGATCCTGCCTACTTCTACACCGAACCGCGCTGGCAGGCCCTGCAGGAGACGCTTGCCATGCGCCGCAGCGGCGCCGACGACCAGGACGAGTCGCGCAAGCATGGCACGGTCGGCGCCGTGGCGCGCGACCGCAACGGCAATCTTGCATCGGCGACCTCGACCGGCGGCATGACGGCGAAGATGCCCGGGCGTGTCGGTGACAGCCCCGTCATCGGCGCCGGCACCTGGGCCGACAACGAGACCTGCGCCGTCTCCGGCACCGGTCACGGAGAGATCTTCATCCGCTATGCGGCGGGACATGAGATCGCCTCCCGCCTGCGCCATGCGGGCCAGACCCTGGAGGAGGCATCGCGCGCCGTGGTGATGGACCTGCTCGCTCCGGCGGGCGGCTCGGGCGGCGTCATCGCCGTCGATCGCTCGGGTGCGGTGTCGCTGCCCTTCAACTGCGCCGGCATGTATCGCGGCTATGTCCGCAGCGACGGCATCCTGCGCACGGCAATCTACGACGAGACCTTCGCGGAAACTGCGGTGCGCTGAACCGACCTCTGCGAGGTCATCGACGCTGGCCGCTCCCCTGCATGGGCATGGTGACACGCACGAGGGTGGCCGGATCGTCGTCCGGCCATTCCACTTCGGCCTCGAGCTGGAGCGCGAGGGCCTTCAGGACGGTTCCGGTGCTGCTCTCCCGGGCGGCCCTCTTTTCCTCGGGGCTGAACGCGTCGTCGGACAATTCGAAATGCAAACGCTCCCCGCGGGCAGCCATCCTGAGCCTCAGCCTGCCATGTCTTCGGCCGTAGGCATGACGGAGAGCGTTGACGACGATCTCGTTGAACAGGAGCGCCATCGGTGCCGCCTTTGCGGCCTCGACCTCCACGGCCTCCAGCTCGAATTCGGGTGAGATGCGGACTTGCTCGAAAGACGAGGTCAGCTCCTCGCATAGGCTCTTGGCGAAAGTCGCCGCGTCGAAGCGGGCGGATCCCTTTCCGTCGTAAAGATCGCGGTGAGCGGCAGCGAGCGCGTGCAGTCGCTGCTTCATGGAACCGAGGGCGTCGCGCACGTCCTGGCTCTCGGCTTGGCGGATGTCCATGCCGATGAGGGACAGGAGGAGCTGGAGGTTGTTCTTCACCCGATGGTCCAGCTCGTGCAGGAGGGCCGTCCGCTCCTCCAGGAGCCGGCGCAGGGCTTTCTGAGCCCGCTGCCGCTCGTCACGGGCGCGCGCCTCGGCGAGGGCGCGCAGCACCGTGGCCGGCAGGCGTTCGAGATTGTCCTTGAGGACATAGTCCGTCGCTCCTCGCTTCAGGGCCTCGACGGCGATCTCCTCGCCGAGGGCCCCCGACACGAAAATGAAGGGAGTATCCGGGCAGCACTCCCGCGCCAGATCGAGGGCGCTCAAGCCGTCGAAGGCAGGAAGGATGTAGTCGGCCAGGATCAGATCCCAGCACATTCTGCGTATGGCGTCGGTGAAGTCGGCGCCGCTCGCCACATTATCGATGTGGAACGCGAGCCCGGCATCCGCGAGGGCTTCCGTCACCAGTTCGACGTCGAGCGCACTGTCCTCCAAGAGGAGGATGCGCAGAACCTGATCCGAATGCATGGCGGAGGGGCGATCCATCGGACGTCCTATCGGCCGATCTGCGGCGGGGGCTCGTTGAGGATGGCCCAGAAGACGCCGAGATCCTGGATCGCATCGAAAAATTCGCGGAAGCCGACCGGCTTCACCACGAAGGCATTGACGCCGAGCTCGTAGCTCCGGACGACGTCGCTCTCCTCCCGCGAGGAGGTGAGCATCACGACCGGCGTGTTCCGCAAGACAGGATCCGCCTTCACCTTCTCCAGGACCTCGAGGCCGTCCACCTTGGGCAGCTTGAGGTCGAGCAGCACCACGGCCGGATCGCTCGTGTTGCGGTTCGCGTGCGTGCCGCGCCGGTAAAGGAAGTCGAGGGCCTCCGCCCCGTCGCGCACGACAACGACCTCGTTGGCGAGCTGGCTCTGCTCGAGGGCCGCCAAAGTCAGCTCGATGTCCTTTGGGCTGTCCTCGACCAGAAGAATGGGTTTCAGCTCCGGCATTCACGCCGCTCCTTCAGCATCGGGGAGGGAAAAGTAGAAGGCAGCCCCCCGATCCAGCGCTCCCTCGGCCCAGGTCTGCCCGCCATGCCGCTCGACGATGCGACGAACATTGGCCAAGCCGATTCCGGTGCCCTCGAACTCCTCCGGCCGATGCAGGCGCTGAAAGACGCCGAACAGCTTGCCCACATAAGCCATGTCGAAGCCGACTCCATTGTCGCGCACGAAGTATATGGTTTCCCGGTTCCCGCGCGAGGCGCCGATCTCGATCCGGGCATTGTCCCGCGGACGGGTATACTTCACGGCGTTCGACAAAAGATTCTCGATCACGAGTCGGATCATGGCAGGATCGGCGAACGCGATGGGCAGGTCGCCGATCTCCCAGGTAATCCGGCGCTCGCCCACGTCCAGAGCGAGCTTGTGACGCACCTCCTCGACCAGCTGCCGCATGTCGACCCGCCGCGGCTTCAGGGAGGTCCGGCCCATCTGCGAGAAGCTGAGCAGGTTGTCCACCAGGGTTCCGGCCGTATAGGCAGACTCGATGATCGTCTCGATATAGCGGCGCCCGCGCTCCGACAGGCGGTCCGCTTCCTGCTTCTTCAGCAGCTCGGAATAGCCGACGATATGACGGAACGGCGCGCGCAGGTCGTGCGACACGGAGAAGGCTTCCAGCTCCTTGTTGCTGCGCTGCAACTCCTTCGTCAGCGCAGCAAGCTCCTCGGCCCGCCGCAGCACGATGCCGACCACCGCATTGCGCAGCTCCCTCACGGCTTCGACCTCGCTGGCATCCCAGGGGAGGGCCCGGCCGCGCAGGGTCTCCTTCCAGATCTCGAACGAGCGCCTGGGGTGGAGCCTCCGGACGCCCGCGACATCTTCGACGGGTTTCGTCGGATCGCCGCCCCATTTGACGGTCTGCACCGCCTCGGGCCGGAACCAGAGCACATAGCTGGCGTGGATCTTCGAGACCGAGATGGCGAGCAGGCCGCTGGCCTTGTCCGCGTAGGCCTGCGCCTCGGGGAAGTGCTCCTGCAGGGAGTCGGTCGCGAACACGTCCTCCTGATGGTGCCGGGCGAGCCAAGCGTGGATCATCCGAACCTCGTCGGCCTCAGGCGTATGTCCTATGCACCAGCAGTCCTCGCCCGACACGATGGCGGCACCCTCGGCGTCCGCCAGGCGCATCAGCTCCGCCGGGTGCTTTGTGAGGCCATCGATGAAGGACTCCTCCGCCGCCATGTAGGCCAGCAGCTGCGACTGCACCGACCGGAGGCGGATGCGTTTCTCCGCACGGGTCGTGTTCTCTCGCGCCTCGAGCTGCTGAGAGAAGATCTGGGTGAGAAAGTCGCAGGCATTGCGCGCCTGAAGCGAGACCCGGCGCGGCTCCCTGTTGTGGCAGGAGATCAGCCCCCAGAGCGCTCCATCGCGCAGGATCGAGATGGACATGGAGGCGAGCGTGCCCATGTTGCGCATGTATTCCAGATGCACCGGAGACACGCTGCGCAGCACCGAGTCGCTGAGATCGAGCGGTGTCGGATCATGCGAGCGGATGGGAACGGGCGTATACCCGGCGTCGGGGATGATGCGCAGCCGGTTGCGCCGGTAGAGCTCGCGGGCTTGGGCCGGAATGTCGGAAGCCGGGAAGCGCAGGTCGAGATAGGCTGGCAGGTTTTCGTTGCGGTCCTCCGCAATGACGGTGCCGTTCCACTGCTCGTCGAAGCGGTAGATGAGGACGCGGTCGAAGCCGGTCACACGGCGGATATCCTCGGCCGCGACCCGGCATAAATCCTCGATGGTCGATGTTACCCGCAGCTGATCGACAAAGCGGCGCAGGGTGGGATAGAGCGCATCGAGACTGCTGACGGCGTTGGGTGGAACCTCCTCCAGTTCCAGCACTGCGGTCTCGCCGGAACGATAGCGCACGGCGTCGAACGCCTTCGCGCCGGCCACCGTCCTCAGCGTCACGGCCCGGAGGTAATGGCCGCCCTCCCCGGAGCCCGGCTCCGTGAGATCGGCCTCGATATCGGCGAGATCCGGCAGCACCTCACGCAGCGGCCGGCCCAGGATGGCGGCGGGATCGAGCCCGAAGAGCGAGGCCACGTTGGCGCTCGCATGGGTGACCGCCAGGCCCGGCCCCCGCACCGCCAGAAGGAGGCCGTGCGGCTGTATGCTGCCGGGAATGTGGATCGGCTCGCGCTCGCAGGCGGTCAGGTCGAGGTCGGGCATCGTTTCCGGGGTCATGGAACCTCGCACAGCCAGGCATGCATCACGTCGAAGGTGCGGCCTGCCGTCTCGACGATGAGGTCATCGACATCGGGCGAAGACGCTGCCGTCAGCATCGCCCCGAAGGACTTCCACATGGCGGCGGTGTCGCGCCCGTAGCTGCCGAAATAGGCGCACCCCGTGTCGACGTTCAGGTTCAGCCGGCGCTCCACGTCCCGGGCAATGATCGCCCCGCCGAGGGTCGATCCCTCGACCACGTACATGCTGCCCAGGACGGCGGCGGGTTCCGGCAGCGGCATGAGCGGGTGGCAGCGCGGCAGCCGGTCGATCTCGCCGGCGGTCATCCCGAGGGCTTTCAGATCCTTCTCGAGGAGAGAGCGCTTGCAGCGCTGCCGGAAGAAGCCGGGATCGGGCGCGAGCGCTCCGGCTGCCTCTTCCCAGGCGGCATGAAACCCCTGGAACCGGCAGAGCAGAGCCCGATAAGCCTCGCGTGACGTCGTTCGCCGCCCGATGTCCATGGCCGTTTCGATCCGGTCGTGCGCCGGCCGCGTCTCGCTTTTCAGTCGTTCAAGCAGGGTCATGGCACGAGAGGCCTTAAGGAAGCTTCGGCCGCGAATAGGAACGGAGGTGGATTCGTCATCTGCAAAGCCGATTGAAGGTGAAGAGATCATGACGTTCCTCCGGCCTCGCCGAGCCGCCGGGCCGCGACCCGCTCCGCCGCCGCAAGCCCATCGTGGATCAGGATCGCCAGCAGCGCCACCACCAGTCCTCCTTGGAGGATGAAGGCGGTGTTGTTCGATTGCAGCCCGGCGATGATCACCTCCCCCAGCCCCTTGGCGGCCACCGTGGACCCGATGGTGGCGGTGCCGAGATTGATGACGACGGACAGGCGGATGCCCGCCAGGATGATCGGCATGGCGAGCGGCAGCTCCACCTCGAACAGGCGCCGGAGCGGCCCCATGCCCATGCCCTTCGCGGCATCGAGGGTGAGGGGCGGAACCTGGGTCAGGCCGGTGAGCGTGTTCTCGAAGATCGGCAGGAGCCCGTACAGGAACAGGGCGATCAGCGTCGGCTTCTCGCCGAACCCCACCAGCGGCACGGCGATGGCCAGGACCGCGATGGGCGGGAAGGTCTGGCCGATGTTCACGAGGCTGCGGGAGAGCGGAAGGAACTCAAGGCCCGACGGGCGCGTGACGAAGATCCCGAGCAGGAGCGCCACGACGGTGCTGGCGAGCGTCGCCCCGAACACCGTCGCGAGATGTGACAGCGTCAGCGACAGCAGGCTGCCCTGGTTGTAGATGGCAGGCGCGTTGTTCTGCGTCAGGGGCCTGAAGAGCCACGCGAACAGATCCGGCGCCGTGACGAAGGCGACGAGCACCACGAGCGCCGCCGCCCGCAGAAGGGTCCCTCCGCGGCTCATGGGCGGGGCCGCCCGAAATTGAGGATGCCGTCGAGGCTGACGCGGCCGACGACGGCGCCAGAGTCATCCGTGACCGGCAGGGCGTCCCGGCCGCACCACATCAGCCGGGACAGGGCTTCCCGGAGGTTGTCGGAAACGGCGATCGGCTCACCGCTCGCCGGGCCCGGTTCGAGAGCGTCCCGAACCTTCGACAGGGACAGGAGCCGGAAGGGCCGCTCCGCCGTGCCGACGAGGCGCTCCACGAAAGTTTCCGCCGGGCGCGTGAGCAGCTCGGCCGGCGGTGCGTATTGCAGCAGGCGTGCCTGATCCATGACGGCGATCCGGTCGCCCAGATGGAACGCTTCCTCCATGTCGTGGGTCACCAGCACGATGGTGGTTCCGAGCCGCCGCTGGATCGACAGGAGGTCGTCCTGAGCCTTAGCGCGGATCACAGGATCAAGAGCCCCGAAGGGCTCGTCCATGAGGAGGAGCGCGGGCCGCGCGGCGAGCGCCCGCGCGACGCCCACCCGCTGCTGCTGTCCGCCCGAGAGCTCGTGCGGATATTTGCCGGCGAACTCCGCCGGGTCGAGTTGGTAGAGGTCGAGCAGTTCCTCGACGCGGGCGGCGATCCTTTTCCTGTCCCAGCCGAGCAGGCGCGGCACGGTGGCGATGTTCTGGGCCACGGTCCGGTGAGGGAAAAGGCCATAGCCCTGGATCACGTAGCCGATCCGGTGCCTGAGCTCGTCCTCCGGGATCGACATGGTGTCCTGGCCGTCGATGAGCACGCGGCCGGATGTGGGCTCGATCAGGCGGTTGATCATGCGCAGCAGGGTCGACTTGCCGGCCCCCGAGGTGCCGACGACGACCGCAATGGTCCCCTCCTCCACGCGCATCGACACTTCGTCGACCACCGTCGTCTCGCCGTACCGCTTGGTGAGGCGTTCGATCTCAATCATGCGGCGTTCCGTTCGCCAGCTCGATGGCGGCGTCGAGGACGACGGCCGCCGCGAAGGCGAGCGCCACCGTCGGGATCGCCCCCAGGAGCACGAGGTCGATGGCGGTCTGGCCGATCCCCTGAAACACGAAGGTGCCGAAACCTCCTCCGCCGACCAGCGCCGCCACCGTAGCGAGGCCGAGATTCTGCACGAGGGCGATGCGGATGCCGGCGAGGATCACCGGGAGGGCGAGGGGCAGCTCGACCTCGAGGAGCCTCTGGCGCCGGGAGAGTCCCATGCCGCGCGCCGCCTCGATCGCCTCCGCGGGCACTTGGGCGAGGCCGACCACCGTGTTGGCCACGAGCGGAAGAAGCGAATAGAGGAAAAGTGCGATCAGGGCCGGCGTCGCACCGATGCCGTGGATTCCCAGAGCGGCCGCGAACGGCAGGGAGGCCGCCAGATAGCCCAGCGGCACCATAAGGATTCCGAAGAGCGCAATGCTCGGGATCGTCTGGATGACATTGAGGACCTGGAGGGTCGCACTTCGCAGGCGCGGAAGCCTGTGGCAGAGAATGCCGGCCGGCAACCCCACCGCCGCCGCGGCCAAAAGGGAGCCGAGGGAGAGGAACAGGTGCTGGCGCGCCTCGCGCCAGAAGCTCTCCGCCCGTGTGGCGTATTCCTTGAGGATCGACAGCCCGTCCCAGATGCCAGACAGGAGCAACAGGGCCACGCAGGCTGCTGCGACGGCGAGTGCCGCAAGGCGGGCCCAGGGCCCCAACCGGAGGCGCGAGAGCGAATCCGCCACCAGGAGGCCGAAGGCGAGGACCAGAAGCCAGAAGCCGAACGCCGGAGACACCCGCGCGAAGCCGTTGCCGGGGGGCGTGAGGAAGTCGGCCGCCAGACCGACGGCCGGAACCGCGACCGCAAGGCCGAGCGAGGCCGCGGCGAGCCGGGGGATCGGCGTCCTGACGAATGCCCCCGTGGCCGCGACCGCAAGCGCCACCGCCAAGACCGCATGGGCCAGTCCCGGAGGCAGCGAATCGAGCAGCATGCGGGGTTCGCCCGAGACAATCCGGTTGGCCCGGTAGGTGGCGAAGGGCGCCACGAAGAGGGCACCCCCGATCAGCACGGCGACCGCGCCGCCGAGGCGGTCGAGAGTGAAGACCGGTCGGGCCGAAGCCATTCCGAACACGCCTGTTGGAGAGGAGGTAGAGGTCACAACCGATCCGGCTTCTTCCGTCACCTGTTCCGTCTCAGGCTGTTCCGGAGCCCAGGCTCACTTCAGGAAGCCCTTGGACTTCAGGTAGTCGGTCGCCACCGCCTTGGCCGCCTCGCCGCCGACCTGGACGCGGGCGTTCAGGCTCTGGAGCGTGGTGAGGTCGAGCGCTTCGAAGACCGGCTTCAGGACCTCGGCGACCTTCGGGTTCTCCCTCAGGGCGGCCTCCCGAATGATGGGGGTCGGCGCATAGACGGGCTGCACGTTTTTGTCGTCGGCGAGCACCACGAGGCCGGAGGGCGCAATCCCCCCATCGGTGCCGTAGACCATGGCGGCGTTCGCCCCGTTGATCTGCTCGGCCGCCGCCTTGATCGTGGCGGCCGTGTCGCCACCCGACAGCACGATGAGTTGCTCCGGCTTCATCTTGAAATTGTAGGCCGCCTGGAAGGCCGGAAGCGCCGCGGCGGAATTCACGAACTCGGCGGAGGCCGCAAGCACCACCTTGCCGCCGCCCGAAACCCATTTGCCGAAGTCGGAGAGGGTCGCGAGCCTGTTCTGCTCCGCCACGTCCTTGCGCAGCGCAATGGCCCAGGTGTTGTTGGCGGGCGACGGGGTGAGCCAGACGATCTTGTTGGCGTCGTAGTCGAGCCTCTTGGCCGCCTCGTAGCCCTTGGCGGCATCCTTCCAGAGCGGATCGTCGGCCTTGTTGAAGAAGAAACCCGCATTGCCCGTATATTCCGGATAGATGTCGATCTCGCCGGCGGTGATCGCCTTGCGGACGACCGGTGTGGCGCCGAGCTGGATGCGGTCCTGGGTCTTGATGCCGGCGGCGTTGAGGGTGAGCAGGATGATGTTGCCGAGAACCGCGCCCTCCGTGTCGATCTTGGAGGAGACGACCACGTCGGCCCTGGCGGCCGACAGGGCGGCCAAGCCGAGCCCGACGGCCACGGTCATGGATTTCAGGACGGTGTTCATGGGCACTCCCTCAGGTAGCGGCGCGACAGCTCTGCTGTTTTAGGTCACGCGCAGCGGTTAGGCAGAGGGTCGCGCCAACAAGTCCTGCCGAATAGACGACAAAAATACGCGAGCACGCAACACGGCACCGCCGTTGCCTCATGGGCGGCGGTGCCGTGCAGGCTCCCGTTCGGAAGGCTTACGCGCTCAGCGCCGGCGGCTCCTGGGCGATGGTGAAGCGGACCTGGGCCTGGGGCCGGTGATCCTCCGAGAGGATGCGCCAGGTGCGCTCGGCCTCGGTGCGGCTCTCGAAGGGGCCGACCACCCGCTCGGTTCCCTGAACCAGCTGCTCGCAGTCGCAGGAGGTGTACTCACCGCCGACCACCCAGAAACGTGACTTTTGCATGTTGATCTCCATCGGTGAAAAGGTCTTGGGTCTTGAGGCTCACTCCGCCGCCTGAAGCTTCGCGGCGGGCTGGAACTGCGCGGTTTCGGTCGAATCCCCCATGGCGGTCGTGGAGGACTTGCCGCCGGTGATGACCACCGAAACCTGATCGAAGTAGCCGGTGCCGACCTCGCGCTGATGCCGGGTCGCCGTATAGCCGTCGGCCTCGGCGGCGAACTCGGCCGCCTGGAGTTCCGAATAGGCGCCCATGCCGCGCTCGCGATAGCCGCTCGCCAGATCGAACATGCCGTAATTGAGCTGGTGGAAGCCGGCGAGCGTGACGAATTGGAACTTGTAGCCCATGGCGCCCAGCTCGCGCTGGAACTTGGCGATGGTGGCGTCGTCGAGCTTCTTCTTCCAGTTGAAGGACGGCGAGCAGTTATAGGCGAGCAGCTTGCCCGGATAGCGCTTGTGGATCGCCTCCGCGAACTTGCGTGCATCGTCGAGATCCGGGTGGGAGGTCTCCCACCACAGGAGGTCGGCGAGTTCCGCATAGGCCAGGCCGCGGGCGATGCAGTGGTCGAGGCCGGTGCCGTCCTTCAGGCGGTAGAAGCCCTCCGGCGTGCGGCTGTCTGGCTCGATGAACGGGCGGTCGCGCTCGTCCACGTCGGAGGTGATGAGCTTCGCGGATTCCGCATCGGTGCGCGCTATGATCAGGGTGGAGGTGCCCATCACGTCGGCCGCGAGGCGCGCGGCGATGAGGTTACGCTCGTGCGCCGAGGTCGGGATCAGGACCTTGCCGCCCAGGTGGCCGCACTTCTTCTCGGAAGCGAGCTGGTCCTCGAAATGGACGCCCGCGGCTCCGGCCTCGATATAGGCCTTCATGATCTCGAAGGAATTGAGCGGTCCGCCGAAGCCTGCTTCCGCGTCGGCCACGATCGGCAGGAACCAGTCGCGCTTCGCGCCTCCTTCCGCGTGCTCGATCTGGTCGGCGCGCTGCAGGGTGCGGTTGATGCGGCGGCACAGCTCCGGCCCGGAATTGGCCGGGTAGAGCGACTGGTCGGGATACATGGCGCCGGCGACGTTCGCGTCTGCCGCGACCTGCCAGCCGGACAGATAGATCGCCTCGAGACCGGCGCGCGCCATCTGCATGGCCTGGTTGCCGGTCATGGCGCCAAGGGAGTGCACGTAGGGGCGTTCGTGCAGGAGCCGCCACAGGCGCTGCGCACCGCGCTCGGCCAGGGTGTGCTCGATCTTCACCGAACCCCGAAGCCTCAGAACGTCCTCACGGGAGTAGGGCCGGCGGATGCCGTCGAAACGGCCTTCCGGAGCGGAGGGGATAAGGTCTTCGAGGGAGCCCGGGAGCGTCTGCGCGGTCATCATTTATCCTTCCGTTTACAACCATTGACAAAGCGCCTCTGCAAACCACAATCTCTGTGTGACGGCAGAGCTTCTGACGGTATTAATCGCCGAAGAAGCCTTTGTTTCAACGGAAGTTTCGGGAAGAAAAGTCAGGCTGTAAAACCTAGACATCTAAGATCAAGTAAATCTGTAAAGATATTTACAACATGGATGAGATCAGAAAGCTCTTCGTCGGTCCCCGCCTCAAGCGCCTGCGGCGGGAGCGCAACCTGAGCCAGGCCCGCATGGCCGAGGAGCTCGGCCTGTCGCCGAGCTACCTGAATCTGATGGAGCGCAATCAGCGGCCGATCACCGCCCAGGTCCTCATCCGCCTCGCCCACGCCTATTCGCTCGATCCGCGCGAATTCGCCACCGACGACCACGAGCGCACGGTCTCCGAGTTGGACGAGGTCTTCGCCGACCCCCTCTTCCGCAACTCCCCCGTCTCGCGGCTGGAGCTGCGCGAGACCGTGGAGAGCGCCCCCACGGTCGTGGATGCGGTCAGCCGCCTCTACCGGGCGTATCTCTCCCTGCGCGGCGCCAGCGAGGCCACGGCGCCCCGGCTCCACGACCGGGACCGGGCCGAGGACGCCCCGCAGGACAATCCCGTCGACCGGGTCCGGCACCTCATCCACGAGGCCAAGAACCACTTCCCGGAGCTGGACGAGGCCGCCGAGGCCCTCGCGTCGGATCTCGCCCTGACCGGACACGAGCCCTTCTTCGCGATCAGTGAGCGCCTGCACGCCAAGCACAGCATCCGCGTGCGCATCATGCCCATCGACGTGATGCCGGATTCCTTGCGCCGCTACGACCATCACCGGCGGCAGCTGCTCATCTCGGAGATGGTCGAGCCCTCGGGCCGCACGTTCCAGGCGGCCTATCAGCTCGCCTTCGCGGAGATGCGCGACACCATCGACGCCCTCGCGGCGCGCCTGGAGCCCCAGGACGGACCCGCCCGGCGCCTCCTGCGCGTGTCCTTCGGCAACTATTTCGCCGGCGCCCTGATGATGCCCTACGGCAAGTTCCACACGGCCGCGGAGGCGCTCGGCTACGACGTGGAGGTTCTGGGCGCCCGCTTCGGCGCCAGCTTCGAGCAGGTGGCGCACCGGCTCACCACCCTGGCCCGCCCCGGCGCGCGCGGCATCCCGTTCTTCCTGGTGCGGGCGGACTCGGCCGGCAACGTGTCGAAGCGCTTCTCGTCGGGGCGCTTCCCGTTCTCGCAGTTCGGCGGCACCTGCCCCCTGTGGAACCTGCACAGCACGTTCCGGACCCCAGGCCAGGTCGTGACCCAGATCGTCGAGCTGCCCGACGGCTCGCGCTGGTTCTCGGTGGCCCGTTCCGTCAAGCGGGCCTACACCCCCTGGGGGATGCCCGACCCGCAATTCGTGGTGGGCCTCGGCTGCGAGCTCAAATACGCCCACCGCCTCGTGTATGCGCGCGGCCTCGACCTCTCGGCGCCCGATCCGACCCCCATCGGCATCAACTGCCGCCTGTGCGAGCGCGTCGCCTGCCCGCAGCGCGCCGCGCCGCCGCTGATGCACGCGCTCCTCGTGGACGAGATGAAGCGGGGCGTGTCGCCCTTCGAGTTCGACGCCTCCTGAGGGTCAGGCCGGGCGGTCGTGCCGGTAGAAGGCATTGGGGATACCCTCGACCTCCCGGAGGCCCGTGAACGACATGCCGACCTTCTCAAGGACCCTTCGGGACGCCCTGTTCCCGGCGACCGCGAAGCCGATCACGTGATCGACCGGCTGGGCCCGGTAGACCCAGTCGAGGAGCGCCGCCGCGGCCTCCGTGGCATAGCCCTGTCCCCAGAGCGGCCGCATGAAGCTGTAGCCGAGTTCGAGTTCGCCGGTTTCGGCGAAGCGCCCGAACCCGGCCCGGCCGAGAAACGTCCCGTGCCGGTCCGTCACCTTGAACTTCGTCCAGCCGTGGGCCTCGTAATCGGCCCGGAAGCCGTCGAACTTTGCCCGCAGGTACGGCTCGTCCCAGGGTGGGTCGCCCATCTGGAGGAAGTGCTGGACCTCCGGATCGCCGTGCAGGGAAGCCAGCAGCGGGAAATCCTCGGGCGCCCAGGGAAGGAAGACGAGGCGCTCGCTCGTCAGAACCGGTGCGGTGTCAGACATGGGGAGCCTCATCGTCCGTCCCCGAGCCAATGGTCGAGGAAGGCGTCGAGCCAGCGGCGGACATGGGGATCGTACTGGAAGCGCCCGTCGATCTGACGGACGCGGTCCTGAGCGCCGGGAGTCTCCAGCCGCTCGGCGGCCATTACCGTCCAGCGGCAGAGCATGGCATGGGTGACCTCCGGATGGAACTGGAGGCCATAAGCCGCCTCGCCCACGCGGATCGCCTGGGTCGGGAAGTCGTCGCCGGTCGCCAGGGTTTCTGCACCCGCGGGACAATCGAAACCCTCCCGATGCCAGTGATAGACATGGGTCGGCCAGGGCGTTCCGAGTTCCTCGCTCAGGACCTTTCCGGCGGGCGTCGGAAGCAACGGATAGTAACCGATCTCGGCCTTTCCTTCCGGATGCTGCCAGACGGAAGCGCCGAGTTGCTTCGCCAGCATCTGCGCCCCGAGGCACAGGCCGAGGAACGGCTTCTTCTCCGCGAGCGGCACCCGGATCCAATCGATCTCGGCCTTGATGAAGTCGTCCGGGTCATTGGCGCTCATCGGACCGCCGAAGATCGCCGCTCCCGCATGGCCCGCCAGGGTCTCGGGCAGCGGATCGCCGAACCGGGGCCTTCGGATGTCGAGGGGATAGCCGCGCTCCTGCAACAGGTGTCCGACCCGGCCCGGGGTCGAGTGCTCCTGGTGCAGGACGATCAGGATCGGCGCCTTCGCCGGACGTCTGACGGCCGCTCTAGCCACGGACGCCATCCGACGGTGCAAGGTTCTTCAGGGCGTCCGCCTTGATGGCGGCGAGTTCCTCGTCGGAGAGATCGAGGAGGCGCCCGGTGCGCCAGATCAGATCGTCCTCGAACTCGTGGACCTTGCCGTCGATGGCGGCGATCCGATAGGCGAGCGCCAGGAGACGCGGCCGCTCCTCGAAACTCACGTCTTGGAGGATGCGATCCACCAGGGTGGTGGACGGATCGAGCGTCCCGTCGAGCTGGGCCGCCTGCTCCAGCAGGCGCTCCGCCCTCTCGCGGGTGAGGCCGAAGCGCGAGCCGAGGAGCACGCGCAGCCCCTCCCCCTCCACGTCCAGCATCCGGCCGTCGGCCCGGGCCACCAGGACGAGGAGGGCCGCGACGGTCAGGTGCTCCTCGGTTGCCGAAAGGTCTTCGGTGGCGATTGCTACTTGGAAGAAGTCGCGCAGGCGGGCGATCACAGACATGCCCGGAATATGCGGGCCGGATGCTCCGCTCCGCAAGAGGGCTCCCGATGATCGTCGCGAAGGGGACCTGCGCGCGGGGCGAAGACCTCGGGGACCCCGCTCGAACCCTAGCGCGGCGAGACGACCTGCTCGAGATAACGGCCGGCCACCTCCCGCGGCGGCCTGCCCTCGATGACGATCTCCGCGTTGAGCGCCTGAAGCCTGGTCATGGTCAGGGAGGCGAAGACCGGCGCGAGAGCCTTCGCCACGCCGGGATGCCTCTGGAGCACCTCGGCCCGGATCACGGGGGCGGGCTCGTAGACGATCTGGGCTCCCCTTGTGTCCTTCATCACCACGAGGTCGAGGGCCGCGATGGCACCGTCGGTTCCGTAGACCATGGCGGCGTTCACGCCGCCGGCGCCCTGCGCGGCGGCCCGCATGGTATGGGCGGTGTCGCCGCCGGACAGGACGACGATCCTGTCGCGGGGAAAGCGGAAATCGTAAGCTCTCTCGAAGGCCGGAAGCGCCGCTGGGCTTTCGACGAACTCCGCCGAGGCTGCGAGCCTGATCGCAGCCGACTGCCTCACGGCCCTTGCGAAGTCCTCCATGGTCAAGAGATTGTCCCGCCGGGCCACGTCCCCGCGCACGGCGATCAGCCAGGTATTGTTGGCGGGCGCTCGCTCCAGCCAGACGAGCCCGTGCCGCTCCGCATCGAGCCGCCTGACAGTCTCATAGGCGGATGTGGGCGACCTCCAGGCCGGGCTCTCCGCCATGTCGTGAAAGAAGGCGCCATTTCCGGTGTATTCGGGATAGACGTGGATGGCTCCCGACAGGATCGCCGAACGGACGGCCCGGGTGGGGCCGAGCTGAAGCCGGGTTTCGACGGGGATTCCCTCGCGCTCCAGCACGAGGGCGATCAGGCTCCCCAGCAGAGCCCCTTCCGTATCGGCTTTGGAGGCGACGATCACCGGAGCCGGACGCTTGGCCAGCGCCGGAAGGAGCATGATGGCCAGGAAAACCAAGCCTAAGGCGAAGAGTCGCACGAGCGTCCGCGAAAGGTTTTCAGGCCCCGCCATGGCTTTCTCAAATAAAGTCAAGCTCTTCCGGACCTATGCAAGTGGGATTGTCCACCCTAAGATCAACCTCGGGCGAGGATCCCGTGCCCCATTCGTCTTGTGTGAGGCTTTCGCAGAGCGGGGAGGCAATGATATTAGCGATTGATTCCGGCCTGCGGCGAAGCCTCCGCTCCACTCTGCATGAGAAAGTAGACCTGTGACCGAAAGCGTGACCAGCGGCGAACTCAGCGGCCTCAGGATCCTCGTGGTCGAGGACGAGGCTGCGATCTCACTCCTTCTCGAAGACATGCTGCTCGATTTCGGCTGCGAGGTCATCGGCCCGGCGGCCCGCCTGTCCGCCGCCCTCGACGCCGTTGCCCGCGAGAAGGTCGACCTCGCCATCCTCGACGTGAATGTCGCCGGCGAGCCGATCTACCCGGTCGCGGAGGCGCTTGCCCAGCGATCGATCCCCTTCGTGTTCTCGACCGGATACGGCAGCGCGGGCATCCGCGACACCTTCCGGGACAGGCCGGTGCTCCAGAAGCCTTTCGCCCAGAACGACCTCAAGCAGAAGCTCCTCCTGGCCCGCAACGCCAGTTCCTGAGGATTTCGGGTCACAGGCGCGACCCTTCGTTAGGAATGTGTCCTGAAACACGGCATAACGTTGCGGAAATCGCTTTGAAGTTGCGTCGTCCCTGCTAAGCTTTGGCCACCCCGGGACACGTTGTAACTTTATAGCCGATTTTCCTATGCCCGTTCGCTCCTTTCGGTATCTGGCCGCCACCAGTGCCCTCGCCCTCTCGCTGTCCGGCGCCCAAGCGCAATCGCCCGTGCCGCGGCCGGCGCCCGCTGCCGGCTCCATCGTGGCCGCGAAAGGTGGTGAGGAACTGCGCTTCGTTCGCGAGGAGGCGTGGCGGCTGGCCGAGATCCGGCAGGATCTTCTCGGCGGCGACGTCCTGCGCACCAACGCCATCGGCAATCTGGCGATCCTGTTCGCCGACCAGACCCAGATCCGCGTGGGCCGCAACTCGACCCTGACAGTGAACGGCATCGCCGGCAGCGGCAGCGGCACCACCCAGCTCGACCTGCAGGCCGGCAACATCTGGGCCCGGGCCAATCGCGGCGGAACCGGCGTCGACGTGAAGACGCCCGCCGCCGTGGCGGCGATCCGCGGGACCGACTGGTCCCTGTCGGTGGACGGTTCGGGCAAGACCTCGCTCATCGTGCTCGAAGGCGAGGTGGAGCTCTCGAACCCGCAGGGATCCGTGAGGGTCCGGCAGGGCGAGGGCGCCGTGGCGGCAATCGGCCAGGCGCCGACCAAGTTCATCCTCGTGCGGCCGAACGACCGCGAGCAGATGATGTTCTACCTGACCCTGCGCGATGGTCTCGTGTGGCTGCCGGCCAGCCCCCTGCGCGGCGCCGCCCGCCGTGCGGAACGCGCGCGCATCGAGGCGATTCCCCCGGACATGCGGCGTGCGGAGGACTGGCTGAGCCTCGCCGAAGTGGCGCTTGCGGTGGACAGACGTCAGGTTGCGGTGGAGGCCGTGGCCCAGGCACGCCTCAAATCCCTGACAGCATCGCAGCGCGCTCGCGTCGATCTGGTCGAAGGCCTCCTCGCCGGCCGCGAGCGCCGATGGGGCGATGCGGCGGCCCTGCTCGCCCGCGCGGAACGGGGCGTCGACGCGAAGCGCCGCGTGACGGCCGCCTACGGCCGATACATCGCGGCTTCCCTTGCGGATCCAAAGCGGGTCCTGCCGGAGCCGAAGCTCGGACGGAACAGCGCCGATGCCGCCCTCGCCCATGCCTTCGTGACCGGCTTCAAGGAGGACCTGAACGCCGCGGCGGATCTCGCGAGAGAGGCCGAGAAACGCTTCCCTAACGACACGCGCCTTGCGATCCTGTCCGCCCAATTGTCGCTCGCGCTCAACCGCCGGGACGAGATGCGCGCCTCTGTCGAGCGGGTGCGCGCCGTCGATCCTGAGGACCATCTGGTCCTTGCCATGAGCGGCCGGATCAAAGCCGACGTGGAGAGCGACCGCAGGGGCGCTCTCGCGGACCTGCGCCGGGCCGCCGCCGCGGCGCCGGGCAACGCCGACATCTGGAACGAGATCGGCATGGTGCAGGCGGAGCTCGACGCTCCCCTGGAGGCCGAAGCAGCCTTTCGGCGCGCCATCGAGGTCGATCCGGAGGATCCGATCGCCTACGGCAACCTCGCCATCCTGCTGCTCGACCAGAGCCGCGTGGAGGAGGCGGGCACCCTGATCGACAAGGCGCTCGATCTCGATCCGGATTTCCACGTGGCCTACATCGCCCGCGGCCGCTACCTGCTGCAGAAGGGCGACATGCCCGGCGCCATGGAGTCGATCCTGGCGGGATCGGCCGCGAACCCAGCCTATTCCAACGGGCTCGTTGCCGCCGCCATCGCCTACTACCAGAACGGCGAGACCGATCTCGCCGATCAGGCCCTGGACAATGCGGACCGGCTCGACCCGAACGATCCCGTGACGGCGATCGTGCGCACGGCCGTCGCCCTCGATCAGTACCGGGCCGACGATGCGGTGCGGTTCGCCCGCGAGGCGGTGAAGCGCTCGCGGGCCCGGGGTGGCGACTATGCCGGGCTCTCGGCCAACCGGCAGAGCGGCTCGTATCCGGCGGACGCCTACCGGTTCGTCGGCCTCCACGAATGGGGCCGCTTCTACGGCGACCGGACCTTCGATCCCTTCATGGCGTCGAGCTATTTCGACCAGGCGGCGAGCGTGCGCCCGAACGTGATCGCCGGCAAGCCGGGCCTGTCGAGCGTCGAGACGGGGGCCGAGACCACCCTGTCCGCGTTCAACCTCATCGTCCAGGGACTCTTCTTCGACCCCCTCGCCCTCGGCGGACGCATCGGCCGCATCGACCTCCTGCGCCGCCCGTTCGTGGACGCCGAAGTCGGCGGCAGCCTGATCTCCCAGGACGGGAAGCTCGGATGGCAGGCGACCGCCACGGTCAACGGCGTCTCCAACGAACCGGTCCCGACGGCCTTCTCCTTCTCGGCCGGACGCCTGCGCACCGATGGGCCCAATACCTTCAACGAGGAAGGCCTTGACAATGCCGCCCTGTTCATCGGCGCGGCACCCTCGGCGGCGGACCGCTTCCTGGCCTTCGGGACGTTCGCAAAGGTGGAGCCCGGCCCGATCAGCATCTCCCTGCCGACGAGCGTCACCGCGGCAGACCGGGAGACGACCGAGTATCAGGTAGGCGCCGGCTGGAGCCATACCTTCGGCTACCGCAACGTGCTGACGGCCGCCGCCTTCGCGGCCCGCAGCGCGGACCGGATTGACGAGCGCACCGTCGGTCTGACCGAGACGCTCTCGGTCTTCGAGCTGCTCCAGGGACGGAGGACCCGCTCGGAGGCGGGCACCGTCGCCCTGAGCCACATGCTCGGCATCGACGGCCTGACGATCCGCTACGGCGCCGAGGCGCTGGCAGGAGAGACGGAGGCCCGGGTCGACCGGCAGCTCAACGGGGTGCCGGTCGCCTCGACGGAGGCCGACACCCCGTTCCGCGGCGGGCGGCTGTATGCGGATGCCTTCTGGCGCCCCACGGACTGGTTCGAGGCTCAAGCAGGAATCGAGGGCATGACCCTCGACATCAAGTCGGAGCCCGAGGATTCCTACCTCCTGCCGCGCATCGGCATCGGCGTCTCGCCTGTCGAGGGCCATTGGCTGCGGGCAGCCTATCGCGGCGACATATCCCTGCCGTCCACCTCCACCCTCGCGCCGCTGACCACGGTCGGCCTGCTTCCGAACGCGCTCCCCGTCGGCGTCGGGGGCCGCACCGACACCCTGGCGCTGCGCTGGGACGCGGAATGGTCCGAGCGTTTCTTCACGGCGGTCGAGTACCAGCGGCAGGGCATCAGCTCCTTGAGCCTGCCGATCCCGGAGGCCTTCGACACGATTCCCATCGACGAGGCCAGGATCGAGCGCGTGGCCGCGACCGCCAATCTCTGGCTCGGTTACGGCATCGGCGTGTTCGGCACGGTCGGAGCCGCCTCGTCGGAGATTCAGTCGGGCAACGTGGCCGGGCTACCCGTGCCGTTCGTGGCGGAGCGCTTCGCCCGGGCGGGCATCACCTTCGTACATCCGAGCCGGCTCAAGGTCATCGTGGCGCAGACCTTCCTGGGCGACATCACGGGCAACATCGTCGGCCGGCCGCTCGAGGATTACTGGACGACGGACGCCTCCATCACGTGGGAGACGCCTGACCGGCGGCTTCTGCTCGGCCTGACGGTCCTCAACATGTTCGATCGGGAATACGAGCTCGGGCCCGGCATCCCGGGTCCCGGCCGGACCATCGCGGCGAGCATCAAGGCGCGGTTCTAGGGTGAACGAGATCGGATCGGCATCGGGCGACGGAGGCGGCCGCGAGCCCCTCCGTCGCCACTTCGCCATGTCGGGGCTGATCGCCTTGCTGTTGATGCCGCTCCTGTTCTTCAAGCCGTTCGGGCTCATCGAGGGGCGGCTCTACGACCTCTTCTCAACCATCGCGCCACCCCGGCCGCCGCAGCCCGGCGCGACGATCGTCGCCATCGACGAGCCGTCCTTCTCCGAGATCGGCCAGCGCTGGCCCTGGCCGCGGGACCTGCATGCGCGGCTGGTCGAAAGCCTGCGCCGCGCGGGCGCGAAGGTCATCGCCTTCGACATCATCTTCGCCGAACCTTCGGACGGGGATGCCGACCGCGCCTTCGCGTCGGCCCTCGGGCCGGACGTGGTTTTGGCGGCCGACGACGTGACGACCGTCCTCGACCAGGGCGTCCAGACGACCCGGGTCAATCCCATCGATCCTTTTCTGGACGCGAAGGCAAAGTCCGGCGTGACCTCCGTCGATCTCGACGGGGACGCTTACCTGCGCCGCATGCCGCGCATGCCCGACAGCTTCGCGGCGGAGGCCCTGCGGGTTACTGGCATCCAGGCCGCCGCGCCGCCCGAGGGCGCGCTGATCCAGTATTTCGGCCCGCCCCGGACCTATCCGACGGTCTCCTATTACCAGGCGCTCGATCCCGAAACCTTTCTGCCGCCGGGCCGCCTCGCAGGCCAGACGGTGTTCGTCGGCCTGAGCCTCAAGGCTGCCACCACGGCCGATGCAGGCGCGCCCGACACCTTCGCGACACCCTACACCCTCACGACGGGCCTCCTGACGGCCGGTGTCGAGGTGCAGGCGACGATCCTCGACAATCTCCGCCATGGCCTCTACGCGGTGCCGGTCTCGCGGCCCGCCATGGCCGGCCTCGTCGTCTTCGCGGCATTCCTGGCGGCCATTGTCTGCCGAAGGGGCATGTCCCGGCGCGCCGGCATTCTCGCGGTCTTGACCTTCGTCGGCCTCTTCGTGGGCGCCTGGATGGCGCTGCGCTTCGGCCGCATCTGGGCACCTCCCGCCCTTCCGGCCGCCGCCGCCGCAGGCGTCTTCGGGGCCCGCTTCGGGCTCGACTACCTGCGCGAGCGCCAGCTGCGCCGGGCCGTGTCGGAGGCGTTCTCCCGCTACCTTGCGCCCGAGCTGGTGGCGCAACTCGCCCGGGACCCGAGCGCCCTGAAGTTGGGCGGCGAACGGCGCAACCTGTCGATCCTGTTCTGCGACGTGCGCGGCTTCACCAGCATGTCGGAACGGCTGAAGGACGAGCCCGAGCGCCTCACCACCCTCATCAACCGCCTGCTCGATGCCCTGTCCGGAGCCGTCATGGCCGAGGGCGGCACCATCGACAAATACATGGGCGACTGCGTCATGGCATTCTGGAACGCGCCCCTGCGCAATCCGGATCATCCCTTGCGGGCCGTGCGCGCGGCGCTCGGCATGATGGCGGCGGTGGATTCGCTGAACGGCACCCTGCGCCAGGAGGAGGGCGAGAACGCGCCCCGCTTCGCGGTCGGGGTGGGCGTCAACACGGGCGACTGCGTGGTCGGTAACGTGGGCTCCCGCTGGCGCTACGATTACTCGGTCCTTGGCGATGCCGTGAACCTCGCCTCGCGGCTCGAGAGCCTGTCGAAGGAGTTCGGCGTCTCGCTGATCCTGGGCCCCGCGACGGCGGAAGCGGTGCGCGGCCACTACGTGCTCGTCGAGCTCGACCGCATCGCCGTACGCGGACGCGCCGCTGCATCGGCCATCTACACCGTGGTCGGCCCCGCCGAGCAGCGGAGCGACCCGGCGGTCGCCGAACTCGAGACCCTGCACCCGCGCCTTCTCGCTGTCCTGCGTGCGGGCAGGACGGAGGAGGCGGGACATCTCATCGAGCGCTGCCGCACCCTCGCGCCCTCCCTGTCGGGCTATTACGACCGACTCCTGGCCCGGTTCTCGAAAGCGGCCTGAACCACTGTCATCTCTCATCAAACCGGCTGCCATCGCGTCCGCGGAGCGCAGGAAGGGGATCCTCATCCGGACTGGCGCAATAGCCTTCCTCCGATCGCGAACGGAAACCGGACGGCGATGCTCTTGCAAGCCATTCGCAAAGAGAAGCAAAGAGTTGCGGCCTCCGTTGCGGAGTCTATAACGGCCGCTCGCCCTTCCCGCTGACCCGCATGTGCCCTGCGACGCCATGGACAAGATTCAGAAACTTGCCATCGGCAGCATTTTCGTCGGAACCGTCGTTCTCGTCCTGAAATATGCTGCCTATCACCTCACGGGCAGCATCGCGCTCTATTCGGACGCGCTGGAGAGCGTCATCAACGTGGTGACGGCGGTGGCGGCCCTCATGGCGGTGCGGCTGAGCGCGCAGCCGGCGGACGCCAACCATCCTTACGGCCACCATAAGGTGGAATATTTCTCGGCCGTCCTCGAAGGTGTGCTCATAATCGTGGCCGCCCTGGCGATCCTGCGGGAGGCCTACCTGGCGTTCCTCACCCCCAAGGTACTCGACGCTCCGGTCAGCGGCCTCGTGGTCAACGGCGTGGCGAGCCTCGTCAACGGCGCCTGGGCCTGGGTGCTCGTCCGGCAGGGGCGACGCCTGCGCTCGCCCGCCCTCGTGGCCGACGGGCGCCATCTCTTCACCGACGTGGTCACGTCGGCCGGCGTCATCGCCGGCCTGCTGCTGGTGCCGTTGACCGGTTGGCTGTGGCTCGACTCCGCGCTCGCGGCCATCGTGGCGGTCAACATCGTGTGGTCCGGCTGGGGGCTCGTGAAGGAGAGCATCGGCGGCCTGATGGACGAGGCCTTGCCGGAAGCCGTCCTGACCCGCGTGCGCGAGGTCATCGCGTCCAATGCGGAAGGCGCCATCGAGGCGCACGACCTGCGCACCCGCCATGCCGGCCGCATGACCTTCATCGACTTCCACCTCGTGGTGCCGGGGCACATGAGCGTGACGGACGCGCACGAAATCTGCGACCGACTCGAGCGGGCTCTGAAGACGGAGGTCGAGGATGCCCTCATCACGATCCACGTGGAGCCCGACGACAAGGCGAAGCACGCCGGCATCGTGGTGCTGTAGCGCGTCATGGGAAAGGGAGGGAGCTTTCGCCCCCTCCCCTCCAGCGTCGGTTCTCAGCTGCGCTTCGGCGGCGAAGCGGGCCAGCTCTTGATGAGCGTGTCGTAGTCCACCGTCTCGCCCTTCGGCTTCTCGTTCGCCAGCTTGCGCTGCGGCGCAACGTTGCCGGAGGTTTCGGCCTTCTTGAACCACTCCTCGGCCGAGGTCTTCGGGTTCAGCTTCGGTCCGCACTCGCCCTGCACGTTGGCGCGCTCCAGCCGGCCCAGCACCTCGTCCTGCGCGGCGGCGAGCGAGTCCATCGCCTGCTGCGGGGTCTTGGCGCCCGAGGCCGCGTCGCCGATGTTCTGCCACCAGAGCTGCGCGAGCTTCGGGTAGTCCGGCACGTTGTTGCCGGTCGGCGTCCACTGCACGCGGGCGGGCGAGCGGTAGAACTCCACCAGGCCGCCGAGCTTCGGAGCACGCTCCGTCATCGACTGGTGCCAGATGTCGCTCTCGCGGATGAAGGTGAGGCCCACATGGCTCTTCTTCAGCGAGACGGTCTTGGACGTGACGAACTGGGCATAGAGCCAAGCCGCCTTGCGGCGCTCGACCGGGGTCGATTTCAGCAGCGTCCACGAGCCCGCATCCTGGTAGCCGAGCTTCATGCCCTCCTTCCAGTAGGAGCCGTGCGGCGACGGGGCCATGCGCCATTTCGGCGTGCCGTCGGCGTTCACCACCGGCAGGCCGGGCTTGACCATGTCGGCCGTGAAGGCCGTGTACCAGAAGATCTGCTGGGCGATGTTTCCTTGAGCCGGCACCGGTCCGGATTCGGAGAAGTTCATGCCGCTCGCCTGGGGCGGAGCGTATTTCTTCATCCAGTCGAGATACTTGGTGATGGCGTAGACCGCCGCCGGCCCGTTGGTGTCGCCGCCGCGCTCGACCGAGGAGCCGACCGGGCGGCAGCCCTCCATGCGGATGCCCCACTCGTCGACGGGCAGGCCGTTCGGGATGCCCTTGTCGCCGTTACCGGCCATGGACAGCCACGCATCGGTGAAGCGCCAGCCCAGCGACGGGTCCTTCTTGCCGTAGTCCATGTGACCGTAGACCTTGACGCCGTCGATCTCCTTCACGTCGTTGGTGAAGAACTCGGCGATGTCCTCGTAGGCCGACCAGTTCACCGGCACGCCGAGGTCGTAGCCGTACTTGGCCTTGAAGCGCTCCTTCAGGTCAGGCCGCTGGAACCAGTCGTAGCGGAACCAGTACACGTTGGCGAATTGCTGGTCGGGCAGCTGGTACATCTTGCCGTCCGGCGCGGTCGTGAAGGACTTGCCGATGAAATCGTTGATGTCCAGGGTCGGCGAGGTGACGTCCTTGCCCTCGCCCGCCATCCAGTCGTCGAGCGCGATGGCCTGCTTGTAGCGGAAGTGGGTGCCGATCAGGTCGGAATCGTTCACCCAGGCATCGTAGACGTTGCGACCCGACTGCATCTGGGTCTGGATCTTCTCCACCACGTCGCCTTCCTGGATGAGGTCGTGGGTAAGCTTGATGCCGGTAATCTCCGAAAAGGCCTTGGCAAGGGTCCGGGCCTCGTACTCGTGGGTCGTGATCGTCTCGGAGACCACGTTGATCTCCATGCCGATAAAGGGCTTGGCCGCGTTCACGAACCATTCCATCTCCTTCATCTGCTCTTCCTTGGAGAGCGTGGAAGGCTGGAATTCGGTATCGATCCAGCGGCGGGCCTCCTCCATTCCGGCGAACGCGGCGCCCGTTCCGAGCGCCATCGCCAGCGTGCTGGCGGAAACGAGAAGCCTGAGACGCGATCTTGGCAACATGGTTCTTCCTCCCTCAGTGGCCGGCTTGTCCCGCCGGCCGGGTCTCTCTTCGGCCCGTAGGGCCGCCGAGTCGTCTTGAACCTTGCCCTCACACGTAGCGGAACACGGCCGCCGCATAGACCAGGGAAAGGCCGAAAGCCCACCAGAGCTGCTCGGGACCGAAGACCCCGAGCCAGGCGAGATGGATGAAGGCTGCGCCGAGCAGCGAAATGAACAGCCGGTCGCCGCGGGTCGTCGGGATGCGAAGCACCCCGACCCGCTCCGTCTCGGGCCGGTAGATCGCCAGCACCGTCATCAGGAGGAGCAGGCTCGCGATGCCGGCGAAGAAGAGGCCGGTCTGCCAGGTCCAAGCCATCCAGGCGAGATCGGGCATGGGCGCCTCCTTTCAGACTCGCCCCAGGGCGAAGCCCTTGGCGATGTAGTTGCGCACGAACCATATCACGAGCGCGCCCGGCACGATGGTGAGCACGCCCGCCGCCGCGAGCAGGCCCCAGTCCATGCCGGCGGCCGAAACCGTACGGGTCATGGTGGCCGCGATGGGCTTGGCGTTCACGGTCGTGAGGGTTCGGGCGAGCAGCAGCTCGACCCAGGAGAACATGAAGCAGAAGAAGGCCGCCACGCCGATGCCGGAGGCGATCAGCGGCATGAAGATCTTCACGAAGAAGCGCGGGAAGGAATAGCCGTCGATGGCGGCGGTCTCGTCGATTTCCCGCGGCACTCCCGACATGAAGCCCTCCAGGATCCACACGGCGAGCGGGATGTTGAACAGGCAATGGGCGAGCGCCACCGCCCAGGGCGTGTCGAAGAGACCGATCGCCGAGTAAAGGTTGAAGAACGGCAGCGCGAACACCGCCGGCGGGGCCATGCGGTTGGTGAGCAGCCAGAAGAACAGGTGCTTGTCGCCCAAGAAACGATAGCGCGAGAAGGCATAGGCCGCCGGCAGCGCGAAGGAGATCGACAGCACCGTGTTGATGATCACGTAGGTGAGCGAGTTGATATAGCCCGAGTACCAGCTCTCGTCGGTGAAGATCTTGATGTAGTTGTCGAAGGTGATCTCCCGCGGCCACAGGGTGAGGCCGGAGGTGATCTCCATGTTGGTCTTCAGGCTCATGTTCACGAGCCAGTAGATCGGCAGCATCAGGAACAGGAGGTAGAGGGTCATGACGACCGCCTTCCCGTTCACCCACGGGCGCGCGGCCGCCCGGTTCGCCGCGACAGGCGTGGCGGCGGCCTTGGCGTCGGCGGGCCGGATGGCGACGGCATCGGTCATGCCTCGACCCTCCCGCGATCCGCGTCCACGTTGGTCATCACCGTGTAGAAGACCCAGCAGATGGCCAGGATGATCAGGTTGTAGACGAGCGACATGGCGGCCGCCTTGCCGAGGTCGAACTGGCCGAGTGCCAGCTTGACGAGGTCGATGGACAGGAAGGTGGTGGCGTTGCCGGGCCCGCCGCCGGTAAGCACGAAGGGCTCCGTGTAGATCATGAACGAGTCCATGAAGCGCAGGAGCACCGCGATCAGCAGAACCCGGCGCATCTTCGGCAGCTGGATAGTGCGGAAGACCGCCCAGCGCGAGGCTCCGTCGATGCGCGCCGCCTGGTAATAGGCGTCGGGAATCGACTTCAGGCCTGCGTAGCACAGGAGCGCCACCAGGCTCGTCCAGTGCCACACGTCCATGACGATGATGGTGATCCAGGCGTCGAGGGAGTCGCCCGTGTAGTTGTAGTCGATGCCGAGGTGGTTCACGACCCATCCGAGCAGCCCGATGTCGCCCCGGGCGAAGACCTGCCAGATCGTGCCGACCACGTTCCACGGGATGAGCAGGGGCAGCGCCATGAGCACGAGGCAGAGCGCCACCGTCCAGCCCTCCCGCGGCATGGCGAGCGCCACCGCGATGCCGAGAGGGATCTCGATGGCGAGGATGATAGCCGAGAACAGGAGCGTGCGCCAAAGCGCGTCGAAGAAGCGCCCGCCGAGCTCCCGCGACGGGTCGAGCAGCTCCTGGAACCAGCCGACTCCGTTCCAGAAGAACTGGTTGTTCCCGAACGTGTCCTGGACGGAATAGTTCACCACCGTCATGATCGGCAGCACGGCCGAGAACGCCACGATGGCGAAGACCGGGAGCACCAGGAACCAGGCCTTGTTGTTGATGGTCTTGGTCATCCGGCCGTTTCTCCCGCGACGAGGTGCCCGTCGGCATAGATGTGGATCTGGCGCCGGTCGAAGGCGAGGCCTGCCTCGTCCCCGTCGACGGACAGGCCCTCCGGCACGCTGGCGGCAACCGTGCGCCCGGCGAGATCGACCCGGGCGATCCGTGCCCGGCCGATGTCGTCGATGCGCCGCACGCGCACCGGAAGCCCAGAACCCCGCGCCTGCAGCCGCACGAATTCCGGCCGGATGCCGAGCTCGATCCGCTGCCCTTGCGGCAGGGATCGGTAGGCACGCGCGAGCGCCACAGGCTCGTCGCCTAGATAGGCGATCGCGCCCTCTACCCGGCACGGCAGGATGTTCATTCCCGGGGAGCCGATGAAGTGGCCCACGAAGGTATGCGCCGGGCGCTCGAAGAGCTCCTCGGGCGTTCCGGTCTGCACCACCGCGCCGTCATGCATCACCACCACCTTGTCGGCGAAGGTCAGCGCCTCGGTCTGGTCGTGGGTGACGTAGATCATGGTGATGTCCAGCGCCCGGTGGATCTCCTTCAGGGTGGAACGCAGCTGCCATTTCAGGTGCGGGTCGATCACCGTCAGCGGCTCGTCGAACAGGATCGCCGCCACGTCGGGACGCACGAGGCCGCGTCCCAGCGAGATCTTCTGCTTCATGTCGGCCGTCAGGTTGCTGGCGCGGCGGTCGAGGACGCGGGTAAGGTCGAGAAGCCGGGCGATCTCCTCGACCCGCGCGGCGGAGCGGTCGCGCGGAACGCCCCGATTCTTCAGCGGGAAGGCCAGATTCTCGCGCACGGTCATGGTGTCGTAGACGACCGGGAACTGGAACACCTGCGCGATGTTGCGCTCTTCCGTCGAGAGGTCGGTCACGTCGCGCTCGTCGAAGCGGATGCGCCCGCGCGTCGGACGGACGAGCCCCGAGATGATGTTGAGCAGGGTGGTCTTGCCGCATCCGGACGGGCCGAGGAGCGCGTAGGCGCCGCCCTGACCCCAAACGTGGTTGATTTCCTTCAGGGCGTAGTCCTGCGGGCCTCGCGGATCGGCTTTGTAGGAATGGGCCAGATGGTCGAGAGTGATTCTGGCCATGGCGCTCTCCTCAGGCGGCCTTTGCGAGATCGGCGGCCGCCAGCCGGCCGGTCTCGTCGAACAGGAAGAGATGGCGCGGATCGAGACAGGCCGTGACGGCCGAGCCCGGCTCCAGGCGACGCACGCCCGGAACGAGGGCGACGAACCGGTGCTCCCCTGCGTCGAGATGGACGAAGCTTTCGGAACCGGTGATCTCTGCCACCGAGACCGTCGCCGGAAGCGCGATCGCATCGGCGGTCCCGGTGCCGTCGAGGCCGAGGTGGTGGGCGCGGAACCCCACCGTGTAGGTTCCGTCGGCCACGGCCGCGAAAGCGCCCACCGCCGGAATCTCGCCGCCCGTGCTCAAGGCGACGGTGCCACCGGCCTTGCGCGCCGTGAGCGTGTTGAGCGGCGGATCGGAGAAGACGCGTGCCGTCGTCAGGTCATACGGTCGCCGATAGACCTGGGGCGTCGGCCCGAACTGGGTGATCCGCCCCTCGAAGAGAGTCGCCGTGTTGCCGCCCAGCAGCAGCGCCTCGGACGGTTCGGTGGTGGCATAGACGAAGATGGCCCCTGAGGCCGCGAAGACCCGAGGCAGCTCCTCGCGCAGTTCCTCGCGCAGCTTGTAGTCGAGATTGGCGAGCGGCTCGTCGAGCAGGACGAGGTCGGCGCGCTTCACCAGCGCGCGGGCAATGGCGGTGCGCTGCTGCTGCCCGCCTGACAGGTTCAGGGGCTTGCGGTCGAGATAGGGCTCGAGCTGGAGCAGCCTTGCCGCCTCCCTCACCCGCGCGGCGATCTCGTCACCCTTGAGGCCCGCCACCCGCAGGGGCGAGGCGATGTTCTCGTAGACCGTGAGCGACGGGTAGTTGATGAACTGCTGGTAGACCATGGCGACGCTGCGGCGCTGCACGGGCCAGCCGGTCACGTCCCGGCCGTCGACGAGTACGCGGCCTGTCGTCGGCACATCGAGGCCTGCCATGAGCCGCATCAGCGACGTCTTGCCGGCGAGCGTCGCGCCGAGCAGCACGTTGAGGGAGCCGCGCTCAAGGGCGAGCGACACCTCGTAAATATGCGTCTCCGCACCGACTTTTCGGGAAACCTTGTCGAGGACCAGCGTCACGGCGCCCATCCTCTCGATCCGAGGCGGCACGGCTTGGTCGACGGCAACAGAAAAGGGTCCGCCGCTTCAGCGAAATCTTCGACGCGGGTCCTTTCTCCCAAGCGCTTCCTCCCTGAAGCCCTCGTTTGATTCGGCCGTTTTTATGGTCTTTTGCGTACAAGCCTAAGTTGGGCTTGGACCGAGCGCAAGAGGCCGGGACATTCAGGACGGCTTTCACGCGAGGGAGGGGAAGCGAAGACGATTCGGACCGGAGCCCTGCAGGAATGTGGACATCCGCCGGCGGGTGAGGCCTTTCAGCCCCCACCCGCCGTGTCGTGAAGTCCGGTGATACTCACAAATTATTCACAGATCGTCACGCGCCGGACCTCACGCTCGCCGAAGCGGTTGATGCGGCGACGGATTTCGGTGCGGCACTCCTCGTCGTTGTCGTCGACGATGACGCGGCGCTCGACCCGGCGACGCTCAACGACCGGACGATAGGGACGATCACGCTGCTCATAGACCCGGACGCCGCCAGGACCGACCTCAAGGCCGACCTGGGCCTGTGCGGGGATGCTGGTTCCGGCCACGATGCTCCCGAAGCCCAGGGCGGCGGCAGTCATCAACAAGACGTTCTTGGACATCTCCAAGTCTCCATTCCAGAAAAAATCCTGCTGTACGAACGCCCTCTCCAATATGAGGTTCCCGATCCTTCCGACACGAAACGATAATCATAAGAAAACAGCTGAACGAATATTCATCTCCGTCTCGATCCAGGTGAAGACTATCCTTGAATACACCTGACCGGACGCAAGGGGGCCTGCTCGATCCTTGAGGCCTCGACGGCCAAACCTGAAGGGGAGGGGCATCGCCTCACGGCCGTAGAACATCGCTGCGCCTATCGTCGCTTTAACGAATTGTTCACGTTTCGGGCGCAGCCTTCTTCCCGTGCCCTTCTGGGCACGATGCGTAGCTCTCCCTGGATCTGGCCGTAGAAGGCGGCCTACCTTGAGCGCCAGCCGACCGGGCGCTCTTCTTTTGAGCACGACGCTTCAGGAAATTTTCATGGGATCCGGGAAGTGGCGCGGGCGACGGGGCTCGAACCCGCGACCTCCGGCGTGACAGGCCGGCACTCTAACCGACTGAGCTACGCCCGCGCATCGATATGGATTGGAGCGGGCGAAGGGATTCGAACCCTCGACCCCAACCTTGGCAAGGTTGTGCTCTACCCCTGAGCTACACCCGCACACTCCAATGTCTTCAAGCACCTGGTGGAGCCGAGCGGGATCGAACCGCTGACCTCGTGAATGCCATTCACGCGCTCTCCCAACTGAGCTACGGCCCCGAACCTGGCAAGGCAGCACACGTGCTGCCGGGTGTCCTGGTGCTTACCCGATCCCGCAGCCACGAAGCCGCCTGAGGCAGCTTCTTATCAGACCTTGACCCCTGAGGGAAAAGAAATGGTGCCGCGAGAGGGATTGGAACCCCGATCCGTCATTCAGCATGGGGACCCGAGTTCGTGGAGAGGCATATAGGGAATTGTCGTAGGCCGTACAAGCTCTTTTTGAGCAACGGGTTCAACGATGGGGCGGGCCCCGCGGGTCTGGAGATGACCCGCCGGAGGAAAACCTCTAGAGCACACCCATGATCCCGCTCAAAGCCATACTCTTCGACCTCGACGGCACCCTCGTGGACAGCGCCCGCGACCTTCAGGAAGCGCTCAATGCCCTGCTGGCCGAGGAAGGCCTGCGGCCGGTCGGCCTGGACGACGTCAAGGCGATGGTGGGGGACGGGGCCGCCAAACTGGTCGAACGCGCCCTCGCTGCGGCGGGGGGCGACTTGGCACGCCTTCCGGAGCTCGTCAGACGCTTCCTCGACCACTACCGCACCGAAGCCACCCGTCATACCGGGGTCTATCCGGGCGTCCCGGAGACGCTGGCCGGCCTGAGGCGCCGGGGCCTCGAATTGGCGGTCGTGACCAACAAGCCCGAAGCGGCCACCCTCGACATCCTGGAGGCCCTAGGCCTGCGGGGCTTCTTCGGCGCGGTCGTCGGCGGCGACACCCTGCCCGAGCGCAAGCCGCACCCGCGCCCCGTGCTGGCCGCCCTGGAGCGTCTCGCCGTCAGCCCCGGCTCGGCGCTGATGGTGGGCGACAACTATCACGACGTTCAGGCCGCCCATGCCGCCGGCGTGCGGGCGGTCGCAGTCACCTACGGCTACAGCCACAAGCCCCATGCGGAGCTCGGGGCGGACAGGTTGATCGACGCGATGATCGAACTTCTACCGCTGGTCGACGATGTCGCCGGCGCGTGAGCAGCATCGGCCCGCGGCGAATTCCATTCCTCCGAACCGCGTCGTCAGGTGTCTTCCGAATCCAGCGGGCACGACGCGAATCACGAATCCATGCTCGTTCCCGTCCGTGGGAGTACCTCCTTAGCGTGAGCATCATGTGGAAAACCGCAATGAGGCCAATTTGTTGTCACAGCTGTTGCGCCATGCGGACAAGTTTCGAACACAGTTCGAGCGCCGCCAAGTAGACTGGCTTAAAATACCAACCATCTGTCCTGCGATCACAAGACTCCCCGCGTCCGGCGTGTCTATTCGAAAGACATGCGCTTGCTAAGCTGCTTTAGGCGCATGATTGAGCCCGAGCGGGCTAGAATAATTTTAGTATCTACGTAGATAGACCGCTCGAAAGTCGAAATAAATTTACGAGAATACTTCAACAATACCCTCCATTCAGAGAGGGTTGTGAAGGGGCACGACGATGACATTTTCCGCCTCGCAGTGGCGACCGACCACGTACGACAACGACACGTTCCAGCTCGACGGCTACAACTGGTACGTCTCGGCCGAGAAATCCCACAGCTTCGCCTACGATCCTTCGAGCGGCGTCTACCGCTTCGAGGTGCGCGAC
>DASQMJ010000077.1:0-76280 GCA_035645535.1 Microvirga sp. | reverse complement strand
TTCCTAAACCGTTGGTCGGAGGTTCGAGTCCTCCCGGGATCGCCAACTAAACTCTTATAGCTACGCATTTTCCTGCTCCATCGCACGACCCGCCACGTCGCCCCAACGGAGGCCGTGCGAGAGTTCTACTCGCGCCTTGCCCATCGTCGGCTCGGTCCGCGATGTTGAATCTGCCGCCTCACAGGGAATGTGGCTTCCACGAGGAACGCTTCGTATTTCGGCGCCGACGTCGTTCGGGAGGATGCATGTGGCGCTGCATCTATGCGACTTCGACAGGAGGCTTCCGACCTCAATATCGATCTCGAGCTTTCAGACGAATTCGTCGACATGATCGCCGGTCAGTACGACGTCGCCATCCACATTGGCGAGTTCAAGGACTCCCGCCTCATGACCCGACGGCTGGCGCCGGTCCGGCGTGTGCTCTGCGCCGCGCCCGCACATCTGGAGCGCGCTGGACGTCCGATGACGATTGACGATTTCGCCCAGCACATTTGCTTGGCCCCCGAGCACCGGATCCTGCCGCGTCTGGAGGGGCCGGGTGGAGCGTTTTCGCCTCCTGCGAAGAGGCCTCTCCACACCAACTCGAGCGAAGTTGTGCGCGAAGCAGCGCTTGCGGACTGTGTATTGCTCTCCGATCCACTTGGGATGTCGGGCCGGAGCCGCATCCGGTGCCCTGGAGGTTGTGCTCCCTGACGATCAGCCGTCGGAAAGGTGGATGTCTACGCGGTCTATCCGCAGGCGGAGTTCATCCCAGTGAAGGTAAAGTCTTTCGTCGACTTCCTTCATGGGCTCTGCCGACCGCCTTGCTGGGAGGCCGCGGTATAACTTACACCCTCAATCCTTCATCAGCGGATCTTGAGAACTTCCTCGAGCCGGCCCAGGGCCGCGAGGAGGGGAGATGCGTCGGAGCCAAGGGTGCCCAAGATGCGCTCCTCGAATGCCACGGCCCGCGGAACGATATCCATGTACACCCTCCTTCCGAGCGGGGTCAGCGCCAGGAACTCTTCGCGGCGATCCTCCTCGCTCTGGCGACGCTTGAGCCAGCGCCTTTCCTCCAAAGCCCGCACCGCCCGGCTGACCTTCGTTTTGTGCATGGCCGAGTGCCGCCCGATGGCCCTCGCGCTCATTTCCTCGAACTGACCGAGCGTGGCCAGAACGCGCCATTCCGGGATCGTGAGATCGTGATGAGGACCATAGACCGACCTGAACTCCTGTGAGACGGCCGTGCTGATCCGGTTAAGTCGATAAGGGAGGAACTGCTCAAGTTCGAGTCTGGCCATGCCGTTGATGGTTACAAAAACGATGGTTACATTTGCAACCAAATGTGGAGGTCATGCCCATGAATGTCCAGAACCCGTCCCTGCCTCAGGCCGCAGAGCGTATCGAGAGCGCCATTCAGCCTGGCTATATGTCCGGTTTCGGCAACGGCTTTGAGACCGAGGCGCTGCCCGGGGCGCTCCCCATCGGTCGCAACTCGCCCCAGAAGTGCGCCTACGGTCTCTATGCCGAGCAGCTCTCCGGCTCGCCCTTTACCGCGCCCCGCACCACCAACGAGCGCTCCTGGCTCTACCGCATCCGGCCGACGGTGACCCATTGGGGCCGATTCCAGAAGGCCGATATCGGGCTGTGGAGGACCGCTCCGGCCCATGAGGTGGACGTGCCGATTGCCCCCATGCGGTGGGACCCAATCCCGATCCCGGATGAGCAGGTCTCGTTCCTGGAGGGCATCCGCACCATCACCACCGCCGGCGATGCAGGCTCTCAGGCCGGCATGGGGGCGCATGTCTATCTCATCACCCGGTCGATGGCGGACGAGTATTTCTACAATGCCGATGGCGAGCTGCTGTTCGTGCCGCAGCAGGGAAGCTTACGCCTGCGGACTGAGTTCGGCATCATCGACATCGAGCCGGGCGAGATCGCCGTGATCCCGCGCGGCGTGAAGATCCGGGTCGAGCTGGCCAATGGACCCGCCCGTGGCTATCTGTGCGAGAACTACGGCGGCGCATTCACCCTGCCGGAACGTGGCCCGATCGGCGCGAACTGCCTCGCCAACCCGCGCGACTTCCTCACGCCCGTGGCGGCATACGAGGACAAGGATGCGCCCTCGAAGATGTACGTGAAGTGGGGCGGCTCGCTCTGGGTCGCCGACATCGAGCACTCGCCGCTGGACGTGGTGGCCTGGCACGGCAACTACGCGCCCTACAAGTACGACCTGCGGCGTTATTCGCCGGTGGGACCGGTCCTCTACGACCACGCCGATCCATCGATCTTCACGGTGCTGACGTCTCCCTCCGAGACGCCCGGCACCGCCAACATCGACTTCGTGATCTTCCCCGAGCGCTGGCTGGTGGCCGAGAACACGTTCCGGCCGCCCTGGTACCACATGAACGTAATGAGCGAGTTCATGGGTCTGATCTACGGCGTGTACGACGCCAAGACCGGCGGCGGCTTCGTTCCGGGCGGCATGTCGCTGCACAACACGATGCTGCCGCACGGGCCGGACGTGGATGCCTTCGAGAAGGCGAGCAACGTGGAGCTCAAGCCGCACAAGCTGGAAGGCACGATGGCGTTCATGTTCGAGACGCGCTTCCCGCAGAAGGTCACGGCTTTTGCCGCACAGACCGAGTCGCTGCAGAAGGATTATGCTTCCTACGGCCACAAGCTGAAGAAGCACTTCAATCCGAACCAGCGTCAAGCGGGATGATGGCGCAACTCGATCGAACCCACGATCCGAAGCTGGAAAGCTGGGTGGCCTCTGCCAACGGCCATCCCGACTTCCCGATCCAGAACCTGCCGCTGGGGATCTTCAGCCCCGGAGGCGGCGCTCCGAGGGGCGGGGTCGCCATCGGCGACCAGATCGTTGATTTGCCGGCTGCTCTGGCGGCCGGCCTTTTCAACGGAGAGGCCGCACAGGCGGCGGAAGCTGCGTCCGGTCCGGTGCTCAATCCGTTCCTGGCGCTCGGGGCGGGGCCGCGGCGGGCCCTGCGCACAAGGCTGTCCGAACTGCTGAAGACAGGGACCCCCGACCAGGACGGGGTGGAGCCCTGCCTGCATGCGGCGTCCGACTGCACGATGCACCTGCCGGCGCGCATCGGCGACTACACGGACTTCTATGTCGGCATCCACCATGCCACGAATGTCGGCAGGCAGTTCCGTCCCGACAATCCGCTGCTGCCGAACTACAAGCATGTTCCGATCGGCTATCATGGGCGGGCGTCGTCGATCCGTCCTTCCGGTGTGCCCGTGCGAAGGCCGCGCGGACAGACGAAGCCGCCGGATGCTTCCGAGCCTGGCTTCGGGCCGAGCCGGAGGCTCGACTACGAACTCGAGCTGGGCGTCTGGATCGGGCCGGGCAACGATCTCGGCGAGCCTATCGGCATAGGCGAGGCACCCGAACATGTGGCGGGATTCTGCCTTCTGAACGACTGGTCGGCGCGGGACATCCAGGCCTGGGAATACCAGCCGCTCGGGCCGTTCCTGGCCAAGAACTTCGCCAGCACGATTTCCACCTGGATCGTCACGCCGGAGGCGCTCGCGCCGTTCCGCATCCCGCAGCCAAGCCGGCCGGATGGCGATCCTGCCCCGCTGCCGTATCTGATGGATGAGGCGGATCAGCGTGAGGGTGGGCTGGATCTGGAGCTTGAGGTCCTGATCCTCACCCCTGGCTTGCGGGAGAAGCGATTGCCGCCGCACCGGGTCGCTTTGTCCAACGCACGTCACATGTACTGGACCGTGGCTCAGATGATCGCGCACCACACCAGCAACGGCTGCAATCTTCAGCCCGGCGATCTTCTGGGCACGGGAACGATTTCGGGACCCGATCAGGCGAGCTGCGGCAGCCTTTTGGAGACCACGCTGGGCGGGAAAGACCCTCTCGTGCTCGCCTCGGGTGAGGAGCGGCGATTCCTGGAGGACGGGGACGAGGTAATCCTGCGGGCTCGCGGTCGCCGGGAGGGCTGTGTGTCCATCGGCTTCGGCGAATGCCGTGCGGCTATCCTGCCCGCAGCTTGAGGCAGGACGACACTGCACAAGGCTGAACGGAGCACCCTGAGCCGAATGCCTGGCGCGCGGCAGCGGGGTCTGCCATGGCAACAGAAGAAGGCTCCCGATGCCGCTGAGGCATCCGGAGCCTTTGTACCTTCGGGCCGCTTACTCGGCCGCTGCGGCAGGAGCCTTCAGAACCCCTCGGCGGATCTGGTCTTCCTCGATGGATTCGAAGAGCGCCCGGAAGTTGCCCTCGCCGAATCCGTCGTCGCCCTTGCGCTGGATGAACTCGAAGAAGATCGGCCCGATGGCGTTGGCCGAGAAGAGCTGCAGCAGCACCTTCGTGTAGCCGCCTTCGACCACGCCTTCGCCGTCGATCAGGATACCGTTGCGCTCCAGGCGCTCCAGATCTTCGCCGTGGCCGGGTACGCGCTTGTCCACCCGCTTGTAGTACACGCTGGGCGGAGAGGGCATGAAGGCCAGTCCGTCGGCGCGCAGTTTCTCGATGGCGCTGTAGATGTCCTTGCAGCCGCAGGCGATGTGCTGGATGCCCTCGCCCTTGTACTCCTTGAGGTACTCCTCGATCTGTCCGGAATCACCCGCATCCTCGTTGATCGGGATGCGGATCTTGCCGTCGGGGCTCGTGAGCGCCTTCGAGTACAGCCCGGTCATCTTGCCTTCGATGTCGAAGTAGCGGATCTGCCGGAAGTTGAAGAGGCGTTCGTAGAAGCCGGCCCACACGTCCATCCGACCGCGATGCACATTGTGCGTCAGATGGTCGAGATAGAAGAGGCCGACGCCCTCGGGCTGCGGATCCCGCTCTCCGGTCCACTCGAACTCGTCGTCGTAGGCCGAGCCCTTCGCGCCGTAGCGGTCGATGAAGTAGAGCAGGCTTCCGCCGATGCCCTCGATGACGGGCACGTCGAGGGTCAGCGAGCCCTTCGACGTATCGGCCGGCTTCGCACCGAGCGAAATCGCACGCTCGTATGCCGCCTTGGCGTCAACCACACGGAACGCCATCGACGGAGCGCACGGTCCATGCTCGGCGACGAAGGTCGCCGCGTATGTGCCCGGCTCCTCATTGACGATGTAGTTCACATCGCCCTGGCGATAGAGGCTGATCTCTTTCGTCCGATGGCGGGCGACCAGCTCGAAGCCCATGGTCTTGAAGAGCTTGTGGAGCTCGGCCGGGTTCGGATGCGCATACTCGACGAATTCGAAGCCGTCGGTTCCCATCGGGTTGTTTTCATTGATTTGCGGGGCAGGGGCGCCGTGCGGGTATGGACCCATTCTTTCCTCCTTTTTGGAGCAGAAAGCGAAGCACATCTCGGGTGCAAAGTGCGTGAGAAATCGGCTAGGTTCTCCCTCGTCTACGCACGACCTGCGCAGAGAGAGCCCCCTTGATGCATAGTTCCGTCACTCTCGACAGCTTTGACCTTAAGATCCTTGCCGCCCTCCAGCAGGAGGGGCGGCTGACAAATCAGGAACTCGCGGATCGGGTCGGGCTTTCAGCCAGTCAGTGCTCCAGGCGACGAAGCGCCCTGGAGGACAAGGGGATCGTGAGAGGTTATCGGGCCGATCTCGCTCCTGAGAAGCTCGGTCTCGGCGTCACCGTTTTCACGCACGTCACACTTGCGACCCATAATCCCGATAATGCCCGCAGGTTCGGGGAACTGGTGCAGCGTCTTGAATTCGTCCTGGAGGCCCATGCCCTTACGGGTGATGCGGACTACCTGGTCAAGCTCGTCGTGCCGGACCTCAAGTCGCTCTCGGCCGTCGTCAATGAACAGCTTCTCCCGCATGAGAGTGTCGCTAACGTGCGCTCTGCGGTCGTTCTCGAAACCCTGAAGGACAACGCGCGGCTGCCACTCTCTTGGATCGGGACGGTACAGTGGGATGGGCGCTGAACCGCGTCCACCCCAGCAATCCGCGAGATCATCAGGTCCTGGATGCGCATGGCTGCGGCGGAGAGGGCGATGCCGCACTTTGCCGACGCACGGGTGACGCTCCCGCACTCGATGGCGGCAAGGAGAATGCGCAGCGTTGTCCAGTCGGGCGGGTTCATAAGGGCATGCCTCTAGACCGAAATCTTCGCAAGGCTGAAGACCATCCATTCAGCCGCCAGCTACCCGATTCCGCGCCCTGCCAGCCTTAGCGTCCGTTGCCCTGCGGTTCAACGAGCCTCCGGGACCACCGGTTTTCCGCGATCCGCCTGAGACGTCGGTACTGGCACAGGGCAGCCTTCTGGCATATCGATAGGCGCCAGTTCCGGCAGCTCTTGGCTTCACGCCTGCCGCCCGGAGAAACCGTCGAAGCAGCCGATGGAGTTTACATGTCCGATCTCTCCGCCTTCCCGATCGCCGCGCGCTGGCCCGCGCAGCATCCCGACCGGCTCCAGCTCTACTCCCTGCCGACGCCGAACGGCGTCAAGGTGTCCATCATGCTGGAGGAGACCGGACTGCCCTACGAGCCTCACGCGGTGGATCTCGGCAAGAACGAGAGCTGGACGCCCGAATTCCTGTCCCTGAACCCGAACGGCAAGATCCCCGCGATCATCGACCCGAACGGGCCCGGCGGCGCGCCGCTCGCCCTGTTCGAATCGAGCGCGATCCTGATCTACCTGGCCGAGAAGACCGGCAAGCTCCTGCCGGCCGATCCGACCCGGCGCTACGAAACCCTCCAGTGGGTCATCTTCCAGACGGCGGCCATTGGGCCGATGTTCGGGCAGGTCGGGTACTTCCACAAGTTCGCGGGCCGGGAGATCGAGGACAAGCGTCCGCTCGAACGCTACCGCACGGAATCGAAGCGCCTGCTCGGCGTCCTGGAGGGCAGGCTCGCAGGCCGCGAATGGATCATGGGCGAGGAATACACCATCGCCGACATTGCCACGCTCGGCTGGGTGCGCAACCTCATCGGCTTCTACGAGGCGCGGGAGCTCGTCGCGTTCGATAGCCTTACCCATGTCCCCGCCTGGCTCGAGCGGGGGCTCGCCCGCCCGGCCGTGCAGCGCGGCCTCAAGATCCCGGCGCGGCCGCAGGCCGGGTAGCCGCACTTGCATTGCCGTAACGGTAGGTGCTAAAGGATACGCCATCGACAGGGGTGCTCCGTAATGCCGGGGCTGAGATGACGGCGCGAAGCCGTCGGACCCTCAAGCTGATCTGGGTAATGCCAGCGGAGCGAGGACACGATGTTTTCCGGCGCACAGATTTCCCTTTATCCCATGGCCGACGATTTCGTCGGCATCATTCTGGGAGCCATCGGCGCGCTCGAGCCCTACCGGCCGCATTTCCGGATCGAGACAGACGACATCTCGACGCTGATCGTAGGTCCGCCCGATCAGCTCTTCCCGGCCATGCGCGATCTCTTCGTTTCGGCCGCAGGTCGCGGAGTTCACTGCGTTCTGGCAGCGACTGTCTCCCGCGGCTGCCCCGGCGAACCGGACGATCCGATCTGCACGCCCATCGAGGGTTCGCACCATGACCGGCCGCTCGACGAGCGGATCGCGGCAGCGGTCGCGCACGTGAATGCGGCGCCCAGGGCCGGCCAGATCGTCGCCGCCCAATTTTCGCTCTACCCGCTCGGCAGCGGCCATCACATGGACGAAATCTACGGCTGCATCGAGTTCCTGAAGCAATCGGGCGTCTTCGACCGCTCGAAGAATTTCTGCACCAAGTTGCGCGGCGATGCGGGGCCGGTCTTCGCGACCCTGAGCGAAGCCTTCCTGCGCTTCGGTGCGCCGCAGGGCCATGTCGCCCTCGATCTCAAGGTCTCGGCGAACAGCCCGACCGCCGTCTGATCCTTCCCGCCGCAACTCCGCATCAAGGAGGCATACATGTCCGACTCCCGTGGCTGGACGTTGAGGGAAACCCTCATCGTCACCGTTCTCGGCGCGGTCTTCGCCGTGCTTTATCTCGGCTGGGTGCAGATCTGGCTGATCGCGCAGGCGGTCTTCGGATCGCTGACGATGGACGTGGTGATGGGCTTCTGGTTCGTCGCCTCCATCGTGGCGGCCGCGATCATTCGCAAGCCCGGCGTCGCCTTCGCGGTGGAGGTGCTGACTGCGGGCGTGCAGATCCTGCTCGGCAGCCCGGCCGGCCTGCTGCTGCTGGTAACGGGCGCGGTGCAGGGCGCCGGTGCGGAAGTGGTCTTCGCGGCCACCCGGTGGCGGAATTATTCCCTGCCGGTGCTGATGGCGGCAGGCGTGGGCGCTGCGGTGTTCTCCTTCGTCTACACGTGGATCCGCTTCGATTACGGCGCGCTTCAGCCGGGCATCCTCGTCCTCATGTTCGTCCTGCGCTGCCTGAGCGGAGCGCTGCTCGGTGGCTGGCTTGGCCATGTCATCGTAGAGGCGCTCTACAGAACCGGCGCGCTTGCAGGACTCGCCATCGATCATGCGAAGAGATCCGCCATCGCCTGAAACCGCCCTCGCGGCGGAATGGTGCGGCGTCTCGGTTCGCTATCCCTTCGCCAGGAGCGCGGCGGTCGGCCCGGTTGGCTTCTCGGTGCGGGCGGGCGAACGCGTCCTCCTTCTCGGACCTTCAGGCTCCGGCAAATCCACGCTCCTGCTCACCCTGACCGGGCTCATTCCAAACAGCATCCCCGCCAACGTGGACGGGAGCATCAGGATCTTCGGCGCGGATGTCGGAGACAGGAAGCCCTGGGCCTGGGCGTCGCAGGTGGCCCAGTACTTCCAGGATGCGGACCAGACGCTGTGCGGAATGCGCGTGGAGGACGAACTGGCCTTCGCGCTGGAGAACCGCGCTCTGCCGGAACACCTCATCGCGGAGCGCGTGACGGATGCGATGCGGAGGGTCGGGCTGCCGGACGCGTGGCGCCGCCGCTCCTCGTCGAGCCTTTCGGGCGGCGAGAAGCAACTCGTCGCCCTGGCGGCCATTCTCGCGCAGGACGCACCCCTCCTCGTCGCCGACGAACCGACGGCCCATCTGGCGCCGCAGGCGGCGCTCCGTCTGCACGCATTGCTGACGGAGCGCAACAGCGGTCGCAGCATCCTCGTGGTCGATCACAAGCTGGAGGGGCTGATCGAGGCAATTGATCGCGTGGTCGTGCTGGACAGGAGCGGCACGATCATCTCCGACGGGAATCCGCGCGCGATCTTCCGCGAGGAGCGCGAACACCTCGCTGCGCTGGGCATCTGGTGCCCGGCCGCAACCGTGCTCGATGCGCGACTGGCGGAGGCGGGCGTCTCGCCGCCGGTCGCGCCGCTCTCCGTTGAAGAGGCGCTGGCGCATCTCGCACCCGAAACGGCGCCGCCGCATCAGGTCGCGAAAGCTCGTCCGGCCGTGGAAGCCTTCGTGGCCTCCTGCACGGCGCACCTGGCGGAGACGGCGCAGGATGCCCCTGTCCTGGTGCAACTCGTGAAGGCCGACTGCGCGCCGTTCCTCGGCCCGACCATCCTGCGCGGGATCGATCTTACGATACGGAAAGGCGAGATCCTCGGCATTCTCGGGGCGAATGGCGCAGGCAAGTCGACACTCGGCCTCTGCCTGTCCGGCCTCCTGCCGCCGAAGGCGGGGAAGCGAATCGGCGCACCGGGAGGCTATGCGTTCCAACGGCCGGAGAGCCAATTCACAGCCGGCACGGTACGTGACGAGATCGTGGATGCCCTTCCGAAGCACCTCTTCGCAAAGGCGCAGGCCGAATGCGCGGCCGAAGCTCTGGCGGCGTGGGGACTGAGTGGTTTCGAGAACCGTCATCCGTTCGAATTGTCCCAGGGGCAGAAGCGGAGGCTGGCGCTGGCGTCGCTCACCGCGTCCGACCGGTGGCCCCTGATCGTACTGGACGAGCCCACCGCAGGACTCGACGCCGACGGCGCTTCCGCGCTCGCCGCGGGGATTACGGCTCTGCGCAAGAGAGGGCGCGCGGTCGCCGTCATCACCCACGACATGGACTTCGCCCTGCGTGTCTGTCCGCGCTCGATCGTTGTCGGTGACGGTGGCATCCTCGCGGACGGGCCGACACAGGAGCTGATGCGCGACACGACACTTCTCGCCCGTGCGGGACTCGGCGAGCCCTCCTGCGCAAAGGCGCTGCAATGGCTGCTACGAGTTGCTTCATGCTGAAGGCCCTCAATCCGCTCGGCAAGCTCCTCGTCTGTCTCGTCTGGCTTGCGGCCTCGGTGCTGGTCTTCGATGCCGGTTTCCAGATCGCTATCATCGCCGCGGCGGGCATCGCGCTCGTCGCTCTCAATCGCACATCGCCGCTTCTGCTGCTCGGCCTGATGGGGCCATTCTGCCTTTTCGGCCTGGGCTTCCTGACGACGAGCCTGCTCTTCCGGCAGGAGAGCGAATTCGCCACGCAAATGGCCGGAGAGGCGCTCCTGAGCACGCCTGCCGTCTCGGCCGGCATCACCTTGTTCCTGCGCGTCGTCGCCTGCGGGATGATCTCCGCCTTCTTCGCGCTCAGCACCGATCCCGGGGCCTTCGTTCGGGCCCTGATGGTGCACGCCCGCCTGCCGGCCCGGATCGGCTATGCGCTCTTCGCCGCCATGCAGCTGGTGCCGGACCTCGCATCCGAGGCGCAGCAGATGCGGTTCGCACGCGCCATGAAGACGGGGCGGCGGCTGCGGCGCGTGCCTGGGCCGACGGAAATCGCCGACCTCGTGGTTCCGCTGCTCGCCTTCGCCATCCGGCGTGCGGGGCGCACGGCCATTGCGCTGGAAGCGCGCGGTCTTTCACCCGAGGGGCCGCGCACGGTGATGAACGCTCCGGGCTTTACCGGAGCCGATGCGGTCTTCGTCATCGCGGCGCTGGGTGTCCTGAGCCTCTGCGCCGCGGCCGCATTCTGACGGCTTTGTCCGCTGCGATGAGGAACCAGGATTGGATGCTGCGTCCTACCGCACCGCGCCCGGCGCCGCGGAGGCGCGCTGCTCGGAGGGCGGGATGCGGATCGTGTCCGTGATCTGAACCTTCCCGATGCTGTCCGCCAGGGAGTTGCCTCCCACGAACACCTCGATGTCGCCGGCCTCGACGACATAGGTGCCGTCGTCCAGGTGGAATCCGAGCTCCTCGACCGGAACGCGCAGCGTGACCTGCTTCGTCTCGCCCGGCGCGAGGGCGATCTTCTCGAATGCCTTCAGCTGGCGCAGGGGGCGGCTGCGGCTCGCGACCGGATCGCGCGTGTAGAGCTGCACGACCTCCTTGCCCGGCCGCAAGCCGGCGTTCGTGACGGTCACCGACACCTCCAGGGCCTCCCCCGAAGACAGGCGGGTTCTGGCAATGGCGGCGCCCTTGTAGGCGAAACTCGTGTAGCTGAGGCCCCAGCCGAACGGGTAGAGCGGCGTGATCGCCTCGTCGATGTAGTTGAGCGTGAAGCGGTTGTTCTCGAGCGTCGGCCGGCCCGTCGGCAGGCGATTGTAGTAGATCGGCACCTGTCCCGTGGCACGCGGCCAGGACACGGGCAGCTTCGCGCTCGGGCTGACGTCCCCGAAGAGCACATCGGCGACCGCCGTTCCGCCCTCCGTACCGGGATACCAGGCCATGAGGATCGACGGGATCTTTTCCGCGAGCGCACCCAGCACCAGCGGACGGCCTCCGACGATCACGAGGGCGACGGGCTTTCCGGTGGCGGCGAGCGCCTCCAGCACCTCGGCCTGCTTGCCGTTGAGGGCCAGGTGGGCGCGGGAGGCAGCCTCGCCCGACAGCTCCTGCGGCTCGCCGAAAACCGCGATCACGAGATCGGCCCTGCGCGCCGCCTCCAGTGCCGCCGGCAGCTGCTCGATGTTGCGGCAGAACTGGTCGCAGGCCGGAGCGTGCTCGACCTTGATGCCCGAGGCTTCGGCCCGCTGGCGGATGCCCTGCAGAAGTGTGACGCTGTCTTGGTCGTGGCCGCGTGCGGCGTGCGGCCCCAGCTGGTCGCGCGGCGAGTCCGCCAGTGGCCCGACGACCGCGATGGAGCGGACCCCCGGCGCGACCGGCAGGACGTCGTTCCGGTTCTGCAGCAGCACCAGCGTCTCGCGGGCCACCTCGCGGGCCACCTTGCGCGATTCGGGCGACGGGAAGACCGAGTCGACGCGCGTCGGATCGATGTCCGGCTTGTCGAAGAGGCCAAGACGCATCTTGGTGCGCAGGACCCGCCGGGTCGCCTCCGTCACGACGGATTCGGGGACCCGCCCGGCCCGGACCTCCTCTGGGAGGTGATTGATGTAGAGCTGGCCCATCATGTCCATGTCGACACCGGCGAGGATCGCCTTGCGGGCGGCCTCCGCGCCGTCCGCCGCGACACCGTGCCCGATCAGCTCGTGGATGCCCGCCCAGTCCGAGGTGACGAAGCCGTCGAAGCCCCATTGGTTGCGCAGCACCTCCGTCTGGAGCCAAGGATTGGCCGTCGAGGGGACACCGTTGAGGGCGTTGAAGGCCGCCATGAAGCTCACCGAGCCGGCTTTCACGGCTGCCCGGAAGGGCGGCAGGTAGGTGTCGTACATCTCGGCGGGCGGGATGTAGGTGGTGTCGTAGTCGCGCCCGCCCTGGGGAGCGCCGTAGCCGGCGAAATGCTTCACGGCCGTGGCAAGGCCGCCCTTGCGGAAGCCCTCGACCCGGGCGGCCGTCAGCACGGCACCGAGATGGGGATCCTCGCCGAAGCCCTCGACCATGCGGCCCCAGCGGCTGTCCCGCGACAGGTCGGCCATGGGCGCGAAGGTCCATTGCACGCCCACGTAGGATGCTTCCTTCGCGGACCACTCGGAGGCCAGGCGCGACAGGTCCGGGCTGAAGGCCGCGGCCTCGCCCAACGGGATCGGGAACTGGGTGCGGAATCCGTGCAGCACATCCAAGCCAAAGATCGGCGGGATCTTGAGCCGCGACTGTCGCGCCAGTGCCTGGGCCCGGGCCACGTCCTGGGCGCTGTTGAAGTTGAGCAGGGCCCCGGCCTTGCCCTCGGCGATGTCCTCCCAGCGGAGCGGAGGGCCATGGGAGATCAGGTTCAGCTGCCCGAGCTTCTCCTCCAGGGTCATCCGCCCGAGGAGATCCTCGACCCTGCGCTCGATGTCGTCCTGTGCTCCTGCGGCGGCCGGGATGCCCAAGAAAAGACCAAATGCGAGGGGAAACCGCGTCAGACGCGAGAGGCAAGAAAGCCGCACCATCATCTCCTAAAGAGCACGAAAACTTTACCGCGAGAGGATCTCGCTCCATCCTGCCTGATGGTAGAACGAAACAGACGTGGGAAGTGGCGTCTGGCCGGCGTCAGGTCAACTCAATTGTTCGAAGGGCGCAATGCACCGGCTGCCTCAAAGACTGAAATTCTCCCTCGCGGCCGCGGCCTGCATCGTGATCCTGTCGGGGCTCGCGATCGCCGGTGCGGCAGCCAGCGGGCAATCCGACCCGATCCTGCTCGCAGCAGGCCTTTTCGTCTGCGCCGCCATCGGCAGCATTCTGCTTGTCGCCTGGGAGACGGCCCGTTTCCTTCGGGAGCGGGAGACGCCGGAAGGGCAGGGGAAGGGCGAAGCTCCGCGCCCGCCCATGGCTGCCTCGTGGCGGGAGGCCTCGCCCGCGCCTTCCGCCGCGCCGGCGCCGGCGGCGGACGAGGAGGACCTGCGCAGAGCGCAGAAGCTGGAGGCTTTCGAGCATCTGCGGGACGGCATCGTCCATGACCTCAACAACAAGCTCATGGTGATCAGCGCCAACGTGGATTCGGTGGCGCGGCAGATGAAGGATCAGCCGATCCTGCAGCGCAAGCTCCTCTCGGCGCTCGTCGCGTCCGATCAGGCCGCCGGGCTCATCGCCCGTTCCGCCACCTTCGCCCGTGGCAACCCGACCGGCATCGAGCGGGTGGACCTGGTGGACCGGATCAATTCCATCGCCGCCCTGATGGGCCGTTCCCTCCTGAGGGACACGGTCGAACTGCGTCTTGCCGTAGAGGACGACCTCTGGCCCGTCGAGGTGGACCAGGGCGACCTGGAAACCGCCATCGTCAGCCTCAGCGCCTATGCCCGGGATTCCCTGCCGCAGGGCGGCACGATCACGCTGGAGGCGCGCAACGTGCAGGTCGAGAAAGGGTCGCTCGCCGACATCTCGCTCGGAGGGGATTTCGTCCAGATCGTCATCGGCGGCGTGGGCGGAGACGAAGCGGCCCATAACCGGCACGAGGGGCTCGAGCGGGCCTTCACCTTGCGCGACATCGACCTATCCCCCTGGCTCCGGCTCAGCCGAAGCCTCCAGTTTCTCAGGCCTCTCGGCGGAACCGCGGAGGTGCGGAACACGGAAACCGGGACCGCGATCATCCTCTATCTTCCCCGGGCGAAGGCCCTGCCGTTCATCGGAAACGGAACGAGGCAGGAGGATCCCACCGAGAACGAGGCTGTGCGCCGCGACATCGAGGTCCTCGTGGTCGACGACGAGGTCGAGGTGGCGCTGGCCCTCCAAGCCATGTTGGAAGAGACCGGCTACGTCACCAGGGTCGCCACCAATGCCGGTCAGGTCCTGAAGAGCCTCCAGGCCCGGAGGCCCGATCTGGTCCTCACCGACGTCGCCATGCCGGGGACCATGAACGGCATCATGCTCGCCCGCGAGATCCGGCAGATCTTCCCGGACCTGCCGATCCTGCTGATCACCGGCAACCCGGCGGTCGTCGAGGATGCGGGGGAATACCCGCTGCTCCAGAAACCGATCGTCAGCCGCGACCTCCACGCAGCGATCCAGCGGAACCTGAAGCCGCGCGAGGCCGGCAAGGTCGTGCCGCTGTTCCCGCGGACGTCCCGGCAGCAATCCTAGACTGGGATCGCCTTCAGAGGGGCCCTGACCTCCCGCGCCGCCTCGGCCAGCGCCGCGAACAGGCGCTGCTGCGGCGCTTTCCAGACCAGCAGTTCCGGATGCCACTGCACGCCGAGCAGGAAGGGCGCGCCCTCGCTCTCGACGGCCTGCACGATGCCGCTTTCGTCCTGCGCGGCGATCTTCAGGCCCGTCCCGAGCTTGTCGACCGATTGGTGATGGAGCGCATTCACCAGGCACGGGTTGCAGCACAGGATCCTGTCGAGCCTCGTTCCCCCGACGATGGACACTCGTTTGCGTGGCAGGACGGTGCGCATCTTGGGTGCCTGGACGTAGACCTCGTGGATGTCCGTGTGCAGGGTGCCGCCGAGTGCCACGTTGATCATCTGCGAGCCCCGGCAGATACCCAGGACCGGAAGGCGCACCGGAAGGGCCGCCCTCAGGAGGCCGAGCTCCAGTTTGTCCCGGTCCGGATCGATGCGGACGTCCGGCAGCACCTTCCCGCCGTAGATTTCCGCGCCGATGTCGTCGCCGCCGCCGATGATCAGCCCCTGCAGGGGCTCCCTCGGAGGTGGGGCGCCGGGAACCAGCCGCACGCTGCGGGCTCCCGCCCGCCACAGGGCAAGGCGATGCATGAGATAGCTCCGCCAGCCGCCACGCCTCGATGTGGTGACGCCGATCAGGGGCTGCGTCATGGCTGGACGACCTGCTCCACCACGTTGGCCCAGCTCTTGTCCTCACCCTCGAAGGACAGATAGGCCGCTCCGACCGCATCCAGCCTGGCGCGGTCGGCCGCCAGCCGCTCGACCGCGACCCAGCGGTTCCAGTCGGGCGCGATGCTCCACCCCGGGTCGCTCACGCGGGCATCGGGCAGCCGGTAATGGAAGGTCGGACGCCCGTTGATCTTCTCGTTGGGCAGGACCGCGCGAACCCGCGCCGCGTCGAGGTGATGAAGAAGCGGCAGGACGTCCAGGTCGCGGTTCCGGGTGGGATTGGCCTCGAGATAGTCGTCGATGAAGCCGGGAATGTCCGGCCAGTAATCGGGGGCGGCGACCTTGCGGATATACTCGGCCGGGAACGGGTCTGCGAAACCGAGGAAATCTCGCGTCGGGTCCGGCGCAGCCTCGCGGCGCAGCCACGGATTGAGCAGGACGAAGCTTTTCATGTAGGCGGTGAGCGTCGCCGCGTCCTGCCGGGGAATCTCCGGGTTGAAGTGGAGCCCGAAGGCATAGAAGGGGCCGTCCTGCGTTCCCTTCGCGCCGATGTCGCGCAGCACCGTCAGCACCCGGTCAAGTTCGTGCAGCCGGTCCAGGGGGACCGGGGCCGAGACCAGCTCGCAGGGAACCAGATAGCTCGCCGCGAACCCGAACCAGGCCGCGATGCGGGGCAGCACGCCGCCCTGTTCCTTCTTGCTCTTGCCGGGATGCAGGATCCGGCTGTCGAGCTCGACCGTCATGTCGCCCAGCTCCGAGCCCCGGAGGGCGAAGGCGTGCGGGTCCTCCTCCATGATCCGGCCGCCGAGGGCGCTGTGGAGCGCCTGGATGGTCTTTTCCGCCGAGGGACCCACGAACTCCACCTCGACGCCAACGGTGCGCATCTCGCCCCACTCGTTGTGCAGGACCGGCGGCATGGCGAAATCGATCGAGGTTGAGAGCGCGGACTGCGCCATCGTGGACTCCGAAACATGAAATGCTCAGGTGAACCAACGCGTAGCGGCAGGGTTCCGGTCCATATGGGTGGGTGGCTTTTCCCCCTCCCTTTGAGCTAAAAGCCTGCCATCATGATTTCGAGAACCTTACCGACCGAGCGCTCGGCCTGGGCGGCCGAGCTGCGCGCCACTTTGGCTCTGGGCTGGCCCCTGATCCTGACCAACGTGGCTCAGAACGCCCTCATGACGTCCGACGTTATCCTCATGGGATGGCTCGGCTCGGAGGCGCTCGCGGCCGGGGCCCTCGGGACGAATCTCTATTTCGCCTTCCTGATCTTCGGGATCGGCCTCGTGAGCGCGACCTCGCCCCTCATTGCCGAGGAGCTCGGGCGCCGGCGCCATTCCGTGCGCGAGGTGCGCCGCACCGTGCGTCAGGGCTTCTGGGCCGCCATCACGGTCGCGATTCCGATCTGGATCGTGTCCTGGAACGGCGGGGCGCTCCTGCTCGCCATGGGACAGGAGCCCAGGCTCGCCCAGGAGGCAGGCGAGTACATGCGCGCCCTGCAATGGAGCCTGCTGCCGTTCCTGTTCTACCTGGTCCTGCGCTCCTTCCTCTCGGCCCTCGAGCGGCCCGGTTGGGCGCTGGTGATCGGCCTGCTGGCGGTGCCGGTCAATCTCGGGGCGGCCTATTGCCTGATGTTCGGCACCTTCGGCCTGCCGCGCCTCGGGCTCGTCGGAGCCGGCTACGGCACGGTGATCTCCAGCACCTTCATGTTCGTCAGCCTCGCGGTGGTGATCGGCCTCGACCGGCAGCTCAGGCGCTACCATCTCTTCGGGCGGTTCTGGCGGGCCGATTGGCTGCGCTACCGCACCCTGTGGCGAATCGGCGTTCCCATCGGCCTGACGCTCGCCTTCGAGGTGACGATCTTCAACGCGGCGGCCCTGTTCATGGGGCGCATCGGCGCGAACGAGCTCGCCGCCCATGCCATTGCCCTCCAGATCGCCTCGTTCTGCTTCATGGTTCCCTTCGGCTTCAGCCAGGCCGTGACGGTGCGGGTGGGTCGGGCCTATGGCGCGCAGGATCCGGATGGCGTCACCCGGGCGGGCTGGACCGCCTTCGCGCTGGGCGTCGGCTTCATGGGCTTCACGGCGCTGCTCATGCTGTTCGCGCCGCATCTGCTCCTCGGCGCCTTCCTCGACTTGAGCGATCCGAAGAACGCGCCGGTCATCGAGTTTGCGCTCTCCTTCCTGATCATGGCGGCGATCTTCCAGCTCGCGGACGGGGCACAGGCCGTGGGAGCCGGCATGCTCCGCGGGCTTCAGGACACCCGCGTGCCGATGTTCTACGCGGCGCTCGGCTACTGGGGCGTCGGCCTGCCGCTCGGCGTATCGCTGGCCTTCGGGACGAGCTTACGCGGTGTCGGCATCTGGATCGGCCTCGCCACCGGCCTCGGGGTCGTGGCCGCCCTGATGCTCTGGCGCTGGCTGCGCCGCGAGCGGCTGGGCCTCGTGTTGCCGCCCGTCAAGCCGGCAATGCAGACCGTGCCTTCTCCAGGAAGCGTAGCAGCTTAGACGCATTGGCGAGGCGCTCCTCCGGCGTTTCGGCCGAGCGGGACCAGACCAGCCGGTCCTTACGCCATTCCAGGGCTCCCTCGGACCGAGCGATGGCGTGTCGGATCGACTCGTTGTCGGCGCCGTCCGCGAACGCGAGGGCGATGGCCTGCGGTCCGGCGTCGATCCGCGCGATCCGATGGCTCCGGCACTGCTCGCGCAGGCGGGCAAGAGCGAGGAGCCGCTCGACGGCGCCCGGAGGGGCGCCGAACCGGTTGCGGATCTCCTCCTCCAGGGCGTCGATCTCATCCTCGTCCGCAAGCCTTGCGAGGCGGGCATAGAGATTGATGCGCACTTCCGGCTCGGGAACGTAGTCCGCCGGAATGTGCCCCGGGGCGTCGATGTTGAGCTCGGGTGAAGCCTCCTCGGGATACGCCTCGCCGCGCGCTTTCGCGAGGGCACGCGCCAGGAGATCCCGATAGAGCGATACGCCGATGAGCTTCATATGGCCGGCCTGCTCCTCGCCGAAGAGATCGCCGGCCCCGCGCTGATCGAGGTCGCGGGCGCTGATCGCGAAGCCTGCGCCCAGGCGGTCGAGGCTTTCCAGGGTTTCGAGGCGCTTGCGCGTGGCGCGGGCGAGCTTGTGGGCCGGATCGGTCAACAGATAGGCGATGCCGCGGACGCGGCCGCGGCCGACGCGTCCGCGCAGCTGGTGGAGCTGCGCCAGCCCGAAGCGATCTGGCCGCCAGATCATCATCGTGTTCGCGCCCGGCACGTCGAGGCCGCTCTCGATGATGTTGGTCGCGAGCAGCACGTCGCCCTTGCCGTCGGCGAACCGAACCATCGCGTCGTCGATCTCGTCGGCCGGCATCCCGCCATGGATGACGACCGTTTCGAGCTCCGGCACGAGATCGCCCAGTTTTCGGGCGAGGGGCTCGATGTCCTCGATGCGCGGACAGACGAAGAAGCTCTGGCCGCCGCGGCGGCGCTCGCGCAGCAGCGCCTCGCGCACGGTGGCGTCGTCGAAGGGGATGAGGAATGTGCGGATCGGCTCCCGCTGCGTGGGCGCCGTCGCGATGACGCTGAGATCCTGCAGTCCGACGAGGGCTGCCTGCAGGGTGCGCGGAATCGGCGTCGCCGTCAGGGTGAGCACGTGGCAATCCCGCGCGAGATTGCGGAGCTTCGCCTTGTGGGCGCTGCCGAAGCGCTGCTCCTCGTCGATCACCACGAGACCCAGATCGGAAAAGCGCACCCCCCTGCCGGCGAGCGCGTGCGTGCCGATGACGATGCGGATGGAGCCGTCGGCCAACCCGGCCTTCACGGCCCTGGCCTCCGTGCTCCCGACCAGGCGCGACAGATGACCGATTTCAATGCCGAGCCCCTCGAAACGCCGCCGGAAGGTCTGCACGTGCTGGCGCACCAGCACCGTGGTGGGCGCCACAACCGCCACCTGCTTGCCGGAGAGCGCCACCGCGGCGGCGGCCCGCAGGGCGACCTCGGTCTTGCCGAAGCCCACATCGCCGCAGACGAGCCGGTTCATGGGACAGCCCGAGGCGAGATCCGCCAACACGGCCGCGATGGCGGAAGTCTGATCCGGCGTCTCCGAGAACGGAAAGCGGGACGCGAAACGCTCGTAAGCTGCCCGCGGCGGAACGAGCTTCGGGGCCTGCGCTGCGTTGCGGGCGCGGATTGCATCTGCGAGCCGTGCGGCGCTCTCCACGATCTCTGCCTCCACCTTCGCCCGCCGCTTCTCCCAGGCGTCGCCGTCGATGCGGTCAAGGCTTACCGCATCGGCCGAGGCGCCGTAGCGCCAGACCCGGCCCATCTCGTCGGCCGGCACCATGAGCGTCGCATCGTCGGCATATGTCAGGCGCAGGAGATCGGTCGAGGTGCCATCGGTCGCGACAGTCTCGATCCCCGCGAGGATGCCGAGCCCGCGATCGCGGTGCACGACGACATCGCCGATGCGGTATTCGAGTTCCGTTCCGGCGAGGTCGATCGGTCCGACGACCGGATCCGCCGTCGAGCGGGCGCGGCTGCCCATCACGTCGGCGGCGGCGACCACGATGGTATCCCCGACGGGGTCGCGGAAACCGCGGTCAAGTCGAAGGGCGAGTGCGAGCACACGAGCCTTCGGGGCCTTCTCCACCGTGTCCCAATCCTCCACGGTCTCGACGGTCGTTCCGGCATCGTCCTCGACCGCGCGCCGAAGCGAGCGAAGGTCGGCACCATGGACAGCCGCCAGGACGATCCTTCGGCCCTGCTCAACCTCGCGGGCCACATAATCGGCAAAGCGCCGGACCGGCCTTGCACCCGTGGCGAAGAGCGGGGGTGGGGCGAGATCGGGATCGTCCGGGTCTTCGACAGTGCGGGTGACCTCGACGGCGTCGAGATGGGCGTTCCATTCCGTTTCGGTCAGATAGAGCCTGTCGGGCGGGAGAGGGCGCTCGCCCTCCGTCCGCTCGGGCCGCAGCCTCGTGCGGCTGTCGTACGCATCTCGGATCTGCTCGAAGGCGACGGCGACGCGCGCCTCCGCCTTGGCGTCGAGAAAGACGGGAGCGCCGGGCATGAGACTCGCCAAGTCGTCGAGGCGACCGAAATGCTCCGGCAGCCGGTGCTCCGAGCCGAGGGTGCGACCGGGATCGTCCTGCCCGTCGGACACGAAGTGCTCGGAAGCCGGCAGAAGCCGCAACTCCGGACATTCGCCCTCCGCCATCTGGCTCGCGGCATCGTAGGGCCGCAGCGCAACGATGCGTCCGTCGCGGTGTTCGACCCGGACCGGCGCCACGGCGCCTGCGGGAAAGATGTCGAGAACCTGCCCGCGCAGGGCTGCCTCGCCTGGTTCGTCCACGCGCTCGTCGAGGAGGTAGCCGAGGCGGCGGAGGCGCTCTTCTATCGCCTCGCGGGGCAGAGCGTCGCCCGGCCGCAGGACGAACTCGGCCTGGGCAAGCGCTGCCGTTGGCGGAACGCGCTGGAGGACCCCCAACGGGGTCGTGACGAGGACCGGGGCAGGCCTCCCATCCTCCGCAAGTGTCTTGAGCACCGCGAGGCGGCGCCCCATTACGCGGCGAGACGGCGATGCACGATCATAGGGCAGGCAGTCCCAGCCCGGGAGCAGCAGGACCGGAAGGTCCGGTGCGAGGTCTGCAAGAGCACGGACGAGATCCGATGCCCGGCGCTCGTTCGCTGCAACCGTGAGCAGCCCCGACGGGCCGCTCTTGGCTCGGCGCAGGATCGCCAGAGCGCTCTCGCCGACGCGCCCCGCGGTCCTGATCGAATGGGAGGCCGGCGCCGGCCGGGGGCTCTGTCGTGTCCTGTTCTGCGCCATGATCTCTCCGCGTTGCCGGAAACAACTCGCCGGCGCGTTGCCTGTTCAACGGGAATATTGCCGCGGCCGGATCAGGATGCGTTCGTAAGCCATGGGAGGATTCGCGAGAGATCGACTGGAGCGAAGCGTGTGCCTTCCTCCGTCACGCGCACCTCTTCCACGGTGACGCGGCGCCAGCGGGACAGCTGAACGAGGGCCTCCTGCACCAGCGATTCCGGAGCCGAGGCTCCGGCCGTGAGGCCGATCACGGTCACGCCGTCGACGAACGAGAGGGTGAGGTCGCGCGGGTCCTGCATGAGGAGGGCCTGCCTTCCCTCGCTTTCGGCGACCTCGCAGAGCCGGTTCGTGTTCGAGGAGTTGCGTGCCCCGCAGACGATGACGCGATCCGCCCGCCGCGAGATGACCCGCACCGCCATCTGCCGGTTCTGAGTCGCGTAGCAGATCGTTTTCGTATCGGGGCCTTGGATGGCCGGAAAACGGGCCTTAAGGACCGCAATGATCTCGCGGGTGTCGTCCACCGACAGGGTGGTCTGGGTCACGTAGGCCACATGGGTCGGGTTGCCGACATGGAGGACAAGTGCCTCCGCCACCGAACCGATCACGTGAACGGTGCCGTCGATCCGCCCGACCGTCCCCTCGACCTCCACATGGCCGCGGTGACCGATCACGACGACCTCGCGCCCGACCCGCGCATGGCGCTGCCCTTCGAGATGAACCCGGCGGACCAGCGGGCAGGTGGCATCGAGCACGCTGAGGCGGCGCTGCGCGGCTTCGCGCTCGACCGCTTCGGGAACCCCGTGGGCGCTGAAGATGGCGACGGCGCCATCCGGAATTTCCGACAGTTCCCTAACGAAGACCGCGCCCTTCCGCTTCAGGTCGTCGACCACGCGGCCGTTATGGACGATCTCGTGGCGGACATAGACGGGTCGGCCGGTCCGCGCGAGCGCATCCTCGACAGCCTGGATCGCCCGTTCCACGCCGGCACAGAAGCCGCGCGGCGACGGCAGCAGGACGGTGAGCGGCGCGTGATCGGCGATCATGCTGCATCCTCCACTCTGAGTGAGTGGGGGAGCGCCGCCGGCAGGCGCGTGCGCCGGGCGTGGCAGAGCGCCGCGACCGCCTGCTCCCCGGCCGTGACGGCGCTCTCAATAGTGGCCGGCAGCGGCCCGATCCAATCGCCGGCGAGCGCGACATTGGGGAGAGGCATGAGGGGCGGCTGCGGGAAGGATCCTGCCGCTTGCCGGATGGTGGCGCGCCTCTCCTTCACGACCCGCGCCTCCGGCTGACGGGAGGGATCCGCGTCAAGACCCATCGAGCTCAGCGTCGGAGCGATCTCGCGCCAGACCTGGGCCGCTACATCCGCGGCGTCCCGCTCGATCGCCGCCCCGGCCGCGGAGACAGTGACGCTCACGTGGCTGTTGCGAACCATAATCCATTGGGCCAGCGTACCGACGAATCCGAGGAAGCGCGGGCGGTCCGACCCGTCCAGCCGGTAGTGCACGTTGAGGATCGGCTCGAACCGATCGGGCACGGGAAGGGCAGGCATCAAGCGTCCGATCTCCCAGGGCGGCAATGCCAGCACCACCTGGTCCTCGGGCCCGAGCGCGACCGTTCGGTCGGTCAGGGCGAGGCCGATGGCACGTTCGTTGCCGACCAGGATGGAGCGCAGGCGCTGACCGGTGAGCAGTTCGACCCCGCGCGCCGCGAGCGCGCGGAGGGCCGGTTCGACGAGGTCCTCGCTCAGCCCATGCCTGGCAACCAGCAGCTTGCCCGAGCCCGGGAGCAGCAGGCGCCGGAGCACGCAGGCCAGCCGCTGCGAGGAGGCTTCCGTGGCGGGCGTGTTGAGCACCGCCACCGTAAGCGGCTCGATCAGGCTCGTCATGATCGGCCGCCTGCCGACGAACTCTGCCACGGGGCGGTCGGCCGACGAGAAGACAAGACGCGCGAGGCATCCGAGATCCAGCAGATTCAGGCCCTCCGGTCGACGCGAAGGAAAAAGCCACGACCAGGGCGAGAGGCCGATGCGCTGCGTGTGTCCCGACCGAGCATCGTGCACCGGAAGGCCGGTCGGCTCGGGCTCGATCCAGTTTCGTCTGGCGCCGATTTTGTCCAGCAAGTCGAGGGCGCGCCGGTTGGCCGCGAAGAGGACATGCGTGCCGTTGTCGTGACTGAATCCGGTTGCCGGGTAAAGCGTCCGGCAGCGTCCTCCGGCCTGCGGTGCGGCCTCGTAGACAACGGCCTCGCGACCTTCGGCGGTGGCGGCGAGGGCCGCGCTCAATCCCGCAAGGCCCGCGCCGACGATATGCGTGCGCCTCATCATGCGGTCCTCATCGCCCTGGTGAAGAGCTGCAACCTGTCCGCGGCGGTCAGGTGCAGCTTGCCCTGTCTCGTGCCCCAGCCTCGTGTCTCCAACCGATCCAGAATGCGCCGGTAGCTTTCCATCATCAGGATCGCGGGCTTCAGGGCCTTGCGATCGAGCCGAGTTAGGGCCTCGTCCGCGGCAGCAAAACCCGCCCGCGCATCCTGCGCGAGGAGTTCGCAGACGCGGACGAAACGCGGATCCGCCACGAGCACGGCGGCCGGCGCATCCCGGACGCCGAGCTGCATCAGGCGCGAAAGCGGGATGTAGACGCGCTCGCCTGCCGCATCCTCGTCCACGTCTCGCAGGATGTTCACGATCTGCAGGGTCCGTCCGAGGGCGATGGCGAAATCATGCGCCTTCGGGGCGCCGAAGATGCGGATCGAGAGCGCGCCGACGGAGCCGGCGACGCGCCGCGTGTAGAGATCGAGCGCATGATCGTCTGCGAAGCGGACCCGCTCGGCGCAATCGGTCTCCATGCCGTCGATCAGGGCATGATACTCGCTTACCGGCAGCTTGTAGAAGCTCGTCGCGCGGGCGAGCTCCCGTCCGATGGGCGTTCTGGGAGCGCGGTGCAGGCGGTCGATCTCGCGTCGCCATTCGGCCAGGGAGCGCCGCTTCTCGAAGGCGGGCGCGACGCCGTCGGCGATATTGTCCACCGCTCGGCAGAAGGCGTAGACCGCATAAATCGCGCGGCGGCGCTCCTGCGAAAGGCTCTGCATCCCGAGCCGGAAGGACGTGCCCGAGCGCAGAACGGCCGCTGCCGTCACGTGTCGGTCGTGATCGTCCCTGCGGAATACGAGCTGTCCAAGGCCCTTGAGAGAGGCGTGGACGACCTCGCTTCGGCCGAGCGCCACCCGCTCAATGACCGGATCGTGCAGGCGCAGGCGCCGGCTCAGCCGATCCGCCATGGCGACCGTCGCGGCGCTCTGCACCCGCAGACGCCGGTCCTGCAATCGCGAGGAAAGGCTGCGCGCCTGATCGAGCAGTTCGTCGACGCGGTCGAGGATGAAGTCGAGAACGATGCGCCGCTGAGATGCGCGCGCGGGGTCGAAGAATGCGCTCTCGCCGCCGGCGAGATCGAGCCATCCAACCGGAATGTAGATCCGGTTGAGCCTCTCTCGGTCGAGGCGGCAATCCTGCAGATGGTTGAGGATCTGAAGCGCCGTGCACAGTGCATCGGCGGGGGCGTGCGCAGCCTCGGCTTCGCCGTGGAGGCGAAGGAGAAAACGACCCACGGGAATGGCCGACAGGGAGCAGTAGGCGGTCAGCTCGGACCAGTCGAGATAACGCGCCTTCACCACATCCTGCCGGAAGGCACGAAGCAGATTGCGGGCCTCGGGGATGCCGGTTCCATGGCGGGCGTCGACGGCGTGCAGGCGCTGTGCTTCCCGAACGGTCGCATCGCCCGACACGAGCGCGTGCTCGAGTGCCGCGATCCGGTCGAGCTTGTCCGAAGGCGAGGAGCCAGGCGCATCGGCAATGTCGTCGGCCATGCGGGCAAAATTGTAGAAGGCGAGAACGGCGCCGCGGCAGGCGCGGGAGAGCACGAGGGAGGCGACGGGAAAATTCTCGTTCCGCGGTCGCTTCGTGGCCTGCACTGCATCCGTCTGCATGGATGTCACCCGATGGGATAAAGCCTGCCCTTCCACCCGGTTTGGCGCGCAGAGCCGATACCAAGGAGCACGCTCCATTGGATTGCCAGCCCCACTAGGATGGTGAAAGGATGGAGGGGAATGGTCAGAGGATGCTCCCGCGTCGTCACGGTCACGACGGCTCGTCCACCGAGCGAGAACAGTGCCGCAAGGATGACAGGAAGCGTCGGAGCGAGGAGCGAAAGCACGAAGGGCAGTACATGACCGCCGAGGAGGAGGATGGTCCATATGGGAAGTGCCGCCGCAGTCGCCATCCCTTCGTGGGCGTTCTTGGCGAAGCCCGCCCAGGCTTCGCCGAAGCTGCCGTACATGCGGCAGGAGGCGAGCCGGTCGCCAGGCACAAGATCGGTCATGTAGCCCTTTCGCCGGAAGAGGCGCGCGAGCTGGATACCGTCGTGAATCCGGGCGTGGATCGCCCCGTGGCCACCCGTGTCGCGATAGGCTACGCGCTCGACCAGCACAAGCTGGCCGCAGGCCGCGCCGAGACCCGGATCGATCCTGCGGCGCATGAGGGCCATGGGGAGATAACCGAGGAGCAGAAAGTTGATCGTCGGCACGATCAGCCATTCCCCGGGCGTCCTCATGATCTGCCGGGGTACGGCACTCACCAGCTTCGTGCCGCTCGCCTGGGCATGGCCCGCGAGAGCGGCGGCGGCGTCGGGCGCGAGCCGCACATCCGCATCGACGAACAGGAGATGCGTGCCGTGCGCCGCCTGCGCGAGGTGGTGGCAGGCATGGACCTTTCCGGTCCAGCCCGCCTCCAGGGGTGGCGCGGTTAGCAGCCGCACGCGCGGGTCGCGTGCCGCATAGGTGCGCACGATCTCTGCCGTCGCGTCCGTGGAGCCGTCGTCCATCACGAGGATCTCCACCGGCACGCCCGTGCTGGCGAGGGCGCAGTCCAGCGCCGGAGCGATGTTGGCGGCCTCGTTGCGGGCCGGGATGAGGATCGACACGAGCGTTCCAGCCCCGGCGCGGTGTCGCGGCGTGGCGCGCAGGGCGGCGACATTCATGATGGTGAGAGCGGCGGGAAGGGCCGCGAGCGCCAGCAGAACGAAGCCAACGGCGGCCATCATGTCCGGTGGCCCTCGTGGGAGGGATCGAAGTCGCGTCCCCTCAAGGCGGCCGCCATTCGGCGCCAGCCGTCATAGATGCCGCCGATGCCGGCGCGGCCTTCGATCATCGTCCGGAACCGGGCTGGCTCGCGGCTTTGCACGTCGGCGCCAAGCCGGTGGAGGGCGGCGGTGAGCTCCTGCTCCAGATGTTCAAGACGGCTCGTGCGAGGTCGGGCGAGAAGCTCACGGCCGGACATGGGAGGCCCGAAGGCGATGAAGGCCTCGGCGCCGCGCTCCTGCCAGAAGCCGTATTCGATGGCGAGAGGAAGCACGGTGCAGTCGGGCTCGATCTCGATGAGGCGCGCCAGGCCTGGCTTGAGCCCGAGCGGACGCTCGCGCACGTCGCCGAAGCGCCCCTGCGCGGTGATCCAGAGCGCGCGGTCCGGCGAAGACAGGATCTCGCGGCTCGTGCCGAGAAACGCCGCTGCGCCGCGCGGGCTGTCGAGGTCGACTCCGAAGGCGCCGATGCGGCCGAACACGCCGTATTTCCGCAGCATGGCGGAATCGATGGGCGCGTAACTCTCGAATGCGGGAAAGAGCCGATCCGCCGCCAGGATGTAGACCGCCGCATCCCACCAGGCCGGGTGGTTCGAGTAAATGACGAGCGGGCCATTCGCCACGGGGGCAGGTCTCCCCCAAGCGGCGATCCGCAGGGCATTCATGTGCCGCACGAAATAGCGTTCGAAATAGGAGACCATGAAGCGGTGGATCAGGGCGGAGCGCCGCGCCACGGGAGATTGTCCCGCATGCGGTTTCGAAACGGGCCGTGCGGCCGATCTGTCCGAATCCCGTTTCAAGACACTTTCCGCATGTTGTCGCCGCGCAGATCCTGATCGAGCGCGTCGGCGGCGATCCAGCCCGACATCATCACCATGGGCATGCCAGGGCCGGGATGCGCCGCGCCGCCGGCGAGGTAGAGGCCGCGCACCTGCCGGCTCCGGTTGCCCGGCTTGAAGGCGCCCATGAACCTGCCGTGGCTGGCAAGCCCGTAGATGGCACCATTGAGGACCTTGTAGCGGTCGTGGATATCCTGCGGGGTGAGGTGCCGCTCGAATACGATGCGGCTCTCGATGTCTGCCATGTCGGCGGTGCGTTTCAGCTTCTCGATGATGACCTGCCGGTAGGCCGGGAGCATCTGCGACCAATCGTGATGGGGTCGCAGGTACGGCGTGTGCACGAGCACGTAGAGCGCTTCGCCGCCTTCGGGCGCGACGCTCGGATCCGTGGCCGACGGCGCCGCAATGTAGCAGGTCGGATCCGGCGCGGGTTCGCCCCGGCGATAGATAAAGTCGAACTCCTCTTCCGGATCGCGGGAGAAGACGAAGTCGTGATGGAGCAGGTGGTCGTAGCGCCTGTTCAGGCCCAGATAGAGCACCACTCCCGAGCAGGCGGGCTCGAAATCTTTCTTGGCATAGTGCTCGCCGACCTCGCCGCCGACGAGTTCCTGATAGGTGCGGATCGAATCCATGTTGGATATGACGCTGTCGTAAGGCACCGTGTCCCCTTCTGCCGTTACAATGCCTGTGACGGCGCCGTTCTCGATCCGCAGAGCCTGCACCTCCGTGCCCGTCCTGAAGGTCGCGCCGAGCTCCGTGGCGAGCTTCATCAGCGCCTCGGCAACCGCGCGGGTGCCGCCCATCGGATACCAGACGCCATCCGCCGCCTGCATGTGGGCGATGGCGCACAACACCGCCGGCGACCCATAAGGCGACGAGCCGACATACTGCGTGAAGTGGTCCAACATCTGCGCGAGGCGCGCGTCCTTCACCTTGGACCGGATCGTACCGGCGACCGACGAACCCATGCGCAGGGACAGCACGTCGCGCAGGGTGGAGGGATTCATGTTGGCGCGGATGTCGATGGTGTCGAAGAGGTCCTCGACAGGTTTCCAGAAGAAGAAGCGATTGGAGATATGGTGGAGATTTTCCGACAAGCCCTGGAAGCGCCGATAGCCGTCGCCGGCCTTGGTGCCTGGCGCGAAGCGGTCCATGGCGTCCGCCATGGCGTCGATGTTCTCGAGCAGATCGATGCGCGATCCGTCGTCGAAGAAGCAGCGCCATTGCGGGTCCAGGCGCACGAGATCGAGATGGTCGGCGAGGTTTCTTCCGGCCTCGGCGAAGATGCGCTCCAGCACCCGCGGCACCGTGAGGATCGTCGGCCCCATGTCGAACCGAAAGCCGTCCTCGTGCAGCACGGCCGCCTTGCCGCCGAGCCACGGGTTTTTGTCGTAGAGGGTCACCCGATGGCCGCGCGCGGTCGCTACGCAGGCCGCTGCCAATCCGCCCAAACCTCCGCCGATGACGGCAACCGAAGTTCCCTGAGCGTCCACGAATGTCCTCCAGAGGGGCCTTGCCGCGTCAGGCAGCCCCCTCGCTGTGGTTGTAGGAGTCAGGCCGCCTACTTCAAGCTGCCCCGACCTCCACAAGGAATGCCGTCATAGCGAGCCCTGACGGCTCAGATTCAAAGCGCGGCTTCACCCATCGCCGCCGGGGCGGGCTCAGGCCCATCCTGGCCGGCGCGGCGTCGCTCCCTGTCCTCCAGCAGCAGGCGCGTCGTGATGCGCGCGCCTTCGTAGATCACCGGCAGTCCGCTACCCGGGTGGGTGCCGCCGCCGACGAGATAGACGTTGCGACCGAAACGGTTGTGAGGGCGGAAATAGAGCATCTGGCCAAGGTTGTGGGCCAGGTTGAAAGTGGCGCCTTCGAAGACGGCGAACTCGTCCTGCCAGCCAAGCGGCGTCACCACGCGCTCGAAGCGGATGCGGCTCTCGATGTCGCCGAGGCCGAGGAGCTTCAGGCGCTCGAGGATCACCCGTCGGTACCGCGGCGCCTCGCGGGTCCAGTCGATCCTGCAACGCAGGTTCGGCACCGGCACCAGCACGTAGAGGCTCGTATGGCCCTCTGGCGCAACGCTCGGATCGGTTGCGCCTGCATGCTGCACGTAGACGGAGGGTTCCTCGGACAGGATGCCTTCGGTGATCTCATGTATATTGCGCTCGTATTTTCGCGCGAGAAGGATGGTGTGGTGGGCAAGATCGCCGACACCACCTTCGATGCCAAGATAGAGCATCAAGGTCGAACATGAGAGCTTGGCACGGCCGAGCTTCGCGTCGCGCCAGCGCGGACGCATCTCCTCCGGCACGAGACGGCGCATGGCATGGCCGAAATCCCCGTTCACCACCACGGCGCCGGCCCCGATGCGCTCGCCGCCGGCCTGAATGCCGGTGGCCTCGCCTCCCTCGTAGAGGATGCGGTCCACGGGCGTGTTCAGTCGGATCTCCACGCCCATCCTGCGGGCGACGGACGCCATGGCGTCCGACACGGCGCCGCAGCCGCCGATCGGGTGATAGACCCCGTGCTCGTATTCCAGGAACGAAAGGATCGTGAACAGACTTGGGCACTGGAACGGCGACATGCCGAGGTATTTCGTCTGGAACGAGAAGGCGAGTCGCACGCGGGGATCGGCGAAATAGCGCCTCAGGTCCCGGTCCACGCTGGAGAATGGCCTGAGCTTCGGCAGCGCCGCGAGCATCGCTGGCGAGGCGAGATCGGCCGGGCTGGAAAAGGCTTGTTCGAGTACCGGCCGGAAGGCTTCGAGCTTCGCCCGGTTGTCGCTGAAAAAACGCCGGACATTCCGGGCGTCGCCGGGGGAGAGACGTGCGATTTCCTGCTCGAGGCGGGAAAGATCGGCGGTCGCCCGCATCTCGCCGCCGCCTTCGAACACGAGGTGGTACTGGGGATCGAGGCGCTGCAGCGCGACATGATCCTCGAGTCGCTCGCCGCAAGCCTCGAAAATGTCTCTCAGCACCCGCGGATAGAGGAAGAAGGTCGGGCCGATGTCGAAGCGGTATCCGCCGGGCGCCGTGACCGTGCGTGTGCGGCCGCCGACGGCCGGTTCCCGCTCGAAGATCGTGACCGGGATGCCTTCCCGGGCAAGCAGCATCGCGGTGGCGAGGCCGCCGGGCCCCGCTCCGACGATGGCGACCCGTGACGACGCGAGCGGTTTCGGCATGAGCGGCAGCCCTTGTTGGCCGGCCCAAGGCTCGCTGCCCCGGCCGTCCGCCGAGAACTAGAACACGCCCGCCGCAAGGCTAGAGGGAGAAATTTAGAACGTAAGGGAACAAACCAACGGCCAAGCTATTATATCCGAAGCTTGGCAGCAAATGAGGCTATTTGTAAGATCATCCGCTTTGCCCAAAAGACTGAAGAAATAAGGGGAAAATCCTCTCGCCATATTCTCGCCTTTTTATGCGGCAGCTTGACAGCCAAGCACAACACAAGGGGAGACTATCCTTGAAGAAGATCTTTACCCGTGCATCCGCCTTGGTTCCAATTCTGCTCGTTGCCGCTTGCAACACTACATCAGATCCAACGGCGACCGGATCCATTTCGCAGAATAGGCTAGAGGCGGGCAAGGAGCTCCAGCGAGGGATGGCCTCATGGTACGGTCCGGGCTTCCACGGCCGGCGCACGGCGAGCGGCGAGAGATTCAATTCCAACGACATGACGGCCGCCCATCGTTCGCTGCCATTTGGCACGAGAATCCGCGTCGTCAACGAGACCAACGGCCGTTCGGTGATCGTCCGCGTCAACGACCGCGGTCCCTTCGCCCACAGGCGCATCATCGATCTGGCCAAGGGGCCCGCGCAGGCGCTTGGGCTCACCATGGCGGGCACGGGCTACGTCTCCCTGCACCGGCTGGACTAGTTCCGCCACGGTTAGGCTGTTCTTAATTCCTTGCGGCGATTCTTGGCCCGAATCGGGACCAAGGGTTGCGTATATGGAATCGAGATCGTTATCGTCGGCGAACGTCATCCGCTTTCCGGGGGCGCGCTCGTCGGCCTCCCCCCGGCGCGATCAGAAAGGCCTCATGGATGCGGTCTACACGGCCGGGTCCCTGCCGATCGCCGCCGACGACCGCGCCACCAAGGTCATGGCGACGCGGTTGACGATCTTCGGCTTCGTGGTCATCGACGAGGTCCAAGCCGACGGCACCACGCGCCGGCTGCGGCCCTCCGAGGCCATTCATGCCTCGACGGCGCATCCCTGGCGCATCTCCAAGCCCACAAGCCGCTACATGGTCGATGACAGCCTGCCGGTCTCCGACCGAGACCTCTTCGCCGCCCACCTCGCCTGAGCGACTGGCCTTCGCGGCACGCTGCGCTAGAAACCCCCTTCAGTCTGCAGAATTTTGTCTTGCGGACGGTGCCTTCAGGGGGCGTGGCGATGCATCTGGTTCAGCTTCTCTTGCCGCTTGCCGACAATGCCGGCCGCCGGTTCGACGGCACCGCCTATGGGCGCGTGCGGGCCGAGCTCGCAGAGCGCTTCGGCGGCATCACGAGCTTCACACGCGCTCCGGCCGAGGGCGTCTGGAAGGAGGGCGGCCACACCGCCCGGGACGATCTCGTCGTGTTCGAGGTCATGGCCCGCGAACTCGACCGGGGATGGTGGGAGAACTATCGCGCCGAACTCGAGCGCCGATTCCAGCAGGAAGCCATCGTCATCAGGGCGCTGAAGGTGGAGATGCTCTAGGAGGAACCCGTGCGGCATCGCTTGGCTTGTCATCGGTAAGAAGTGGAGAGCCCAGATGTCGAAGCCCCTCGTGGTGTCCATTCCCCACAACCTCGGCAAGGCGGAGGCCAAGCGCCGCCTGCAGGGCGGGCTCACACAGCTGAAGTCGCAATTCGGGGACAAGATCGCCTCGGTCGACGAGACCTGGGCCGAGGACCGTATGGATTTCCGCGTCGGGGCCATGGGGCAGTCGATCCATGGTCATCTGCAGGTTTTCGAAGAACAGGTGAGGGTTGAAGTTCAGTTGCCCTGGCTCCTCGCCATGGTGGCTGAAAAGGCGAAGAACTTTATCCAGAAGCAAGGCACACTGATGCTGGAGAAGAAGTGATCGCGCCGACTATGGTGAACGGATATTCACGAACATGAATGCAGATGGAACCCAATTGCATCCTCTGCGTTAAATAGTCGATTGCGACCGCGACCCTTCGCCGTCCGAATCACAAAACTAGCCATATTCTTCGCCCCGGACCGTGATTTCTGTCCGATCGTGACAACACATCTGTATCTGAGGATCGCGCTATGCATGAGCGTTTGATGACGCAGCCGCATGCCTTTCGTTCGCCTTTCCAGGGCGATTCCAAGAAGCCCCTCCTCATCTGTTTCTCCCATCTTCGGTGGGATTTCGTCTGGCAGCGTCCGCAGCATCTCCTCAGCCGCGCGGCACATCACTACAACGTCCTCTTCATCGAGGAGCCGATGTTCAAGCCCGGGGCCGTACCGCACATGGACGTCAGCGAAAGGCCGCAGGGCGTCACCGTTGCGGTGCCGGTTCTGCCCGAGGGGTTGTCCCGCGAGGACGTGTTCGTCGAGCAGCACGATCTCGTCGAGGCCCTGATCGGTCGCGAAACGCGGGTCCCACGGGTGTTCTGGTACTACACGCCCATGGCGCTCGCCTTCACGAGCGATCTCGAATGCGACCTGTGCGTCTACGACAACATGGACGAGCTGTCGCTCTTCCGCGGCGCTTCGCAGGAGCTGCTCGATCTTGAGAACGGCCTCTTCGCGCGCGCAGACCTCGTCTTCACGGGGGGTATGAGCCTTTACGAAGCCAAGCGCAACCGCCACCGCAGCGTCCACGCCTTCCCGTCCTCGATCGAGTTCAATCATTTCTCGAAGGCCCGCGGCGTCAAGCAGGATCCAGCGGATCAGGCCAGCATTCCCTATCCGCGCCTCGGCTTCTTCGGCGTGATCGACGAGCGCATGGACGTGGAGCTGGTCGGCGAGGTTGCCGACCTGCGTCCCGACTGGCAGCTCGTGATGATCGGACCGGTGGTCAAGATCGACCCGGCGACGCTGCCGCAGCGGCCCAACATCCATTGGCTTGGCGGCAAGGCTTATCAGCAGCTTCCGCAGTACCTGTCCGGCTGGAACATCGGCTTCATGCCTTTCGCCCTCAATGAATCCACCAAGTTCATCAGCCCGACCAAGACGCCTGAGTTCCTGGCGGCCGGCGTCCCCGTCGTGTCGACCCCGATCACGGACGTGGTGAGGCCCTACGGCGAAAAGGGCCTCGTGGAGATCGCGAGGAGCGCGCAGGAGGTCGTGGAGAGGGTCGAGTTCATCCTGTCCCGGCCGAAGGAGGGCTGGCTCGCCAAGGTCGACCGGCATCTCGCGGCAGGCTCCTGGGACAAGACCTGGGCAGCCATGCACAAGCTGATGCTCGAAGTGACGGGAGAGGCGGTCGCGGATCGCGCTGCATCCTCGCTCCCGATCTATGCCACCACGCCTGCGGAGTAATCGAATGTATGATTGGCTGATCGTCGGTGCCGGCTTTGCGGGCAGCGTTCTGGCGGAGCGACTTGCGAGCGAGCGCAACGAGCGCGTCCTTCTGATCGACAGGCGCCCGCATATCGGCGGCAACGCCTATGACTGCTATGACGACGAGGGCCTGCTGATCCATCGGTATGGCCCGCACATCTTCCATACGAATTCGAAGCAGATCTTCGACCATCTTTCGCGCTTCACCGAATGGCGCTTCTACGAGCACCGGGTGCTGGCCGAGGTGGACGGCATGCTCGTGCCGATCCCGATCAATCTCGATACGGTCAACAAGCTCTACGGCCTCAACCTTACCTCGGAGCAGCTGCAGGACTGGTTCGCTGCGCGGGCCGAGAAGGTCGACGAGATCAGGACATCGGAGGACGTGGTGGTCTCGGCCGTCGGCCGCGAACTCTACGAGAAGTTCTTCCGCGGATACACCCGCAAGCAGTGGGGGCTCGACCCGTCCGAGCTCGACAAGTCGGTGACGGCGCGCGTGCCGACCCGGACCAACAGGGACGACCGCTACTTCACGGACGAGTTCCAGTTCATGCCGAAGCACGGCTATACCCGGATGTTCGAGAGGATGGTGAGCCATCCGAACATCCACGTGATGACGCAGACCGACTATGACGACGTCCGCCACGTCATTCCCCACCGGCGCGTGATCTATACCGGGCCGATCGACGAGTACTTCGATTTCCGGTTCGGCAAGCTCCCCTATCGCTCGCTGCGCTTCGAGCATGTCACCCTCGACAAACCGTGGCATCAGCCGGTGGGCGTGGTGAACTATCCGCAGACGAACGACTATACCCGCGTCACGGAGTACAAGCACCTGACGGGCCAGGAGCATTCCAAGACGGCCCTGACCTACGAGTATCCTTCGGCCGAAGGCGATCCCTACTATCCGATCCCGAAACCGGAGAACCAGGAGCTGTTCAAGAAGTACGAGCGCCTCGCGCTTGCCACGCCCGACGTGTGGTTCGTGGGCCGCCTCGCCACCTACCGCTACTACAACATGGACCAGATCGTCGGCCAGGCCCTCGCCACATTCCGGCGCATCAACGAGGCCTTGCCGGCCGGTGCCGATACCGCGGCCGTGAAGGCCATGCCAAGCTCGGCGGCCCTGGCCATATAATCAAAAAGCCATCGAACAAATCCGCGCTAAGTATCGTTGTAGTTCGTCTTGGTAATAGCTCGGAGATGGATGATGCAGAAACCGGTAGAGCTTTGGGGCGGAATCGAATGTACTGTCGCAAGGATTGGCGACGACTTCCGCGACCAGGGCTCAGAAACGGGATATCGCGACCGGATCGAGGATCTCGACCGGATCGCGGCCCTCGGCATCCGGACGCTCCGGCATCCGGTGCTGTGGGAGACCATCTCTCCGACGTCTCCGGACGAGGCGGATTTCTCCTGGCATGACAAACGCATTGTCCGTATGCAGGAACTCGGCATCAGGGCGATTGCAGGCCTCTGCCATCATGGCAGCGGGCCGCGCTACACCAACATGCTCGATCCCGCGTGGCCGGAACTCCTGGCCCGTCACGCCAGGAACGTCGCCGAGCGCTATCCTCACCTCGATCTCTACACGCCGGTCAACGAGCCCCTGACCACGGCCCGCTTCTCGGGCCTGTACGGTCATTGGTATCCGCATGAGACGGGCTACGGCCCGTTCCTGCGGGCTCTCGTGAACGAGTGCAAGGCCACGGTCCTCGCCATGCGCGAGATCCGGCGCATTCGCCCCGATGCACAGCTGGTCCAGACGGACGACATGGGCAAGACCTTCTCGACTCCCGCTCTGGCCTATCAGGCCGAGCACGAGAACCAGCGCCGTTGGCTCAGCTTCGACCTTCTGTGCGGAATGGTCGACCGGCATCATCCCTGGTGGCGGATCCTTCTCGACAACGGAGTCGAGGAGGCGGATCTCGACCTGCTCCGGGACGGTGAGGCCGCGCCCGACATCATCGGCATCAATCACTACCTCACGAGCGAGCGCTATCTCGACGAGCGGCTGTCGCGCTACCCGGAGCACCACTGGGGCGGAAACGGGCGGCACCAATATGCCGACGCCGAAGCGGTGCGGATGCCGCTGCCTCCGGAGGAGATCGGGCCTGCCGCGCGGCTGCGGGAGACGTGGGAGCGCTACAGGCGTCCCATCGCCGTCACCGAGGCGCACCATGGCTGCACCCGTGACGACCAGCTCCGCTGGCTCATGCAGGTGTGGAACGACGTCAAAATCGTCCGGGCCGAGGGCGCCGACATCCGGGCCGTGACGGTCTGGTCGCTCTTCGGCGCGGTGGACTGGAACACACTCCTCACCCAGCGCAACGGCTTCTACGAGCCGGGTCCGTTCGACACACGGGCGCCCGAGCCCCGGCGCACGGCCCTGGCCCACGCGGCAGAGGCGCTTGCCAAGACGGGAGCATACGACCACCCGGTGCTCGACCGGGCCGGCTGGTGGAAGCGAGACATCCGCTTCTATCGGCCGCCGGCACGTAAATCGAATACCTGCCGGCTCGTCGGCGCGCCGCGCCAGCTCCTGATCACGGGCGCCACCGGCACCCTCGGCCGCGCCTTCTCGCGCCTGTGCGATTTCCGCGGCCTCGACCATACGCTGCTCTCCCGCGCGCAGATGAACATTGCCGACCCGAAGAGCGTGAAAGCGGCGCTTACCCGTCACAGGCCTTGGGCGGTGATCAACACAGCCGGCTACGTGCGCGTCGCGCAAGCCGAGGACGAGCCGGACCTCTGCTTCCGGGAGAACGCCACCGGCGCCCGGGTGCTGGCCGAGGCCTGTGCGGATCTCGGAATCCCCCTCGTGACGTTTTCGACCGACCTCGTGTTCGACGGTTCCCTTGGGCGCGCCTATGTGGAAAGCGACGAGGTCAATCCCACCACCGTCTACGGGGCGAGCAAGGCCGAGGCAGAGCGCCTAGTCCTGTCCGCGCACGACGGGGCTCTCGTCATCCGCGCGAGCGCCTTCTTCGGTCCGTGGGACCGGTACAACTTCGTCTGGTCCATCCTCAACACCCTGAGCCGTGGCGATGGGGTCGAGGCGAGCCGCGACCTCGTCTCGCCCACCTATGTGCCCGACCTTGTGAACACGTCCCTCGACCTGCTGATCGACGGCGGCACAGGCCTCTGGCACATGGCCAATATCGGCGAGGTCTCCTGGCGCGATCTTGCCGCCATGGTGGCGGAACGCGCCGGTTTCGATCCGGAACAGGTGGGCGCCGCCGGAGACGGGCCGACTCTCAGCACGGCGCTTGCCACGGAGCGCGGCATCCTCATGCCGAGCCTGGAAAGCGCCCTCGACCGTTTCTTCAACGACAGCGAGATCGACTGGTCGGTGGATGCCATGAAGCTGGCGGCTGAGTAGCGCTCCGCTGAAGGCTTCGGTCATCAGTTTGCCCAAAAGAAACGGCGCGGTTTCCCGCGCCGTTCCTGTGAGAAATCGGAGTGGCCTCACGCGGCCGCTTCCGCAGCCCTGACCGCCTCCTCGAGGCGCGGGGCGCGGGATTCGACCGCCAGTTCCATCAGGGCGTCCGTCAGCAGCGTGGCCGTGGGGTCGGCTAGGGGCTCGTCGCGCAGCAGGCGCAGGGTCGAGGCGACCAGACGTCCGCGTCCGTAGGAGCGCTCCACGCCGAGCGCCACCGGCTTGTGGATCCAGCCCACCACGAGGCCTGCGAAGACGCGCGCCTGGAAGTCGAGCAGGTTGCAGCCTGAGATGACGTAGTCCGGCAGCACCCGATCCATGGTTTCATCGAGCAGTGGCCCCGATGGGAAACGCGCGAAGTGGCCCGTGCGCCGCAGCCAGCCGAAGGAGGATGCCCAGTCACCCGACCAGAGGGTTCCCGACCGGGCCTGGACCTTCACGGCCTGCCAGTGCGGGAAGAACGGGTAGAGAGTCATGTCCTCCTGCGGCAGGAGCAGGAGCTTGGCGCCCTGGCGCACGTGGTCGGCAATCGCCTTGTTGTGCGTGCGGGAGACCACGAGGGTCGATTCCTCGAAGGCCCGCGCCTGGCTGTAGCCCAGCGCACGGAAGCGCTCGCGGATGTCCTCGTCCGCCGACCAGACCAGCTCGCGCGCATGCACCGGCCGCGTACGCTTCGGATGGAGCGCGATGTCGAAGTGGTTGTGCGCGACGAGCCGCCCGTCCGACGTCCGCAGGTCGAAGTTGATGCGGCGGAGCGCCGGCTCGTCCGTCTCCGGAAGCGGCACCTCCACGTAGCCCAGATCCAGCACGTCGGGCGCCTCGATGCGGGGCAGGGTCAGTCGCTGCGTCTCGTTGCAGATGCTGATTTCGAGCTGGCAGCCGTCGAGAGCCGGGCCCGCTCCGTGGGCGACCGAAAGCTGCACCCGCGCACGCTCTCCCGACCAGTAGGAGGCGCGCTCCCACTTGGGCGCGATCACCGTGTCCGAGTTGATGATATGGAACAGCTCATGGAAAACGCGCGGGTTACGGCGCATGTCGAGCAAGCCGTTCGATTCCCAGTGGCAGTCGTGCAACTCGGTGATCACGTACCCGGCGAGGCTCGGCTTGCGCCGCATCGCCTCGATCTCGTACTTCAGCGCGCGGAACTGCTGCCACTGCGCTGCGATCACGAAGCGACGCAGATCGCCGAAAACACGGTCGAGGCTCCAGTCTGCGAAGCGGTTCTCGACCCCGTGAGCGTACATGACGCCCTCGCCCCAGTCGTGGCCGGTCTCGAACCACCAGGGTTCCTCGCCCTTGGCGTCACGCAAGTCCTTCGGATAGGGAAGGCCCCAGTTGCCGAACTCGGAGCACATCAGGGGCTCGCGTCCGGTGATGACCGCATCGCCGTGCGGCGAGTAGAGCCACGAGGCGCGGTTGGCCAACTCGTCCACGAACTGGTCCCACTGCTCCCGATGGTCCGGGTAGGCGGCGTAGAAGTGATAGTCCGCGATGTCGGACTCCACGTGGAAACTCGGTGCGAGCGGCGAGTTGTCGACCACGAGGCGCGTCGGGTCGTAGGCCTTGAGCCAGGCGAAGGTGCGTTTGAGCCAGTCGCGGTGATCGGCGTCGTTCACCAGGTCGACGCCCCAGTTCTCGTTGATGATCGTCCAGATGATGATGGACGGGTGATTGCAGTCGCGGTCGACGATGCCCTTGAGCAGCTTCTCCTTGCGGCCGCGGGAACGGTCGGTCGCCATGCCGCCGTTCGGAAGCTCCGTCCAGATGAGCATGCCCATCCGGTCCGCGACCTCATAATAGCGCGGATCCGCAGCCTTGATGTGGCAGCGCAGGCAATTGAGGCCGAGCTCCTTCGCCTTGCGGAACTGATCCTCCAGGAACTCCACCGACGGCACGGTGCAGATCGTGTCCGGGTAATAGTCCTGGTCCAGGGCGGCGCGCAGGTAGAGCGGCTCGCCGTTGAGATAGAACTTGCCGTTCCGGGTCTCGATCGTGCGGAATCCGAAGTTATCCGCGATCTCGTCCTTCACCTCGCCGTCGCGGATGAGTTCCAGGCGGGTACGGTAGAGATGCGGATGATCGGGGGACCACGACTTCACGTCAGGGACGGTGAACTCGAACGGCATGCTGGTCACGCCAACCTGAGTCTCGTGCATCTCGTCGAGCACGACCTCGCCGGAGGGATCGCGAACCTCGATCCGGATCTGCGTTTCCCGGGTGAGGGGCCGCGCGAAGAACACGCCAGAGGTGACGACGCCGGTCTCGCGCTTCGGCACTAGGCGGACGCGGTTCATGTGGTCGGGGATGCGGCGCTCAAGACAGACCGACTGCCAGATGCCGGACAGCGGGCCGTACCAGCTCTGCTTCCCGAAGGGGATCTCGGCGAAGGGGGAATCCGGGAATTCGGCCGGGTTGTCGGTGGGCGAGTCGACGCGCACCTTGATCTCGTTGGCCCCCGGCCTGAGATGGTGGGTCACGTCGAAGGAGAACGGCAGGAAGCCGCCCTCGTTCGTGCCGACCTGCTCGCCGTTCACGAACACCCGCGAGTTGTGGAACACGGCCCCGAAGCGCAGCCATATGCTGTCGTGAAGCCACTCTTCCGGAATCTCGATCGTCTTGCGGTAGATGCCGATGCCTGCCCGCATCCGCAAATCGGAAAACTGTGCTTGCCAGGGACTCGGCACCGTGATCTGACGAACTTCCGCCGGGCCCGACAGGCGGTCGTCGGCCACATGCAAAAATTCCCAGGTCCCATCCAAGCTTATGCGATTGTCTTGCATGACAACTCCTTGAATCAGGGATTACCCAAGGGCGCCCAAAGCGGCGAAAACATGGCTAAAGGATAAAGATGATGCACCGGCGCCGAGCCTGCATCATCGCGCCGCGTCTGCCCCTTTTCGGTCGCTCGAAACATCGGCCCTCGTCCCTGAACATAGTTTCTCTGGTCTGTTGTCAAACAACGGTCGGGAACGGTGTTGGATCCCGCGCGCCGGCGCCGACCTCCGATTTCCCTGCCGCGGCAGTTGCGGTCGGTCAGGAACCCCGGTTCCCATCTGGCGTTGCCCTCACACAGCCGAGCCCCGCGGCTCGTCCATTCCTTGCATCCCCAATGAGGCTCACGATGCCCAAAATCATTCCCGACGACCGTTCACGCCAGGGTCCATCCGGCCGCCCGGTCCTGGGGGTCCTGCTCGGCGCGCTGGCGCTCCTCGCCGTAGCCATCACGGGCTACATGATCTGGGTCGGCGCGAGCTCGCCCGACAATCCGAGCCAGGAGGCCTCCCGCGAGGCGACCACGGGCTCGCAGTCAGGCTCGTCGAACGCCAACCCGACCAATCGGACGTCGCCTGCCAATCCTGCCTATCCGGTACCGGCTGAGCCCTCGGCCACCGGCGCGACGAACCAGTAGGACCTGCTCCCTTCACAGGCTGCCCATAGGTAAGCCGAGAACGATGCTGTTCATCGTTCTCGGCTTTTTCTTGCCTTGCTTCTGATGGGCGGCGACTTTTCGCCTCAATGATTCGCATAACCGGCCCTCACTCGATTGCGACAAGGCGGAATGGGATGACGAATAGCGGAATTCGGCGGCTCCTCGGGGCTGTCCTCGTCACGTTGAGCATGTCGGCGGGCGGGCTGGCCCTGGCCCAGCAGGCCCCGGCTCCCGCCGCAGCCCAACCTCCTGCTCAGACACAGGGCGCGCCCCAATCCCAGCCCGCCGCGCCCGCGGAGGCCCCGGCCCTCTCGATCGATACGAAAGCCGCCCGTGCCAAGCTCGAGAGCTTCAAGATCGATCTCGACCAGAAGGAGCGGGCTCTCGAAGGCCGCACCCTGTCCGACGCTGATCTCCAGAACCTCCGCCAACAGATCGAGCCGATCATCGAAGAGATCCGCGCCGTCATCGACGAGCAGGCCCCGAAGCTTGAAGCGAGCCGGGCCCGTCTCAACCAGCTCGGGCCCAAGCCGAAGGAGGGCGAGCCCGAGGAGAGCCCAGAAGTGGCCCGGGACCGGAGCGAGCGCGAGGCCGCCGTCGCGGAGTTCGACGAGACGCAGCGGCTCGGCCGCGCCAGGCTCGTCCAGGCCGAGCAGCTGCTGACGAAGATCAGCGACCAGCGCCGGGCAGGCTTCACGCAGGCCCTGTTCCAGCGCACGGAAGGCATTCTCAGCCCGACCCTTTGGCTGGACGCCATTCAGGCGATCCCCCGCGAACTGCGGGCGCAGCGCACCACCTTCTCCGACACGGTGGACCAGCTGCAGCGCAACACCACCCTCGGCGTGCTCCTGATCCTGGGCCTCGCGATCGGCATCGCCATCGCGCTTTACGTCGGCCGGCGCTCGCTGGCCCCCCGGGTGGTGCGGCGCGATCCGGCGATCACGGATCCCGCCCGCCGCAGCCGTCTCCTGGCGGCCCTGGGGGTTCTGCTCCTCGGCGCGGTTCCGGCCATTGCCGGGAGCTGGATCGTCTGGATCGCCTTCGACTCCGCCAACGTCTTCCCGCCCCGCCTGGAGCAGGTGGTGGCGGCTCTCCTGCGCGGCCTTGCCTTCATCGCCTTCGTGCGGGCGCTGATCGACGCCATCCTGGCGCCCGATCATCCCTCCTGGCGCCTGATCTCCGTTTCCAATGCTTCCGCCGACCGGATCATGAGCTTCTCCGTCATGATCGCGACTGTGATGGTGGTCGGCAAGGTGTTCGAGGCCTTCAATCAGGCCATTGCGGCGGCCCTGCCGATCACGGTGATCACCCGGGCGGTCTTCGCCTTGGCGTCCGCCCTCATCTTCGCCGAGCTGCTCCGCCGCTTCGCCAATCGGGCGTCACAGGATGAGGCCTGCCTCGGGCCTTATGTGGCCCCCGAGGTGGATATCGGCGGTCCGATCCGCAGCCTGGGCTGGCTCGCGATCGCCATCGTGATCGGCAGCGTCCTTGGCGGTTACGTGGCGCTTGCCTCTTTCATGGTCGATCAGGCCGTCTGGATCTCGCTGATCGTCGCCGTGCTGATCCTGGCCATCGCCCTCGCGGACGAGTTCATCGGCGGGTCTCTCAAGGGCAACAGCCGGATCGCCACGACCCTCCAGGCGAACACAGGCCTGCGCCGCCGCTCACTGGAACAGATCGGCGTGCTGGGGAGCGGCATCGCGCGGCTGTGCCTCATCATCCTGGCCATCCTGCTGATCCTTGCTCCCTGGGGCGTGGAATCCACGGACCTGGTGGGCTCGATCCGGGCCGTCTTCTTCGGCTTTTCTGTCGGCGACGTCACAATCTCACTGTCGTCGATCCTCATCGCGGCCCTGCTCTTCGCGGCCGGCTTCATCATCACCCGGGTGATCCAACGCTGGCTCGACAACACGTTCCTGCCGGCGACCGACCTCGACGCGGGCCTGCGCAACTCGATCCGCACGGCGGCCGGCTATGTGGGCATCATCTCGGCCGCCGTGGTGGCCTTCACCTATCTGGGCCTGAGCCTCGAGCGGGTGACCATCGTGGCCGGTGCCCTTTCGGTCGGTATCGGTTTCGGGCTGCAATCCATCGTCAACAACTTCATCTCCGGTCTCATCCTGCTCTGGGAGCGCCCGATCCGGGTCGGCGACCTCGTGGTGGTCGGCGACGGCGAGGGCTACGTGCGCCGGATCAACGTCCGCTCGACGGAGATCCAGACCGGCGACCGCTCGACCCTCATCGTGCCGAACTCGAACCTCATCTCCGGCATCGTGCGCAACCGGGTGCGCAACGACCGGGTGGGACGCGTCCTGGTCTCGATTCCCGTCCCCCGCGCGTCCGATCCGGACAAGGTGGCGGAGGTCATGCGCAAGGCGGCGCTCGCCCATCGCGAGGTCATGAGCGAGCCGACGCCGCGGGTCTTCTTCAAGAAGGCCACGGAGAACACCATCGATTTCGACCTGGTCTGCTTCGTCGACGACATCGAGGCGGCGGGCCGGGTGTCGAGCGATCTCTATTTCGAGATCTTCCGCGAGCTGCGGAAGATAGGGACGCCCGATCCGGCCCCGGCCCCTGCCGCGAAGGAGCCGGAGGAAGCCGACGGGAGGTCCTCCACCGGGAGGGCCGATGAGGATGAAACCTTAACCCTTCTCAAGGATAAATCGCCGGCATGAAACATCATGCCCTCCTCGGCCTGACGGCGCTCGCGCTGGCGGCCTGCCAGAGCGAGCCGCGTCCGGTCGCCGACCGGACGCCGAGCTTCTACCTTTCCATGGCCAGCGCCGACGCGGTGGTGGACGCCGCAGCGGCGAGGGACATGATCGGCGCCTACCGGCGCAACAACGGCCTGGGGCCGCTCGCTATCGATCCCGCCCTGCAGGAAGCCGCCGAGGCGGAGGCAAAGGCAATGGCGGCGGCCGACAAGCCGACCTCCGCCGATTCCTTCAAGGCGCGCCTCGCCGCCTCCGGCTTCAAGGCCCCCGCCGCCAATCTCTCGGCCGGCTACCACACGGTAGCGGAGGCCTTCTCCGGCTGGCGCGAGAGCCCCCAGCACAACCGGGTTCTCCTCGACCCGCAGGCCGGCCGCATCGGCATCGCGACGGCGTACCGGCCGAACTCCAAGTACAAGGTGTACTGGGCACTCGTCGTCGCAGCCGACCGGCGCTGAGGCGGCCCGGGCCGTTTCACCGAAGCCGCGGACCGGCAGGAGGCCGTGCGGCCGGAAGGAAGCCACGGCGACGACCGCAGGCAGGAGCCATGCAACTCTGGATCAGAGCCCGAGTTTCCCGTATGAAGCTTCGCATCGTCCGCAGGTAGAGCGCCCATGGGGCTGGTCCGCCTTTATGCCCGGGTTCTCGGCCAATTGGGCTCCGACCTCCGCGTCGGCGCCCTCCTGGCCGTCGCCAATGTGGCGCTCGCCGTCTCGGCCTTCGCCGAGCCGATCCTGTTCGGCCGCATCATCGACGTGCTGACGCGGGCGCAGAATCCGGGCGCGCCGCCGATCACCTTCGGGACCCTGACGCCCCTGATCGCGGCCTGGATCGCCTTCGGGTTCTTCTCCATCGCGACCGGCGCCCTCGTGGCGCTCCATGCGGACCGGCTTTCGCACCGCCGCCGCCTCTCAGTCGTGGCGAACTATTTCGAGCACGTGCTGGAGCTGCCGCTCGCCTTCCACACCTCCACCCATTCCGGTCGCGTCCTGAAGGTGATGCTGGAGGGCTCCAGCGGCATGGCGTGGCTCTGGCTCGGCTTCTTCCGGGAGCATATGGCGGCGCTCGTAGCCCTCGGGGTGCTGCTGCCGCTCACGGTCTTCCTCAACTGGCGCCTCGGCCTGCTGCTCGTGGCCCTCGTGATCGTCTTCACGGTGCTCACCGCCATCGTGCTGCGCAAGACGGAGAGCCTTCAGGGATCCGTCGAGCGCTACCATTCCAACCTCGCCGAGCACGCTTCCGACGCGCTCGGCAACGTGCCGGTGATCCAGTCCTTCACCCGGGTCGAGGCGGAGACGCGCTCGCTGCGCCGGATCATCAATCAGTTGCTCCAGGCCCAGAATCCGGTTCTGTCCTGGTGGGCGCTTGCCTCCGTCGCGTCGCGCGCCTCGGCGACCATCACGGTCACGGCGATCTTCCTCGTCGGCACCTGGCTTCACCTCAATGGGCTCGCCACCATCGGTGAGGTCGTCATGTTCATGAGCATGGCCACCATGCTGATCGGACGGCTGGAGCAGGCGGTGAGCTTCATCAACCAGCTCTTCATGCAGGGGCCGAAGCTGCGCGAGTTCTTCGAGATTCTCGATACGGTGCCGGCGGTTCACGATCGGCCGCATGCCAAGGCCGTGGAGCGCTTCGCCGGCGCCGTCACGTTCGAGGACGTCAGCTTCTCCTACGACGGGAAACGCTCCGCCGTGCAGGACGTATCCTTCTCGGTCCAGCCCGGCGAGAACGTTGCCCTCGTCGGCGCCACGGGCTCGGGCAAATCGACGACGCTGGGGCTGCTGCACCGGGCATTCGATCCGCAATCGGGCTGCATCCGTATCGATGGCGACGACATCCGCGACGTGACCCTCGCGTCCCTCCGGCGCAACATCGGCGTGGTGTTCCAGGAGCCGATGCTGTTTGCCCGCTCCATCCGGGAGAACCTCCAGGTCGGCAAGCCCGACGCCACGGACGAGGAGATGATCCGGGCGCTGGAGCGCGCCCAGGCCATCGAGTTCATCACCCGCCAGGCTGAGGGGCTCGACACCATCATCGGTGAGCGCGGCCGGTCTCTTTCGGGCGGTGAGCGCCAGCGCCTGTCCATCGCCCGGGCGCTGCTGAAGAACCCGCCGATCTTGATTCTCGACGAGGCGACCTCGGCCCTCGATGCCGCGACCGAGCAGAAACTGCAGAAAGCTCTGGACGAGGTCATGCAGGGACGCACAACCTTCGTTATCGCCCACCGCCTCGCCACCATTCGGAATGCCGACCGGATCCTCGTGTTCGATCATGGGCGGATCGTCGAAGCGGGCAGCTTCGACGAACTCGTCGCCAAAGGCGGTCGCTTCGCCGATCTCGCGATGGCGCAGTTCATGGCCACCGACGACAAGCCCAGGCGAGCGAGAAGGCCGGCGCTGGCGCCTGCGGAGCAGGCTTGATCGGTCAAGGCCCCTTGCAGGAGATCACCATGGCCCAGACCACCCAGAAAACATCGATCCCCGGATGGTCCGGGGTCGCACTCTCCTCGCAGCGGCGGGTGAACGACGTCCTCCTCCACTACGTGGAAGCCGGCTCCGCGGAGGCGCCCCTCGTCATCCTCCTGCACGGCTTCCCCGATTTCTGGTGGGGCTGGCGGCACCAGATCGGGCCGCTGGCCGACGCGGGCTTCCGGGTCGTGGCGCTGGACCAGCGCGGCTACAATCTGAGCGGGAAGCCACTCGGCCCTCGCGCCTACGATCTCGACATCCTGGCGTCAGACGTCCTGGCCCTCGCCGATACCCTCGGAGCTGCAAGCATCAGGCTCGTCGGCCACGATTTCGGCGGGCTCGTCGCGTGGCAGGCGGCGACGCGGCATCCGGAGCGCGTGGAGCGGTTCGCCGCCATCAACGCGCCGCATCCCGATGTGGTCGGGTCCTACATGCTCCGCAATCCGACGCAGATGATGCGCAGCCTCTATGCGGGTTTCTTCCAGCTGCCCTTCATGCCCGAGGCGGTGCTGTCCGCCGCCAGCTACACGGTCATGCGCCAGGCGCTGATCGGCAGCAGCCGGAAGAGGGTCTTTTCCGACGACGACCTGGATCGCTACGAGCGCGCCTGGGCCGAGCCCGGCGCCCTCACGGCCATGCTCAACTGGTACCGAGCGCTGCCCCTGCGGCGCTCCACGGGAGACGCGCGGGTCTCCGTGCCGGCCCTGGTGATCTGGGGATTGCAGGACCGCTTCCTGGAGAAGGGGCTGGCCGACGAGAGCCTCGCACGCTGCGAACATGGGCAGTTCTTAGGCTTCGATCGGGCCTCGCACTGGGTCCACCTCGAAGAGGCGCCTGCGATCAATGCGGCGCTCGCCGCCTTCCTGAAAGCTGAGTCTCGTCCAGCTTCCGGGCAATCGCCAGCGGCGTGATCCGAAGCGCCGTGATCCGGTTGCGCGACTTGCGCAGCACCTGGAAGCGGTAGCCGTGGAAGGTGAAGATCTGGCCCGCGTCGGGAATGGCCTGCGCCTCGTGAATCACGAGTCCCGCGACGGTGGTGGCCTCGTCGTCCGGAAGGTTCCAGTCCATGGCCCGGTTGAGGTCGCGGATAGGCACGGAGCCGTCCACGTTCACGGTGCCGTTGGGCTGCGGACGGACGCCCTGTACCGACAGGTCGTGCTCGTCCTTGATGTCGCCGACGATCTCCTCGAGGATGTCCTCCAGAGTTACGAGGCCCATCACCTCGCCGTACTCGTCCACCACGAGGGCGAAATGGGTCTTCTTGGCCAGGAAGGCCTTGAGCTGGTCCTTGAGCGAGGTCGTGTCGGGCACGAACCAGGTTTCCAGGGCGATTGCCTCCACGCGCAGCTTGCTCGCGTCGCCGCCGACCGCGTCGAGGGCCCTCAGGAGGTCCTTGGCGTGCAGGACGCCGACGATGTTCTCCTGGCTGCCGCGCCAGAGCGGCATGCGCGTATAGGGCGAGGAGAGGACCTCGCGCACGATCTCCTCCGACGACAGGTCCGCGTTGATGGTGCGCATCTTCGTGCGGTGGACCATCACGTCGGACACGGTCAGGTCCTCGAGGTCTAGAAGACCGCCGAGCATGTCGCGCTCCACCTTGGCGACACCGCCCTCCTTGTGCAGGAGCGCGACCTGGCCGCGGATCTCTTCCGAAGCCGAGAGGATCGGCGTGTTCTCGCCGATGCGGATGCCGAAGGGCAACAGCATGAGCCGCGCCAGCCGCTCGATGGCGAGCGCCAGCGGCCCGATGACCGCCACGACCCAGCTCATCGGCCGCGACATGGCGAGCGACACCGTGTCAGGGGACGAGATGGCGACGGTCTTCGGCAGCACCTCCGCGAAGACGATCACCAGCGCCGACATCATGATCGTCGCATAGATCGCACCCTCGTCGCCGAAGAGCGCCACGAGAACGCTCGTCGCGAAGGCGGAGACGCCGATATTGACGATGTTGTTGCCGATCAGCACCGTCCCGATGAACCGCTCGCGCATTTCGAGCAGGCGGTTCACCAGCTTGGCGCGCCTGTCCCCGGCCTTTTCCAGGACCAGCATGCGGGAGCGGGAGGCACCCGTGAACGCCGTCTCGCTCGCCGAGAAGAACGCCGACAGCAGCAGGCAGAAGACGACGAAGAAGGCGGCAAACCAGAGATCGGCGGAGGAGTCTTCGGTCATGATCGTGATGCGGTGATTTCATCCTGCAGGAAGGCTCGCACGCGCTCGACAGGGACGTCGCGGGCGACGAAGCTTTGACCGATCCCGCGGGCGAGGATGAAGGTCAGGGCGCCGCCCTTCACCTTCTTGTCCTGCGCCATGGCGTCGAGAAGCTCGTCGACCGTGCCGCATCCGCCCGGAACCTGCCCTAGGTGGGTGGGAAGGCCGACGACGGCAAGATGGGCCTCGACGCGCTGCGCGTCCGCGGTCGGGCAGAAGCCGGAGGCTGCGGAAAAGCGGAAGGCCTGGGCCAGACCGATGGCGACGCCTTCGCCGTGGACAAGGCGGGCCGAGTCGTAGCGGGTGATGCGCTCGAGCGCATGGCCGAAGGTGTGGCCGAGGTTGAGGAGGGCCCGGTCGCCCTCCTCCCGCTCGTCCCGGACCACCACGGCGGCCTTGGAGCGGCAGCTCTGGGCCACCGCCTCGTCGCGCTCTGGCCCGCCGAAGAAGACGCCGTGCCAGTTGGCCTCGCACCAGGCGAAGAAATCCGCATCGTCGATGAGGCCGTACTTCACCACTTCCGCGTAGCCTGCGCGCATCTCCCTCTCGGGAAGGGTGTCGAGCAGGGACGTGTCGGCCAGGACAAGGCTCGGCTGGTGGAAGGCGCCGACGAGGTTCTTGCCGTGGCGCGAGTTGATGCCGGTCTTGCCGCCCACCGAGGAATCGACCTGAGCCAGGAGCGTGGTCGGGACCTGGACGAAGCGTATGCCACGGCGGACCACGGCCGCCACGAAGCCGGCGAGGTCGCCCACGACGCCGCCCCCGAGGGCCACCACCAGGTCGCCGCGCTCGATCTTCGCCGCCAGGACGGCATCGCAGACCTGTTCGACGGAGGAGTAGGACTTTGTGGCCTCGCCGGGCGGCACGGTGATCGTGGCCGTGCGGAGCCCGTGCTGCTGGAGCGAGTCCGCAAGGGCCCCGGCATAGAGGGGGCCTACATGCCCGTCCGTCACGATGGCGGCCGCGCGGGCGCCGAGGGCGGCGATGCGCCGTCCCGCCTCGCCGAGCAGGCCCCGTCCCACCAGGATGTCATACGCCCGATCCCCCAAGGGGACCGGAACCGTGATGATCGATGCCTCGGGCATCCGGGCCGCTGCGCCGCTCAATGGGGGGACCTCCCGTCTTTGCCGAACCAGTCGTTCAGGGCATGGATGATCTCGACCACGACCCGGTCGTGAGGCGCCTCGTGGGACTCGACCGTCAGATCGGCGAGGGCATAGATCGGATGGCGCTTCTCCATGAGCTGGCGCATGGTGCCCTCCGGGTCCGGGTTCTGGAGCAGGGGCCGGGTCGCGCGCTTGCGCACGCGGCGCATCAGCACGTCCAGATCGGCCCGCAGCCACACCGAGATACCGTGCTCGGCGATCCGGGCTCGGGTCTCCTCGTGCATGAAGGCGCCGCCGCCGGTGGCGAGAACCATCGGGCCCTCCTGCAGCAGGCGCGCGATCACCCGCCGCTCCCCGTCGCGGAAATGCTCCTCGCCATGGATTGCGAAGATGTCCGGGATCGACATCCCGGCCGCGGCCTCGATCTCGTTGTCGGCGTCCCGGAACGGCAGGCCGAGCTTCTGCGCCAGCCTACGGCCTACGGTGCTTTTTCCGGCGCCCATGAGGCCGACGAGCACGATCGATCGCGCACCGAGCTGGCGGCTGATCGGGTGACCGCCCCGGCGTCCGGTGTCCTGCCCGCCGTCTTCATCGAGCGAATTGAAGCGGCTGATGTTGTTCATGCCCCAGTCCTAGCATGGGCATGCGCCCCTGTCACAAGGACGTTATCTTGAGGCCGAGCCGTAACTCGCGCAGCGGAAGGACTTGCCTTCCCGGCCCATGCGTGGTTGTAGCGGAAAACGTTTCGAGAGGCTTCCGTTCCCGTGCCGACCCTATTCCGGTTTCTCATCGTCGTCGCCATTCTGGCCGGTCTCGGCTTCGCCGGCATGGTCGCGCTGGCGACCCTCGTCGAGCCCGAGCCGCGGGAAATCACCGTCCCGATCCCGAGCAACCGCCTGCCGCCGTCCTCATGAGCGGCGCCCGCCACGCCAGCCTCTTCCTCGACATGCTCGCCGCCGAGCGGGGAGCCTCCAAGAACACGCTCGACGCCTACCGGCGCGACCTTGACGACTACCTGTCCTACTTGGCCGAGACCGGCAGTGCCCCCGATCGGGCGAGCGCCGCCACCGTGCGCGGCTTCATGGCGAGCCTCGAGGAGCGTGGCCTGAAGGCGTCTTCCGCCGCCCGACGGCTTTCGGCCGTGCGCCAGTTCCACAAGTTCCTCTATGTCGAAGGCTACGCGCCGGCCGATCCCACAGCCGCCGTGTCCGCGCCGAAGCGCGGGCGGGTCCTGCCCAAGGTCCTGACGGTCGATCAGGTCGACCGGCTCCTGCAGGTCGCCCACGAGGCGGCCGCGAACGCCGAGGCCGCCCCCGGAGAGCGGATCCGCGGCCTGCGCATGGCCTGCCTGCTCGAACTCCTCTATGCCACGGGGCTTCGCGTCTCCGAGCTGATCGCGCTGCCGCGCAGCGCCGCCAAGACCCGGGAGCGCTTCCTGGTGGTGCGCGGCAAGGGCGCGAAGGAGCGTCTCGTGCCCCTGACCGATGCCGCCAAGGAGGCGGCCTCCGCCTATCTGGCGGCGCTGGAGCAGCAGGGAGGGTCTGCCGGTCCCTGGCTCTTCCCGGCCGACAGCGAGAGCGGCCATCTCACCCGTCAGGCCTTCGCCCGGGACCTGAAGGCGGTCGCCGGGGCCGCGGGGCTGCGGGCCGACAAGGTCAGCCCCCACGTCCTGCGCCACGCCTTCGCCAGCCACCTGCTCCAGAACGGCGCCGACCTGCGGGTCGTGCAGGAACTGCTCGGCCATTCCGACATCTCGACGACGCAGATCTATACCCACGTGCTCGACGAGCGCCTGAAGAGCATGGTGCGCGACCTGCACCCGCTGTCGTCGCGGGAGGAGTGACGCCTGCGATCACCGCCGCTTGAGCAGGAACACCCCCTGCTCGCCGAGCAGGTTCCAGGCCCGCCAGGGCAGGGTGACGCGGATGGGCCGGCCGCCCGCGTCGAGGGCCACGGCCTTCTCCATTTCGGCGCCGACCTCGCCGCACAGCTCCACGAAGTCGCGGATGGTGCAGAAATGGATGTTGGGCGTATCGTACCAGGAATAGGGCATGTTCCGGGTCACCGGCATCCGGCCCTTGATGAAGAGGTCGAGGCGCACGCTCCAGTGGCCGAAATTGGGGAAGGACACGATGGCCCGGCGCCCGATGCGCAGGAGATGCTCCAGCACGGCTTTGGGCTGGCGCGTCGCCTGGATCGTCTGCGAGAGGATCACATAGTCGAAGGCATCGTCCGGGTAGTCGGCCAGATCCGTGTCGGCGTCGCCCTGGATGACCGGCAGGCCCTTGGCGAGGCACGTGTTCACCCCCTCGCGGGAGATCTCGATGCCGCGCCCGTCGACTCCTTTTCGGTCGCGCAGGAGCGCCAGCAGCGAGCCGTCGCCGCAGCCGACGTCGAGTACCCGGGAGCCGGGCGCCACCATGTCGGTAACGAGGAGAAAGTCGAGGCGGTGACCGGCCCGGTCCTCGGTCGGGGAGAGGAGGGGGGCCGAGGTCATTCGATCCCCCGCGCCCGCGCGGCCGCGTCGATGAAGCCCTTGGCGGCGGCGAACATCTCCGGCTCGTCGAGCAGGAAGGCGTCGTGGCCCTTGTCGCTTTCCACCTCGACGAAGCCGACGGAGGCGGCGGCGGCGTTGAGCGCGTGGACGATGGCCCGCGAATCCGAGGTCGGGAACAGCCAGTCGGACGTGAACGAGATCACGCAGAAGCGGGTCGCCGAGCCCTTGAACGCCTTGGCGAGGCTGCCGCCGTGCTCCGCCGCGAGGTCGAAATAGTCCATCGCACGGGTGACGTAGAGGTAGGAATTGGCGTCGAATCGCTCGACGAAGGACAGGCCCTGGTAGCGCAGGTAGCTCTCGATCTGGAAATCGGCGTCGAACGAGAAGGTCGGGGCGTTGCGGTCCTGATAGTTGCGGCCGAACTTCCGGTGCAGGGCTACCTCGGACAGATAGGTGATGTGCGCGCCCATCCGGGCCACGGCGAGGCCCTTCGCGGGCCTCGTGCCCTCCACCAGATAGCGCCCGCCGCGCCAGTCCGGATCGGCCATGACGGCCTGCCGACCGACCTCGTGGAAGGCGATGTTCTGGGCTGAGTGGCGCGCCGCCGTGGCGATGGGCAGGGCCGCGAAGACCCGACCCGGATAGCTCGCCGCCCACTGCAGCACCTGCATGCCGCCCATGGATCCGCCGACGACGCAGAACAGGCTCTCGATCCCGAGCCGGTCGATCAGGGCGGCCTGGGCCCGCACCATGTCGCGGATGGTCACCACCGGGAAATCAAGTGCGTAGGGTTGGCCCGTCGTCGGGTTGGTGGAGGCGGGGCCCGTCGTGCCCATGCAGCCGCCGATCACGTTGGCGCAGATCACGAAGAAGCGGTCCGTGTCGACCGGCTTCCCCGGCCCGACCATGGTGCTCCACCAGCCGGGCTTGCCGGTGACCGGGCTCACATTGGCCACGTGCTGGTCGCCGGTGAGCGCATGGCAGATCAGGACCGCGTTGGACCTGTCCGCATTGAGCCGACCGTAGGTCTGGTAGGCGATCTGCCAGGGCGCGAGGGGGATGCCCGCGTCCATCATCAGGGGCTCGTTCGCGCCGAAGCGCGCAACGAGGCTCGACGGGTCGTCGACCTGACTGCGCGGCTCGGGAGGCGGAGAGGTACGATTCATGGGAAATGGCGAACGCGTTCGATCTTTCGAACACCGGTAGTTCGCCCAGGCCGGGCCGTCAACGAACTAAAGGCCTCATGCGGCGGACGGGAGACTTGGCAGGAGAGCGCGAGGCTGCGAAAGAAAGGGCGCCCTCGTTCAGGATTTCCCTCATGTCCGCTGAAGCGCCCGTTCCGTCCCTCGCCGAACTGCGCCAGGAGATCGACCGCATCGACGAAGCCATGCACCGGCTCCTGATGGAGCGCGGCACCATCATCGACCGGCTCATCTCGGTGAAGAAGACCTCCGAATCCGGCTCGGCCTTCCGGCCCGGCCGCGAGGCCTCCATGATGCGGGCCCTGGCCGAGCGGCACCAGGGACTGCTGCCCCTCGACACCGTGGAGAGCATCTGGCGCGTCATCATCGCCACCTTCACCTATGTGCAGGCGCCGTACTCGGTCCATGCGGACGTCTCGGCCGGGGATGGGCCCATGCGCGACTCGGCCCGGTTCCATTTCGGTTTCACGGTGCCATACCTGTCCCACCCGAGCGCGGCGGCGGTGATCGAGGCGGTGGCCTCCTCCCGCGGCGACCTCGGCATCTTCCGCCTCGACCAGGGCGCGACCAGCGGTGCCTGGTGGCGCACCCTCGCCGATCGCGACCGCCCGAAGATCATCGCCCGGCTGCCCTTCATCGAGCGGCCGGACCATCCGGCCGGCACGCCGGTCTTCGTCATCTCCAAGCCCCTCGCCGACGCGTCGATGCGCGACGTGGTGCTCTACGCCGCCCAGTTCGAGCGCTGGCACAGGGGCGCCAACGACGCAGTGGCGCGCCTCGGGGGCGAGATCGTGGCGAGCGCCGCCGACGCCAACGGATTGTCGGAGCTGCTCGCCGTGCCCGGCACCGTCGAGCCCGCCCATCTGCACGAGGCGCTCACCAGGGCCGGAGCGAGTCTCGCGCAGCTCGTCGAGGTCGGCAGCCACGCGGAACGTTTCCGCGTGAAATGAACGCCGAGCTGCGCTAGAGCCATCCTCGAAACCGACCGATTGCAGGAACCTGACCCATGGCCGTCCGTCCCGAACCCCGTCCCGGCGTGATGCAGATCGAGGCCTATGTGCCCGGCAAGAGCGCCGCCCCCGGGGTCGCGAAGATCCACAAGCTTTCCTCCAACGAGACGCCCCTCGGCCCGTCGCCGAAAGCTCTCGAGGCCATCAGGACGGCAGACCATCTCGAGTTCTACCCCGACGGCGCCGCCACCAAGCTGCGCGAGGCGATCGCGGCGAAATACGGCCTCGACCCGAACCGGATCGTCTGCGGCGCCGGCTCGGACGAGCTTCTCTCCCTCATCACCCATGCCTATGTGGGGCCGGGGGACGAGGGCCTGTACTCGGAGCACGGGTTCCTGGTCTACAAGATCGCCATCCTGGCGGCCGGCGGCACGCCAGTGGTCGCACCCGAGAAGGACTACCATGCGGACGTGGACGCGATCCTCGCCAAGGTTACGCCGAAGACCAAGATCGTCTTCCTCGCCAACCCCAACAACCCGACCGGCACGTATCTGCCCTTCAGCGAGGTCAAGCGCCTGCACGCGGGCCTGCCCCCGCACGTGGTGCTCGTGCTCGACGCGGCTTACGCGGAATACGTCCGCCGCAACGATTACGAGTCGGGGCTCGAGCTCGTGGCCACCTCCGAGAACGTCGTCATGGCCCGTACCTTCTCGAAGATCTACGGGCTCGCCAACCTGCGCCTCGGCTGGATGGTGGCGCCGGCCCATATCGTCGACGCGGTCAACCGCATCCGCGGGCCGTTCAACGTCAACGGCCTCGCCATGGCGGCCGGCATCGCGGCGATCCAGGACGACGCCCATGTGAGCAGGGCGGTGGCTCATAACGAGCAGTGGCTCGCCTGGCTGACGAAGGAGCTGGAGGGGCTGGGCCTCAAGATCACGCCCAGCGTCGGCAACTTCCTGCTGGTCCACTTCCCGAAGAAACCGGGCAAGACCGCCAGGGAGGCGGACGCGTATCTTTCGAGCCGCGGCCTCATCCTGCGCCGGATAGACGCCTACGGCCTGCCCGACGCCCTGCGGCTCACCGTCGGCAGCGAAGAGGCGAACCGGCTCGTGGTGGCGACGTTGCGCGAGTTCCTGAGCGGTGCGGGCACCAATGCCTGAGCGTCTCGGACCTCCCCGTGAGGCGCCGCTCTTCGGGCGCCTCGCTCTGATCGGCCTCGGGCTGATCGGCTCCTCCATCGCCCGCGCGGCGAGGCGGCAGAACCTCGTCGGCACGATCGTGGCGGTGGACCGGGACGAGGCGACCCTCGCCCGGGTCCGGGAGCTCGGGCTTGCCGACGAGACGACAAAGGATCCCGCTGCGGGCGTCCGCGATGCCGATCTCGTCATCCTTTGCGTTCCGGTGGGGGCCTGCGGCTCCGTCGCAGAGGCCATGAGGCCGGGGCTCAAGCCCGGCAGCATCGTGTCCGACGTGGGCTCGGTGAAGAAGTCGGTCATGGCCCAGGTCGAGCCGCACCTGCCGGAGGGCGTGCATTTCGTTCCGGCCCATCCCGTGGCCGGCACCGAGCATTCCGGGCCGGATGCGGGCTTCGCGACGCTCTTTCACAATCGCTGGTGCATCCTGACGCCCTCGGAGCACACGGACGAGGGGGCTGTCGAGCGGGTGCTCCAGTTCTGGGCCGCCATGGGCTCCAACGTGGAGGTCATGAGCGCGCAGCACCATGACCTCGTGCTCGCCATCACGAGCCACGTACCCCACCTGATCGCCTACAACATCGTCGGCACGGCGGCGGATCTGGAGACCGTCACCCAATCCGAGGTGATCAAGTTCTCGGCCGGCGGCTTCCGCGACTTCACCCGCATCGCGGCCTCCGACCCGACCATGTGGCGCGACATCTTCCTCCACAACAAGGAGGCGGTGCTGGAGATGCTGGGACGCCTCAACGAGGACATCGCCTTCCTCGCCCGCGCTATCCGCTGGGGCGAGGGCGACAAGCTCTTCGACCTCTTCACCCGCACCCGGGCGATCCGCCGGAGCATCATCTCGGAAGGCCAGGACGCGCCGGACCCGGATTTCGGCCGCCACCGCGGCGATCAGTAGACCGGCGGCAGCGCGACGTTGGGGACGACGAACGGGCCGAAGGCGAGGCGCCCGTTCTCGAGGCGGATCGGCGGCAGCGGGGACAGCACCGGGCGAGCGCCCGGCTGACCCGAGGGAGCGCCGCCCTGACCCAGCAGGGCGCTCAAGAGAGCGCCGTTGCGGCGGCCCATGACCTTGTCCAGGAGTCCGTCGAGCCCGGCCGCCGCCAGGCTGAGCTGGCCCTCGGGCCTGTGCGTCTCGTCGAGCCGCAGCTCGCCCTTCGCCTCCACCCGGCGCGGGCCCTTGGCCAGCGACAGCATCAGGATGTCGAGCTTGCCCCCGGCGCTGCGCCAGCGCTCCAGCTCCTGGGCGACGGGGCGCCCGCGGAAGCCGTCGGCCTGCGTGATCGTGAAGTCGGAATCGAGATCCGTGGGCTCGGCGCCGCCGACGAGGGCGTCGAGGAGCGGGACATTGGCCTGCTTCACCGAGAGGGCGGCGTCATAGGCCTTCTCTCCGCTCCGCGAGGGATTGGGGCGCACATGAAGCTCCAGGTGCCGGCCGGAGGTGGCGAGCGCGCCCGCCGGCAGGCCCGCCACCGTCACCTTCGGGGCCTCCGCCACGACGGAGAGGCGCTGCAATCCGCTTTGCCCCAGATTGACGCTCGACTGGAGAAGGTCCCAGGAGCCCTGCACCGTCACGGTCCCGTCGGTCACGTTCAGGGGGCCCTGGATCTCGGCGATCACGAGGCGGGGCTGGTAAACCTGGGCGACCGCCTCAACCCGGCCGAAGGAGGCGGTCACGGGCCCCTGCTTCAGGCCGAGAGCGCCGCAGACGATCTCGATCCGGAACGGGTAGCCGGCGATGGTCCGGTCCTGGCAGGTCCACTGCCGGCCGGCTCTGGCCTCCGCGGCCAGCCAGCCGTCGAGCGCTCCGGCCGCACGGCCGCGGATCACGAACCACGCGACGCTCCACGCGACAGCGATCAGGAGCAGCAGGACGAAGGGCGTGTAGAGCCAGAAGCGGCTGTGGCGGGCAGTTGCGGCGGGGGCGGCTTCATCCATGCAAGGTTCTCCTGTTGTGTCGCGTCTTGCTACCTGCTAGCGCCGGAAGCAGGCAAGGTTCGGGCATGCGGGGGCCATGGACGACACGGACGATTTGTGGGTCTTCGGCTATGGGTCGCTCATGTGGCGGCCAGGCTTTCCTTATCTCGAGCGCCGTCATGCCCATCTCCACGGCTATCACCGGTCCTTGTGCGTCTTCTCCCACGTCCATCGCGGGACCCCGGACAGTCCGGGGCTGGTGCTCGGCCTCGACCGCGGCGGCCGGTGCCACGGTGTCGCCTTCCGGGTCGCCCCCGAGGAGGCCGAGGCCACGATCCATTACCTGAGGGAGCGGGAGCAGGCGACCGCCGTCTATCTGGAGCGCCGCCTTCCCGTGAGGCTCGACGACGGGCGCGCCGTCACGGCGCTTGCCTATGTGGCCGACCGCAAGCACCCGCAATATGCAGGCCGCCTGTCCTTCGAAGAGGTGCTGAGGCTGGTGCGGCAGGGGAAAGGGATCTCCGGCGAGAACCCGGACTACGTACGGTCCACGCACGAGCATCTTCTCGGGATGGGGATCGTCGATCCGCTGCTCCAGCGGATCACCGAGGCGCTGGACTAGCAGGCTCAGGAGGCCCGGCTCTCGTCCTCGCGCAGGTCTTCGACGATGGCGCGGCGCTGAACCTCACTGTCGGCGAGGCGGTGGACGTGCATCTCGGTCGCGCCGCGCGCCCTGACCTTAGCGACCCAGCGGGTTCTGGCCTGCTCGCTCGGATGGGGGCTCGCGGTCGCCACGTCGACCACGCGGGCCGTGCCGGCTTCGTCGCGATGGACGGCAAGGATCACGGCGTTCATCACGCTCAGGACTTCCGTTTCCGTCAGCGGATGGATGCCGACGATATAGCGCCGCCCGGAACGGCCGCGCCACGAAGTCAGGGCAGGCGACGAGGGAAGCCCCGCCGTTGCCCGCAGCCGTTCCTCACGCACGTCAGCCCTCCGCGTCCGGTCCTGACGGAGATCCCGCATGGCCGCAGACCATGATATGGTTCGCTTGTTCGCCATTTGTTCCTAATGTAGGGATTGCGAGGCGAAACGTCAAGAAGGGCTCGAAGCCTTGCGGCGTCAGGCTTTGGACAAGCTTCCCGCAGAGGCCGGCCGTGGATCGAGGCCAAGTTCCCTACGGCCTTCCGCCAGCAGCCGGTCGGATGCCGACTCGATGCCGTCCTGCAGGGTCTTGAAGAAGACGTCACGCGGCAGTCCGGGCGGAATCGGGTCGAGGATCTCCACGCGTATGGTTCCAGGGCGCCGGATGAAGCGCCGCCGCGGCCAGTAGAGGCCGGAGTTGAGAGCCACCGGCAGGCACGGGACGCCGAGGTTCTGGTAGAGATGCGCGACCCCGAACTTGTAGGCCGGAGGAGCGCCGGCCGGCCGCCGGGTCCCCTCGGGGAAGATGACGATCTGGCGCTCGTGCTGGGCCTCTTCCCGGGCCCTCGCGGTCATCTGCAGCAGAGCCTGCGAGCCCGCTCTGCGGTTGACCGGCACCGAGCCGCCCTTCCAGGCATACCAGCCGAAGAACGGGATCCAGATGAGTTCCCGCTTGAGGATGAAGGCCGGATCGTCGAACAAGGGCACCAGCGCAAAGGTCTCCCACAGGGACTGGTGCTTGGACGCCACCAGGAGCCCGCCCGCCGGAATCTTCTCCCGCCCCCGAACCTCGATCCTGGTTCCGGCGATCACCCGCAGGAGCCAGAGCGACGACCGCGCCCAGAGCTTTACGCCTCTCATGAAGGTCCGCCTCGGCACGAGCATGCACGGCAGCAGGGCGATCAGCCAGAGGATCAGGTTCACGTAGAAAGCGACGTTGAACAGGAGGGAGCGGAAAACGAGCATGGCATCGACAAGAGGGAAGGCGGAGCCGGCGGCTCCGCGGGCGCTCACCTTGTAGAGCATTTTCAGGCGACGGGAATCCGGTTCTCGCGGAAAAATCGGTCACCGCGATAGCGAACGCGGCCCGTCAGGGAGCGCGGCTCAGCGCCATTGCGGCTCCGCAGCCACGTGCCGGATCGGCCTGTTCATGATCTGGACGACGGGCGAACGCTCCGGATCGTCCTCGAAGCGGGTCCGCACCCACACGGCCAGGAACTTCAGGTATTCCACGAAGAGCACCCGGGCGGTCGAGGGATTGCGCCACCATTCGTGCGGATCGATGGTCGCCGCGACCGGGTAGGGGATCTTCTGCCGGTTCGGAAGGGTGTGCTCCAGCTCCACGAGGGTGCGCGGCATATGGTAGTTCGAGGTCACCACGATCAGCGCGTCGAACCCGTTCCGCTCGGCCCAGCGCCGGGTCTCGATGGCGTTTCCGATGGTGTTGCGCGCCCGGTAGTCCAGGTCGACGCAGCAGTCGAAGAGGCGCCGCTGGCCCGGATTGAGGCGGGCGATCTCCTCCCGGCTGGTCCGCTCGTTGACGCCCGAGATCAGGAGACGCTTGGCATAGCCCTTGGCCAGGAGGTCGATGGCATCGCCGATGCGCTGCGCCCCGCCGGTCAGGGCCACGATCCCGTCGGCGCGGGTCTCCGGCTTCTGCTCGAAACGGTCCAGGGAATAGACGAAGCAGAGAAAACCTAGCAAAATCAGCAGGGTACCGGTTACCGCGCCGCCGAAGCCCCATCCGAATGCACGCCTGACCAGAGAGCGTCCGGCAGGAACGGCATGCGATCCCGACATGGACCAGCCCCAACCCAGGGCCTCACTCGTGTCTCCGGCGCTCGGCGTCGCCCAACTCTGCGTTTGCGAGGTCATCAGGGTTGAGGATAATGCAGAATGCGGCAAGGGAGAGGCAACCCGTTTTATCCACCGGTAACCATCACCATCAACCATTTCCGTTAAGAAAACGTCTCACGGTCAGGCGCGAGACAATGCCCGTGATGAGCGCAACGGCCAGGGCGATGAGAATCACGATGGCATAGCCGCGCCAGCCGATGCTGAAGGAGCCGAAGAGCGCCTCGATCTGGTCGCCCGCAGGGCTCGCCCGCCAGGAGCGGGTGACGAAGCCGAGGACGATGGTCAGAACGAGGGCGGCGCCGGCGCCGGCGAGGCTGCCGCGCAGGCCGAGCCGGAAGAAGCGGCGCTGGAATTCCCGGGCGACGAAGTCGTCGGTGGCCCCCACGAAATGCAGCACCTCGACCACTTCCCGGTTGCCCGCCATGGCGCCGCGGGTCGCGAAGGTGACGGCCAAGCCAGCCGCAACGAGCACCAGCGCCACCAGGGCGATCCCGATGCCGATGATGGTGTTCGCCATGGTGGACAGACGCGAGACCCAGAGGGCGTGGTCGTCCAGGGTTGCGCCGGGCACCTGCTCCTCCAGGGCCTGCCTGAGCGGGCCGAAATCGGGCCTCGCGTTGCCGGCAAGCTTCAGGACGATCAGGCGCGGGACCGGCAGGTCGTTGAAGTCGAGACCGGTGCCGAGCCAGGGCTCCAGCAGGCGCTCGGATTCCTCCTTCGAGAACGCCTGCGCCTCTTCCACGCCGGGAGTCTGGCGCGCCAAGACGACCGCGCGATCCACGTCCGCCTGAATCGACCGTTGCGCATTGGGGCGGACCTGGATCGTGACCTCGCGGGCGATGTCGGACCGCCACTGCTCGGAGCTCGCGGCGATGAGCTCGGCCCCGCCGGCGCACAGCGCCGCCAAGAACGTGAGGATGGCGATGACGGCCGCAAGCGCCCGGCCGCCTGCCGAATCCACCGGCACCAGCGGGGCGTTGCGCCGGAGCGATGCCGGTAGGGCGCGCTGGCCCTGCTTCGGGGCCGCCTGCCTGGATTCGCGTGGGGGTGGGAGGTCGCTCATCGGCTCACTCGTCGATGTGCAGCCGCCCGTCGCCGAGCACGAGGCGCCGCACGTTGAGCTGATCCATGAGGCTGAAGTCGTGGGTGGCGATGACGACGGAGGTCCCGAGCCGGTTCAGCTCGATGAACAGGCGCAGGAGCCGCCGGGCCAGGGACGGATCGACGTTGCCGGTGGGCTCGTCGGCGAGCAGCAGGTCCGGCCGCACGATGAGGGCGCGGGCGATGGCGGCGCGCTGCTTCTCGCCGCCCGACAGGACCGGCGGCAGCATGTGCATGCGGTCGCCGAGGCCCACCCAGCGCAGGAGCTCGACCACCTCGTTGCGGTAGCTCGCCTCCTCCTTGCCCTGCACCCGTAACGGGAGCGCCACGTTCTCATAAGTTGTCAGGTGGTCGAGCAGGCGGAAGTCCTGGAACACGACGCCCATGCGCCGCCGCAGATCCGTGAGTTCGTTCTTGGAGATCTTGGACACGTCCTCGCCGAAGAGCGAGATCAGGCCGCGGGTCGGCTTCACCGACAGGAGGATCAGGCGCAGCAGCGTGGTCTTTCCGGCGCCCGAGGGGCCGGTGAGGAACTGGAACGAATGCGGTTCGATGGAGAAGGTGAGGTCGCGCAGCACCTCGGGGCCCATGCCGTAGCGCACGCCCACGTTCTCGAAATGCACGGCCGGAGCCGGGCTCTCCTCGTATTCGTTGTCGTAAAACGCCTTCACGCGCTCCTGAACCGTCATTTGCGGGGTGGAAGCCTGCGGCGGGCGAGGTCCGCCGCGATCCGATTCGTCATGCTTATCGCCTCTATCTCCGGCACGCCAACAAATCAGCCCGGAACGGTCCGCGACGGCAGGACGCGCCCACGATCCGACGGAATGGTTAGCAGGAGGTGAATGGCGCAGGCCGTTCGTCACACTTTGATGAAAAAGGGCATTAAGTCCGTTTGACTTCCCGGCCGCGTCATGGTCGTGAAGGGGACCGCTTCACGGCTCCCAATTCCCAAGCCGTACAATTCTGGACGGACCGACGATGACTGCCTCCCCCCGCATCCGGGTTCTCTTCGACGAAGACACGATCGCCAAGCGCATCGAGGAGCTCGCTCGGGACATCGCGAACGCCAAGCCGGAAAACCTCCTCGTGGTGGCGGTCCTCAAAGGCAGCTTCATGTTCGCGGCCGATCTCATCCGGGCCCTGCACCGGGCCGGCCTCGCGCCTCAGGTCGAATTCGTGCACCTGTCGAGCTACCGGGAGGGGACGGTCTCGTCCGGCCAGGTCGCCATCCTGCGCGACGTGGAGAGCGACGTGCGCGGCCGCGACGTGCTGCTCGTGGACGATATCCTTGAATCCGGCCGCACCGTGACCTTCGCCAAGGACCTGCTCATGGCCCGCGGCGCCAAGCGGGTCTCGACCGCCGTGCTGCTGGAGAAGCCCGGCAAACGGGCGGTCAGCATCCATGCCGAGTACGTGGGCTTTACCTGCCCCGACCTGTTCGTGGTCGGCTACGGCATGGACGTGGCCCATTCCTACCGCCAGCTGCCCTTCGTGGGTGTGGTCGACCACGCCAACAAGGATCCGGACCTGTTCGACAAGGCCTGAGGGCCGGGCCCTCACCCGTTGAGGTGCCAGATCGCCGCGTTGAGGGCGGTCGCATAAGCGACCCAGGCGAGATAGGGCACGAGGAGCCAGGCCGCGACCCTGTCCAGGGACCAGAAGGCCCGGATCGTCGCCAGGATCGCCACGATCAGGGCAGCGATGACCACGAGGCCGGCAACCGGACTGTGCCCCCCGAAGAACGCGAAGGACCAAAGGGAGTTGAGCGCAAGCTGGACGAAGAAGGCCGTGACCGCGGTGCTGCGGCCGGGCCGGTCCCTGGGCAGGGACAGGATGCGCCAGACCGCGTAGGCCATCAGGGCGTAGAGCGTGGTCCAGACCGGCCCGAACAGCCAGTTCGGCGGCGTGAAGCCGGGCTTCGCCAGTCCCGCATACCAGGTCGGAATGTTCGGCGTCGTCACCAGGCTGCCCGCCACGCTGACCGCCACCACCGGCAGGACCGCGATCAGCAAACGTCGGACAGGCGGGGTCGGAGGGCCGGCCAAAGTCGATTGGCCCGGATGCATCATTCGGCAAATCCCTTTATGGGTGAGCTTCGCTGTTCCCAGCCCCAACCCGTTCCGCCCCCGGAGGTTCCCATGTCGTCGCGCCCGCAATGGTCCAAACGCAGTCTCGCCGCCCAGGCCATGGGCCATGTGGACCCGATCACGAAGGCCGTGGTGCCGCCGATCCACGTGGCGACCACCTATATCCGGGACGAAGACAACGCCTACTCGTCCGGCTACGTCTACGGGCGGCCCGACAACGCCACGATCCGCGAGGCGGAAGCGGTGCTCGCCATGCTGGAAGAGGCGGAGGCCGGGGCGCTGTTGTTCTCCTCCGGCATGGCGGCGGCTACCGCCGTGTTCCAGGCTCTCAACCCCGGCGACCACATCGTCGCGTCGCGGGTCATGTACTGGGCCCTGCGCAACTGGCTCATGACCGAGGCCGTGCGCTGGGGCTTGGCGGTCGACTTCGTGGAAACCGACGACCTCGATGCCCTGCGCGCGGCGGTGATCCCCGGCCGCACCAGGCTCGTCTGGATCGAGACCCCGTCCAACCCGCTCTGGACCATCACGGACATCGCGGCGGCCGCGGAGATCGCCCACGCGGCCGGCGCCCGGCTCGCGGTGGATTCGACGACGGCCTCGCCGATCCATACGCGGCCGCTCACGCTCGGCGCCGACATCGTCATGCATGCGGCCACGAAGGTGCTGAACGGCCATTCCGACGTAGTGGCAGGAGCCCTCGCGGGGGCGAAGGCCGACGCCTTCTGGGAGAAGGTCGCGTCCATCCGCAAGTCGCAGGGCGCGATCCTCGGGCCGTTCGAGGCCTACCTCCTCATGCGCGGCATGCGCACCCTGCACCTGCGCGCCGCCGCCCAGGCCAGGAGCGCCATGGCCCTCGCCGAGCGCCTGTCGGGGCACCCGAAGGTCGCGCGGGTGCTCTATCCCGGACTGCCGCAGCATCCCGGCCACGACATCGCGGCGCGGCAGATGGAGGGCGGCTTCGGCTACATGCTGTCCGTCCAGGTGACGGAGGGGGAGGCGGCGGCGATCCGCACGGCCGCGCGGGTCCGGCTGTGGAAGCGGGCGACCTCGCTCGGCGGCGTCGAGAGCCTCATCGAGCACCGCGCCTCCATCGAGGGACCCGGCACCCCGTGCCCGCCCGATCTCCTGCGCCTGTCCACGGGAATCGAAGATCCGGAGGATCTCTACCGCGACCTGGACGAGGCGCTGAGGGCTGGTTAGCCGGCTCCCTTGCCCTTGTCATGAAAGTCGTGTTGTTCTCTGCTATGTGAACGCTGTTTCATCAAAGGGAATGCCAGCATGACGTCGTCCATCACCCGCCGCCGGATCCTCCAGACCGGTGTGGCGGCGGCCGCCCTCACGGGAATGCCCCAGCTCGCCCGGGCCGCCGGCCCTGTCGTCAAGCTGCGCATCATGGAGACCACCGATCTCCACGTGAACATCCTGCCCTACGACTATTACCGCGACGCGGCCGACGACACGGTCGGCCTCGCGCGCACCGCCACCATCGTGAAGGCCGCGCGCGCCGAGGCGAAGAACTCCCTGCTCTTCGACAACGGCGACCTGATCCAGGGCTCGCCGCTGGGCGACTTCGTGGCCTACCGGCGCGGCATGAAGAAGGGCGACGTGCACCCGATGGTGGCCGCCATGAACGTGCTCAACTACGATTGCGGGACCCTCGGCAACCACGAGTTCAACTATGGCCTCGAGTTCCTGCAGAACGCCATGGGCGCCGCGAAATTCCCGCTGGTCTGCGCCAACGTGCTCAAGGCCGACGGCGAGACCATGCTCAAGCCCTGGCTCGTCCTCGACCGGGAGTTCACCGATGAATCGGGCGCGAAGCAGAAGCTGAAGGTCGGCGTCATCGGCTTCGTGCCGCCGCAGATCGTGCAGTGGGACAAGGGCCATCTCGACGGCAAGGCCACCACGGTCGACATCGTCGATGCGGCCCAGAAGCACGTGCCGGACCTCAGGAAGGCGGGAGCCGACATCGTCGTGGCCCTGTGCCATTCCGGCATCGCGGGCGGCGAGCGCAAGGGCGGCGAGGAAAACGCGGCCCTGCACCTCGCCAAGGTCGACGGCATCGACGTGATCCTCACCGGGCACCAGCATTTCGTGTTCCCGGGCGGCAAGGAGTTCAACAACATCCCGGGCGTCGACCCGAAGGCAGGCACGCTGCACGGCAAGCCCGCCGTCATGGCCGGCTTCTGGGGCAGCCATCTCGGCGTCGTCGACCTCGACCTGACGAGGGAAGGCAATGCCTGGAAGGTGGCGAACTTCCGCACGGAGGCGCGCCCGATCTACGATCGGGTCGACCGCAAGGTGGTGGCGAAGGTGGAGTCCGACGCGGCCGTGGTCGCGGCCGTGCAGGCCGACCACGACGCGACGTTGAAATACGTACGCGAGCCGGTGGGCACGACCGCCGTGCCGATCCATTCCTACTACTCGCTCGTGGCCGACGACGCGTCGGTGAAGCTCGTGGCCGAGGCGCAGGCCTGGTACGTGGCCGACCAGCTCAAGGCGTCGGCCTTCAAGGACCTGCCGATCCTCTCGGCGGCGGCACCCTTCAAGGCCGGCGGCCGCGGCGGCCCGAGCTACTTCACCGAGATCAAGCCCGGCCCGCTCGCCATCAAGGACATGGCCGACATCTATATCTATCCGAACACGATCCGCGTGGTGAAGGTCACGGGTGCGCAGGTGCGCGAATGGCTCGAACGGTCGGCCGGGATCTACAACCAGATCGATCCGGCCAAGAGCGGCGAGCAGGAGCTGATCAATTCCAAGTTCCCGGCCTACAATTTCGACGTGATCGCGGGCGTGCAGTACAAGATCGACCCGACGCAAGCCTCGCGCTACGACAACGACGGAAAGCTGGTGAACCCGGACGCCCGCCGCATCAAGGATCTCACCTACAATGGTAAGCCCGTGGCGGACGATCAGGTCTTCCTCGTGGTGACCAACAACTACCGCGCGGGCGGCGGCGGCAACTTCCCGGGCAACGACGGCAGCACCATCGTGTTCGAGGCGCCCGACCTGACCCGCGACGCGATCATGCGCTTCATCATCGACAAGAAGGAGGTTTCCCCCAAGGCGGACGGCTCCTGGTCGCTGGCGATCCCGGCCAACGTGACCGCCACCTTCACCACCGGCCCGAATGCCGCCGCCTACCAGCCCGCCGGCATCAAGGTCGAGAAGATGGGCGACGCGCCGGACGGCTTCGTGAAGTACCGCATCGTGAGCTGAGAACGCTCGGGCCCGACGCAGCGGCCAAGCCGATGCCTGGCCGTTCCCGTTTCAAGGCATGGTGATCACGTCGGTCAAGGCGGGCTGCGGCTCCGCGTTGAGGCGCCGGCGCTTGGCCAGGAGGATCGTGCCGTTGAGCTCGCCGCCGAACAGGAAGATCGCCCCAAGCGTGTAGAGGAAGATGAGGGCCACCATGGCGGTGGCCAAGCCCCCATAGGTGGATGCGTAGGCGCCGGGGAAGAATTCCAGGTACCATCCGAAGCCGATGCCGCCGAGGAGCCAGAGCAGGAGTGTCACGGCCACTCCCGGCACCACGGACAGGAACGTCCGCCGGCCGGCCGGGACGAACTTGTGGGCGATCATCAGCCCCGCCACGATGACCACGGTGGCGACCGCGAGCCGCAGGAAATCGATCACGTTGCCGAACCGCGCCAGCGCCGGCACCCAGTAGAGGATCCCGCGCCACACGAAGGGACCGAGCACCACGAGAAGGGCGAGGGCCAGCATCACGAAGGCGCCGCCGATGACGAAGGCGATGGATTCCAGCCGCGTGAGCCACCAGGCCCGGGTCTCGCGCACACCATAGGCCCGATTCAAGCCGACCCGCAGACTCTCCACCCCGCTCGACGCGAAGTAGAGGGCGAGCACGAGGCCCACCGTCAGCACGTCGCTGCGCCGCCCGGTCAGGATGCTGTGCACCTCGTTGGCGATGGGCTCCGCGACCTCCTGCGGCCAGGCTTCGAGGATGATGTCCGCCGCCTCGTCCGCCAGCGAACCCGTGCCGAAGAGGCCTGCAAGCGCCGTCATCAGGATCAGGAACGGGAACATGGAGGTGAGAACCGACAGGGCGATGTGGCTCGCGATCGCCCAGGCGTCGTGCAGCACGAAGCGGTTGGCCGCGATCGCGACGATCTCGTAGTAGAGGCGCACTCGGTTCAACTTCAACGGACATGTCTCCGGACGGCTGGAGATGGCGCGAAGGCAGGTCCAGGCAAGAGAATTCCCCTGACGCCCATCAAAGTTCTAAGCCTCTCCCGGCGAAGCTCAAAGCCCGGGCCGAGGTTTTCCGCCGCGAAAGCGGCTCGAGCCGATTGCGCGGGACGTCCCTGTCCGCTACTCGCGACGAGGACTGGAAAGCCGCCGATGTCCTCAGCCGATCTCCTCGCCCGCCTGGCGCCTCCGCTCTTCGTCGTGATCTGGGCGACCGGGTTCATCGTCGCCCGCGCGGTGGCGCCCTATGCCGAGCCGCTGACCTTTCTTTTCCTGCGCTACCTCCTGGCCATCCTGGTGCTCTGCCTCCTCGTGGCGGCGGCCCGTGCCTCCTGGCCCCGGACGGCGCGCGAGTGGCGCAACGGCCTCGTGGCCGGCGTGCTGCTGCACGGCTTCTACCTCGGCGGCGTGTTCTGGTCCGTGAAGCACGGGCTGCCGGCGGGCATCTCCGCCCTGGTGGCGGGGCTGCAGCCCCTCGTCACCGGCCTCCTGGCCGGGCCGCTCCTGGGCGAGAGGGTCTCCGTCCGCCGCTGGACCGGCATCGGCATCGGCTTTGCCGGCGCCTCCCTGGTGGTGCTGCCCAAGCTCGGCGATGGCGGCGTGCCGCCCTTCGCGCTGTTCGTGTGCGTGCTGGGAATGCTCTCCATCACCCTCGGGACGATCTGGCAGAAGCGCACGGGCGGCGCGCTCGACCTGCGCGTCAACGCTGCGGTCCAGTTCATGGGGGCGGCGGCCGTCACGCTGCCCCTGGTGCTGCTGACCGAGCAGGGCCGGATCGACTTCACCCTGCCGCTGATCGGCGCGCTCGCCTGGGCGGTGCTCGGCCTCTCCATCGGGGCGATCGGCCTGCTGCTCTTCCTCATCCGCCAGGGAGCGGTGGTGGGCGTGGCGACGCTGCTCTATCTCGTGCCCCCGGTCGCGGCGCTCATGGCCTTCGGGCTCTTCGGCGAGACCCTGAGCCCGGTCCAGATCGCCGGCATGGCGCTCGCGGCGCTCGGGGTCGCGGTGGCGAGCCGCAACTGAGCATTTCCGGAAAAGAAAAGGCCCGCGGCGGCGAAGGCGCGGGCCAAGGCAGGAGGAGACGCGCTACTTCGTGATCTTCACCGAGACCGGGTCGCTGGCCGGGAAGGTTTCCTCCACGCCCTCGTCGAGCTGCTCATCGAGGTGCTTCTTGGAGTTCTCCGGCAGGTCGTCGTCCGTCTTCCGGCCCGGAGTGTTCTGCGGCGTGTCCTGCTTCTTCTTGTCCTGCATCGTGTGTCTCCGTTGCGGGCGAACCGCCCTCTCGGAGAGACAACGCGTCAGGAGGGCCTTGCGATCCCACAAGGCGTGAGGAGAAGCGGCGCAGAACGCGCGCCGCCTCCCTTCGATCAGCGCTGGGTCGGCTGCGAGTTGACGAAATAGTCGAAGGGCAGCTCGGCGATGCGGAACCAGGTCAGCTCCTTCTCGCGGAAGGCGCTCCAGGAATCATAGATCTTCTTGAACTTCGGGTTCGAGGCCGCGATCTCGCCGTAGAGCTTGAAGGCTTCCTTGTAGCTCTGCTCCATCACGTCCTTCGGGAAGGGCCGCAGCTGCACGCCCTGGCCGACGAGGCGACGGATCGCGTCCGCGTTTTGGGCGTCGTACTTCGCCACGCACATGGCGTTGGCCTCCGCGCAGGCCGCTTCGAGGATGGCTTTGTAGTGCGCCGGCAGCGCGTTCCACTTGTCCATGTTCACATAGAGCGAGGGCTGCGCGCCGCCCTCCCAGAAGCCCGGATAGTAGTAGTACTGGGCGACCTTCACGAAGCCGAGCTTCTCGTCGTCGTGCGGGCCGGAGAACTCGACCGCGTCGAGGGTGCCGCGCTCCAGCGCCGGATAGATGTCGCCTGCGGCGAGCACCTGCGGCACCACGCCGAGCTTCGCCATGATCTGGCCGCCCATGCCGGCGATGCGCATCTTGAGGCCCTTCAGGTCCTCGATGGACTTGATCTCCTTGCGGAACCAGCCGCCCATCTGGGCGCCGGTCTGGCCGGCCGGGATCGGGAACACGTTGTAGTCCTTCATGAACTCGCGAACGAGGTCGAGGCCGCCGCCATAGTGCATCCAGGCATTGTGCTGGCGCACGTTCATGCCCCACGGCACCGAGGTCTCGAACATGAAGGTCGGGTCCTTGCCGATGAAGAAGCTCGACAGGGTGTAGGAGCACTCGACCGTGCCGTTCTGCGTGGCGTCGAGGGTCTGGAGCGCGCCGACGATCTCGCCTGCCGCGAACGGCTGGATCAGGAACTTGTTGTCGGTGGCGGCGGCCACGCGCTTGGAGATCATCTCGCCGGCGCCGTAGAGGGTGTCGAGGCTCTTCGGATAGGCCGAAGCCATGCGCCAGCGGATCTCCGGCTGCGCCTGCGCGACGGCGGGCGACGCCACCATGCCGGCCGCGGCGGCCAGACCCGCACCCTTGAGAACTTTCCTTCTGTCCATGGCTGTTTCCTCACATCTTTATTGCGTCGCCCGCGGCGAGTCCGAACGATGCATAAAGGGAGAGGCGGCCCGGTGTCATCCTGTCTTCCGTATAGGCATGCCTCTCGCGGGAGCCCTGCATGCGCCGCATGCATGGAAAGGGCGGGAGACGCCGGTCTCCCGCCCAGGAAAGGGCCGTTCCGATCCGGATCAGCGCTCTTCGGTGCCGCCCTTGGACAGGGGACGCTCGCTCTGCGGGCCGCCCGCGCGGGCCGAGCGCTTCGGCGGCTTCTCGTCGCCGGTCGACGACAGGGACTTGCCGCCGGACTGGCTCGCGGTCGGATGGCCGCGCACGAGGGTGCCCTTGGGCACGTCCACCGCGTTGCCGGGAGCCGGGACCCGCTTGCGCGACGCGGCGCCGCCGCTCATGCCGGTCGGGCCCGTAGGACCGTCCGTGCGCGCCGGACGCTGGGCCGGGCTCTTGTTGGCGGTGGTCGGCACGCTCTCGGCGATCTCCGCGTTCGAGAGGGTCATGCGCGCATCGGTGCCTTCCTCCGGCGGCACCTCCTTGAAGGAGTGGATGCCGGCGTTGGATCCGCTCTTCGGACGGCCTTCGTCCATGCGGTCCATGTCGAGCTCGGGATCGAGCTTCTTCGAGGCGCCCATCACGCCGGTCGCCTTGGCGGCGGCGCGCTTGGTGTTGCCGATGTCGTTGCGGGCGGTCGGGCCGGCCACGAAATCGTCGCCTGCCTCCTCGGCCTGCAGCTCGTTCATGACCTCGTCCACATCGGGTTCCGGGGGACGGCCCCGCTTGTCCTGCGCCATGGGGATTCCTCTCTTGGGTTGGAGGGCCTGGAGCGGCCCGTGGTGTTTAGGCCAACGTCCTTTCGCGAAAGGGGGTTCCGGCTCCGCGTCGTGGGAGCGCGGGGCCGGAAAAACGTCTTACTGGCCAAGCTCCTTCTGCATGGCCTGGAGCATCGCCAGGTGCTCCCTGATCTGGCCGCGGGCGAGCTTCGCCAGGTTCGTCATCTCTCGGTTGCCGGGATTGCCTTTGAGATACTGCTCCTGGATCGACAGCAGCTTCTGGTGGCCGTCGATCTGCATGGCGACGAAATCGCGGTCGAAGGCCGGGCCCGCCTGCGCCTTGGAGAGCTTCTCCATGGCGGCCGCCTCCTGCGGCGGCAACTCGGGCGCGGTGGCGGCCGCCTGCTGCGCTCCGCGCGTGGTCGAGGCGGTGGCGGACGGGTCCGCGAAGGAGTGCATGATGTCCTGGAGGTTGTTCTGCTCGCCGATCTCGAACTCGGCGAATTGTTTCACGCGCGGATCCTGAGCCTTGCTCAGTGCGAAGTTCGCCTGCTGCAGCGACACGGTGCTGACGGCCAGCACCTGCTGCACGTATTGCCGGTCGACCTGCGACTGCTGCTGCCCCTGTCCGGCGGGCGCGCTCGCCTGGCCCTGGCGGGCGGGCGTCTGCGTGTCCTGCGGGGCGCCGCCCTGCTGGGTGCGCTGCTGGCGCTCCTGCGCGCCCGCGCCCAGGCTCTGGTTCTGCTGATTTTCGGTCGGTTGCGGCGTGACCGAATAGGGAATCGCCTGGTTCTGCTGCACCTGCTGGGCGAAGGCCGGAACCGCGAGTGCGGCCGCGAGGCCGGCAACGACGAGACGGCGGGACATGAATTTCTCTCCTGTGACGGTGTGAGAGCCGAACGTTCGCAAGGGCGTTTGGTTCGTCCGGCGGGGCCCGGCGGAGAGAGTGGCCCGGGATCAAGACGCGGCGTCTGCCGCGAGCGCCCGCGTCATCGCTTGCGACAGGCGAAGGGCGGGAAAGTGCTGGCGGTCCCGGCGTTCATGGCTGCCACCACCATGATGTTGGCGAGGGTCAGTTCCTCCTCCGAACGCGGGCACACGTCGGCCTGCGCGGTGCAGCCCGAGGCCAGGAAGGCCTCGTGGCGGTCGAGGAATTCCTGCCCCAGCCCCTTCGTGCCGCGGCGCGCCAGCGCCTCGGCCCAGGCCTTCCGGTAGCGGGCGCATTTCACCTCGGGCCAGCTCTGCTGCGGCTCCTGCGCGGCCGTGGACGAGGCCCCGTCCGCCAGGAGGGTGGCCAGCAGGATCGCGAGGGCGGCAATGGAGTTTGTCGAAAGGCTCATTTCGCTCTCGGGCTGTTCGTGGCGTTCCTGCGAAGGACCATGACGCACCGCGCGGGTCAATCCTGCGTCGCGGCCCGCGAAAGCGCGTATCCGGCTTGCCTGGCGAGGCACAAATTCTTATTGCCCTCCCATGACTCCGAAACCCCCCGACCGTAAGCAGCCCCTGGCCTTCATCCTGATCGCGGCCAGCACCGTGCTGGCGATTGCCGGCACCGATCTCGTGCTGCCTGCCGTGCCCAGCCTTCCCGAGGTCCTGGGAGGCTCGATCGAACGGTCGCAGCTCGTCCTCGCGGCCTACGTGCTCGGGACCTCCGTCGGGCTCGTCTCATTCGGAGAGCTCGGCGCGCGCCACGAGCGCAGCACGTTGCTGAGCGCCTCGCTCGGCCTCTTCGCGCTCGCATCCCTGGCCGCGGCCTTCGCGCCGAACATCGAGAGCCTGATCGCGATCAGGTTCGCCCAAGGCGCCTTCGGGGCCGCCCCCGCGGTCTTCGCGCCGGGATTGATCCGGGCCCTCTACGGCGATGCGAATGCGGTCGGTGCGCTCGGGCGCCTCGGATCCATCGAGTCGCTCACGCCGGCGCTCGCGCCGATTGCGGGCGCGTACCTCTTGGCCGTGGGCGGATGGCAGGTCTCGTTCCTGCTGCTCGCGGCGCTTTCCGTCCTGGTCCTCGTGGCGCTGCGGATCACCGGCGCGCTTCTGCTGCCGCGCGAGGGCGGCGCCGGGAACGGCACCGGAACCGGAGGCTACGGAAAGCTCCTCAGGAACGGAGTGTTCCTGCGATACGCCCTGAGCCAGGCGTTTTCCCTCGGGAGCCTCCTGGTCTTCGTGTTCGGCGCCCCTGCGGTCCTGACCGGTCCCCTCGGGCTCGATCTCAGCGCCTTCATCGTCCTCCAGGTCTCGGGCATCGCCATGTTCATTCTGGGCGCCACCCTGTCGGGGCGGCTGTCGGCGGCCTTCGGGGCGGAGCGCCTGATCGGCGGAGGCACCCTCCTGCTGCTGGCGGGGTTCGTCGCTCTCCTGCTCTATGCGGTTCTCGGCGGCACGAGCCTGCCCGTCGTCATCGGGTGTTTCCTCATGGTCAATCTCGGCTTCGGCCTTCGCGGCCCGCCCGGATTCCACCAGGCGGTGGTGGCATCGGAAGGCGACGATGCGCGCGGCGCCGCCCTGGTGGTGCTCGGCGTCCTCGTCACCGCAGGACTGGGCACGGCCGCCGCCGCTCCCTTCATCGCCTTCGGCCTCGTCCCGCTCACGGCGGTAGCCACCGCGGTTGCCGTTGCGGCCTGCCTGACGCTGGCGGTTCTTCCCGCCCGTTCCGGCGAAAGGACGACGTCGCTGAAGGGATAGGCGACGGGCTGTCCCAGCAGCGGCATCGAGTCCATGTGCTATCTCGGCAGCGAAGCCGAGTGCACCCGACTGCGGGGCCTAGAACCCTGTCCGAAGGCAGACGGTGCCATGTCAGTTCGAGCCGCCCGGCTTCAGCAGATCAAGATGGCTGACGCCGAGGGCCTGCGCCAATTCGTAGAGCGTCACGACCGTCGGATTGCGGCGGCCCTGTTCGAGCCCGCTGAGATATTGCTGGCTGAACCCGGAGCGTTCCTCGATCTGCTCCTGGGTAAGCCCCTTCTCGCACCTGATGCGGGCGAAGTTCTGTCCGACGAGCTTGCGCATATCCAAGGATATTCTCCAGGTGTGTCCGCTTGCCGGCGCAGGACTTATATGCAACTATAATAGTTGTCTTTGTGGCGATTGCTGCGACGCCTGGAAAGAGTGACCTCATGGTCACGCCCTGCCAAGTCCGCGCCGCACGAGCCCTGTTGAAATGGGATCAGGTCATGCTGGCGGACAAGGCTGTCGTCGCCCTTACGGCGCTCCAACGTTTCGAGCAGGGGAAACCCGTCCGGGACTCCACCATTCAGGCTATCGAGAAAGCCCTGACGGAGGCTGGGATCACCTTCATCTCTCGGTCCAATCAGGAAGGCGTCGTGCTTACGCGCACCTGATCGTCGACCCGGTATCTCCTGCCTCCGCACACGACCATGGACCAGCCCTATTCCGTCTGGGCCGACCTGCTGAACAAGTTCCACACGTCGTCGGACCCGATCCAGGCGCTCTGGCTCGTCGCCGCGCCGGTGACGGTGCTCGGCGTTACATGGCTGGTGATGCGGGGGCTGCGCGACATCGCCGTCGCGATACGGCGTCCGCGCTCGGCGGCCGGAGGCCTTCTCGTCTACGGCGTGGTGCAGGACGCGAGCGGCCAATGGCACGTCATCCGCCACGGAGCCACGTCGAGACCACTTGCACTGGAGAGGCCGCCACGCGCATCGGAAGTGCAATCGTTCCAAACGGAGTGAGAAAACAGCCCCGTTGTCATTCCCGGCCGGAAGCGGCGCAGCCGCTGGAGGGGAAGGGAACCCATCGTGCCAGGCTGGATTGTGGATCCCCTTCCCGGTCTTCGGACCGCTGGCGACGACGGCGCCAATACGAAAAACCCCGCGGTCTCCCGCGGGGCTTCTCATCATCTCACTAACCTTCGTCAGCCTCAGTTCAACCGCACGCCCTGCGGCGGGCGCTCGGCTCCCACCGCGATGTCGCCGATCATCAGCCCCATGGGGCCGGCATGGACCGGGACGGTTTCGCCGTCCTTGATCTCGCCGGACAGGATCAACTCGGCGAGCGGGTCCTGCACGTTCTTCTGGATCACGCGCTTCAGGGGACGCGCGCCGTAGGCCGGGTCGTAGCCCTTGTCGGCGAGCCAGTCGCGGGCCTCGGGGTCGAGGTTCAGCACGATCTTGCGCTCGTCGAGGAGCTTCTGCAGGCGCCGCATCTGGATGTCGACGATGGCGCCCATCTCCGACCGCTTCAGCCGGTGGAACAGGATGATCTCGTCCACGCGGTTGAGGAATTCCGGCCGGAAGTGCGAGCGCACCACCGCCATCACCTCGTCGCGCACCTCGTCGGTGTCGTGGCCCTCGGTCTGGTTGACCAGGAATTCGGCCCCGAGATTCGACGTCATGATGATCAGCGTGTTGCGGAAGTCCACGGTGCGGCCCTGGCCGTCCGTGAGGCGACCGTCGTCGAGCACCTGCAGCAGCACGTTGAACACGTCCGGATGCGCCTTCTCGATCTCGTCGAACAGCACCACCTGGTAGGGCCGGCGGCGCACCGCCTCGGTGAGGGCGCCGCCCTCCTCGTAGCCCACATAGCCGGGAGGCGCGCCGATGAGCCGGGCGACCGAGTGCTTCTCCATGTATTCCGACATGTCGAGGCGCACGAGCGCCGTCTCGTCGTCGAACAGGAAGCCCGCAAGCGCCTTGGTCAGCTCGGTCTTGCCGACGCCTGTCGGACCGAGGAACATGAACGAGCCCAGCGGCCGGTTCGGGTCCTGCAGGCCGGCGCGGGCGCGGCGCACGGCGGTCGAGACCGCCTCCACGGCTTCGCGCTGGCCGACGACGCGCTTGGCCAGCTCCTGCTCCATGTGCAGCAGCTTCTCGCGCTCGCCTTCCAGCATCTTGTCGACGGGCACGCCGGTCCAGCGGGATACGACCTGCGCCACGTGGTCGGGCGTCACCGCCTCCTCCATCAGGCCGCCGGCGCCGTCCTCGCGCGCCTCGATCTCGGAGAGCTGCTTCTCCAGGCCCGGAATGATGCCGTAGGAGAGCTCGCCGGCCTTGGCCCAGTCGCCCGCGCGCTGCGCGTTCGCCAGCTGCGTGCGCGCCTCGTCGAGCTTCTTCTTCAGCTCGGCTGCGGTGCCGAGCTTGTCCTTCTCGGCCTTCCAGCGCGCCGTGATGGCGGCGGACTGCTCCTCCAGATCCGCCAGCTCCTTCGTAAGCCGCGCGAGGCGGTCCTTGGAGGCGGCGTCGGTCTCTTTCTTGAGAGCCTCCTGCTCGATCTTCAGGCGCACGATCTCGCGGTCGACGTTGTCGAGCTCCTCGGGCTTCGAGTCCACCTGCATGCGCAGGCGCGACGACGCCTCGTCGACGAGGTCGATGGCCTTGTCCGGCAGGAACCTGTCCGCGATGTACCTATCACCGAGCTGCGAGGCGGCCTTGAGCGCCTCGTCGGTGATGTCGATGTTGTGGTGCTCTTCGTACTTCTCTCTGAGGCCTTTGAGGATAAGCTCCGTCTCCTCGACGGACGGCTCGCCGACCTGGATAGTCTGGAAGCGCCGCTCCAGCGCCTTGTCCTTCTCGACGTACTTGCGGTACTCGTCGATGGTGGTGGCGCCGATGACCTGGATCTCCCCGCGCGCCAGCGCCGGCTTCAGGATGGAAGCCGCGTCGATGGCGCCCTCGGCCGCACCCGCGCCGACGAGGTTATGGATCTCGTCGATGAACAGGATGATGTCGCCGTGGTCGGTGATCTCCTTCATGATCTTCTTGAGCCGCTCCTCGAACTCGCCGCGGTACTTGGAGCCCGCGACCAGCGCCCCGAGGTCGAGCGTGTAGACCTCTTTGTTGGCGAGGATGTCGGGAACGCGGTCCTCGGCGATCTCCTCGGCGAGGCCCTCGACGATGGCGGTCTTGCCGACGCCGGGCTCGCCGATGATGACGGGGTTGTTCTTGGTGCGGCGGACGAGGATCTGCATGATCCTGGCAATCTCGTCGCTCCGCCCGATGACCGGGTCGAGCTTCTCCTCCTCGGCGTACGCCGTGAGGTTGCGCCCGTACTGGTCGAGCTGGCGGGTCTTGGGC
>DASQMJ010000076.1:0-22560 GCA_035645535.1 Microvirga sp. | reverse complement strand
CCGCCCGCTGGTGACGGTGCCGCTCGCCGCCAAGCTGCTCAAGGTCACGCCCAAGGCGGTCGACCTGATGCTGGCCCAGCTCGGCGGCGCCCGCCCACGCGAGCTCACCGGCCGAGCCCGCTACCGCGCCTGGGGCATCGTCTAGGAGTGTGCAGGTCCGTGGAATTACAGCGCCAAGAAGAACAGGCGCCCCGCCACAGCCTGCCCATCGCTTGAAGCGGCGCGATCTAAGGAATTGGCGTCGCTGGCTGTCCTGACAAGTCGCACAATCCTGAGGGCTGCCCTGTCAGGAACGCATTTGTCTCTCCCCCGCCTTTAGCCCGAGCATCAGGCCGATCCAATTCCCGCACGCCACTCTCATTTCGGAGAGAAGAAGGGAACGGAGCGCATGGTGACAGGGAGGAACACACGATGAAGACGCTGACCAGAACTCCACGTCTTGTGCCCTTTGTTGGCGCTCTGCTCGCGAGCACAGCCATTCCGGCCTGGGCCGAGATGTCGAGCGCCGTCCGGACAAGCTCCCATGAGGTGCAGGGGCTGCAGCAGCCCGCCGAGCTGATCGTCGATCAATGGGGTATTCCGCACATCTACGCGGCCAGCATCCCCGATGCCATCTTCCTACAGGGCTACAACGCCGCGCGGGACCGGCTCTGGCAGATCGACCTCTGGCGCAAGCGCGGACTTGGTCTCCTCGCGAAGGATTTCGGGCCGACCTACGTGGCGCAGGATCGGGCCACCCGCATGTTCCTTTACCGCGGCGACATGAACCAGGAGTGGGCCGCCTATGGGCCTGATGCCAAGAGCTATACAGAGGCGTTCGTGGCCGGCATCAATGCCTTTGTCGACGAGGTGCATAACGGCCGCAGACCGCTTCCAGTCGAATTCCGGGTCGCCGGCACGATGCCCGACCGATGGACGCCCGAGGATGTCGTGCGCATCCGCAGCCATGGCCTCACCCGCAATGTTGCCTCCGAGGTGTCACGGGCGCGGGTTGCCTGCGCGGCCGGGCTCGAGACCGACCGCTTCCGGCGCAAGATCGAGCCGGACTGGACGACCAAGGTGCCCGATGGCCTCGATCCTTGCTCGATCCCGCGCGAGGTGCTGAACGACTATCAACTCGCCACGCGCGAAGTCACCTTTGCGAAGCCAGGGCAGCAGCGCACGTCGCTCGATCCCGACCAGTTCCTGGCGCAAGCTGATGATCGCGTCAGCACCATCGGCTCCAACAACTGGACCATCGCGCCTAGCCGCACCGCCACCGGTCGCCCGATCCTGGCCAATGACCCGCATCGTGCGCACGGGGTGCCGTCCCTGCGTTATATCGTGCACCTCAACGCCCCTGGCCTGTCCGTCATCGGTGCCGGTGAGCCCGCCCTGCCGGGCATCTCGATCGGCCACAACGGCCAGATCGCCTTTGGCCTGACGATCTTCGCCATCGATCAGGAGGATCTCTTCGTCTACGAAACCAATCCGGATAATCCCAACCAGTACCGCTATCGCGATGGCTGGGAGGACATGCGGATTGTGCGTGAGACTATCGAAGTGAAGGGCGAGGGGCCGCGCGAAGTCGAACTGCGCTTCACGCGCCATGGGCCCGTTCTTCACGCCGATCCGGCGCAGCGGCGGGCTTTTGCCATGCGGACAGTCTGGTTCGAGCCCGGCACCTCGGCCTACTTCAACTCGGCGGAGTACATGACCGCGAAGGACTGGGACGGCTTCAAGAGGGCCATGGCGAACTGGGGCGCGCCGTCTGAGAACCAGGTTTATGCCGACACCTCCGGCAATATCGGTTGGATTGTCGGCGGCCGTTCGCCTCTGCGCCCGAACTGGGACGGGCTGATGCCTGTGCCGGGTGATGGCCGCTATGAGTGGTCAGGCTTCCTGAAAGGGGAGGAACTGCCGCAGGTCTTCAATCCCGAGACGGGATGGTTTGCCACCGCAAATGAGATGAACATCCCGGCTGGATATCCGGTCGCTGAGCGCAAGGTCGGCTTCGAGTGGTCGGATCCCTCGCGCATCACCCGCATCAAGGAGGTTCTGGCGTCCAAGGAGAAGATCACGCTTGCGGATGCCATGGCGTTGCAGACGGACGATTATTCCGTCAATGGACGCCGGCTGACGAAACTGCTCGAGCCGATCACGTCCGACGACCCGACGCTCAGCGAGGGACTCAAACTGCTCAAGGAGTGGGATCATCAGACCTCGGCCGATAGTGGGGGCGCGGCGCTGTTCGAGGTCTGGATGACCAAGCACCTCGGGCGTGCCCTGACCACGAAGGCACTTCCTGAGCCCGCCCGAGCCGCGTTGGGCACAAGCGACATCGCGGCCGTGGTGGACTACCTGGAGAACCCTGACCAGTCTCTTGGGGCAGATCCCATCGCAGCCCGGCAGGAAATCCTGCTTGAAAGCCTGAGGGGCGCCATGAACGAGGTCCGCCAGGTGCTCGGTCCCGACATCTCCAAGTGGGCATGGGGCAAGCTGCATCATGCCCAGTTCGAACACGCCCTCGCTCCTCTGGCGGACGATCCAACCCGCGCTCAGATGACAGTGGGCCGACTGGCGATGGGCGGCTCCGCGTTCAGCCCTCGCGCGGCCTCCTATCGCTCGTCTGACTTCCGCGTGACCGCGGGGGCATCCTTCCGAATGGTGCTGGATGTCGGCAACTGGGACCAGAGCGTGACCATCAACACGCCCGGCCAGTCGGGGAATCCCTTCAGCGCCCACTACCGCGACCTGGCACCGCTTTGGGCTGCCGGTGACTACGTGCCTCTCGTGTACTCCCGGGAGGCGGTCGAGCAGGCAGCGCGTGATGTTATCAAGCTTGAGCCAGCCCGCTAGGGGAGCAGGCCACCGCTACTTTGCCGATCCAGAGTAGCGGATAGAGGCGCAGGTGTGGGGAGCCTCTTATATGGCTCCCCACACTCCATGCACGGACCTGCCATGACACTTTCGAGATATTCACAGAACACTCATCTGGCGACTGCCAGCGGCCTAACCCAGAATGTTGCGGCAAAAGCCTTGAAGCAGAGCGGAGGGCTCTGGCGCTTTGACAAACTCCGGCAGTTGAAGCTCTTGAATAACATCGTCGAGCAGGGTCACCGGCGCATCAAACGGCTGGTTCGTCCGGGGCTGCGCTTCAAGACCTTTGTGACAGCCTCGCGGACGGTTGCTGGCTATGAGGTCATGGCGATGATCCGCAAGGACGAGATCGTGAGCGCACCAGCGAATGACACGAAGGCTCAGCGTGATTTCATTGCTGCGCTCTTCAGCACTGCCGCCTGATCTGAGATTAGGTTTGGCCGTCGTATGACCTACGGCAGGGTTTGCAAGGGAACCTCCGGCAGAGCGAACATCTCAATAGTCACATCGAGCAGGATCATCGGACCATCAAGCGGCGGGTTCGACCGATGCTCGGCTTCCGTGAACAGCGCTCGTGCAATCCTGGACGGTATCGAGATGGTTCACATGATGCGCGAAGGACAGGCGAAGTGTGTCCGTGAGGCTCCCATGATCCCCTTGCCGAACAGTTTGAGCGGCTTGGGGCATAAGCGCCAAACAGCGCCCGCTGGCACGTTTTCGATTCGGTCCTGGGTTTGCGACAAAACCCCTTGACGAACTGCCTCTCGTTATACGGCCGGGGTAAATGCAACGGCCCCCTGCGTGGACCGGAGGATCTCAGAGAGCGGCACAGGACCTGCCGCGGCGCTCACCAATTCGCTCGTCGACGCGACGGGCCAGAGGAGCAGGCTGTCCACCAGGCAATCCTCGATGGACACGCTTGATCCGCAGGTTCCCTGGTGGGCGAACCGCGTCACACACGCGAGCCAACGGCCGAAAGGCGGATCGAGATGTGCGGCCAAGGCGCCGACGAACAGCGCACGCACGGGGTCGTGCGTGCCGAATGGAACGAAGGCGTCGCGGACATTGTCGCTTCCGAACGCCACCGGGATGCCATGACCGAGAGCTTCCCGGATCCGGGAGAGACCACGGCGATCGGGTGTTCCACCGTTGCGATCCTGAAGATAGAGATTGCTCGTGGGGAGTGACACCAGGGCCAAGCCCGCCTCCTTCACGATGTCGAGGCGCCGGGTGAGAGCATCGCCGCTGACGTCCATCAGGCTCGAGGCGTGCCCACACAGCACCGGCAGTGAAAACCCGTGCTCGCGAACGGTCTCGGCAATGATCGTGAGGCCGTCGCGGGCAATGCCGAAGCCCTCATCCACATGGAAATCGAGCGGAATGCCCGCATCGGCGGCTGCGCGCACCATGGCCCGGATGCCGTCCCGCCGCCCTGGCTGATCCAGAACGAATGCCCCGAGAGCCCCGTTGTCTCGCGCGATGCGGGCCGCGAGTTTCGCCGTCGCGTCCGCCTGGGCAAAGCTATCGATGGGAAAGAGGGCGGCTCGCTGCAACACGAGCCGCGGGCGCCATTCGTCTGCCAGCTCCCCGAGGATTTCCCAGGCCAGCGGCATGGCCTCAGGGTTTGCCGGGTCGAGGCGGCAATCGACATGCGTGCGCACGAACCCGCATCCCGCTGCCGCAAGCTCCTCGAGACCGCGTTTCGCCCGGGCGCGAAGATCGTCGGCGGTCCAGCGATGCTTGTCGGCTTCCTGGGCGGCGATGGCGTGAAGCAGGGACTCTCCCGGAACGAGCCGGTCCGCGGTGTGGCATTTGTCGAGGTGACAATGGGCTTCGGTGAGCTTCATCGTCACGATCCGATCGGCGGGAACGGGAGAGGGCAAGAGCCCTACGACCTGGCCGTTGCGAATCACGAGATCACCGCTCAGGCAGTCGCCATCGTCACGTCCGCCGAACCGCTGCGGGTCCGACAGCAGGTCGCGCGGGACTTTGACACCGGGAACGATGCGATCGCCGGGCAGGTTGGCGCCCATCTCAGGCCTCCGCTCCAACACGCGCCTCGGCGCCTACGCGCAGAAGCTCCGGCAGTCGGCCCGACAGGATCTCCGCCTCCGTAGGAGACAGCCGTGCGGCTATGAGCTTGCGGGCGATCATGTGGTCGGCCGGCCGGTTCAGGGAATCGACGGCCACGAGGCGTTCCCCGCGATAATGGTAGACCGAGAAGGACCCCTCGCTCACCGAGCCAGCCAGCACCTGCCGATCCGCGCCCTCCGCAAGACCTGCCATTTGAAGTTTCAGGTCGCCGATATCGGACCAGAACCATGGCACGGCCATATACGGCTCAGGTTTGCCGACGATCGTGCGGGCCACATGGCGGGCCTGCTCGGTAGCGTTCTGGACCGATTCCAACCGGACGGATCGCCCTGTCAGCCAATGGTCGAACCGGGCGCAGTCGCCGATGGCGAAGACATCCGGATGGAAGGTCCGGAGAGCCGTATCGACGAGCACGCCGTCGGCGCAGGCAAGGCCGGCCGCCTCCGCGAGATGGCAGTTGGGGCTGACCCCAACGCCGAGGACGACGAAATCGGCAGCGAGGGTTTCCCCCGCGCTCGTTACGATCGTCACTTCCTTCCCGGAGATCTCTTTGATAGCCGACACGCCCGTACCCACCTTGAACCGGACGCTTCTTGCTTCCAGATGGGTCCGTGCCTGGTCGGCGATCGCGGACGTCACCACCCGGGAGAGAACCTGTGGAGCGGCCTCGATAATGGTGACACGGCAGCCGGAGGCGGCGATGGTGGCAGCCGTCTCGAGCCCGATGAATCCACCTCCGATGATGACGGCGCTCTGCGCCGTTTCCAGCGCCGTCCGAATGACGCAGGCATCCGCTGCCGAGCGCAGGGTGTAGACTCGGCCGTATCCTGCGCCCGCAAAAGCGGGCCGCCGGGGCGTCGCCCCGGTCGCGAGGATGGCCTTGTGGAACGGGATCTCGGCCTTGCTTCTCAGCCTGACCACGTTGCCGGCGAGATCGAGTTCGGTGACCTCGTTGCCGCGCAGGTAGGTGATATCGGCGGCGGCATAGGCGTTCTCGGCGCGCAGGGGAGCGGGCTCCAGGGCCGTGCCTTTGAGAAAGCCCTTGGACAAGGGCGGCCGATGGTACGGCACGGCGTCCTCGTTGCCGATCAATGTGATCAGCTCGCTATACCCCGCCTGACGCAGAGCGATGGCCGCCTGCGCCCCCGCGTGGCCGGCACCGACGATGACCGTTCCCTTCGTCACGAGGCCCTCGCGACCGGCTGATGTTGGGACAGCGCCTCGATCTCGTCCGCCGGCAGGTGTTTGACCTCATCCCACAGCCGCGACTTGCCGACGTTGAGCAGCCCATGCGGATCGAGCCGCTTCTTCCAGGCGAGATGCCGGAAGTCGGGCTTCATCGAGCCCCCCTCCACATATGGCACGTGCGGGTTCGAGGTGGGGCAGCCGTGGGCGTCGTAAATCCGCATGAGTTCGAACAACCGTTCGTCCGTGGTGTAACGGACCACCGGCAAGTCGAATGCGACGAGCTGGCCGTTGAGGAGGGCGAATTCGTGGTGCATGAACACCTCGTCGCCAAACACCGAGCGCAGCGGCTCGATCTTGCTGCTGTCGAGCGGCGCCCGGAATGTGACCTGGAGATAGGTTACGCTTCGGTCCTGCTTCAGGACCTGAAGGGTGGTGTGGTTGTAGGAGAACTCGCTGAGGTGAGGCAGGCCGGCAGCGTGCAGGTCCTCATCATTCACGGCAAGATCGATACGTCCGCCCGCCTGTCGCACATGCTCTAGCACCGCTGGCAAATCCGGCTCGGCCACCCGTATGAGGAGAAGGTCGCGGCCGCCTCCGCCGAGTACTCCCAAGGCCTTGATCGATGAGACGATGCGCCCGTCGATGGAGGTCAGGAGTTTGAGGTGGAGCGGGCGGTCGGAGCCGACGGCGATCCCGCCCTCGAATGCGTGCCTGTAGCAGTCGAACGAGGCGATCACGTTGATCCAGCGCGGCAGCGGAACCGTCTTGAGAACGAGATCGGTGATAATGCCATTGATGCCCCACGCGTGATGGATCGCCCGGATCTCTTCGCCGCGGAACACATGCCGGCGCGGCTCCTCCTCCATGGACAGGACGCCGACCATGTCGATGTTGCCGCCGTCGCGCAGCATCCCGTGACGGATCGATCCGATGCCGCCGGATCCCCCGGCGATGAAGCCGCCGATGGTGGCGATGGCCTCGGTCGAGGGAAAGATCGGAAGCTCGCGGCCGTGATCGCGCAGGGTCTTGTTGACGGCGCCGATCTTGCAACCGGCCTCCACGTGAACGGTGCCCTCGTCGATGGACAGGATACGGTTGAGATTCGTCATGTCGAGGATCAAGCCTCCGGCAAGCGGAACCGCTTGTCCGTAATTGCCGGTACCCCCGCCACGCAACACCGTCGGGATCCGCGCCTCTGCAGTCATCTTGATGCAGTGGGCAAGTTCCTCGACCGTTTTCGGCAGGGCAACGAGATCGCCGAAGTGTCCGGCGAGCTGGCGGTTGAGGATGGGGCTATACCAGAAGAAATCGCGCGAACGTTTCTTCACGATGGACGGGACGTCGTACGTTTCCACGTCTCTGAGGGCCCGACGAAACGCCGACCAATCGACGTTGCTCTTTCCCGAAATCGACATCACTCAGTTCCCTCATCCGTTGCTTCGGCGTTCTCGCAGAACCGGGCGAATTCCGACAGGAACGCAGCAAAGTTGCGTGCTGCCGTCTCGAGCAGCGTTCTGCCAAGATCGGCGGTCGCTGCGGCAGCGTCGCCGCAGGCTCCCTTCGCGTTCAGATCGTCCATGACCCAGGCCGGCCGGCCGCGGCCGGCCGAGAGACCGAGATGCTGGTAGGAGCGCTGCCATTCCTCGGCGGCGTTGGCGAAATTCTCGGCCCGGTCGAGGGCAACGAGGTCGGGCTTGAGCGCGAGCATGGCGCTCGTCTCGACCTTGCCGGCATGGATGCCGTAACTCTGTTCGGTCGGGTCCGTCAAACGGTTGGCGTCGTTGAAGGCGTACCAATGGCAGGTCGCCACATGCAGGCCGAGGTCCACCTTGAGATCCCGTGCGACGATTTCCAGGACCGGTGTGTTTCCGCCGTGGGCGTTGAGAAGAACGAGACGGCGGATGCCGGTCCTGTCCAGGCTGCGGCCGATATCCATGATGAGATGGACGAGCGTCTGCGCCGAGAGGGACAGGGTGCCGGCAACATTCCCGTGCTCGTTGCTCCTGCCGTAGGCGATGATCGGCAGAACGAGAACCGTCGCCTGCGTTGTCGTGTGCGGCAGACTTTTCAAGGCGACCGCTTCGGCGAGATCGGAATCAACGCTGACCGGCAGATGAGGCCCGTGCTGTTCCGTCGCGCCGATGGGAAGGACCGCGATGGCGCGCCGTCGGTCAAGGGCGGCAAAATCCAGGCGACTGAGATCGGCCCAGCGGGCGGCACGGTGGGTCATGGGTGGGAGCCTCCGGACGAGCGGCAAACGGCCTGCGTCGGCTTCAACAGATCCGATCGTGTTCTGGGAATCCCCATGAGCATCGCGCTTCTCCTGAAGATCGCTTCGCGATCAAACTGAGTTGCGGCTCGTTTCTTGGCAGCCCTGTGCCATGGGGTATAGAAAGATTCGGTCAAACGCCGGCCTGTGTCAAGCGGGCGCGTGCTCGGCGATCGTGTCGATGGGGTGGAGCGATGACGGCTTTTGTCAATTCCGCGGCGATCGCGCCGCCTTTCTCCAACTACAGTCATGCCGCTCTCGTGCCGGCCGGAACGCGTTTGATGTTCCTGTCCGGACAGCTCGGCGTCGCTGCCGATGGATCGGTGCCCGAGGGATGCGCCGCGCAGGCCCGCTTGTGCTTCGCGAATATCGCAGCAGTTCTCGCGGAGGCGGGAATGACCTTGTCGAACATCGTGCGTATCAACGCCTTCGTCACGGCACGCGAGCATCTTGCTCCCTACATGGAGGTGCGCAATGCCTTGTTCGCCCCGCCCGGGCCAGCCTCCACGCTCATGATCGTCTCTGGTTTTTCCCGACCCGAGTTCGTGGTCGAAATCGAGGTGGTGGCCGCGGCGTCGGATTAGGTGCGCCATGGCCGCTTCTCATTGATAGGACGCGCCGGGGATGAACGGGTATTTCGCGATCAACTCTTCGTTGACGTCGACGCCGAGGCCCGGGCCATCCGGCGCCGTGATGAACCCGTTCTCCACGAGGATCGGCGTTCCCAGATCGTCGCGAAAGGCATTGATGGCCGAGACGTCCGCCTCGTAGGTGAATGCGTTCGGCGCGGCGGAGAGAACATGCGTCGATGCGGCCGTGCTCAGCACTGAGGCACTGGTGTGCGGCGCGAATGCGAGATGCCAGGAATCGGCAAGCGAGGCGATTTTCAGGATCTCGGTGATGCCACCGGTCTTGCAGCAATCCGCCTGCACGAACTGAATGATCTCCTCGCTGATGAGCGTGCGGAGTTCGTGACGGGTGAAATGGTTCTCGCCAGCGGCGAGCGGGGTGGTCGTCACCTCCTTCAACCGGCGGTATCCTGGCAGATTGTCCGGCGTAAAGGGCTCTTCGAACCAGGCAAGACGTCCGGCGTCGCAGATCTCGGCGATGCCGGCGAGGTCCGCGGTGCGATAACGCGTGCCCGCATCGGCTGCGAGGGTGATCTGCGGCCCGAACGCATCGCGGACAGCACGCACCCGTTCGAGATCGGCAGCCATGGTGTCGCCGACCCGCAGCTTCATGAAATCGTAGCCGCGCTCCACCAGCCTCTCGACCTCCCGCTTGAGGTCGTCGACGGGCTGGAATCCGAGACTGATGCCGCCGGCATAGGCACGGATCTTTCGTCGCTTGCCGCCCAGGAGGCGGTAGACCGGCTGGCCCAAGTCCTTGCCTTTGATGTCCCACAGGGCGATGTCGACGCCGCTCAGCCCGATCACCGCCGCAGCGCCGGGGCCGTGGGTCGCGATGAAACGCCGATAGGAGCGGTCCCAGATCGCCTCCGTCTCGTGGGCATCGAGGCCGACGAGGGACGGCCCGAGCGCATCGTTGATGAAGGCGGCGATGGTGCTCGGCGTCTGCGCATGGTGAGCCTCGCCATAGCCGATGATCCCGTCTTCGGTTTCGATCCGAACCAACACCATGTCCCGCTTCGCCGATCGTCCGACCGCGAAGACGGCTCCTCCGGGCGTCGGACAGGAGAGGGCGAACGCATCGACCCGTTTGATCTTGGTCATGGCTGACTGACTCCGAATGACTAGCCCTTCACCGCACCGCCGCCGACACCCGCGACGAGATGCTTCTGAAGGAAGAAAAACGCCAGCACGATGGGGGCCGCGGTCACGACGCCGCCCGCCATCAGGACACCCCAGTCGGTGGTGTACTGTCCGATCAGCTCGCTCAGGCCGAGGGGCAGGGTCCGGTTCTTCTCGCTGAGGATGAACGTGCTCGCATAGAGGAACTCGTTCCAGCTATGGATCATGACCCAGGTTGCCACGGCGACGATGCCGGGTTGTGCCATGGGGAGGATCACTTTCCAGAATGCCTGCCAACGTGTGCAACCGTCCATGCGCGCTGCATCCTCCAGCGAATGGGGAACCTGCGAGAAGAACCCCCGCATCAGCCACACGCATAGGGGCAGCATATAGCTGAGGTACACGGGAATGAGCCCATAAAGACTGTCGAGCCAGCCGAGATAGCGCAGCTGGATGTAGAACGGGATCAGCAGCAGCACCGGCGGGAACATCTGCCCGTAGAGCATGAACAGCGGCAGCATGACCGAGCCCTTGAAGCGATGCCGGGCCATGGCGTAGCCGGCCGTGACGGAGATCAGCACGCTGATCAGCGTCACGCTGAGGGTCAGGATCAGGCTGTTCATGGCGAAGCGCCAGAAATGCGCGCCGACGAGAAGATCGACGTAGTTCTGCAGAGTGATCGATTGCGGCACGAGGCTCGGCGGGCGCTGAAACACGTCTTCCTTGGCGCGAAGGGAGGTCGCGATCATCCAATAGAAGGGGAAGATCGACCAAACGAATGCGACCCACAGGGATACGTAGAGCAGAACCCGCTTCAGGGTCCGTTTGGGGTGAGCGCTGCTCCGCGCCGCGGTTTTTGCCCGCACCGCCGCCGGCGAAGGGGCCAGGGACATGCTCATCAGTCGGCCTCCCGCGCTTGCATGAGTTTGAGATAGAGGGTCGTTGCAATGACGAGGCCGACGAACAGCATCGTCGCCACCGCCGAGGCAAGGCCGAGATCGAACCGCTGGAACCCGTATTTGTAGGCGAGCGTGAACAGGATTTCCGATGAATTGAGCGGTCCGCCCTCGGTCATCAGCCAGATAGCATTGAAGTTGTTCACCGTCAGAATGAAGGTCAGAACCGCGGCGATGGCGAAGGAGACCCGGATCTGCGGAAGGATCACGTACCAGAGCTTGCGCCAGCCTGAGGCGCCATCCATGGAGGCCGCCTCGAGAATGGACGCGGGCACGAGCTGGAGGGCCGCGAGCAGAAGAAGCATCACGAAGGGCGTTCCCTTCCAAATGCTCTCCACGGTGACGGCGTAGAGCGAAGTGGCAGTATCACCGAGCCACGGGCGATAGGACTCGATGATCCCGAGGCGGACGAGCAGCTCGTTCACGATACCGACGCTCGGATCGTACATCCAGCGCCAGGTCAGGACAGCGACCACGCTCGGAACGACCCACGGAACGAGGATCCCCGATCGGAAGAAACCGATGGCGCGAACGGGCCGGTGAAGGAGAAGCGCGAGGGCGAGGCCGAGACCGAGCTGGGCGATCACGTTCAAGACCACCCAGACCAGCGTGTTCATGGACGCCTGAACGAAAACGGGATCGGCGAACACCCGTTCGAAGTTTCGCAGGCCGACGAAGGTGACGCCACCGCTGTTGAGCTTTCTCAGGGTGATGTCATAGAAGGACCAGCTGATGCCCGACAGGACCGGATAGACAACGACGCCGAGTACCAGCAGGACGGCCGGGAAGACCATGAGATAAGGATAGACGCGCGCGCCCAGCCCGGTCTCGAACACGGACGACCAGGTTCGTCTCAAGCGATAGGGGCGTGAGGCGTGCGCGGTCATCTCATTTCTTCTCCAGAAGACGCGTGATCGCGGTATTGGCCTCCGCCATGGCATCCTTGACGGGTTTGCCGCGGATCACCGAATCCCACACATGGGCGAAGACGTCCGAATGGATCTGGGTCCATTGGGCGACGACCGGCCGCGCCCGGCCGGCCGGGGCCTGGGTCATGAACGGTTGCAGCTGCTTGGGCAGGGCGGCGATGGCTTCCGGCGTCGTTGAGGCGGCAGTGGCGGAGAGGCGCTCGTATTTGCGCATCAGGTCGATGTTGCGCGCACCGGTGAGCCAGCGCACCAGGTCGAACGCGGCCTTCTCCACCTTGCTGTCGGCCTTGATGGCGAGGTTGTACCCGCCGATGACGGTGGCGGCCTTCACGCCCACCGGCAAGGGATGGACGGAAAACTTCAGATTGGGATTGCCCTTGGCGAAGGCGGTAAGGGCCCAATCGCCGGTCACGACCATTCCGGCCCGTTCCTGGATGAAGGGCGCGTGGACCTCGTCCCAGTTACCAGCCGTGAGGACCGAGTCGGGCATCGCGCGGGACTGGGTGTAGAGCTTGGCAAGGAAATCCACCGCTTCGACGCTCGCCGGTTCGCCAGCCCTGACCTTGCCGGTCTCGTCGATGATCTCGCCGCCGTTCTGCCAGATGAAGCTGTAGAGCTGGAACGCGCCCATCCGATTGCCGCCGAAGCTGACGCCGTAGGTCTGCTTGTCCTTGTTGGTCAAGGCGATGGCGGCGTCCCTGAACTCGGCCCAGTTGCTGGGCGCCTTCTTGATCCCGGCCTCCGCCAGCATGCGGTCGTTGACGAGCAGGGCGACGTTGTTCGTGTAGAGAGGCAGGGCATATTGTTTTTGCCCATAGCGTCCGCTGGCGAGCGGCCCGGGCTGGTACTCGGCTGCGATCGGTGCGGTCTGCTCGGTGATGTCGGCCAGGAGTCCCGCGTCGGCGAGGCCTGCCACCCAGGCGATGTCGAGCGCCATCACGTCCGGGCCGGCGCCGCTCGACAGCGCCACGAACAGATTGCGCTCCATCTCCATGTGCGGAACGGCCTGAACCTCGACCGTGTGCCCCGTGGCCGCTTCGAAAGCCTTGAGCTCTTGGTAGAGAGGAGCGTTGGGACCGGATGCGAGCGGCGAGTTCACCCACATGACCACGTTGTCGGCGAAAGCCGGCGCGCTCAGCCCGGCGAGCAGGGTTGCGGCGATCAGGCCGCGCATTCGGCGCATTCTCATTGTTTCCTCCGGTCTTTATCGGTTCTTCGATCGTCTTCCTACGCGTCGGGCGGTCTGACCTCCGCACCGTTTCGGGCCGGCGAGGACCACGCGATGTCCCCACCAAACCAGATTTCCATATCCTTTGACGCCACGGATGCCGGCGCCGCCGTTTGGTGCCCCGTTCCGACGTGCCCGACGGCGACGACCTGCCAGTTGCCACTATCCGCAGCCGCCGACGTGGCGGCGGACCGGGCAAAAACGAGCTGCGCCGCCCGTTTTTGACGCCCGTCGAGCGCGAGAGTCAGTGTCGCGCCGTGGCGTACGAAGAGCGGAACCGCATGGATCGGCACGTCGTGAACGCGCCAAGCCGGTCCGGTGACCCAGGTTTGAGCGAGCACGTCGTACCATTCGCCCGGCGGGACGTAGATTGCACGGGTATTGCCGTAGAAGGCGACCGGAGCGACGAGGAGATCGTCTCCCAGCATATATTGCTGGTCCCAATCGTTGATTGTGCTCCAATCGATCTCCGGAAAGGCCAGAGGCATCATGCGCAGAAGGGGTGGACCGCCTCGAGATGCGATGCGTCCGTAATGCTGGAAGAGCGGCAGCAGCGCCAGGTGGAACTTGGCGTAAGTGTCGTAGATGGCGAGCGAGTCCGGTCCCATGTCCCAGGGTTCGCGGCAGCCCAGCCCGTGCAGCATCATGAGGGGCGTGAAGCAGGAGAACTGCGCCCACCGGGCAAAGACCTGCGCCGTCGGCGTGCCGAAATAACCGCCGAGATCGCTGCCCACGAAGGACCAACCGGAGAGGGCGGCGCTCTGTGCCCCGCGGATGGCCGACGGCAAGCCGGTCTTGGGGCAGAAGTCCGATGTCTGATCGCCGCTCCAGATCGGCGTCCTTACCCGCGGCGAGCCGGAACGGCTGATGATCGCCGGAACCGCCCCGTCGAAGGCCTCGATGGTGGCCTCCAGATAGTGGCGCACGAAGGCATTGTGGGCGCGCCCTCCGGTTTCGCCGGAGCGCAGGACGGCATGCTCGGGCAGCTGCTCGCCGAAATCGACCTTGAACCCTCTGATCCCCTTCTTCAGGAGCGAGCGCAGATGGCCGGACCACCACGCCCGCGCCGGCGCGTAGGAATAATCGATGAGCGCGGCGACGACGTTTGGGTTGGCCCCGGGCCGGCGGGTGATCAGATTGCCGGCATTGTCGACGATGATGTAGCCCTTCGCCTTCGCCTCTTCGAACGAGCGCGTGCCGACGACCACCCAAGGACACAGCCACAGATAGATCCCGGTCCCTTCCGCCGCCATGTCGCCGACCATGCGCCAGGCGTCGGGGTATTTGGCGGTATCGAAGGCAAAGGAATGGACTTCGCTCGACCAGTAGGCGTCGATCAGCTTGATGGTGAGGGGAAGTCCGAGATCGGCGTGCCCGGCGCGATCCGCCGCGACGGTCGTCGCATTTTCGATCCGCCAGTCGCCGGCCTTCCAGAGACCGAAGAAGTCATCGTCCGGCATGAGGGGCGGCCCGATGCGACGAATGAGGGCGTCGTAGAGTTCCGGCAAGGTGCCGCGATGAATCTCGACGGCGAGGCGGTCGCCCTCGACCTGAACCCTGAGCATATCCGGGTCGAACGGCGCCGCGATATGGAACATTGCCGGTGCTTCGTCGGCGAGAAACAGGGCGTAGCCGAGCGTCGTCGCGATCCATGGGCTCGGCAGATAGGTCCCGTTCCCGAGCCCGAAATTCTCCAGGTAGTAGCGAACGGATTGGCCTTTGAGATCGAGGGTCTCGAACCGCTCGCCTCCGCCGAAGGCCTGAAACCGCGCCGGAACCGGAAATGCCAGCTCGACGGCCGCGGCGCCGGGCCGGTGCACGACAATCGTGATCCGGTCATCGGGTTCATGACGCTCGACGGCGATCTCCGGACGGTTTTCGTCGAAGGGTACCGTGCTCCACGAGCCGCCGGGTGCGCGCCAGCCGACCAGGGCGGGACGGTAGGAGGCGTTCTGCGGGAGGGCGACTGCCGTGGGAAGGGTGTCAGGCATGGTCCACTGCTACTCCGAGTTGCCGTCCGAGGTGGGCGGCTGCGTCCGCCCAGCGACCGTAAACCGCCGTCACGTGGTGCTCGTAACCGGCGCCGATGAAATGGCGCACGAGAGCCTCGGCGGACACCCGTTCCGGCCGGAAGAACCCGGCAGCGCGATTGGCGGCCGAACGCTCCGGCACGATTTCCCCTTCCGAAACGAAAAGACGCAGGGCGCCGTCCGCACGTAGGGACAGGCGAAGGAGAGTCATGGCCCCGGCCCGCAGCGGGAAGCTCTCCTGCTTGAGCGCGGCATCGAGGGAGCGCGGCCCGTCGGCGAGGCGGGGGCTGACGCCGTAATGCCACAGGACGAGCCGGTTGTTGGCCCGGTCGAGGCCCGAGATGTCCGTCAGGAACGGAAGGGATGACGGATCGAAGGCCCGCACGGCGAGTGCCGTAACGGCGCCCATCACGTCGCCCTCCGGGGCGATGGGGGTCTCACGGTCGGCGAGCTCGCCGAGGGCGGCCCATGTGCCTTTGAAATCGGCACTGTAGAGAAGTTCCGGCCAGTCGCGCAGGGCGATGGCATCGGCGGAGATCCTGTCAAGGCCAGCCTTCAGGCGAGCGAACGTGGCGCCGAGCATGCGCCGGTTCTCCGTCGGGTCGCCGGCTTCGAAACGGGCCTCGCTCCAGCGCGTCGCAGCCGCCTCCTCGGCGGCGGGATCGGCCTTACACCCCTCGATGAAGCGCACGAGGGTAGTCTGTTCGATGGTGATCCCGAGCGCCCGGCGCGCGGCCCAGGAATCGACCGCCAGATTGGTGAACCAGTCGGCATGGGCGCCGACGAGAGCGATCCGCGCTCCTGTAATTGCCCGGCGGGCCCTGGCTGCGGCCGCGAAGGCCGCGAGCTCCTGCGCGACGGCCGGATCGACGGGATTGCCGAGAACGAAGGAAAAGCGGTGTCCGAACCGGTCGAGCGTGGAGGCCCAGAGCTGGGCGCCGCACAAGGAGTTGGTGACGATCGCGTCCGTCTCTTCGAGGGCCCAGAGGGCGAGGGGGATCGAGCGTCCCTCGAGCGCGCCGAGAACGGCATGGAGAAGGTCCGCGGTGCAGAAGGTCGAGAGCTGGATCACCAGACCGTCGAGCAGTTCGAGATTGAGATCCTCGATCGCCGCTGCGCAACTCGCTCGATCACGGGCGAGGGTGTTGGCGACGGTCAGGCAGCCGGCCAGCGTGTCGCTTGCCGCGACCTTCTCCGTCCGTGCCATCAGATCCTTGGCGGCCGCTTCCGAAAAGAGAGGCGAGGCGACGAAGAGGATGCCCACCCGTCTGTCGCTGCTTTCTATCACGGTCCGGTTTCTCGTCAGCATTCAGGCAATCTCCTCGAGAGCGGTTTGCGTGTCCGTTCTCGGGTCGAGCCCGCCGCTGCGAACGAAACAATAGGCTGCGTAGTACAGCGCCGCCCGTGGATCGTTGCCAATGGAGGGCGCGATGAAGGACAGGACGAGACGGTTGGCATCGTAGCCGCCGAGAAGACTCTCGTTCAGACCGTCGACGATAGCGAGCTGATCCTCAGGCGGCATCAAGGACGGCCATCCGCTGATCACCACTGACGATAGGGGGTGGAGGTTGAGCGCGTTTCCAAGTCCAAGCCCGAGCAGGAACAGCCGTTCCCGCAACGCCTCGCGCGTGCCGCCGCCTAGGTCGAGCATCTCGATGAAGCTATCGCCCTTGTTGAGGATGTCCCGGTCCGGGACACCGATGATTGTCGAGATCGCTCTCAGGGACGTATAGGCCTCGACGCAGCCCCGGTGCCCGCAACGGCAGGCAAGGCCGTCGCGTTGAATGACCATGTGCCCGAGTTCGAAGGCGGAGAATGCGTCGACCGGCGTCGTTTCGTCGACGATGACGCCGGCGACCCCGTGGCCGACAAAGAGGAAGAGGTGGTCGCTCGCTACCGGATAGGCGCCGGTGCTCGAATAGCGGTGGAAGGCTGCCTGCGCTACGACCGCATTGGTCACCGCCACCGGAACGTCGCCGAACGTCTCCTCGATGAACCGCGTCACGCGAGCCATGTCCCAGGGAAAAATCGGATTGCTGGCCGCCCCGCGCCCGTACCCGGGAATGGCGACGGCGGCCTGGCTGAGGTGGGTTCCGCGCCGGTCGGCCCATTCCTGCATGGTGACGACACTCTCCCGGAACAGGCGCTCGAACTCGTCCTGGCCGAGCTGGCCGGAGACCGGCATCCTGTCGACGTAATCGAGGGTGCCGGTAAGATCTCCCACTCCAACGGAGAGGCGGTTGTTGGAGAGCTCGATCCCGGCAACGGCTACGTTCTTACTCAGTGTAATAAGCGCCGTAGGACCACCGATATAGGGAGCGGGGCGCCGAACCTCCTCGACGATGTTCTCCTTGCGCAGTTCCGACAGGATGCGGGAGATGCTGGCTTCCGTCAGCTTCGTCTCTCGGGCCAAAATGGGTCGAAACGCGCCACCGGTGCGCAGAAGGCTCTCGAGCACGCTCGCTCGTGTCTCTCGCCTGCTCCTCGGTATGAAGCGTCCCGACATCCCGCACCCGATAATGTTTACATTGTGTAATCATCGTGCTTACAATCGGATAAATGTCAACAGGGAGGGGTCACGTGGCGGAACTGACACTGCGGGCAGTGGAGAAACACTTCGGGGCCGTGCAGGCGGTCAAGGCCGTCGACCTCGAAGTTGCAGATGGCGAGTTCGTCGTGCTCGTCGGCCCCTCCGGCTGCGGCAAGAGCACGTTGCTGCGCATGATCGCCGGCCTTGAGGACATCTCGTCCGGCGAGATCCTCCTGGACGGGCGCAGCCTCAATGCGGTGGCACCACGGGACCGCGACATGGCGATGGTCTTCCAGGACTACGCGCTCTACCCGCATATGACGGTGGCGGAGAACCTCGGCTTCGCGCTGAAGATGCGTGACATGGCGGCAGGCGAGATCGAGACGAGGGTGAACGAGGTCGCCGCCATGCTTGAACTCGATGCGCTGCTGCAGCGCAAGCCCCGTGCCCTATCCGGCGGCCAGCGCCAGCGTGTCGCCCTCGGCCGGGCGCTCATCCGCGATCCCAAGGTGTTTCTCTTCGACGAGCCGCTGTCGAATCTCGACGCGAAGCTCCGGGTCGGGATGCGCATGGAAATCCGCAAGCTACAGGCGGCGCTGCGCACCACCAGCATCTACGTGACGCACGATCAGATCGAAGCAATGACCATGGCTGACCGTATCGTCGTCCTGAGGCTCGGCGAGGTGCAGCAGATCGGAACCCCCATCGAGATCTACCAGCGCCCGGTCAATAGCTTCGTCGGCACTTTCATCGGCTCGCCGCCGATGAGCCTGTCGAGGGCGGATGTACGCCACGAGGGCAAGGCTGCGTTCCTCGGCTTCGGGCGCGGACAAGAGATCCGGCTTCCGCCGGATCGGGCCGCCATCCTGCGCGGCGTCGCTGTCACGCAGGTCGAGGTCGGGCTTCGCGCCGAGCATATCGCCCTGGGTGACGCGGGCGGGGAGGACGGATCCACCTTTTTATCCGACGTCGTTCTGGTCGAGGAGCATGGGGCGGATTCCATCGCTGTCGTCCGCCTCGGGGACTACGAGGTCATGGCTCGGGTCAAGCCGGGCGCGGTACATGCGGGCGACAAGGGACGGCGCTTTGAAGTGGATACCGCGGCGCTGCACCTTTTCCATCCCGAGACAGGCCGACGCCTTGGCTGAGGCGCACGGAGAGGTGTTCTGCGTCGGCCTCGCAATCGAGGATACGATCCTGCGCGTCGATGCCATTCCGGCGCAGCCAGTGAAACTGTACGCCAAGCACCGGCGCACGGTCGGCGGCGGTCCGGCCGCGACCGCGAGCGTCGCCATCGCCCGCCTCGGCGGCCGCGCCTCCTTCGCCGGTCGTGCGGGGGACGATGCCGTCGGCGCGGCACTGCGTGCGGAGCTAGAAGGGGAAGGCGTCGATGTCTCGTGGTACCGGTCTTTTCCCGGCTTCCAATCGCCAAGCTCAGTAGTCCTCGTCGATGATTCGGGCGAGCGCCTCATCGTCGCTTACGCGGATCCGGCTCTGCCGGCTGCCGACGACTGGCTCGTCCCGCCGCACCTCGGCGACGCGTTGCTGTGCGACCTATCATGGCCCCAAGGGGCGCTGAGATGCATCGAGCGAGCGCTGCGGGAGGGAATCCCAACGGTCCTTGACGCTGACGTCTCCCGTCACGGCCGTGACGCCGTCGCGCCCTTGATCGAGGCCGCCGACCACGTGGTGTTCTCCCGGCCCGGTCTCGCACAGTTCGCCGGCACGGAGGAGGTTCACGCTGGCCTCAAAGCCGTAGCGCGGCCCGCCCACGTCCTTGTCGGCGTCACGAACGGGGAGGCAGGCTTCTTCTGGCTCGACCGCGACGGCACCCTCCGCAACCGGCGTCCGCCGGCAGTGAAGGTCGTCGACACGGTCGGTGCGGGAGACGCCTTCCACGGTGCCCTGGCTCTCGCCCTCGCACGCCGTTGGCCGCTCGAGCGCGCCATCGATTTCGCCAATGTGGTGGCGGCGCTCAAATGCACCGCCCCTGGCGGGCGCGCCGGCCTGCCGTTGGCGGACGATGTTTACCGTTTCGACAGCTCCTTCGCACCTGCTTGATGCGATCGGAACGCTCCATGTCAAACCCAAAAAGTGCGGCAGGGCGGTTGAAACTGCTCGCACCACGAGAGATGCACTGCGCAACAGGACCCGGACCAAATGCCACGCCATGCACCAAACGCAGAGCCTGGAGAGACTAAGCACCTATGAGGGTGCGCATGACGTGCAAGCCTGGACTTCTGAGCGCAGACTAATCTCCAAGCGCTCTATTGAGGCTTGGGCTGAGCGGGCGGGGAGCAGCCCTTCCAGAAAGAAGGAAGAAGATGAACCAGTATCCGGATACAAAACTCTTCATCGACGGCGAATGGCGCGACGGTTCTGAAGGCAAGACCATTCCGGTCCGCGATCCCGCGACAGGCGAGGTGATCGGGCATGTGGCGCACGCGACGAGGCCCGATCTCGACGCCGCGCTTGCTGCTGTTGACAGCGGCTTCAAGACCTGGAGCGCCGTTCCCGCTCTCGAGCGCAGCAAGCTGATGCGCAAGGCAGCCAGCCTGTTGCGCGAGCGCCTTGAACGGATTGCCGAGATCATGACCCGCGAGCAGGGAAAGCCACTCGCCGAGGCTAAGTCCGAGGTGATGGCCGCAGCCGACGTGATCGATTGGTTCGCCGAGGAGGCCCGCCGCACCTATGGCCATGTCATTCCCTCGCGCGCGCCTAGCATCATGCAGATGACGGTGAAGCTGCCGGTCGGCCCAGTCGCAGCCTTCACGCCGTGGAATTTCCCGATCAACCAGGTTGTGCGCAAGCTTTCGGCCGCGCTCGCCGCCGGTTGCTCGATCATCGTCAAGGCGCCGGAGGAGACGCCCGCTTCGCCGGCGGAGCTCATCTGCGCCTTTGCGGATGCCGGCGTTCCGGCCGGCGTTGTCAATCTAGTCTACGGCGTTCCGTCCGAGATCTCCGAATACCTCATCCCGCATCCAGCGATCCGAAAGATCTCGTTCACGGGATCCACGCCGGTGGGCAAGCATCTCGCCGCCCTTGCCGGCGCGCATATGAAGCGCGCGACCATGGAGCTCGGCGGTCATGCGCCCGCGATCATTTTCGAGGATGCCAACCTTGACAAGGCGGTCAAGGTGCTTGCGGCGGCGAAGTTCCGCAATGCAGGCCAGGTCTGCGTCTCGCCCACGCGCTTCCTCGTACAGAAGCGCGTCTATGATCAGGTGCTCGATGCTTTTACTGCCGCGGCCAAGACCATCAGGGTGGGCAATGGCCTCGAGGAAGGCACACAGATGGGACCGCTTGCCAACGAGCGGCGTATCCCCGCGCTCGAAGCCCTCGTCCAGGACGCGGTTGATCATGGTGCCGAGATCAGGACCGGCGGCCGGCGGATCGGTAACAAAGGCAATTTCTTTGAGCCTACGGTGCTCGCGAACGTGCCGAAGGAAGCCCACATCATGAATGAGGAACCTTTCGGCCCCGTCGCAATCTTCAACCCGTTCTCGACGCTAGACGAGGTGGTGGCGGAATCCAACCGGCTGTCCTTCGGCCTTGCATCCTACGCCTTCACGAGCTCGGCCGCGACGGCCCATGAGCTGGGCCTCAGGATCGAGGCGGGCATGACGACCATCAACCACAACGGCCTCGCACTTCCAGAAGTGCCTTTTGGAGGCATCAAGGATTCGGGCTATGGCACAGAAGGCGGCCCCGAGGCGATCGAAGCCTATCTCGTGACGAAATTCGTGTCACAAGCGGGGGCATGATCAAACGGCTCAGATAGGGGCGCGCCCCAAAGGCCTTGGTGTGCCAAAGTGGAGGTGTTGCTGGTACGCTTCAATTCACGCAAGCGAGCCGTCACTGGCAAGTGGCTCATCGACGAGACATACATCAAGGTCCGCGGGCAATGGATGTACCTTTACCGAGCGATCGACAGCAACGGTGACACGGTCGAGTTCTGGTTCAGCGAGCGACGCAATCTGACAGCAGCCAAACGATTCCTGTGCAAGGCACTCAAGCGGCATAGCCGGCCAGAGCGGATTGTGATTGACGGCAGCCAGACCAATCGAGAGGCGATCCTGTCCTGCGACACCACTGACCGCCTCCAGGATCGGTCAAGATGCAAACTGAAGCCGATCCGGATCCGGCAGAGTCGTTACCTCAACAATCCTATCAAACAGGATCATCGCGCCGTTAAGCGGCGAGTGCGGCCAATGCTCGACTTTCAGTCCGCCGCCAGCGCCCGCGTGATCCTGGGCAGCATCGAGATGATCCACATGATGCGCGAACAACAGGCGAAGTATGCCTGCTTTCGGCATCCCTCACTCGCAGAGCAGTTTCACCTGCTTGCTACGTGAACGCAGCATGACATACCTGCTACTCTCTTATTCCTACTCCGGATTTGCGACGGGACCGCAGCGACGGTCGAGATTGCGCCGGCCGGCTCGAGCAGGTCGCCACCGCGGTCCTGCGCCTCGACGCCGATCCGTGGCGGGCGCACTTTGCCGAGATCGATGCCCTGCTCGAACGCACCAATCAGGTGCTTGCCGGCGAGACCCCGCTGCCGAAGCGGCGCTCGCACCTCGTCTACGATCCCGAACTCGACGAGGCCGAGAACGAGGACCTCTGGCTCGACGTGGTCAAGCGCACCGCCCGCTGGCCTGCTGTGGCGGCTGCCGCGGTCGCCTGGAATGCCTGGCTTGATCTGAACCTCTACACCCGGCAGCCC
>DASQMJ010000075.1:0-7620 GCA_035645535.1 Microvirga sp. | reverse complement strand
TTTCGCGACGGTGACGCCGTCCTTGGTGATGCGGGGCGCGCCGAACGACTTCTCGATCACCACGTTGCGGCCCTTCGGGCCCAGGGTGACCTTCACCGCGTCGGCGAGAATGTCGACGCCGCGCAGCATCTTCTCGCGCGCATCAGATGAGAATTTGACCTCTTTCGCTGCCATGGAACTCACCTCCCATCCTTGGTTTCATTGGGGCACGACCGTCATGCGGCGCTCCTGGAGACATTTTCCTGCTCCAGGATGCCCATGATGTCGGATTCCTTCATAATCAGGAGATCCTCGCCGTCGATGCGCACCTCGGTGCCGGACCATTTGCCGAACAGGACGCGATCGCCGGCCTTGACGTCGAGGGCCTGAACCTTGCCGTTCTCATCGCGGGCGCCGGGGCCGACGGCGACGACTTCGCCCTGCTGGGGCTTCTCCTTGGCGGTGTCGGGAATGATGATCCCGCCGGCCGTCTTCTCTTCCGGCTCGATCCGCCGGATCAGGACACGATCATGCAAGGGACGGAACTTCATGGGTCGGATCCTCCTGCGATGGGCCAAAAGGCCAAGCTTGGCACTCGGCTATATAGAGTGCCAAACATCGCAATCGAGATAGGAAACGGCTTCGATCGTTCAAGATCCGTAGGGCGGGTGAGCCTTCCGGCTCCGACGCCTGCGGCGTCTCCGGCGGGCTCTTGCGGAAGCGCTGGTGCCGAACCAGATCAGGCGCGCTGCCGGCCCGTCAGGACCGGTTCCCCAGGAGCCATACGGCTCGGGGTTTCTTCAACCGTTCTGGTGCTCCAGGTGGGGCCGGGTCCGTCGACGGAGGCCGTCCGGCTTGTGCAGCCTCCCGGTGCGGCCCGTTGCCGACGGAGCTTGTGGCGTGGAGATCGGAAGATGCTGACACCACTCGTTCTGGGAACCGCGATTTCGGGAGGGCTCATCGTGCTGTCGTTGCCCGAAGCGTTCCGCACGCTGCTGACCCTGCGCTATCCGGACGTGGCTTCGACTCGGGAGCCCATGAAGGAGCAGGGGCGGGAGATCCGCCTCCCGGACCCGCCACCGGCGTATGGGAGCATGCCGGTTCCGCAGGACGGGATCTCGATGCCGGGAAGGACGGACCACCGCGTGCCGCCTTCCGATGGTGCGGGACATGGCCCGCACGTGCGTGCCCGACCCTTGCAAGCTTGAGCACGCTTCCTATCTCGTGTGGCGCCTTGTGCCACGCGGGCCGACATTTCGCTGCCGCGTGAATCTCCATTGTCGATTCTTCGCTCTTCGAGGAGGTTTTGCCGATGAAGATTGCTCAGGTGGCTCCGCTTTATGAACGCGTTCCGCCCAAGCTCTACGGGGGAACGGAGCGGATCGTCTCCTATCTGACCGAGGAACTCGTCCGGCAAGGACATGACGTCACCCTTTTCGCATCAGGTGATTCCATCACGAAGGCACGGCTCGTCCGGTGCTGCGACCTGGCCCTCCGGCTCAATCCAGCCGTGAAGGATCCGCTGCCCTACCACATCATGATGCTGGAGGAGGTGAGGCAGCGGTCCCATGAGTTCGACGTCATCCACTTCCACATCGACCTTATGCACTTCCCGCTCATTCGGGACTTCGCCGACCGGACGGTCACGACGACGCACGGACGGCTCGATCTGATCGACCTCGCCCCGTTCTACCGGATGTTCCCGGACATTCCCCTCGTGTCCATTTCGGACGATCAGCGCAAACCCGTCGCGGACGCCAACTGGGTCGGCACGGTCCACCACGGGCTGCCGCGAAACCTCCTGCCGTTCCTCCCGAATCCGGCCGGCGGCTATCTCGCGTTCCTGGGACGGATCTCGCCGGAGAAGCGGCCCGACCGGGCCATCAGGATTGCCGCGCAGGCCGGAATGCCGCTCAAGATCGCCGCGAAGGTCGACAAGGCCGATCAGGTCTATTGGGACGAGACGATCAAGCCGATGATCGAGGCCCATCCCAATGTGGAATTCATCGGCGAGATCGGCGAGGCCGAGAAGGCCGACTTCCTCGGCAATGCCGACGCACTGCTGTTCCCCGTGGACTGGCCGGAACCCTTCGGTCTCGTGATGATCGAGGCGATGGCCTGCGGCACGCCCGTGATCGCGTTCCGGCAGGGGTCGGTGCCGGAGGTGATCGAGCAGGGCGTGTCCGGCTTCATCGTCGACACGGTCGAGGAGGCGGTCGAGGCGGTCCGCATGATCAAGGTCCTCGACCGGGCGGAGGTGCGGCGCTGCTTCGACCGGCGCTTCACCGTCGAGCGGATGGCGAAGGACTACCTCGACATCTACTACAAGCTGCCGAAGGTGCGCCTCGACGCGGCCCACCTGCGCCGCGCCAACGGGAAGTCGGCGCCGCTGCATGTGGTGGCGTAGCATGGCTCGGCGGTGACTCTCGATGAGGGAGACGATGCCATGAATCTGCATGTCGACGTGCCGGACGAGGAGTCCGGCACTTCCTTGGGTCAGTTCGCGGTTGCGTCACACTCCTCCCTGCAGGAGAGACGTCCGCGCATCCTCAAGCACGGCGACACCTTCGCGGTGTTCGACCGGAACGGGGACGTTCTCTCGGGGGAGGGAAGTCCGGACGGGCTGTTCCACCGCGATACCCGCCATCTCTCACACCTCGATCTCCTGATCGACGGAGCGCGTCCCATCCTGCTGTCGTCGACCCTGCGCGACGACAACGCGGTGCTCACCTGCGACCTGACCAACCCGGACATTCACGACGAGAACGGCCGGCTTGTCCTGGAGCACGACCTGATTCACATCCGCAGGTCCAAGTTTCTCTGGAAGTCGGCCAGCTACGAGCGGGTGCTTGTGCGCAACTTCGACGACCGGCCCCGGCGCCTGTCGCTGGAGCTACGGTTCGAGGCGGACTTCGCCGACCTGTTCGAGGTCCGCGGCACCCGCCGCCAGCGCCGTGGAGCGTTCCATCCGACCGACGTCCGAACGGATACGGTGACCCTCGTCTATACCGGCCTCGACGAGCGCACGCGCACGACGCGCCTTCGCTTCGATCCGACTCCGACACGGCTCGAGGCGAGGCGAGCCCGCTTCGACGTCGAGATCGCCCCACGGGGCAGGGCGGTCATCTTCGTCGAGATCCGCTGCGACGACCGCCTGCCGCAGAAGCGCCCGCGGGCTCACTTCCTGTCGTCGATGGTGGAGGCCCGGCGGGCCCTGCGCCAATCCTCATCGCGAGCCGCTTCGGTCGCCACCTCGAACGACATCTTCAACGAGGCGGCGCGCCGGTCCATCTCCGATCTCTACATGCTGGTGACGGATACGCGTGAGGGGCCCTATCCCTATGCCGGCACGCCCTGGTTCAGCGCCGCCTTCGGGCGCGATGCCCTGATCACCGCATATCTGGCGCTCTGGATGGACCCGGCGCTCGCCCGCGGCGTCCTCCGATTTCTGGCAGCCAACCAGGCGACCGAGGAGAACCCGGCCGCGGATGCAGAGCCTGGCAAGATCCTGCACGAGGTGCGCTATGGCGAGATGGCCGAACTCGGGGAGGTGCCGTTCCGCCGCTACTATGGCAGCGTGGACGCGACGCCCCTCTTCGTCATGCTCGCGGGCGCCTATCTGGAGCGCACGGGGGATGTCGCGACCCTAAAGAACCTCTGGCCGAACATCGATGCGGCCCTGCGCTGGATCGATCTGTATGGCGATCGCGACGGCGACGGTTTCGTCGAGTACGGGAGGCGGACCGGGGAGGGGCTCATCAACCAGGGCTGGAAGGACAGTCATGATTCCATCTTCCATGCCGACGGCAGCATGGCCCGCGGGCCGATCGCCCTCTGCGAGGTTCAGGCCTACGTGTATGCCGCGAAGCATGCCGCCGCCCTCGTGGCGTCGCGGCTCGGCATGCCGGATCGCGCCGAGGCGCTCGTCCGCGAGGCCGAGGCCCTGAAGCTGCGATTCGACGGTGCGTTCTGGTGCGAGGATCTCGGCACCTACGCCCTGGCGCTCGACGGCGAGAAGCGGCCTTGCCGGGTCCGCTCCTCGAATGCGGGCCATGCGCTCTTCACCGGCATCGCGCCGCCGGAACGTGCTGCGCGCGTTGCCGAGACACTGATGGACAAGCCGTCCTTCTCGGGCTGGGGCGTGCGGACGATCGCCTCGACCGAGGCGCGGTACAATCCGATGTCCTATCACAACGGCTCGGTCTGGCCGCACGACAACGCGCTGATCGCGCTCGGCCTTTCCCGCCATGGCTTCAAGCGGGAGGCTGCGCGCATCTTCGACGGCCTGTTCCACGCCTCCATCTACATCGATCTCCGGCGCCTGCCCGAGCTCTTCTGCGGCTTCATGCGCCGGCGTAGCGAGGGGCCGACCTTCTATCCGGTGGCCTGCGCGCCCCAGGCCTGGGCGGCCGCGACACCCTTGAGCCTGATCCAGGCCTGCCTCGGGCTGGACTTCGATCCCGCGTCCAGGACTGTCCGGCTCGACCGCCCGATCCTGCCGTCCTTCCTGGACGAGGTCGTGCTGCGCAACGTCGACATCGCGGGCGACCGCCTCGACTTCGCGGTCCGCAGGGCAGGGGGTGAGGTAGCGACCCATGTGCTGAGCCGCACGGGCAACGCGAAGGTCACCGTCACGAGCTGATCCGACGGCGATGTACCATGGGCCGGTGGCGCCGGCCACCGACCCATGGCAAACTTTCCTCCCCGCATCGGTCACTCCGGCCGGCGAGAGGAGCAACCGCCATGTCGCCCCAGCCGTCGCCCTCGAACGCCCGTCCCATCGTGAAGGCGTTCTTCGAGAAGCGCACCTGCAGCGTCCAGTACGTGGTGGCCGATCCCGAGACGAAGGCCTGCGCCATCGTCGACCCGGTGCTGGACTACGACCCCAAGTCGGGCGCCACCGCGACCTGGTCGGCGGACGAACTCCTCGCCCATGTGGAGCGCGAGGGCTACGCCCTGGAATGGATCCTCGACACGCATCCCCATGCGGACCACTTCTCGGCCGCGGGATACCTGCGGGAAAGGACCGGCGCGCCGACCGCCATCGGCGCGAAGGTGGTGGAGGTGCAGAAGCTCTGGAAGGCGATCTACAACTGGCCGGACGGCTTCCCGACCGACGGCTCGCAATGGGACCGCCTGTTCGCCGACGGCGACCGGTTCAGGATCGGCAGCATGGAGGCCGAGGCCATGTTCTCCCCGGGACACACGCTCTGCTCGATCACCTATGTGGTCGGCGATGCGGCCTTCATCCACGACACGCTCTTCATGCCGGACGGCGGCACCGCGCGGGCCGATTTCCCCGGCGGCTCCGCCCGCGCGCTGTGGCACAGCATCCAGCGCATCATGGCCATGCCGGACGACACGCGCCTGTTCACCGGGCACGACTACATGCCGGGCGGCCGCGAGCCCCGCTGGGAGAGCACGGTGGCGCAGCAGCGGCGCAAGAACAAGCACCTGGTGAAGGCTAGCACCGAGGACGAGTTCGTCGCCCTTCGCGAGGCACGGGACCGGGAACTGCCGATGCCCAAGCTCATCCTGCACGCGCTCCAGGTGAACATCCGCGGCGGGTGCCTGCCCGAGCCCGAGAGCAACGGCACGCGCTACCTGAAGATCCCCCTCAACGCGCTGAACGACGCGCCTTGGGACGACTGACGCGGCAAGGCGGATCGCTCGCCGCCACCCCTTGCGCGGGGCGTGGGCCGTCCCCATATGGGGGCTATCCCAGCGGACATCGTGTGTGGACTTCGGAAGCGGCGGGCGTCACCGCCGGCTCCGATGTGGCCGCGCCAGGACGGATGTACTCCGGCCCGGCCTTTTCCTGCGCCTGCCTGACGATGCTGGCGCCCGTCTGGTACCCGATCAGCTCAGGCCCGTAGCTGGCGCGGCAGGAGATGCGAAGGCATCCCGCCCGTTCGCCCCGGAGCCTGGGCTTTTTCGTATCGGCCGGCGGGGCGTGACCGTCGGAACGGGCCGCCGGCCTGGACGTTCATGGACCATCAATCAGGAGGTTGTCTGTCATGCGTCTCCGTTATCTGCTCGCCGCCCTGGCGGTCTCTGTGGCCTGGGGCGGCGGCGCCGAGGCGGCGCCGAAGGCCAAGACTGTGGATCTCGACCGGATCGAGACGGCTTATGCCCAGTACCGCTACCGCCATGTCGAGCGGCGTCCGCGCGTCCGCCGGGTCGTCTACCGCAATTGGGGCCCGCGCCGCTCCGTGCGCGTGGTGCGCTACGCCCGGCCGGTCCGCTACGTCCGGCCCTACCGCTACTACCGCCCGGCGCGGGTCGTCCGCTACGGGTATCCCTACGGCTATTATTCTCCCTACTATTACCGCCCGGCCCGGTACTATGCGGGCTATGGCTGGCCCTATTACCGCCGGCCCTATTTCGGCGGGCCCTACGGGGGCATATCCATCGGCGTCGGGTTCTAAAGGCGTTCCCCGAACGCGGCGCGAGGCGGGCCCAAAGCCCGCCTCGTTCGCATCCGGCCTACTGGCAGGTGATCTGCGCCCGCGGGCAGGAGGCGAAGTAGCGCGTCGTCGGGCAGTAGGTCTGCAGGAAGCTCTCGTCCAGGGTGCAGGTCACGTGCACCCGGTAGCCGCGCCGGGGATCCGGCGTGCTGTGGAGGACGGAATAGCCGAGCTCCTGGTCCGCGAGGCGGACGATGGCGCGGCTGAGCGGCTGGACGGCGACGACCTGCCGGCTCGGGGTCATGACGGTGAGATCCGCCGCGCTCGCCGCGGAGGCGAGCGTGCAGGCGGCAAGGGCGATCGGGAAGAGGGACGTTCTCATGCGGGCCTCGCGATGGGTTCAGCTTTGCCATTCAGACAATGCGGGGCCGGCGGCAAAGATCCAGGAACAGAGGCGGCCGGGAGGCCGTGAGAGGCTAGCCGATAAAGCGTCGGCCTGCTCCCCTCCCCCTTGTGGGGAGGAGGTGGAGATGGGGGTGTGAGCGCTGAACTGGACCAGCTTTGCGCCGGCACCCCCACCCTTGGTCCCTCCCCACAAGGGGGAGGGAAAGAGCGCCAGCCATTTCCGAGCCGGCCTCTAAAGAAGGTTACGCCGCCTGGGCGGCGGGTCCGGCCTCGCTCATGGCGCGCATGTAGACGTCGAGCAGGGTTTCGTGCTCGTCGCGCTCGTCCTGGTCCTGCTTGCGCAGCTTGATGATCTCCTTCAGCACCTTCACGTCGAAGCCCTCGCCCTTCGCCTCGGCGAAGATCTCCTTCTTGGCCTCGTTGAGCTCCTTGAGCTCCGTCTCGATCTGCTCGACGCGCTCCACGAACGAGCGGATCCGATCGCCCGGAATTCCAACCGTGTCGCTCATGGTGTCTCCTTTTCGTTTGTGTGTGGGCCGGCATCATCAGGCAGGCGGGTAAGCGCCGGGTTAACCGACGGGCGGTCACGTCTGCCGGAGCGACGCCCTCACGCTGGCGCGGGTGCGGGCCCAGCGGTCGCGATGCTCGTCCATGCGCCCGCCGACCGCCTCGGCGAAGAACGCGCGCCTCTCGAAATAGCACGGCGGCCCGTAGCCGCCCTGGCAGCTTTCCGCCCGGCGGCAGGCGCGCCTGCGGCAGGTCTCGTGCATCCGCAGCACGTCGGCGAGGCGGCGCAGCACGTCGTCGGGATCGGGCAGGCGGGACAGGA
>DASQMJ010000074.1:0-132505 GCA_035645535.1 Microvirga sp. | reverse complement strand
CCCGAGGCGCTGGAACTTCTGCGGGTCGCGCAGGAACTCCACGACCTCCTGCAGGTCCTCCTTGGCCTCGTCGATGCCCGCCACGTCGTCGAAGGTCACGCGGCCATGCGCCTCGGTGAGGAGCTTGGCCTTGGACTTGCCGAAGCCCATGGCGCGGCCGGCGCCGTTCTGCATCTGGCGAGACAGGAACACCCAGGCGCCGATGAACAGGGCGATCGGCAGGATGTTCATCAGCACGGCGATGAACCAGGGGGTCGAGTCGGATTGCGGACGCGCGGTGATCTGGACGCCCTTCTGCTGCAGCTTCGACACCAGCATGGGGTCGTTGGGCGCATAGGTCGTGAAGGTCCGGCCGTCCGTGTAGGTGCCGCTGATCTCCGGCCCGGAGATGATGACGTTGGAGATGCGTCCGGCTTCCGCCTCGCTGAGCAGCTGGCTATAGGCGATGTCGCCGCCGCCGCTCCGGTGGCCTGGGCTCTGGAACAGGGTCACGAGCGCCAGCACCAGGAGGAAGATGACCACCCACAAGGCGAAGTTGCGGAAATTTGAATTCATAGGTTCAGGTTCTGCCCAGAGGGAGATGGAGCGCGAGGCTCATCCCTCACGCGGCTAAACTCAATGTAGGCACACCGTTCCCCCTTGCCAAGGGAATGCGGCGCTCATGGGGCACCATCTTGGGCCATTTGGCTAAGATCAATGCCTAACGCCCGCGACGGCGGGACGGCTCCGGCCGGATGAGGAGCCGTCCGGAGCGGTCGAGGCCGATCAGCGCCCCCGCGATGGTGAGGCGCAGGCTCCGCCCGGCGGCAGCTGCCTCCCGGAGGCGTCCGGCGCAGGCTTCGAGCCGGTGCAAGCGGGTGGCGTCGAGGCCGGGTCCGGTCCGGGCCAGCGCCTGGGCGAGCATGCGCAGGGCGATCTCGAAGGGCTCCCGGGCGAGCCGCCTGCCGTCGAAGGCCGACCCCTCCCCTTCCTGTTCCATTCCGGCGAGAGCCAGGGCCTCCCGCGCCTTGGCGTCGAGGGCCTCGTCGGCCTGGGTCAGCCTCTCGGCGAGGCGCGCCAGCCGCTCCGCCGTCAGCCCCTCCTGCGCCAGGGCCGGCATGAGCCGGCGCCACCGGACGCGGGCGAAGCGCTCGTCCCGGTTGGAGGGATCGCTCACGAAGCGCCAGCCCTCCCGTTCGCACAAGGCCAGAAGCTTCGCCTTGGGGCAGTCAAGCAGCGGTCGCACGTGCCGGATCCCCTCCCGGTCCCGCTCGCGCCGCATTCCTGCGAGGCCCGTCAGACCGGACCCCCGCGCCATGCGCATCAGCACCGTCTCGGCCTGATCGTCCAGCGTATGGGCCGTGACCAAGTGGGAGGCGCCGGTCTCGCGGGCGCATTCCGCCAGAAGCCGGTAGCGGGCCTCGCGCGCCGCCTCCTGCACGCCGGTCTGGGGCTTCGCGCCCGTCCAGACGAGGGTGCGGTGGGGTAAGCCGAGCGACGCCGCCTCCCGTGCCACGAAGTCCGCCTCCTCGGCGGATTGGGGCCGCAGGCCGTGGTCGACGGTCGCCACGATGACGGGAGGAGCGGAGGATTCGGCACGCCAGCGCGCCAGGAGATGCATCAGGGCAACCGAGTCCGGGCCGCCGGACACGGCCGCGAGGATGCGGCTCGCCTGCTTCAGGGAGAAAAAGAGATGGTCCAGCGTGCCGCCGGTCGGCCGGGAGGATGAGGGCGGAGGCGCGCTCACGCGTCAGGCGCAAAGAGGGACAAGGCCGCTCAGCTGCATTTGGCGCGCTTCTGCTCGCGCTCCACACCCTGCCGGATATTTGCCGAAGCCTGCGGATACTTGCGGTCGACCTCCGCATACACGGCACAGGCCCGGTCGCGGGCACCAAGTCCGTTGAGGGCGACGCCGAGCTTCAGGAGCGCCTCGGGCGCGCGGCTCGCGTTGGGATGGTCGGTGGTCACGTTGAGGAACTGTTCGGCGGCCTCGCGATAGCGGCCGCGCTGGAGATAGGTCTCGCCGAGCCAATAGGAGGCTTCGGGCACGAGCTTGTCCCGCGGGTGGGACTGGAGGAAGCGGCGGAAGCTCATCTCCGCCTGATCGTATTGTCTCTGGGTCAGGTATGAATAGGCGGTCTCGTACTCGACACGGGGATCGGCCAGGCTGGTGGCCGCCACGCTCGGATTGGCGCGAGGGCCCGGCACCGCTGCCTGGGGAATGGCCGCGGTGCGGCTGGCGGGATTGAGGTCGAGGGGCGTCGCGCTCTCCGGCGCCTCGTCGGTCTCGATCAGCTCCCCGATGCCCCCGATGGCGCCGCTCGGCATCGGCATGGCTCCGACCGCATCCGCCGTGGCGAGCGGCGCGGACGGGGCCGTGCTGCCGAGCGGACGCGGCGCGCCTGGGGCGTCCGGCGCCTCGGACGGGTCGAAGACGTCGCTGCGCCGCTGCGGCGCAGGAGCGGCCGGCGGCTGGGCGGGGCGCGAAGGGGTGGTGGTCGAGGGCCCGGACCGGGAGCCGCCGCGGCCCTCCTGGAAGCGGTACTCCACGTCCTCCTGGAACTTGCGGAGCTGCTCCTTGAGCTGCCGGTTCTCGAACTGCAGCTCCTCGATCTGTCCCGACATCTGCCGGAACTGGCTCTCGAGCCGGTTGATGCGCACGATGGCGTCGGCGGCGTCCTGCGCGACGGCAGGGGCGGCGGCCAAGGTGGACGCGAAGGCGAAGCAGACAATCAGACGACGAAACATCATGGGTACCGTAATGGTCCTGAGCGACCTGCCGATAACACATAAGCGCCGCCACGGCGAGATTGTGGCGGCGCCTGATCGTCCCGATGGGTTTCTCCGGCTCTTACGCCCCGGCGCCCGTATTGAGCACCGTGACGGCGCGGCGGTTCTGCGACCAGCAGGAGATGTCGTTGCAGACCGCGACCGGACGCTCCTTACCGTAGGAGACCGTGCGCAGGCGCGACGGGTCGACGCCCCGCGACACGAGGTAGTCGCGGACGTTCTGGGCGCGGCGGGCGGAAAGCGAGAAGTTGTACTCGCGGGTGCCGCGCTCGTCCGCGTGACCCTCGATGATGAAGGTGTAGTTGCGGTAGCGGTTCAGCCACTGGGCCTGCTTGTCCAGGGTCGCCACGGCCGTCGGGGTCAGGTCGGTCTGGTCGGTCTCGAAGAAGACGCGGTCGCCGACGTTGACCACGAAGTCCTGGGCGCTGCCCGGGGTCGCCGCTCCGCCGGACGCGAACGCGCCGGCCCCGTCAGCCATACCATCTTTGTTGGACGAACACGCCGCCGCCCCGAGGGCGAGGACGATGGCAGCGGCGAATTTGACGGCGCGCAACGTCATCATTGGCAATACTCCTTACACATACGTCTGCCGAACGTTGTGTTGTGTATATCGGTCGATGGTTAAGGGAGGGTTCCGTCAACCTTGATGGAGGGTTGAAGAGAAAGGTGAATCGCGAGGAGATCGCGAAACTTGGGCGTAGGGTTAATCGGGAGTGAATGAGGCAAAGAGGTGGCAGGCGAGCGTAATTCTGCAACAATGTGCAGGAAGCTTGAGCTTGCAGGGGCCGAAAGGACGTTTCGCGCGTTAACAGGTCATGGATACCACAACCGCTCAGCTCGCGAGCCTGGCGAATCTCCGCCACCCCGGATCCGGCGACCTCCGCCTGGACAAGGCCTTCGCGCGCATCGCCGACAGCGACCTTCGCCTCGGGAACGCAGTCGCCCTTCTCCGCGACTCCAGGGAAAACTACCCGGCCTGGCTGGAGGCCATCCGGTCCGCCGAACGGGTCATTCACTTCGAGAACTTCATCATCGCCGATGATGGCACGGGCCGCCTCTTCGCCGACGCCCTCATCGAGCGCGCCCAGGCCGGGGTGCGAGTCCGCGTGCTGTACGACTGGCTCGGCTCCACCACCCGGGCGCTTCCCCGCTATTGGAAGCGCCTGCGCGAGGCCGGAGTCGAGGTGCGGGTCTTCAATCCGCCCCGGCTGACCGACCCGTTCTGGGTCCGGCGCAATCACCGCAAGCTCATCACGGTCGACGGGCGGATCGGCTTCGTGTCCGGCCTGTGCATCTCCGACAATTGGGAGGGCAAGGACACGGAGCCCTGGCGGGACACCGGCCTCTCCCTCGAAGGGCCCATCGTGGCCGACCTCGACGCTGCCTTCGCCGAGAGCTGGGCGCTCGCAGGCGAACCGATCCCGAAGGACCAGCTGCCCGACGCCGCCCGGATCGCGCCCGCCGGCACGATGGCCGCGCGGGTGATCTCCGGCCAGCCCGGGATGTTCCGCGCCTACCGGCTCGACCAGTTCATCGCCGCGACGGCGCAGCGCAATCTCTGGCTGACGGACGCCTATTTCGTCGCCACCACCTCCTACGTCCAGGCCCTCGGCGAGGCGGCGCGCGACGGGGTGGACGTGCGCCTCCTGGTGCCCGGGTCGAGCGACGTGCCGGCACTGCAACCCGTCGTGCGGGCCGGCTACCGCTCCCTGATCGAGGCCGGCATCCGGGTCTACGAGTGGAACGGGTCGATGCTCCACGCCAAGACCGCGGTCGCGGACGGGCGGTGGGCGCGGGTCGGCTCCACCAACCTCAACATCGCCAGCTGGGCCACGAACTGGGAGCTGGACGTGGTGGTGGAGGACCCGGCCTTCGGCGAGGCCATGGAGGCCATGTACCTGGAGGATCTCGCCAACGCGACCGAGATCGTCCCGGGCTGGCAGTCCCGGCGCCGCCAGGCGCGGAACATGCGCTCCCGGCGCTCCCTGCGCTACCGGAAGGGGGGCGTCCGCCGCCTCGCGGCCGGCGCCCTGGCGCTCGGCGGCAGCATCGGCAAGGCCGTCAGCTCCCGCTCCCTCACGGCAACGGAAGCGAGCAGCGTCGCGATCATCGGCTTCGCGCTCCTGGCGCTCGCGGTCCTGATCACGGTCTTCCCCGTCCTCATCGTGTCGCCGGTGGTGATCGCCCTGGCGTGGTTCGGGCTCGCCCTCCTCATCCGGGCGTTCCGCCTCAAGCGCCGCATCCGCCTGCGGCGGCGCAAGCTGGCGCTCAGGCGAAGGCTCGCGAAGGCGAAGGGGGCCGAGGTTTCTCCGGCCGAATAGGGAAACCGGCCGCCAAGCTCGGGCGTTTGAATTTATGCCTTTCCGTCAGGAAAGATGCACCCTGCGAGGAGGGGAGCCATGGCGACCGGAACTTCGGATTCCTACGACTCATTCGACCGCTCCCGGGCAATGAGCGCCCTCCTGGCCCAGAACTGGTGGGCGCTCGCCCTGCGAGGCGTCTTCGCGATCCTGTTCGCCCTCATCGCCTTCTTCTGGCCCGGGGCGACCATGCTCTCCATGGTGCTGTTCTTCTCGGCCTACATGCTGGTGGACGGGATCTTCGGGATCGTCGCCGCCGTGCGGGCGGCATCCCGGCACCAGCGGTGGGGCCTCCTCGTGCTCGAGGGGATCGTGGACATCCTGGCCGGCGTCGTGGCCTTCATCTGGCCCGGACTGACGGTGCTTTTCTTCGTCACCCTGATCGCGGTCTGGTCGCTGATCACCGGGATCCTGATGGTCGTGGCGGCCTTCAAGCTGAACCCCGATTTCGGCCGCGGCTGGCTCGTGTTCAGCGGCATCGTGTCGGTGCTGTTCGGGGTCGCGCTGCTGATCGCCCCGCTTGTCGGCGCCGTGGTGCTGACCTGGTGGATCGGCGCCTATGCCCTGGTCTTCGGCATCGGCCTCCTCATGCTGGCCTTCAAGCTGAAAGGCCGGAAGGACGACGTGACCACCGGCACGGCGGCGCCGCGGGGCGCCTGAACCAAAAGGGAACGGGGCGCCCTGGCGCCCCGCTTGTCCTCGACCGGCTCTCTTACCGCGTCTCGCTGAGCAGCGGCGACCAGGTCGGGTCCGACGCGAAGGAGGGCGTCGGCACGGGCTGCTCCACGCGGCCGGTGATGTCGACCATGTAGAGCTTGCCGCCGGCCTGCCCGCCCGGATCGCGGAAGAACAGGATGTACTGGCCGTTCGGCGCCCAGGTCGGGCTCTCGTTGTGGAAGCCCTCGGTGAGGATGCGCTCGCCCGATCCGTCCGGCTTCATGATGCCGATGGCGAAGCCGCCGGCGCGGCGCTTGGTGAAGGCGATGTAGTCCCCCCGCGGCGACCAGGCCGGCTGGGAATAGGAACCGTCGCCGAAGGAGATGCGGCGCTGGTTCGAGCCGTCCGCGTTCATCGCGTAGATCTGCTGCTGGCCACCGCGGTCGCTCTCGAACACGATCTGCGTGCCGTCCGGCGAGAAGGACGGCGAGGTGTCGATGGCGGCGGTCGAGGTGAGCCGCGTCGTGGCGCGAGAGGCCAGGTCCATCATGAAGATGTTGGCGTTGCCGCCCTGCTGCAGGCTCATGACGATGCGCTGCCCGTCGGGCGAGAACCGGGGCGAGGACGTCATGTCGGGGAAGTTGCCGACGATCTGGCGCGTGCCGGTCTCCAGGTTGATCACCTGGACGCGCGGCTGCTGGCCTTCGGCCTGGGACATGTAGGTGATGTCCTGGGTGGCCGGCGAGTAGCGCGGCGTCACCACGAGGTTCTCGCCCTGGGTCAGGAAGCGCACGTTGGCGCCGTCCTGGTCCATGATGGCGAGCCGCTTGCGGCGGTTCTCCTTGGGGCCGGATTCGTCGACGAACACGATGCGGGTATCGAAGAAGCCGCCGATGCCGGTGATCTTCGTGTAGACGGCGTCGGAGATGATGTGGCCGACCCGGCGCCAGAAATTGGCGTCGGTGACGTATTGCTGGCCGGTGAGCTGCTGGCCCGTCTCCACGTCCCAGAGGCGGAACTCCGCCTTGAGGCGGCCCGACGGGTCGCGGGTGACGCGGCCCGTCACGAGCGCCTGCGCGCCCGCCGCCCGCCACGCCTCGAACCGCGGCGCGGCATCGAAGGCCGGACGCTCGGGGAAGCGCGAGCGGTCGAGGGGCGCGAAATAGCCCGAGCGCTGCAGGTTGTTGGTGATGATGCCCGACACGCGCAGCCCCATGTCCCCGTCGCCGGCGAAGTCGGCGATGGCGATGGGCATGGGCTGGAACTGGCTGCCGGGCCCGACCCGAAGCGTCAGCTGCGCATGGGACGGCAGTGTCGAGACGACGAGGGTCGCGAGAAAGCCGAGAAGCGTCAGGAAGAGACGAGCGGAAAAGCGAGAATGCATTGAATGTCCAGACGTCTGCATTTTGCGAGGAGTACGATTTCGGAAGGGTCTCATGCCGAGGGGATCTCGAAGTACATGTTCCAGTGCTTCCAGGAATTGTAATAGGGCGCGAACTTTGCCGGGATGTTGTACGGCGCGCAGCGCTTGACCGCCCGCAGAGCCGCCTCGGCCGCAGCCCTGTCGGTGCTCGACGGGCCGGCCTGCACGATGCGGGGCTCCGCCGCCAGGCTCCCGTCGGTGTTGAACTTCACGTCGAGAAGCGGCGTCACGACCGAGCCCATCATGGCCCCCGGAGGCGCGCTGAAGCACCGCTCGATCTGCTCCTTGAGCAGGCCCCTGAGCGCATCCTCCATGCTCGGACTGAGCTTGGCGGCCGTACCGGTGGCGGTTCCGAGGGAGGCGGTCTTCTGCACCTCGGACCCGGTCGCGCCGGTGGACTGGTTGCGCTCCTTGTTGTCGAGGAACTGCCGGATGTCGCCCATGTCGAGCTTCTTGGCGGCCTGGGCTTCCTTGCGGGCTTTCGCCTCAGCGTCGGCCTTGGCCTTCGCTTCCGCGATCTTCTTGGCCTCCGCCTCAGCCTTCGCCTTGGCGTCCGCTTCAGCCTTTGCCTTGGCTTCCGCGACCTTGCGGGCCTCGGCTTCAGCCTTGGCCTTCGCGTCCGCTTCCGCCTTGGCCTTTGCTTCGGCTTCGGCCTTCGCCTTCGCCTCGGCGGCCTTCGCGAGGGCTTCCGCCTCGGCCTTCTCGGCCAGTTTCAGCTGCTCCTCGGCCTTGGCCTTGGCCTCGGCTTCGGCCTGGGAGGGCTTCGGCGGCGGCGGCGGCGGTGGAGGCTGGGCCGCGACCGGCTCCTCCTTGTCGGCCACCTTCATCTCCTCGGGACGCTTGGGCGGCGCCGGCGCGTCGCGCTTGTCCTCGCCCGGGTTGCGGTCCGCGACCGTGTCGGCCACACGGTCGGCGCGCGGCTTCGGGTTCTGGAGGACCTCCTTGGCGGTCTTCTCGCCCTTGGTGATCTCGGAGAACTGGTTCTCGGTGATGACCTCGACCGGGATGCCCTCCTGGGCATCGGGGAATTCCTCGACGAAGGACAGCCCGACCACCGCAGCGGCCAAGATCGCCGCATGCGCGACGCTCGAGACCCAGAGGCCCGGTTCTGAGGGGTTGAACTTGATCTTCAACGCCACGGCTGCTCGTCCCTCGCCTTCGCTCAGTTCGAATCCGGTTCCGTCACCAGGGCGACGCGCTTGTAGCCGGCCGTGGTCACGAGCGCCATGATCTGGGCCACCCGCCCGTAATCGACCTGCTTGGCCCCGCGCACGAAGATGCGCTCGTCGAAGCCCTGCTTGGCCACTTCGGCGAGCTTGCCCACGATGGCCTCGTCGGTCAGCTCCGTCTCGCCCAGGAAGACCTGCCCGGTCTCCTTGATCGAGAGGGTGACGGGCTTGGTATCCATGTTCAGCGGCGCCGCCTTGGTCTGCGGCAGGTCGAGGGGCACGCCCGCGGTCATCATCGGCGCCGCCACCATGAAGATGATCAGCAACACCAGCATGACGTCGATGAACGGCGTCATGTTGATCTCGTTGATGGCGCCGCCGCGCCGGGCGCGCCTGCGGCGGCGTCCCCCGCCGCCCGCCATGCCTGTGGTCGTTGCCATGGCCGATCCCTTTACGCTGCGTTAGCCGGGTGATGGGCCCCGTGCCCGATGCGCTCGTCGATCTGGCGCGACAGGATGGCGGAGAACTCGTCGGCGAACCCCTCCAGCCGCGACTGGAGCTTGCCGACCTCGCTCTGCAGCTTGTTGTAGGCGAGCACCGCGGGAATCGCCGCGAAGAGGCCGATGGCGGTGGCGAAGAGCGCCTCCGCGATGCCAGGCGCCACGACCGCGAGGCTGGTGTTCTTGGACGCCGCGATGGACGTGAACGAGTTCATGATGCCCACCACCGTGCCGAAGAGGCCGATATACGGGCCCGCGGAGCCGATGGAGGCCAGCACGGTCAGGCGGGAATTGAGCCGCTCGACCTCGCGCTGGATGGTCACGTCCAGCACCTTGTCGATGCGCTGGGGCAGGCTCTGGAACGAGCGGCCCGTGCCCTCGAAGGAGCGCTTCCATTCCCGCATGGCGGCCACGAAGACCGCAGCCAGCCCCGTGGCCGGGCGGCTCTGAAGGGAGCGGTAGAGCTCCTCCAGGGACTGACCCGACCAGAACACGTCCTCGAACCGGTCCATGGCGCGCTTGCTGCGGCGATAGAGCAGCGTCTTGTCGACGATGATCGCCCAGCACCAGATGGAGGCGCCGAGCAGTCCCACCATCACGAGCTTGACGACGAAATGGGCCTGCCAGAACAGCCCGAACAGGGACATGTCGTGCGCCACAGGAGCAGCCTGGGCCACATCAGCCGGATTCATGTGCTTCGTCCTCGCTCTTGGAGCAGCCCTGGACGTCCAAGGCCCACCGCGCATTAGGAAAATTCTTGTGCGTATCGTTGTCCGTTCGCCCCCGAATCTGTCGAAAATAAGGGCGGACCGGACACCGGACGCAGAAGCTCGCCTGCGTTACCTGTTAAGCACACAGTAGGGTTAAGGCTTGGTTTAAGGGATTTCCCGCCGAAATCGGCAGCTTGGCCAGTATTCACTGCCGAAGGACCCCGGCGGCAGGTCGAAGCAGCAGTAAACGCCCACTTTTAGGCCCTGTCTTCTTCCCTGGACGCATTCAGGGAGAACCAGCAATGCGCCCGGCACAAGCGCGCCCGTTGCGGAAAGATCACGCCGGATCGGCCCGTCTCACGATATGGCGAGCGGAAACGCCACGAACGAATGGCTCCCTCCGACGTGGCGGTCTGATATAGCGATTCGTCCCGCGATTCTGCCGAACGGTCCCATGAACCAGCCCCTCAAGCTCGCAGCTCTCCCGTCGCTCCCTTCGAATGTCGCCCGCCCGGCCTATTCCCGCGAGGCCCTGCGTCCGGGCATCCTCCACGTGGGCGTCGGCAACTTCCATCGGGCGCATCAGGCCGTGTACCTGGACGACCTCTTCAACGCCGGCCGGGATCGCGACTGGGCCATCCTCGGCGCGGGCGTCCGCCCGAGCGATGCCGCCATGCGCAGCACCCTCGAGGCGCAGGACTGGCTGACCACGGTCGTCGAACTCGAGCCCGGAGCGCACGCGGCCCGGGTGACCGGCGCCATGGCGGGCTTCGTGCCCGTGGGCCAGGATGCTCGCGCCATCGTGGACGCCCTCGACGACCCGGCCCTGCGGATCGTCTCTCTCACGGTGACGGAAGGCGGCTACTGCATCGACCCGGCGACCGGCGCCTTCGACCCGGACCACCCGGAAATCCGCCATGACGCCGCCCATCCGGGGGCCCCGAAGGGCGTGTTCGGCGCCATTGTGAACGCCCTGAGGCGCCGTCGGGAGCGGGGCCTGGCCCCCTTCACGGTCATGTCCTGCGACAACATCCCCCACAACGGGCAGGTGACAAGGGACGCGGTGGCGGGCCTCGCCGCGCTGGTCGACCCCGATCTGGCCGCCTTCATCCGGGAGCAGGTCGCCTTCCCCAACAGCATGGTCGACCGCATCACGCCGGCGACCACGGACCGGCACCGGGCTCTCGTGGAAGAGCGCTTCGGCCTGAAGGACAACTGGCCCGTCTTCTGCGAGCCCTACCGGCAATGGGTGCTGGAGGACCATTTCCCGGCCGGGCGGCCGGCCCTCGAGGAAGTGGGCGTGACCTTCACGCCCCATGTGGCGGCCTACGAGCTGATGAAGATCCGTATCCTCAACGGCGGGCACGCGGCCATCGCCTATCCGGGCGCCCTGCTCGGCATCCACTACGTCCACGACGCCATGGCGGACCCGCAGGTGCGCGGCTTCCTGGACAGGCTGGAGGCGCAGGAAATCATCCCGTGCGTGCCGCCGGTGCCGGGGGTGGACCTGAACGCCTATTATGGGCTCATCGCCCGCCGCTTCGCCAATCCGGAGATCGGCGACACGATTCCCCGCCTCGCCCAGGACGGCTCGAACCGTCAGCCCAAGTTCATCCTGCCCTCCACCCGCGACCGCCTGAGGGCCGGAGCGGACGTGACCGGCCTCGCCCTCGTGTCGGCCCTCTGGTGCCGCTACTGCGCCGGAACGGACGATGCGGGAGCGCCCGTGACCCTCGACGATCCCAACGCGGCGCGCCTGACCCCGGCCGCCCAGGCGGCCAGGGAGAACCCGGCCGCCTTTCTGGCGCTCAGGGACATCTTCGGCGAATTGGGCGACGTCCCACTCTTTCGGGCAAGGTTCGAGACGGCGCTGAGGAGCCTGTGGCGGGACGGCACACGCGCCACGCTCCAGCGCTATCTGGACGGCTCTCTGGTTTAGGAAGGGTCGCTCCGCCCCATGAGAGCCGCCCGCAGATGATCGGGAATGCGCACCGCCCGCCCGTCGCGCACGGCCGCCACCATCACGTCGGCGGTGACGAGCACCTCGTCGCCCCGGCGCACCTCCTGCGCCAGGGTCATGGAGGCGCCGCGCATCTCCTTCGGGCGCGTCACCACGGTGAGCACGTCGTCCATGACGGCGGCGCCCAGGAAATCGATGGTCATCTTGCGGACCACGAAGGCGAGGCCGCCCATCTCTGCGTGAAGATCGGACTGCGCCACCTCGACCGCCCGCAGGAGTTCCGTCCGGCCCCGCTCCAGGAAGCGGAGATAGCTCGCGTGATAGACGCGGGCGGAGAAATCCGTGTCCTCGTAGTAGACGCGGACCGGCAGGATATGGGCGTCGCCGTCCAGCCGCCCGGAAAGATGCGGCCAGAACTCACTCATCCTCACTCCCATTGAACAGCCCGAACTGGGCGGCCGTCTCGCGCGTCGGCTCGGGCAGGCCGAGATGGCGGAAGGCGTGGGGCGTGAGGATGCGCCCGCGCGGGGTGCGCTGCACGAAGCCCTTCTGGATGAGGTACGGCTCGATGATGTCCTCGATGGCGTCGCGGGGCTCGGACAGGGCCGCCGCGATGGTCTCGATGCCGACCGGGCCGCCGCCGAAGGAACTGGCGATCATGGTCAGGTACTTGCGGTCCATCAGGTCGAGGCCGATGGAATCCACGTCGAGGAGGCGCAGCGACCGGTCGGCGAGGTCGCGGCTGACGGTCTGCACGCCCTCGACGATGGCGAAGTCGCGCACCCGGCGCAGCAGGCGGCCGGCGATGCGCGGCGTGCCGCGGGAGCGGCGGGCGATCTCGTTCGCCCCCTCGTCGCTCATGCTGAGGCCGAGCACCCGGGCACCGCGCTTCACGATCAGCTCGAGCTCATCGACGGTGTAGAACTCGAGGCGGATCGGGATGCCGAAGCGGTCGCGCAGGGGCGTGGTCAGGAGGCCCGCGCGGGTGGTGGCGCCGACAAGCGTGAATTTCGGCAGCTCGATCTTCACCGAGCGGGCGGCCGGCCCCTCGCCGATGATCAAGTCCAGCTGGTAATCCTCCATGGCCGGATAGAGGATTTCCTCCACGGCCGGGTTGAGGCGGTGGATCTCGTCGATGAAGAGCACGTCCCGCTCTTCCAGATTCGTCAGCTGCGCCGCGAGGTCGCCGGCCTTGGCGATGACCGGGCCGGAGGTGGAGCGGAAGTTCACCCCGAGCTCGCGGGCAACGATCTGGGCCAGGGTCGTCTTGCCCAGCCCCGGCGGGCCGACGAAGAGCACGTGGTCGAGGGCGTCGCCCCGCGCCTTGGCGGCGTTGATGAAGACCTGGAGGTTGGCCCGCGCGGCCTTCTGGCCTGTGAAATCGTCGAGCGACAGCGGCCGGATCGACGTCTCGATGTCGTCCTCGCGCTTCTCGGGGCTCAGCAGGCGGCGGGAATCGGTCAAAGAAACTTACCCTTTAGAGGCTCGGATATGGGCGTCCTGTTCTCATACGCCAATCCTTAAAAAGATCAAAACGGGAACGTCGAGGCGCTGGGGATGGGCCCTTTACCGCGCCAGCTCCCGCAGGCCCAGCCGGATCAGCGTCTTCGCCTCAGCCTCCTCGCCGGCCTGCTTCAGGGCGGCCGCGACGGCGGCGGAGGCCTGGACCTGCGGGTAGCCGAGATTGACCAGGGCCGAGATCGCGTCCGAGACCGGCACGGGAGCGCTCTTGTCATCGATGGCGCCCGAGAGGCGGATGAGGGCCGGGTCGACGGACGAGAAGGCCGGGGCCTTGTCCTTGAGTTCGGAGACGATCCGCTGGGCGAGCTTGGGGCCGACGCCGGGCCCGCGGGCCACGGAAGCCTTGTCGCCGGTGGCGATGGCGGTAGCAAGCGCCCCCGGATCGAGCACGGAGAGAATCCCGAGCGCCACCTTGGCGCCCACGCCCTGCACGCTCTGGAGCAGACGGAACCATTCGCGCTCCGCATCCGAACGGAAGCCGTAGAGGCGGATCATGTCCTCGCGGACATGGGTCTCGATGGACAGGGTCGCGGCCTCGCCGGTCTGGGGCAGGTTCTGGAGGGTGCGCGAGGAGCAGTGCACGACATAGCCGACCCCGTGCACGTCGAGGATGACGAAGTCGTCGCCGTAGGAATCCACCACGCCCTTGAGTTTGCCGATCACTGTATTGTTCCTCTCCGACGTCATCCCCAAGCAGGCGGGACCCCATAAACACGAACGGAGACCCGAAGCGCTCAGGTCGGCGGTTATGGGTTCCGGGCTCGCGACGCCGCCCCGGACTGACGAACGCTGCTCTGTAACACCTTAGAGGCTCGCCGCCAAAGCCCGCGCCTTGCGGTGGTGGGCATGGGCGATGGCGATGGCCAGCGCGTCGGCCGCGTCGGCTTTCTTGAAGTCGGCCTTGGGCAGCAGGATCTTCACCATGGCCTGCACCTGATCCTTCTCGGCGTGGCCGACCCCCACCACGGTCTTCTTGACCTGGTTGGCGCCGTATTCCGCCACCGGCAGCCCGTGCAGGGCCGGGACCAGCAGGGACATGGCGCGGGCCTGCCCCAGCTTGAGGGTCGCCTGGGCGTCCTTATTGACGAAGGTCTCCTCGACGGAAACCTCGTCGGGTTTCCAGGTCCTGACCACCTCGGTGAGCCGGTCGTGGAGCTGCTTGAGGCGCAGCGCCAGGTCGAGATCGCCGTCCGAGGTCACGACCCCGCAGGCCACGAAGGAGAGCTTCGTCCCCTCGACCGTGATGACGCCCCAGCCGGTGTTGCGCAGGCCGGGATCGAGGCCGAGGATGCGGACGCGCTCAGTCACATCAGCCCGCCATCTTCTGCATGAGCGCCTCGGAGAGTTCGAAGTTGCCGTAGACGTTCTGGACGTCGTCGTGCTCCTCGAGGGTCTCCATGAGCTTCATGAGCTTCTCGCCCGCCTCGTCGTCGACGGCCACCGGGGTCTGAGGCTTCCAGACGAGCTTTGAGGCCTTCGGCTCGCCGAATTTCTCCTCCAGCGCCTTGGTGACCTCGTTGAGGGCGGACTGCTCGCAGTAGACCTCATGGCCGTTCTCGGTCGAGACCACGTCGTCGGCCCCCGCCTCGATGGCGGCCTCCAGCATGGCGTCGGCGCTCGCCGCCTCAGGACCGAACTCCACGAGGCCGACCCGGTCGAACATGAACGAGACCGCGCCCGTCTCGGCGAGGTTGCCGCCGCTCTTGGTGAAGTAGGAGCGGATGTCCGAAGCCGTGCGGTTGCGGTTGTCGGTCATGGCCTCGACGATGATGGCCGCGCCGCCGGGGCCGTAGCCCTCGTAGCGGATCTCCTCGTAGTTTTCGCCGTCGTTGCCGGCGGCCTTGTTGATGGCGCGCTGGATGTTGTCCTTGGGCATGTTCTCGGCCCGAGCCGCCAGGATGGCGGCGCGCAGGCGCGGGTTCATGTTGGGATCGGGCGCGCCCATCTTGGCCGCCACGGTGATCTCGCGGGCGAGCTTGGAAAACAGCTTGGAGCGCATCGCATCCTGGCGCCCCTTGCGATGCATGATGTTCTTGAACTGTGAATGTCCGGCCATGGGGCCTCCGCGGTCACGGCCGAGAGCCTCTTGGCGTGCAAGAGCCCATCAAGCCATAAAAGATGTCGATGGCGGGCTTATAAAACGCTGTTGCGCCGGAGGCAAAGCCCTTCGCGTCACCATCCGAGCCAGGACACGCCGCTGGACATCGCCGCCTGGATCAAGTGGTAGGACGCACCCAGGACCGTGGCCGTGTAGGCGAGGCCCGCGATCCCCAGGAGATAGCCCAGGATCAGGAGGTAGCCGTCCTCCTCCATGACGGCGATCGATACGATCACGAGGGCGATGGAGGGCGGGAAGTTGGTGCCCGGAAAGGGGATAAGCACGGAGAGCGCCGCCAGGAACGCGAAGAGGCCGACCATCCTGTCGCCGACGACGCCGAAGAGTTGGGTCAGCCTCGGCTTGCACCAGCTCTCGAGCCAGCGCAGCTTCGGCTCGGCCACGTCGATGAGGCGCTTGAACTTGGACAGCGAGATCGTCCGCCGCCGGATGAAGCCCGGCAGCCAGGGGTGCCTGTGCCCGAGCATCATCTGGATGCCGAAGATCAGCACCGGCGTACCGACGATGCCGGCAATGCCGGGCGGGGCCGGCACGCAGTTGGGCAGGCTGAACAGGATCAGCACGAAGCCGAAGGCGCGCTCGCCGAAGGCCTCGATGATCTCTCCGACGGAGATGGTCTCGCCCTTAGCCTTGTCGATGACCGCGCGCAGGACGTCCGAGGCGCTCTTGTGCTCCAGCACCTCCGGCACCGTTGCTCCTACGTCCCGGTAAAGACGTCTCTTCTGCTCGATATCCACCGGCGATCCTCCGCGAGACGACAAATGGGGAACGATTTGCCGCATGCCAAGGGAGCAGCGGAACGGAGCCCGGCGCTCAGTCCCAGAACCGGGGCCAGGATTCTTCCAGATGGGGGCCGAGTCTCAGGGCTGCGACGCGGACCGCAAGGCCGGTCCGGTCGTCGGTCTCGACCGCGATTCCGGAGAGCGTGCCCTCGCCCATGGCCGGTTCCATGCGGGGGCCGGGGGTCTTCTGGAGGAAGCGGCGGATCGATTCCTCCTTCTGCATGCCGAGCACGGAATCGTAGTCGCCGCACATGCCCGCATCGGACATGTAGGCGGTACCGCCGGCGAGCACCCGGTGGTCGGCGGTCGGCACATGGGTGTGGGTGCCGACCACGAGGCTGGCGCGCCCGTCGAGATGGTGGCCCATGGCCTCCTTCTCGGAGGTCGCCTCCGCATGGACGTCGACGACGACCGCATCGGCCACCTGCCCCATCGGGCAGGCCTCGAGTTCCCGGTCGACGGCCGCGAAGGGATCGTCGAGGGGATCCATGTAGAGGCGCCCCATGACGTTGACGACGAGCACCCTCTTGCCCGTCTGGGTGTCGATGAGGTTCGCGCCGCGCCCGGGCGTGCCGGGCGGGTAGTTCACCGGCCGCAGCAGCCGCTGCTGGCGCTCGATGAACACCAGGGTCTCGCGCTGGTCCCAGCTGTGGTTCCCCAGGGTGATCGCATCGGCGCCTGCGTTCAGGAGGTCGTCGCAGATCGCCTCCGTGATGCCGAACCCGCCGGCCGAGTTCTCGCCGTTGATGACGACGCAGTCGAGCCGCCAGCGCTCGCGCAGACCGGGCAGGCGCTCGACCACCACGTTGCGGCCCGACCGGCCGACCACGTCGCCGAGGAACAGAAGACGCATGGGGATCCCTTAGGTTCGGGTCCGAATGAGCTCGGATTCGGTGATGATCACGTCGAGTGGGCGGTCGTGGGGTTCGACCGGAACCTGCTCGATCTCCTGAACCGCATAAGCGAGGCCGACCGTCAAGATGGGATGCTTGTCCTCGAGGGCCGCGATCGCCCGGTCGAAATGGCCCTTGCCGTAGCCGACGCGACCGCCGCGCCGGTCGAAAGCCACGAGCGGCACCAGGAGCGCCGCCGGGAAGACCTCCGGCGCGTCGGGGCCGGGCTCGCGCACGCCGAAGCCGCCCTTCACGAGCACGTCGCCGGGCTGCCAGAGGCGCCAGCTCAGGTGGGGATGGAGGATCTGGGAGAGGGCCACGTCCTGCCCGCGGGCGAGCAGCGCCTCCATGAGCGGACGCGGATCGACCTCGCTGCGGATCGGCCAGTAGGCGCCGACCGGCGTCACGTCCTTCAGGCCTGGGAAATCGAGCGCTTGCTCGGCGATGCGCCGGGCCGCGTTCTCGCGGAACGCCTCGTCGAGGGCGTCGCGGCGGGCGAAGCCTTCGCGGCGAAGCCGGTCCTTGAGCTCGGGAGGAGAAAGGGAAGACATGAAGTGCGGAGCCACAGAAACCGTCGGAGAAGCGATCCCGGGAACCTACAAAGTAGGTGGGCGCCGTGTGTCCCGATCCACGGACCGGGTCAGGGACAGCTCCCTTCAGGATCGATAAGGCCCCGGGGAAAATGAACTCCTAACGCGCCCCGCAGCCCCGCCTTTCCTATGTAGGGACGACAGGGGTCCGGGGGAAGGGGGAAAGCGAGGACCGCCCGCTTTAAATTCTCGCCCCCTGCGGGGCGCGCCGATAGTGATACCGGTAGGCCTCGGTGCGGAAGCCCAGCCCGTCGTACAGCGCGACGGCCGGTGCGTTGGCTGCCACGACGGGCACGCAGGCTCCGGTGGCGCCGCAGCGGTCCTGCGCCCGAGACAGGACCGCCGAGATCGCCTTCCGGGCGTATCCGCGGCGATGGAATTCCGGGTCGGCCGCGACCGAGTTCACGCAGGCGATGCCGTCGTGGACCGCGCCGAAGGCCACGGCCGCGATGCGCCCGTCGGCGAAGGCGGCCGCGAAGGCGATCGTCCGCAGGGACGGCCAGCCGTTCAAGCATGCCTCGCCGATGCCTCGGATCCGTTCGTCTGCGAGGTGCGACGCCATCGGTTGCAGGGTTCCGCGCCTAGCCCTGGACAGGCGCGTTGAGGCTGCGGGCCAAGCGCTCGATGCGCTCGGCGACCCTTTGGAGGCTCGTCGCCATCCGGGCCTCCGCCGCCTGCACCCGGTGGTCGCCCGCGGAGTAGAATCGCCGCATCTCGTCGATCTCCTTCTCCAGGGCGCCGATGCGCCGCTTCGCCTCGAAAAGTTCGTCCGCAAGGGTCAGGGCAGCCATGACATGGAGGCGCATGTCGCCGATTTCGCCGGCGGTGGAGCGCATCTCCTCGATCCGGGCGTCGAAGGAGGCTGCCAGGCTCTCCAGGTGTTGCTCCTCCCCGTCGGCGCAGGCGATCCGGTAGGTCTTGCCCGCGATGGTGACAGTGACAGGCGCCATGTCAGCCCTCCTCCGGCTCGAACTGCCCGGCCTGGGCCAGGACGCTCTGCACCGCCCCGATGGCCTGGCGCACCCGCCGGCCCACATCGTCGGCTGCGGCCTCGTAGCGGTGGAGGCGGTCGAGGGCGCCGTCCAGCTCCAGGGCGAGGCGGGCCCGGTCGTCCTGCATGAGCTGCAGCTCCGTCTCCAGGTCCCCGCGCCGGCCGTCGGCCTCAAGCCTGCGGGCGACCGAGGCCTCAAGGAGCCCGAGGGCCATCTCCAGCCGTTTCATCGCGTCGTCGAGAGTGGAACTCATCGCATCATCCGGGAATCGCCCCCGACACTAGGCCCCCTGCCCCGGACCGGCAACGGTCCTTTGGGAATTGGACGGCTGAAGCCTTTGACTCGCCCCTGCCGCGTGTTAAGGAGCCGCAGCTTTTGGAAGGGCCCGCCCCTCAGAGGGCCGGCTGCACGATTTTTATGGATCCCGCCGTGACAGAGACCGTCTCCGCCCCCCGCGTCACCCATTCCGATCTGGCGAATGCCGTGCGCGTCCTTTCCATGGATGCCGTGGAGCAGGCGAAGTCCGGCCACCCGGGACTGCCCATGGGCGCCGCCGACATGGCGACGGTGCTCTTCACCAAGTTCCTGAAATACGACGCCACCGATCCGACCTGGCCCGACCGCGACCGTTTCGTGCTCTCCGCCGGCCACGGCTCGATGCTGCTCTACTCGCTCCTCCACCTCACGGGCGTGAAGGGCATGACGGTCGAGGAGCTGAAGCGCTTCCGCCAGCTCGATTCCAAGACCCCCGGGCACCCTGAGAACTTCATGACGCCGGGCGTCGAGACCACGACCGGCCCGCTCGGCCAGGGCATCGCCACGGCGGTCGGCATGGCGATCGCCGAGCGCATGCTCAACGCCGAGTACGGGGACGATCTCGTCGACCACCGCACCTACGTGATCGCCTCGGACGGCGACCTGATGGAGGGCATCAGCCAGGAGGCCATCGCGCTCGCCGGCCACCTGAGGCTCAACCGCCTGATCGTCCTGTTCGACGACAACGGCATCTCCATCGACGGCCCGCTCTCGCTCTCCGATTCCGTCGACCAGGTGAAGCGCTTCGAGGCCGCCGGCTGGCGCGCCGTGCGCGTCGACGGGCACGATCCGCAGGCCATCGCCCGCGCCCTCTCCCGGGCTCAGAAGTCAGACCGCCCGACCCTGATCGCCTGTAAGACCACCATCGGCTTCGGCGCGCCCAAGAAGGCCGGCACCTCCAAGGCCCACGGCGAGCCCCTCGGGGCCGAGGAACTGGCGGGCGCCAAGGCGGCGCTCGGCTGGAGCCATGCGCCCTTCGAAATCCCGGACGAGATCCGCGACGCCTGGGCCAAGGCGGGCCGGAAGGGCCGCCGCCAGCGCAAGGCCTGGGCCGACCGCCTGAAGGCTCTCGCCCCCGAGAAACGCGCCGAGTTCGAGCGCCGCCTCAAGGGCGTGCGTCCGCAGGGGCTGGCCGATGCGGTGAAGAGCCTCAAGGAGCGCCTGATCGCCGAGCCGCAGGCGGTCGCGACCCGCAAGGCGAGCGAGATTGCCCTGGAGGTCATCACCGAGGCGGTGCCCGAGCTGGTGCTGGGCTCCGCGGACCTGACGCCCTCCAACAACACCAAGACCAAGAACCTGACCGCCATCTCGCCGGGCTCCTATGCGGGCCGCTACATCCACTACGGCATCCGCGAGCACGGGATGGCGGCAGCCATGAACGGCATGGCGCTCCACGGCGGCCTCGTCCCGGCCGGCGCCACCTTCCTGGTCTTCGCCGACTATGCGCGTCCCGCCATGCGCATCGCGGCGCTCGCCGGCATCCCGGTCGTCTACGTGATGACTCACGATTCCATCGGCCTCGGCGAGGACGGCCCGACCCACCAGCCGGTGGAGCACCTGGCGTCCCTGCGCGCCATGCCGAAGATGCGGGTCTTCCGCCCCGCCGACGCGGTCGAGACCGCCGAGTGCTGGCAGCTGGCGCTGGAGCGCACCGACGGCCCGAGCCTGCTCGCCCTCACGCGCCAGAGCCTGCCCCAGGTCCGCCGGGATGGCTCGGCCGAGAACCTCTCGGCCACCGGCGCCTACGAGATCTCGCCGGCCGACGGCAAGGCCCGCGCCACGATCTTCGCGTCGGGCTCCGAGGTGGAGATCGCGCTCGCGGCCCAGAAGCTCCTGAGTGAACAAAGCTTCGCCGTACGCGTTGTATCGGTGCCCTCGCTCGACCTCTTCCTGGCCCAGCCCGAGAAAGTCCGCGCCCGCATCGTCGGCGATGCGCCGGTCAAGGTCGCGGTCGAGGCTGCGGTGCGCTTCGGCTGGGACTCGGTCATCGGCCCCGACGGAATCTTCGTCGGCATGCATGGGTTCGGCGCGAGCGCGCCCTACAAGGATCTCTATCGGCACTTCGGCATCACGGCCGAGGCGGTCGCCGAAAGGGTGTTGAGAACGCATAATCTGTGAGGCTCGAAGAGGTTCGAGCCGCCGCACCAAGGGAGCAAAGACTATGACGGTGAAGGTCGCGATCAACGGATTCGGTCGCATCGGGCGTAACATCCTCCGCGCCATCGTGGAGAGCGGCCGCAAGGACATCGAGGTGGTCGCCATCAACGACCTCGGTCCGGTCGAGACGAACGCCCATCTGCTGCGCTTCGACTCCGTCCATGGCCGTTTCCCGGCGGAAGTCGCGGTCGATGGCGAGTTCCTCGTCATCAACGGCCAGAAGATCAAGGTCACGGCCATCAAGGATCCGGCGACCCTGCCGCACAAGGAACTCGGCGTCGACATCGCGATGGAGTGCACCGGCATCTTCACCTCGAAGGAGAAGGCCTCGGCGCACCTGCAGGCGGGCGCCAAGCGCGTGATCGTGTCGGCCCCGGCCGACGGCGCCGACCTGACGGTCGTCTACGGCGTCAACCACGACAAGCTGACGAAGGACCACATCGTCATCTCGAACGCCTCCTGCACCACCAACTGCCTCGCGCCCGTCGCCAAGGTGCTTCACGATGCGGTCGGCATCGAGAAGGGCTTCATGACGACGATCCACTCGTACACGAACGACCAGCCGACCCTGGATCAGATGCACAAGGACCTCTACCGCGCCCGCGCGGCGGCCCTGAACATGATCCCGACCTCGACCGGCGCCGCCAAGGCGGTGGGCCTCGTGCTGCCCGAGCTCAACGGCAAGCTCGACGGCTCGTCGATCCGCGTGCCGACCCCGAACGTCTCCGTGGTCGACTTCAAGTTCACGGCCAAGCGGGCCACGACGAAGGAGGAGATCAACGAGGCGATCAAGCGCGCGGCCGAGCAGGAGCTGAAGGGCATCCTCGGCTACACGAACCAGCCGAACGTCTCGTCCGACTTCAACCACGACCCGCACTCCTCGGTGTTCCACCTGGACCAGACCAAAGTCATGGAGGGCAACTTCGTGCGCGTCCTGTCCTGGTACGACAACGAGTGGGGCTTCTCGAACCGCATGGCGGACACCGCCGTCGCCATGGCGAAGCTCATCTGACGGAGGCTTGAATGACCGCCTTCCGCACGCTCGATCAGGCCGACGTCAAGGGCAAGCGCGTTCTCGTCCGGGTCGATCTCAACGTCCCGATGGAGAACGGCCGGGTGACGGACGCGACGCGCATCGAGCGCGTCCTGCCCACCATCCGGGAGATCGCCGAGAAAGGCGGGAAGGTGATCCTTCTCGCCCATTTCGGCCGCCCGAAGGGGCGTGACCCCAAGGAGTCCCTGAAGCCCGTCGCGGAGGCGGTCTCCGTGCATCTCGGCAGGCCCGTCTTCTTCGCCAATGACTGCATCGGCGACGCGGCCGCGCAGGCGGTGAACGGCCTGAAGGACGGCGACGTGCTGCTCCTCGAGAACACCCGCTTCCATGCGGGCGAGGAGAAGAACGATCCGGCCTTCGTGCAGGAATTGGCGAAGCTCGGCGACCTCTACGTCAACGACGCGTTTTCGGCGGCGCACCGGGCGCACGCCTCGACCGAAGGCCTCGCCCGTGTGCTGCCGTCCTACGCCGGCCGCACCATGCAGGCGGAGCTGGAGGCCCTGACCAAGGGCCTGGAGGCGCCCAAGCGTCCGGTCGTCGCCATCGTGGGCGGCGCCAAGGTCTCGACCAAGATCGACCTGCTCGAAAACCTGGTGAAGAAGGTCGACGCCCTCGTGATCGGCGGCGGCATGGCCAACACCTTCATCCACGCCATGGGCCTCGGCATCGGCACGTCGCTCGCCGAGAAGGACCTGGCGGAGACGGCGCTTCGCATCATCGAGCGGGCGCGGGAGTCGAACTGCGCCATCATCCTGCCCGTGGACGGGGTGTGCGCCTACGAGTTCAAGGCCGGCGCCCACAACCACACCTACGGCATCGACGCGATCCCCGAGGATCAGATGATCCTCGACGTGGGCTCCCAGTCGGTCGAGCGCATCAATTCGGCCATCAACGACGCGGCGACGCTGGTCTGGAACGGCCCGCTCGGCGCCTTCGAGATCCCGCCCTTCGACCAGGGCACGGTCGCGGCGGCCCGCCATGCGGCGGAGCGCACGAAGGCCGGCAAGCTCCTGTCGGTCGCCGGCGGCGGCGACACGGTCGCGGCGCTCAACCACGCTGGCGTGGCGGAAAGCTTCACCTATGTATCAACGGCAGGCGGCGCCTTCCTCGAATGGCTCGAGGGCAAGTCGCTGCCGGGGGTCGAGGCCCTGAAGGCTTAAGGCACGGTTCAGCTTCGTCGAGCTTTAAGAGCAAGAATACACGGAGGATATCATGGCGCGCATTACCTTGAGGCAGCTTCTGGACCACGCCGCCGAACACGACTACGGCGTCCCTGCCTTCAATATCAACAACATGGAGCAGGCCCTCGCCATCATGGCGGCCGCCAACGAGGTGGACGCGCCGGTGATCATCCAGGCGAGCCGCGGCGCCCGCGCCTATGCCCACGACGTCATGCTCAAGCACATGATGGACGCGGTCACGGAGATCTACCCGCACATCCCGGTCTGCGTGCATCTCGACCACGGCAACGAGCCCGCCACCTGCATGACGGCGATCCAGGCCGGCTTTACGTCGGTCATGATGGACGGCTCGCTGAAGGCTGACGGCAAGACCCCGGGCGACTGGGACTACAATGTCGGCGTCACCAAGAAGGTGGTCGAGATGGCCCATCTCGGCGGCATCTCTGTGGAGGGCGAACTCGGCGTGCTCGGCTCCCTCGAGACCGGCATGGGCGACAAGGAGGACGACCACGGCGCCGAGGGCAAGCTCTCCCACGACCAGCTGCTGACGAACCCTGACGAGGCCGTGAAGTTCGTGGCCGAGACCAAGGTCGACGCGCTCGCCATCGCCATGGGCACCTCGCACGGCGCCTACAAGTTCTCCCGCAAGCCCGACGGCGCGATCCTGGCCATGCACGTGATCGAGGAGATCCACCGCAAGCTGCCGAACATGCACCTCGTGATGCACGGCTCCTCCTCGGTTCCGCAGGAGCTGCAGGACATCATCAACCAGTACGGCGGCCAGATGAAGCCGACCTGGGGCGTGCCGGTGGAGGAGATCCAGCGCGGCATCAAGAACGGCGTGCGCAAGATCAACATCGACACGGACAACCGGATGGCCATGACGGGCCAGATCCGCAAGGTCCTGACCGAGAACCCGGGCGAATTCGATCCGCGCAAGTACCTGAAGCCCGCCATGGAGGCGATGACGAAGCTCTGCAAGCAGCGCTTGCAGGAGTTCAACACCGCCGGCCAGGCCTCGAAGATCAAGCGTGTCTTCACCCTTGCCGAGATGGCCAAGCGCTACGCCTCCGGCGAGCTCGACCCGACCTTCTCGGCGAGCCGCCAGGCGGCGGAGTGACCGGCCGGGCTTTCGCCTCAATCGATTGACAGAAGACGGGGCCTCGCAAGACGGCCCCGTTTTCGTTATGGCGTAGCCGTCGACAATTTTCTCATGAACGCTGGACCATGGCCGAGCCCGCTGCCCGTCTCTACCTCATCACGCCCGTCCTGAGCGATGCCGCCTTCGCGCCGCGCCTCGCCGAGGCCTGCGCGGGCGGCAACGTCGCCGCCGTGCTGCTGCGCCTGGCGGCCGCCGACGAGCGCTCCCTCATCAAGCTGGTCAAGGCGGTCGCACCTGCGGCTCAGGAGCATGGGGCGGCCCTGATCGTAGCGGCGGAGGGCGAGGCCGATCTCGCCACCGTAGCGGCCCGCGGCGGAGCGGACGGGGCTCATGTCCAGGGCGGCAGCCCGGCCCTCGTCCGGGAGCTGCGCGAGCGGCTGAAGGAAGAGCGCGCCGTCGGGGCCGGTGGCATCCGCACGAAGGACGACGCCATGACCTTAGGGGAAGCCGGCGTCGATTACCTGCTCTTCGGCGAGCCGCGGCCGGACGGCTCCGTCCCGGCCTTGGAGAGCGTGGTCGAGAGGGCGGCCTGGTGGGCCGAGATCTTCGAGACGCCCTGCGCTGCCTATGCGCCGAGCCTGGAGGCCATCCCGGCCCTGGTGGCCACGAAGGCGGAGTTCGTCGCCGTCGGCGACGCGGTCTGGTCCCACCCGGCGGGTCCGGCCAAGGGGGTCGAGGCGGCTGTCGCCCTCATCGGCACCCAGGACGCGGTGCGCTGATGCGGATCGTGCGCCTTCTCGCCCCCCTCGCCTTCCTGGCCTGCGCCGCCACCGCCCATGCGGCCGCGCCGGATCTCGCCTATGGGGCCTACCAGCGCGGCCTCTACCTGACGGCCTTCCGGGAGGCGACCCTCAGGCTCGACAGGAACCGGGACGACACGGCCGCCATGACGCTGCTGGGCGAGCTCTACAACCAGGGCCTCGGCGTCAAGCTCGACCCACGCAAGGCGGCCGAATGGTACCGGCTCGCCGCGGACCGGGGCGACGCCCATGCGCTCGCCTCCCTCGGCCTCATGGCCCTCGACGGGCGCGGCATGGACAAGAACGCCGCCCAGGGGCGCGCCTGGCTCGAGCAGGCCGCCGCCAAGGGCCACCCGGTGGCGAGCCACAACCTCGCCCTGCTGCTCCTCACCAGCGACGCCTCCACGGATCTGGAGCGCGCGGTCGGGCTGCTGCGCCGCGCCGCCGAGAGCGAGATCCCGGACGCCCAGCACGCCTTGGGCGTTCTCTACCTCAAGGGCCGCGGCGTCGAGCGCGACGCCGGCGAGGCCGCGAAGCTGTTCAAGCGCGCCGCCGACAACGGCAGCTCCGTCGGCGAGGTGGAATACGCGATCCTCCTGTTCAACGGCGAAGGGGTGGCGGCGAGCGAATCCCAAGCGGCCCGCTATTTCCGCCGCGCGGCCGCCAAGGGCAACGCCATCGCCCAGAACCGCCTCGCGCGGCTCCTCGCGGCCGGGCGCGGCGTGCCGCAGAACAAGGTCGACGCCGCCGCCTGGCACATCCTGGCGGCCGCTCAGGGGCTGAACGACGCCTGGCTCGACGATGCCCTCAAGGACCTGAGCGCCGACGACCGCAAGCGCGCCGAGCGCCTGGCGGCGGAACGCCTCGGAATGCGATGACTTCTAGAGTTGCTTGACGTCGCCTCCTCCGTAGTCCATCGACCACGCTCTCTTCAAAACCGCTCTTTGCCAGGACCTGCACGATGATCCGCTCGCCCCTCATGACCGTCATGACCGATGCCGTGATGAAGGCCTCGCGCTCCCTGAAGCGCGATTTCGGCGAGGTCGAGAACCTGCAGGTCTCCCGAAAGGGGCCCGGCGATTTCGTGTCCGCCGCCGACCGCAAGGCGGAGCAGATCCTGCGCGAGGCCCTGGAGAAGGCCCGTCCCGGCTATGGCTTCGTCATGGAGGAGGCGGGCGTCGTGCAGGGCACGGACCCGGACCATCGCTGGCACATCGATCCGCTCGACGGCACCACGAACTTCCTGCACGGCCTGCCCCATTTCGCCCTCTCGGTCGGACTCGAGCGCGACGGCCAGATCGTGGCCGGCGTGATCTACGATCCCGCCAAGGACGAGTTGTTCATCGCCGAGAGGGGCAAGGGCGCCTTCCTCAACAACCGCCGCATCCGCGTGGCCGCCCGCACGGAGATGGTCGATGCCGTCCTCGCCTGCGGCCTGCCACATGTCGGCAAGGGCGACCACGGCCTCTTCCTGCGCGAGGCGGCCACCGTCATGCCGCAAGTGGGCGGCATGCGCCGCTGGGGCGCGGCGGCCCTCGACCTTGCCTACGTGGCCTGCGGCCGCCTCGACGGCTACTGGGAGCGCGGCCTCAACTCCTGGGACATCGCGGCCGGCATCCTGATGATCCGCGAGGCCGGCGGCTTCATCTCGGACGCGGACGGCGGCAGCGATCCGCTCGCCAAGAAATCGGTGGCTTGCGGGAACGAGACGATTCACCGCGAGCTGCTCAAGCTCCTGAAGAAGGCCAAAGGCTGATATTTCTGTTCGCCAAGGGCACGAGATCCCCGGCCGCGCTTGATCCCACGGTAAGGCGCGGTCACATTGGAACGGTCTCGAAGCACCAGCGAGCAGGATAACGATGGCCGATCAGCCCCTTACCCCACCGCGGATCTATCTCATCCGCATGGCGGTCTTTCTGGTCCTGGCGGGATTCGTCGCCTTCATCCTCTATCGGCAGATCTGGTCCGCATTCCTGGCCAATCCGGGCCTCAACGCCCTGATCCTCGGCGTGATGGGCATCGGCATCGTGCTGGCGATCCGGCAGGTCTGGCGCCTGTTTCCCGAGGTGCGCTGGGTCAACACCATCCGGCAGACGGAGGAAGGGCTCGTGGCGCCGGCCAATCCGGTCCTGCTGGCCCCGATGGCGGCCCTCATCGGCAACCGGTCGAGCCGCTCCAGCCTGTCCGTGACGGCGATGCGCTCCCTGCTCGACTCCATCGGCGCGCGCCTCGACGAGAGCCGCGAGATCGTGCGCTATCTGGCCGGCCTTCTGGTCTTCCTCGGCCTGCTCGGCACCTTCTGGGGTCTTATCGACACCGTGGGCTCGGTCGGCCGAATCATCGGCTCCCTGCGCACGGGCCAGGATGCCGCCGTCCTCTTCGACGAGCTGAAAACCTCGCTCGCGGCGCCGCTGCAAGGCATGGGCCTGTCCTTCTCGGCTTCGCTCTTCGGCCTCGCCGGTTCCCTGGTTCTGGGCTTTCTCGACCTCCAGGCCGGCCAGGCCCAGAGCCGGTTCTACACGGAGCTCGAGGACTGGCTCGCCAGCTCCACCATGGACACCACGCCGGACCTGTCGCTCCGCTCCACCACCTCGAACGAGCTCGCCGTCGCGCTCAACCGCCTGACCGCGGCCGTCAACGACGGCGCGGGCGGACGCGCCTCGACCCAGGCCATGGCCAATCTGGCGGAGGGCGTGCAGGGTCTCGTGCAGCACATGCGGGCGGAGCAGCAGCTGATCCGCGACTGGGTCGAGGCGCAGGCCACCCGCGAGAAGGAGCTCAAGCAGGTGCTCGACCGCATCGCCCGCGAGAGGTTGTCGTAAATGGCCATTTCGAGCACGGGAGGCCGCAGGCGTGGCCGTCAGGGCCAGCTCAATTACTGGCCCGGCTTCGTCGACGCCCTGTCGACCCTGCTCCTGTCGATCGTCTTCCTGATCTCGGTCTTCATGGTGGGCCAGTTCTTCCTGTCCCGCGAGCTGTCGAGCCGGGACACGGTGCTCGACCGCCTGAACCGCCAGATCGCAGAGCTGACCGATCTTCTTTCTCTCGAACGCTCCAACCGCCGCACGGTCGAGGACAACCTCAACGCCCTGCAGACGACCCTGCAGGCGGCGGAAGCGGACCGCGCCCGCCTCCAGGGCCTCGTCGACAGCGGCGGCGCCGCCCAGGAGCGGGCGAACGAGCTGAACACGGCGCTGGAGGCCCAGCGCCAGACCGCCAGCCGGGCCATGAGCCAAGTCGAGATCCTGAACCAGCAGATCGCCGCCATGCGCCAGCAGCTCGCGGCCCTGGAGGAGGCGCTCGCCGCCTCGGAGGCCCGGGACAAGGAGAGCCAGGCCCGCATCGCCGATCTCGGCAGCCGCCTCAACATCGCGCTCGCCCAGCGCGTCCAGGAACTCGCCCGCTACCGGTCGGACTTCTTCGGCCGCCTGCGGCAGATCCTCGGCAACCGGCCGGACGTGCGCATTGTCGGCGACCGCTTCGTGTTCCAGTCGGAGGTGCTCTTCCCGGCGGGCCAGGCCGTCCTGCGGCCGGAGGCTTCGGGGGAGATCGACCGGATCGCCAGTGCCCTGATCGAGCTGGAACGGCAGATCCCGCCGGACATCCCGTGGGTGATCCGGGTCGACGGGCATACGGATGCGCGCCCCATCGCGACGGCGCAGTTCCCGTCCAACTGGGCCCTGTCCGCCGCCCGTGCCATCGCGGTCGTGCAGGCGCTCGTCGCTCGCGGGATTCAGCCGCAGCATCTGGTGGCAGCGGGATTCGGCGAATTCCAGCCGATCGACCAGGGCACGACCGAGGATGCCTATGCCCGCAATCGGCGTATCGAGCTGAAGCTGACGGAACGTTGAGGCCTCAACCCTTGCCGAGCGCCCGCGCCACGTCGTTCACCTGCAGGCCCACCCGCTTGACCGTGTCGAGCAGCTGCTGGCGCGAGACCTGCCACCGGTCGGTCCAATAGCGGATCTCCCAGTCCTCGTGGATGTTGATGCGGGAGGAATCCTGAGGGTGCCTCCTGCTCAGGGTGCCGATCATGGTCCATCTCCCGAAACGAAGGAGCCGGCTTTCCGCCGGCCCTATCTCAACCGCGAGGCCGGGAGATCGGTTCAGCTGCCAGGCGCCTATTCGGCCGCCTGGGTCGATCCGTCGCCGGTGAACTGGAGCTGGGCGAGGCGGGCGTAGAGGCCGCTCTTCGCGAGGAGCGCCTCGTGGGTCCCCTCCTCGACGATCCGGCCGTGATCCATGACCAGGATCCGGTCGGCGGACCGGATGGTGGCGAGGCGGTGGGCGATGACCAGGGTGGTCCGCCCCTCCATGAGCCGTTCGAGGGCGATCTGCACCTTGCGCTCGCTCTCCGCGTCGAGGGCGGAGGTCGCCTCGTCGAGGAGCAGGATCGGCGCGTCCTTGAGGATCGCCCGGGCGATGGCGAGACGCTGACGCTGGCCGCCCGACAGGGTCACGCCGCGCTCGCCGATGATGGTGCCGTAGCCGTCCGGCAGGGCTTGGATGAACCCGTCCGCCGCGGCCAGCGCCGCGGCGCGGCGCACGTCCTCTTCCGCCGCCTCCGGCCGACCGTAGCGAATGTTGTCGAGGACGCTGGCGGCGAAGATGGTCGGCTCCTGCGGCACGAGGGCCATCCGGCGGCGGAGCTGGAACGGGTCGGCCTCCTGAATCGGCACGTTGTCGACGAGGATCGTTCCCCGCTGGGGATCGTAGAAGCGCAGCAGCAGCTGCAGGACCGTGCTCTTGCCGGCTCCGGAGGGCCCGACGAGGGCCACCCGCTCGCCGGGCGCGACCGTCAGGTTGAGGCCGTGCAGGGTCGCCTGGCCCGACCGGGTCGGGTAGGCGAAGTGGACATCCTGGAAGGCGACGGTGCCGAGCGGAGGCTCCGGCAGGGGCTTCGGGTTCTTCGGCGCCTCGATGGCAGGCTTGGCGGCCAGGATCTCGCCCAGTCGCTCCGCGGCGCCGGCGGCCTGCGCCAGCTCGCCGTAGACCTCGGAGAGCTGGCCGAGGGAGGAGGCCGCGAAGACCGCATACAGGACGAACTGGGACAGGCGTCCGCCGGTCATCTCGCCGGCGAGCACGTCCTGCGCCCCGTACCAGAGCACGCCCACGACGCTGGCCGAGACCAGGAAAATGCCGGTGCCCGTGAGCAGCGCCCGCATGGTGGTGGACAGGCGCGCGGCCCCGAAGGCCTCCTCGGCGGCGGCCGTGAAGCTGGAGGCCGTGCGGCTCTCCATGCCGAAGGCCTGCATGGTCCGGACCGCCCCGATGGCCTCCGCCGCATAGGCCGAGGCGTCGGCCAGCCGGTCCTGCGCCGCCCGCGACCGCCGCCGCACCGCCCGGCCCGACATGACCAGGGGCAGAACGATCACCGGGATGGCGAGCAGCACCAGGGCCGAGAGCTTGGGACTCGTGACGATCATGAGCACCACCGCCCCGGCGAAGAGGAAGAGGTTGCGCAGGGCGATGGAGACGCTGACCCCGAAGGCCGCCTTGACCTGGGTGGTGTCGGCGGTCAGGCGCGAGACGATCTCGCCGCTCTTGGTCTGGTCGAAGAAGGCCGGGTCGAGGGAGGTCAGGTGCCGGAAGACGGCGGAGCGCAGGTCCGCCACCACGCGCTCGCCCAGGGTGATGACCAGGTAGTAGCGAAGCGCGCTGGCCACTGCCAGGACTCCCACCACGAAGAGCAGGACCCCGAAATAGGCGTCGATATAGGCCCTGCCCTCGGCCGAGAAGCCGAAATCGATGACGCGCCGCACCGCGATGGGCACCACCAGGGTCGCTCCCGAAGCCAGGACCAGGGCCCCGATCGCGGCCGCGATCCGGCCCTTGTAGGCGAGGCCGTAGGGGATCAGCGGCTTGAGCGAGCTCAGGGCGGCTTTCGGGCGACTGGAAGACTGGGCCATCTCAGCTTTCGTTACGACAATCCGGGAGCCCGAGGACTTAGCATCTTTCCCCTGGCTTGTTTCAAGGTTCTAAGTGAGGTATAGGCGCGCAATCATTTCATGACAGGCTCGATCTCAGGCTGCGGCAGGCCGGACCGGCTGACCGCGAGAAGGACTATGGCAATGGCGCGCAAAGAAACCGATCACCCGGACTACCACTTCATCAAGGTCGTGATGACCAACGGCACCGAGTACACCACCCGGTCGACCTACGGCAAAGAGGGCGACACGCTCAACCTCGACATCGACCCGAACACCCACCCGGCCTGGACCGGCGGCACGCAGCAGCTGCTCGACCGCGGCGGTCGTCTGTCGCGCTTCAACTCGAAGTTCGGCAACATCTCGTTCGGCAAGAAGTAAGCCGGACGGTTGCACTGGAATTGAAAAAGCCCCGCTTCGGCGGGGCTTTTTTTATGGGCTTGTCGAGTGAGCGGTTCATCGTTCTCGCTCCATCTCATCCCGCCGCCTCGTTCTGAGGAGCAGCCATGGGCCTGCGTCTCGAAGGATGGTTCCAGTGTTCTCTGGAAACGCCTCGTGCTTCGAGACGGTGCTGCGCACCTTCTCAGCATGAGGCTGTGGTCGTGCAGCGGCCCCGCATGACGCAGCGAGGCGCCTATTCCTTGGAGAAGGCCCTTTCCAGGAGCCCGAGCTGGGCCGAGACGGGATTGGGCGCCGGCGCCTGCACCTCGGCGGGAGGCTCCGACATGAGCTTCTCGAGATGCATGATCCGGGCATGCATGCGGGCCGCGAGCCCGATCAGATCCTTGAGGCGGCTCGGCAGCGCCTCGAACTCGACGACGGTGGTCGGGGTCTCGGGCATGGTCAGCCGGACCCGGTTCTTCTCCAGATTGGCCTGGTCGGCCGTGATCTCGCCCTCCGCGACCGCCCGCTGGAGGAGAAGCCACGAGGCGATCTGCATCAGGCGCGTGGTCAGCCGCATGCTTTCGCTGGCATAGACGAGGCTGGTCTCCCGCGGCATCTGCCGCGCCTCTGTCCGGCCCGGCCCGTCGAGATAGGCGGCGGTCTCCTCGATGAGCTCCATGCCCTCTTGGAACAGGACCCGGAAAGCTTCGGAGTTCACGAAGTTCTGGCCGAACCGGATGGGACCGGCGCCATGCTTGATCACATCGGGTTCGCTCACTCACCGTCTCCCAAAGGCTTCCCGTCCCCTCCCGGCCTGCCGGCGAAGACGCAACGTTCTCGGAAGGTCAGTATAGGGCGCCTGCACGGCCTTTGCTCCGCTAACCCTTCGTTAAGGTTAAACGAAACCACGGCTGTGAAAAAAGAGCCGCCCGACGGCGGCTCGAAGTCATAACAGGGAGGCGTCAAACAGAGTGGACAGGAGCCACTCGGCATCCAGAGGAAGCTGGATGATCTCGTTTATCGTCCAGAAACCTTAAGCGCCGGTTAAAGAACGCAATTTCGTAACGAATGCCGTCTCAGGCCTGCCCCAGCTTGAAGAATGCGCTTGCGGCGGCCCGGGAGCTTTCCTTGCGAGCTCTGACCTCCTTCAGCCGCAGGATCTCCCGTTCGAGCTGCGCGATTCGCTCGTCGATTTCGTCGATGGACATCAGCGACAGGTCTTGGCCGATCTGGTGTCCGGGCACGTTCGCAGCCGGTTCCTCGGCGAAGGGGTCGAAAGCCATGGCATTCTCCTTCTGAACGACTCCTCGAGGGTCGTGGCAGGATCCCGCCCTTGCCCGCGGGCCCCTTACCACAACGCAGCCCCTCATAGGGAGCAGACATATGAGGCGAATTCCTGACACCGCAACCGGATTCGGGACCAAGCGCCCAAGAGCCCGTCCGGCGGACACCGCCAGCCCCCGGCACGGCCGAGGTTTCGGGACCAGACAGGCGGCGCCTCGTCTGAAAAATTTGCAACATCTGGGCACGATCCCTATAATCCGTCCGTTTCCCTCACAATGTGAGACGAGATGCTCCGGGCCGACCGGTTCGGAGCGCAAGAGAGTTTTGCCGTGCGGCGCCGACGGACCGGCGCCCGGCTTGAAGGAGGTTCGTCCATGTCCCAGGGACCGCTGATGCCGAAGGCGACGGCCGTATGGCTCGTCGAGAACACGTCGCTGTCGTTCGAGCAGATCGCCGATTTCTGCAAGCTTCACCCCCTCGAGGTGAAGGGCATCGCCGACGGCGAGGTCGCGGCCGGCATCAAGGGCCTCGACCCGATCACCACGGGCCAGCTCACCCGCGAGGAAATCGAGAAGGCGCAGGCCGACCCGAGCCGCCGCCTCAAGATGGCCGAGACCCGGGTGAAGCTGCCCGAGCAGAAGCGCATCAAGAAGGGCCCGCGCTATACGCCAGTCTCCCGCCGCCACGACCGTCCCAACGCGATCCTCTGGCTGGTGCGCAACCATCCCGAGCTCAAGGACGCGCAGATCATGCGCCTGGTGGGCACGACCAAGACCACGATTCAGCAGGTCCGCGACCGCACCCACTGGAACTCCGCCAGCCTGACCCCGATGGATCCGGTGACCCTCGGCCTCTGCTCGCAGATCGACCTCGACTTCGAGGTGCAGCGCGCCGCCAAGGACCGCCCGCAGCAGGCGGAGCCGCAGGAGACCGGCGGCACCCTGATGCCGGCCGAGGTTTCGACGGCCCCCGTCCAGCGCGACGAGCCCTTCGCCGACATGAGCCGCCCGAAGCCCGCCCGCGAGGAAGAGATCGACGTCAACTCGGTCTTCGCCAAGCTCAAGCAGCTCAAGCGAGACGACGAGGACGAAGAGTAAGGTTCAGAAAAAGGCCCGGAGCGTTCCGGGCCTTTTTCTTCAGTCCTTCTGCACCGGCCCGCGGCCGCGGGATTTCGGTCCCCTCTCGCGGCTATTCGCGAACTGCGCCTTGGCGCCGACCGCCCGCTGCCGGGCCACGGTCCGCAGGTCCTTGGCGGAGCGGTGCTCCCGCGCCTCCTCGTCCGTGGTCAGGACCTCCCGGAGCATGGCCTCGAACCGGGCGGCATCCGAGGCCTCATCCGACGGTTTCGGGCTCATCCGGCGATCCCCCGCTGCTTCAGCGTCTCGCCGATCTCGGTCAGGATCATCGGATCGTCGATGGTCGCCGGCATCGACCAGGTTTCGCCGTCGGCGATCTTCTTCATGGTGCCGCGCAGGATCTTGCCCGACCGGGTCTTGGGCAGGCGGCCGACCGTGATGGCGAGCTTGAAGGCCGCCACCGGGCCGATCTTCTCGCGCACCAGGGCGACGAGCTCGGTCTCGACCTCGGCCGGAGCCTTCTCGACCCCCGACTTGAGGACCACGAAGCCGCAGGGCACCTCGCCCTTGAGAGAGTCCTTGATGCCGATCACGGCGCATTCGGCGACGGCCGGATGCGATGCCAGCACCTCTTCCATCCCGCCCGTCGAGAGCCGATGGCCCGCCACGTTGATGATGTCGTCCGTGCGGCCCATGACCCAGACGTAGCCGTCCTTGTCGAGATAGCCCGCATCCGAGGTGTTGTAGTAGCCCGGATAGACGGTGAGATACGATTCCCGGAACCGCTCGTCCGCGTTCCACAGGGTCGGCAGGCACCCGGGCGGAAGCGGCAGCTTGATGACGATGGCGCCCATCGTGTCGGGCGGCACGGGCTTCCCGCTCTCGTCGAGCACTTCCAGGACGTAGCCGGGCATCGGGACGGTGGGCGATCCGTGCTTGACCGGGAGCGCCCCGAGCCCGAGGGGGTTGCCGGCCACGGGCCAGCCGGTTTCGGTCTGCCACCAGTGATCGATCACCGGAACGTGGAGGATGTTCTCCGCCCATTTGATCGTGTCGGGATCGGCCCGCTCGCCGGCGAGGAAGAGGACCCGGAAGCGGGACAGATCGTGTCCCTTGAGAAGCTCCGCATTCGGGTCCTCCTTCTTGATCGCCCTGAAGGCCGTGGGCGCGGTGAAGAGGGTGACTACGCCGTGCTCGGCGATGACCCGCCAGTAGGCGCCGGCATCCGGCGTCCCGACGGGCTTGCCCTCGTACAGGATGGCCGTGGCGCCGTGCAGCAGGGGCCCGTAGACGATGTAGGAATGGCCCACCACCCAGCCCACGTCGGATGCGGCCCAGAAGACCTCGCCCGGATCGACCCCGAAGAAGTTCTTCATGGTCCATTTGAGCGCGACCATGTGGCCGCCGTTGTCGCGCACGACGCCCTTGGGCCTGCCGGTCGTGCCCGAGGTGTAGAGCACGTAGAGCGGATCCGTGGCGGCCACCGGCACGCAGTCGGCCTTGCGGCCTGCCGCCTTGGCCTTCGTCACGGCCTCCTGCCAGTCGCGGTCGCGGCCCTCGACCAGCGACGCCTCGCATTGCGGGCGCTGGAAGATGAGGCAGGCATCGGGCTTGGCGGACGACAGGATGATCGCCTCGTCGAGGAGCGGCTTGTAGGGCAGGACGCGGGCACCCTCGATGCCGCAGGAGGCGGACAGGATGACTTTCGGCCTCGCGTCGTCGATGCGGGTCGCAAGCTCCTTGGGGGCGAAGCCGCCGAAGACCACGGAATGGATCGCACCGATGCGGGCGCAGGCCAGCATCCCGATGGAGGCCTGCGGGATCATGGGCATGTAGAGGACGACCCGGTCGCCCTTCCGGACTCCCATGTCCTGCAGTACGGCCGCGAGGGTCGCCACCTCGTCCTGCAGCTCCGCATAGGTGAGCGTCTGCTTCGTGCCGGTAACCGGGCTGTCGTAGATGATCGCCGCCTGACCGCCGCGGGTCGGCACGTGCCGGTCGACCGCGTTGTGACAGGTGTTGCATTCCGCGCCGACGAACCAGCGGCCGTAGGTGCCCGCCTCCGGATCGAAAATCCTGTCGGCCGGCCGGATCCAGTCGATCTCGCGAGCGGCCTCCTCCCAGAAGCCGACCGGGTCCGATTTCCACTGCCCATAGACGTCGTAGTAGCGGCTTTGGGTCGATGTCATGGCGTTTCCCCGTTTTTCGTTACCGCATGGGACTTGCAGCTCATGTCGTGGTAGCAGGCGGGCAAGCTGCGGTCAGCGGCGACTTTCGGCGAGTTTTATGGTTACCGATCCTCTTTTCTATGCCGCGGCCGTTCCGGCGGTCGTCCTGATGGGCCTCGCCAAGGGCGGCTTCTCGGGGCTCGGGCTCCTGTCGCTGCCGCTGATGTCCCTCGTGCTGTCGCCGGTGCAGGCCGCGGCCATCATCCTGCCGATCCTGCTGGTGCAGGACGTGGTGTCGGTCTGGGCCTACCGCCGCGCCTGGGACCGCCGCAACATCATGATCCTGCTGCCGAGCGCCATCATGGGGACGGGAACCGGCTACCTGCTGGCCGCTCAGGTGTCGGATGCGGCGGTCCGGCTCGTCATCGGCGCGATCACCACGGGCTTCGCGCTGCGCCGGATCGTCCTGGACCGGCGCAAGACCCCGCCGGCGCCTGCGAAGGCCGACGTGCCGCGCGGGGTCTTCTGGGGCTGGCTCGCCGGCTTCACCAGCATGATCGCCCATGCGGGCGGCCCGCCGTTCCAGATCTACGTCATGCCGCAGAAGCTGCCCCGGGACGTGTTCGTCGGCACGGGCGCGGTGTTCTTCGCCCTCAACAACTGGATGAAGGTGCCGCCCTATTTCGCCCTGGGCCAGCTCACGGGCGAGAACCTCGCCACCTCGGCGGCCCTGTTCCCCCTCGCCATCGCGTCGACCTTCGCGGGCGTCCGGCTCGTCCGCTACGTGTCGGGGGAGCGGTTCTACACCCTCGTCTACGCCCTGCTCGTCCTCGTCGGGCTGAAGCTGATCGTCGACGGGATCGGGGCGTATCTCTGAAGCCCCTCATGAAAAAGCCGCCGCTTCCGATAGGAAGGCGACGGCTTCGTGAGATTTCTTGAAGACCGGTTCCTGGTTCAGTGCACCACCGAGCGTGTGTCTCTCAGTCTGGCGATCTCGTCCTTGAGCTGGAGTTTCCTGCGTTTGAGCTCCACGAGTCTCGTGTCGTCCATGGACGGATGATTCAGCGCGTCCTGGATCTCACGTTCGAGCGCCCGATGCTTGCGCTCGAGCTCCGCCAAGTGGTTCTGCAATGCCATGTCGGTCCCTCCTGTTCGATCTTCCGACGGCAGCAGTGTGACATAGACAGTGTGGCGAGTCGAAGGCAAAACTAACTTTATTCCATGCTGCAGCGCCGCATCGATAGGACGGGTTTCACCTTGCTCTCGGCTAAGCCTGAGAGCATAATTTCGGCTCTCGCCGGACCGCCGGGAGGCGGACAGGCCACTGGATTTCCCCATGAACGATAAGCTTGAACTGGAAGCGGAACTGGCCCGCCTGAAGCAGGAGCACCGCGATCTCGACTCGGCCATCGAGGCGCTTGAGGGCATGATCGCCGGCGATCAGCTTCAGGTGCAGCGGCTCAAGAAGCGCAAGCTCGTCCTCAAGGATCAGATCAGCCGGCTGGAAGACCAGCTCACCCCCGACATCATCGCCTGAGAAAGTTCCTTTCAGGGAGGCGACGGCCTTGCGGGGGCCCGCGGCCTTGGCTATGCCGCGCTTTAGCAATTTCTCGAGCCGGAGCACACCATGGCGGGAGCCCCCGTTGCCATCATCATGGGCAGCCAGTCCGACTGGGCAACCATGAGGCATGCCGCCGAGACCCTGGAGGCTCTGGGCATTCCCCACGACGCGCGCATCGTGTCCGCGCACCGGACCCCGGACCGGCTGGTGGCCTTCGCCAAGGGCGCGAAGGCCGAGGGCTTCAAGGTCATCATCGCGGGCGCCGGCGGCGCCGCCCACCTGCCCGGCATGACGGCCGCCATGACCCCCCTGCCGGTCTTCGGCGTGCCGGTCGAGTCCAAGGCCCTGTCGGGGCAGGACAGCCTGCTTTCCATCGTGCAGATGCCGGCCGGCATCCCGGTCGGGACGCTCGCCATCGGGAAGGCCGGCGCCGTGAACGCAGCGCTCCTGGCGGCCGCGGTCCTGGCACTCACCGACGAGGGCCTCGCGGAGCGCCTCGACGCCTGGCGCGCCCGCCAGAGCGAGAGCGTGGCCGAGCGCCCGGTGGGAGAGGCATGAGGTCATGATCCGCCCCGGCAGCACCCTCGGCATTCTCGGCGGCGGCCAGCTCGGCCGCATGATCGCCATGGCGGCGGCCCAGCTCGGCCTGCGCACCCACGTCTATTGCCCCGACGAGAACAGCCCGGCCTTCGACGTCTGCGCCGAGCACACGCTCGCCCCCTACGACGACGAACCCGCCCTGATCCGCTTCGCCAAGGCCGTGGACGCGATCACCTACGAGTTCGAGAACGTGCCGGGCGCGACCGCCGCCACCTTGAGCGCCCACGCGCCGCTTGCCCCCAACGCCAGATCCCTGGCCGTCTCCCAGGACCGGCTCACGGAGAAGAGCTTCATCGCCGACCTCGGCATTCCGGTGGCGCCCTTCGCCGAGGTATCGGACGAGGGCCAGCTGACCGAGGCGCTGCGCCGGATCGGCAGGCCCGCCGTGCTCAAGACCCGCCGCTTCGGCTATGACGGCAAGGGCCAGGCCATGATCGGCCCCGACACCGATCCCGCCGCCGCCTGGGCGGCGGTCGGGCGGGCCCCTTCGATCCTCGAGGGCTTCGTGCCCTTCGAGCGCGAGGTGTCGGTGGTGGCGGCGCGCACCGCCTCCGGCGAGTTCGCGGCCTACGACCTGTGCGCCAACGAGCACCGCAACCACATCCTCGACACGACCCGGGTGCCGGCCGGCGTCTCGTCCGCCACGGAGCGGCAGGCGGTCGAGATCGCCCGGGCGATCGCCGAGGCCCTGGACTATGTGGGCGTCCTGGCGGTCGAGATGTTCCTGGTGACGGAGGGCGGGGCCGAGCGCCTCGTGGTCAACGAGATCGCCCCGCGGGTGCACAATTCCGGCCACTGGACCCTGGGCGGCGCCGTGACGTCCCAGTTCGAGCAGCACGTCCGGGCGGTCTGCGGCTGGCCTCTCGGGGACACGCGGCGGCTCGGGCGGGTCGAGATGAAGAACCTCATCGGCCAGGAGGCCGGGGCCTGGCAGCGCATCCTGGCGGAGCCGGGGGCGCATCTCCATCTCTACGGGAAGGCCGAGGCGCGGCCGGGCCGGAAGATGGGTCACGTGACGCGGATTTTCCCGGAAACGACCTGAAACCTTTTCCGATCTGGGCCGTTGACTTAGCCGACCGGTGCTTTTGTTCGGAAGAACCCTGGACAGGCCAGGCTTCTTCTGATAATCCCGCCGGCCAGATAGAGGTGCGCCAGACGCGCCTCCTTTACTTTTTGCAACAATCGAAACGGCTGAAATACGAGGAAATCGGCGTGCAGGTTCTTGTCCGGGATAACAATGTCGATCAGGCGCTCCGCGCTCTCAAGAAGAAGATGCAGCGCGAGGGCATCTTCCGCGAGATGAAGCTCCGCGGTCATTACGAGAAGCCGTCTGAGAAGAAGGCCCGCGAGAAGGCCGAGGCCGTCCGCCGCGCCCGCAAGCTCATCCGCAAGCGGATGCAGCGCGAAGGCCTGCTGCCTTCGAAGCCCCGCCCGACCCGCTGAGCCCTGAGCTTACGAAATTTGGCCTATCGATTGTGAATCGGCGCCCGTCTGCGCAAGCGGGGCGCTGATTGCGTTTCTAGGCCCACTTTCGGCCATCCCGTTTGGCGGCTATTAAGCTTTCCCTGTCAGAGTAGCCCCTTCCCAGGAAAAATTGGAGACGAAGGTGTTCGCCCCATCGATTCGCCGGTTTGCCCCCCTGAGCCTCGCCCTCGTCGCCCTCAGCCTCGCGGGCTGCGAAACCATGGGCGGCGGCAGAGCCACCCAGCGCATCGCCGTGGTGGAAGAGGACACGCAGGGCACGAGCAAGGTGAACATCGCGTCCCTCACGGACGTGATCGAGCGCAATCCGGGCGACCCGAGCGCCTATAACACCCGGGGCGCGGCCTATGCCCGCGTCGGACGCTACAGCGACGCCATCGCCGACTTCACCAAGGCGGTGCAGCTGGATCCCAACTACGCCCCGGCCTATACGAACCGGGCGCTCGCCCTGCGCCAAACCGGCCGCAACGACCAGGCGCTGGCCGATTTCAGCCGTGCCATCCAGGCCGATCCCAATTACGGCCCGGCCTATATCGGCCGCGGCAACCTCTTGCGAGCCCAGAACCAATACCAGGAAGCCCTGAACGACCTGTCGGTCGCCATCCGGCTCCTGCCCGAATCCGCCGAGGCGCTCCATGCCCGCGGCCTGCTCTACCAGCGCCAGGGCCAGCACGCCCAGGCGATCCTGGACTTCGACGCCACCATCGACCGCAACCCCTTCGTGGCGGCGCCCTACGCGGCCCGCGGTCAGAGCCTCGTGGCCACGGGGCAGTTCGACAAGGCCATCGAGGATTTCAACGCGGCTCTCAACGTCAACGCGCAGGACGCCGAGTCCTGGGCGTGGCGCGGTGTGGCCCTCGAGCGCAAGGGCGACCGCCAGCAGGCGGTGGAGAGCTACCAGCGCGCGCTCGCCATCGACAATTCCAACGCCACGGCCCGCCAGGGCCAGTCCCGCCTCCAGGGAGGCGGCGGCGTCGCGGGTCTGTTCCGCTGATCGCAGCTGCCTGAGATCCCGCTGCCATGAGAGGGCTCGCGGATATCGCGGACCTTCTCGAATCCGATCCCGGTCTGCGCCGCCTCCTCGACCTCGTCGCAAGCCTGGCACTGCCCGATGGCTGGATCGGTGCCGGCTTCGTCCGCAATGCCGTCTGGGACGTGCTGCATGGGCGGATGCCCGACCCCAGCCGTCTCGGCGACGTGGACGTGGTTTATTTCGATCGTGACGATGCGGGTGCGGAGCGCGACAGGGCCCTGGAGCACCGGTTGCGCGGCCTTGACCCACAGGTGTGCTGGTCAGTGAAGAACCAGGCTCGCATGCACCTTCGCAACTGTGACCGGCCCTATCGCGACACGGCGGATGCCATCGCCCATTGGCCGGAAACGGCAACGGCCGTCGCAGCGCGTCTGGTGGGCGACCGAGTGGAAATCATCGCGCCGTACGGCGTCGACGACCTGCTCGGGCTCGTCGTCCGGCCGACCCCTGCCTTCCGGCACAAGATGGACATCTCCCGGGAGCGGATGGCCTCCAAGGACTGGATATCCCGCTGGCTCAAGCTGACGGTCTTTCCCGCTCTCGACAGTCTTTCCGGCGCGTGAGCGTTACCCGGACAGGACCTTTCAGGCTTATCGAGATGCAGGCCGACCTTGCGACAAGAGGCCCCTTATCTCAGGTGAGCAGGCATTTTTGGGAAGGCTCTTGGAAGAAGAGCCAAGTTCTATTCCGTGCAAGATGCTCACGATGGCAAGTTGACGCTCATTCAGCCCGACCGAGCGTCGAAAATGGTCCATCATGGGCAGGAAGAATTTTTGGCCGTAATCGAATCCGCATTTTTCGGCCATCGCTGACAGGAATCCTGTTCGAACAGCCTCTCGTGCGTGCTCCACGGCAACGGGAGGCGTTCTCATCTCCTGCTCGGTCGCAGGCTTGCAAGGCTCGTCATTTCACAGCGGGCGCGTGAGATGAATCAGAGAGCCAGCTCCAGCAGCTCTTGAACCCGCTCATCGGAGGGAAAGCGAGGAGCAACCTCAGCCCGCACCCCAGACCCCAGCGATCCAAGACCCAATAGCACCGCCAAAGCGACGCACATCGAAATACTCGCACGTCGATAGACGATCGTCATGCCGGCTCCGTTGAAGATAATTCCTCCTCAATGAAACTCAATTACATGCACCGAAATTATGCAAGACGGATCTGTCACTCCACGATTCCATTACAGCTCCTTGATCATCAGGGATACGTAAGGCTGGAATCCGAATTTCTCGTAGGTCCGGCAGGCAGCCTCGTTGGCCACGAGGGCGCCGATGAACAGGCGCTTCAGGCCCGCCTCGCGGGTCAGGCGCTCGGCTTCCGCGAGCAGCATCCGGCCCACGCCGCGCCCGCGCCAGTCCTCGTGCACGATGAGGTCCGTGACGGTGCCGTGCCGGCGCACGTCGTCCGTCACGTAGGCTGCGTCCTCGTCGAGGGAGAAGCCCATGGCGCCGACCACGAAGCCGCCCTCCTCCGCCAGGACGACGCGGCCCTGGCGCTTGGCGAGCCGCTGGAGCAGCTCGTCGTAATAGCCGATGGCGCCGCCGTAATCCCGCCGCCGGTCGCCGACGAGGTCGGCCTCGAAGACGTTGAGCCGGTGGATCAATTCGATGACCGCGCTTCTGTCGCTCGGAACGGCGGTCCGCAATGTGACGGCCATGGGTGGGCTCCATAGAAGAAGGCCGGCTGCGAACCGGCCTCGCTCAAGGTCTGGCTGCCTGAAAGGATCAGAGGCTCTTGAGGATGTCGTCCACGACCTTCTTGGCATCGCCGAAGAGCATCATGGTGTTGTCGCGGAAGAACAGCTCGTTCTCGACGCCCGCGTAACCCGAACCCATGCCGCGCTTGATGAACAGCACGGTCTTGGCCCTCTCCACGTCGAGGATCGGCATGCCGAAGATCGGCGAGCTGGGATCGGTCTTCGCGGCCGGATTGGTGACGTCGTTGGCGCCGATTACGAAGGCGACGTCCGCCTGCGCGAACTCGCCGTTGATGTCCTCGAGCTCGAACACCTCGTCGTAGGGCACGTTGGCTTCCGCGAGCAGCACGTTCATGTGGCCGGGCATGCGCCCCGCCACCGGATGGATGGCGTATTTCACCTCGACGCCCTCGGCCTTCAGCTCGTCCGCCATCTCGCGCAGGGCGTGCTGCGCCTGCGCCACCGCCATGCCGTAGCCCGGCACGATGATGACCTTGGCGGCGTTCTTCATGATGAAGGCCGCATCGTCCGCCGACCCCTGCTTCACGGGCCGCGCTTCGACCGCGCCGGCCGCGGCGCCCGCCGTCTCGCCGCCGAAGCCGCCGAGGATGACGGAGATGAAGGAGCGGTTCATGCCCTTGCACATGATGTAGGACAGGATCGCGCCCGAGGAGCCGACGAGCGCGCCGGTGATGATGAGCGCCAGGTTGCCGAGGGTGAACCCGATGCCGGCCGCCGCCCAGCCCGAATAGGAGTTGAGCATCGACACCACCACCGGCATGTCGGCGCCGCCGATGGGGATGATGAGCGTCACGCCCAGCACGAAGGACACCAGGACGATCAGCCAGAATGCGGCATGGCTCTCGGTACGCATGAAGGCAACGACCAGCACCAGGAGCAGCAGGCCGAGGCCGATATTGAGGAGATGGCGCTGCGGCAGAAGGATCGGCTTGCCGGACATGCGCCCATCGAGCTTCAGGAAGGCGATGACCGACCCCGTGAAGGTGACGGCTCCGATGGCGGCGCCCAGCGACATCTCGAACAGCGAACCGCCGTGGATGGTGCCGACGGTGCCGATGCCGAAGGCCTGCGGCGCGTAGAGCGCGCCCGCCGCCACCAGCACCGCCGCGAGGCCGACGAGTGAGTGGAACGCCGCCACCAGTTGCGGCATGGCGGTCATCGGAACGCGCTTGGCGATCACCGCGCCGATGCCGCCGCCGATGGCAAGGCCGAGGAGCACCAGCAGCCAGCCGCCGAAGCCGCTCGGAGGCGAGACCAACAGGGTCGTGAGGATCGCGATCCCCATGCCGACCATGCCGAACAGGTTGCCCTGCCGCGACGTGGTGGGATGCGAGAGGCCGCGCAGGGCCAGGATGAAGAGGACGCCGGAGACGAGGTAGAGGATCGAGGCAAGGTTCGCCGACATGGCCTCAACCCTTCTTGCGGTACATGGCGAGCATGCGCTGGGTCACCAGGAAGCCGCCGAAGATGTTGATCGAGGCCAGGATGACGCCGACGAAGCCGAGGACGCGCGCCCAGATCGGGCCCTCCCCTAAGGCCGGCGCGATGTCGACGCCGACCGCGAGCAGCGCGCCGACCACGATCACCGACGAAATGGCGTTGGTGACCGACATGAGCGGGGTGTGCAGGGCCGGGGTCACCTGCCAGACCACGTAGTAGCCGACGAAGATCGCCAGCACGAAGATGGCGAGGCGAAACACCGTCGGGTCGACCGCCCCATGGGTGACCGCGGAGGCGGCGGCCGCCACCTGATCGGCGATGGCCTGGGCCGTGTCGGCGGCGCGCTGGGCGGCCTCGGCGGCAGCCCGGGATTGTTCGACAGCCTGTTCGGGCGTGAGTGCCATGGTGTCCCCCTGTTCAAGCCGTCGGCTGGAAGGCCGTGTGGACGATGGCGCCGTCGCGGGTGAGGCAGGTCGCCTTCACGAGCTCGTCGTCCCATTTCACGGCGACGGTCTTGGTCTCCTTGTCGATCAGCGTCTCGACGAACGCGTAGAGATTCTTGGCGTAGAGGCTCGACGCGGTCGCCGCGAGGCGCCCGGGCATGTTCAGGTGGCCGACGATCTTGACGCCGTTGTGCTCCGCGATCTCGCCCGGCTTCGCGAGCTCGCAATTGCCGCCGCGCTCGACCGCCAGATCCACGATCACGGAGCCGGGCTTCATGGATTCCACCATCTCCCGGGTCACCAGCTTCGGCGCCGGGCGGCCGGGAATGAGGGCCGTCGTGATGACGATGTCCTGCTTGGCGATGTGGGAGGCGACGAGCGCCGCCTGCTTGGCCCGGTATTCGGCCGACATTTCCTTGGCATAGCCGCCGGCCGTCTCGGCCTGCTTGAACTCCTCGTCCTCGACGGCGACGAACTTGGCGCCCAGGCTTTCCACCTGCTCCTTGGCGGCGGGGCGCACGTCGGTAGCGGTCACCACTGCGCCGAGGCGGCGGGCCGTGGCGACGGCCTGGAGGCCCGCGACGCCGGCGCCCATGACGAAGACCCGGGCGGCCGGCACCGTGCCGGCGGCGGTCATCATCATCGGCATGGCGCGGCCGTACTCGGCCGCGGCGTCGATGACGGCGCGGTAGCCGGCGAGGTTGGCCTGGGAGGAGAGCACGTCCATGACCTGCGCCCGGGTGATGCGGGGCATCAGCTCCATGGCGAAGGCGGCCACATGCGCGTCGGCGAGGGCTTTGAGGGCCTCGTCCTGGCCATAGGGGTCCATGATGCCGACGAGGAGCGCCCCGGGTTTGACGCCCTGGAGCTCCCCATTGGCCGGACGGCGCACCTTGAGGACGATGTCGGCGTCTCTCAGGGCCTCTTCGGCCCCGGCCGCAAGGGCGGCGCCGGCCGCCTCGAACTCGGCATCGGGGATGCCCGCCTGTGCGCCGGCCCCGGCCTGGACGATCACGTCCGCGCCGAGGCTCTTGTACTTCTTGACCGTTTCAGGCGTCGCGGCGACGCGCGGCTCCGCTCTATCGGTTTCGGAGAGAACGGCTATCCGCATGCACAACCCCGCGTCGAATTCAGCGCCTTCAGGTCATTTCATTCTTAGATGAGCCCAGAAGCTTATCAATAGAGGATGAGGGCCAGGAGCAGGAGGATGCCTACGCCTGCCGGAGCGCGCACGCCGATCGAGGGCGAGAATGCCCCGACCGCGCCGGCGACGAGCGACAGGATGACCCCGAAGATCGCCGTCAGCCAGGCATGCTTGATCCCCCCGACCGCGAGGGCCAGCACGTGGCAGATGACGACGGCAGTGCCGATTTCGGCAAACCGGACGAATCCGCTGTAGGTCGCCTCATGGGCGGGTGCGTCCATATCCGGACTGTAGCCCCCGTGCGGCGCGTGTTTTGTATCGGCCATGATCAATGCCCTGTTCAGCATCACTTCTTGAACCGTGCGTTTAACCCATGCGGTGAGCAGCCGCAATCTTTCGGATGGTCTTGCCGCAAAGTTTATGAACCTGCCGCCAAGGTTACTTTATCCCCAGGAAGTCGCGCCACCGGGGCAGGCAGACGGTCTGGAAGTCGTAATGCGCCAGGGCATGGCGGCGGGCCTCCTCGGCCATGGCGGCAGAGCGCTCCTTCTCGATCAGGGCCTCGCGCACCCGCTCCACCAGGGCCTTGCGGTCGAAGAACGGGAAGAGGCGGCCCGTCACGCCGTCCTCGATGACCTCCCGGACCGGGTCCGTGTCCGAGGCCACGATCCGGCAGCCGAGCGCCATGGATTCGATGAGCGACCAGGACAGGACGAACGGATAGGTCAGGTAGAGGTGGGCGGACGAGACCTGCAGCACCTTGATGAACTGGTCGTAGGGCAGGTTCCCGACCAGGTGGACCCGGGTCCAGTCGACCGGGCGCTCGATAGAGGCGCGGAAGAGGTCGAACCAGGTCTTCCGGCCCGGCGCGTTGCCCGAGTAGCTCGTCCCCATCCCTCCAATGACGACGACCTGAAGGCGCGGGTCGATCTCGAGGAGGTCCGGCAGGCTGCGCAGGACCACATGCGCCCCGCGCATGGGCTCGATGTTGCGCGTCACATAGGTCACCACCGGGGTGCTGCGGTCGAGCCGCAGGCCGTTCCGGCCGAGTTGGATCGAGATCTCCGGGTCGGGCCTCAGGCTCTGCGCGTCGATGCCGTCGTGGATCACCGCGAGCCGGTCCCGCAGATAGGCGGGAAACGTGTCCCGCTGATAGCGGGTGGGCGCCACCGCGAGGTCGGCTGCGTCCAGGGCGCCGAGCTGCATGGCGTTCTTCGCCCTGAGCTTCCAGATCGTCTCCGGGTCGTGGGTCGAGAATTCGGGATCGAAGTCGAGATCCTGCCCCTTGGCCGCGTAGTAGAACTCGAAATAGGCCACGTGGCGGGCCTCGGGCCAGACGTCCTTCAGGAAGAGGTTCTCGCCCCAGCCGGTATTGACCACCACCACGTCCGGGCGGAAGCCCGCCTCCGCCAGCTCCCTGGCCTTGTGGGCGACGCCGTAGGCCCGCCGCAGGCGCGGGATCACGGGCGAATAGCGGTACTGGAACTGGGCGTCGTCGGGGCCGACGGCTGGCGCGTAGGAGTGGTACGCCACCCCCGGCAGCGCACAGGTCTTCACCATGCCGAGCGCCACCACCTCATGCCCTTCGCGGGCGAACGTCATGGCGAGGCGCCCGAACTGGCCCGGAAAGTTCTGATGGACGAAAACGATCTTCATGACAGCCCCTGCCCTGCGGTCAGGCTTTACGGCCTGACGGAGCCGGATGCAACCACGTTACGCCGGCAGGGGCAGACCCGCGGCGGTCAGGACCTCATTCTGCCGGGAGGCCAGCGACTCGAGGGAGAACTTCTCGATCTCGGTTTCGAACAGGCGATGGTAGTTCAGCTCGGCCCTCAGGTGCAGGAACACCGCCCCGAGCCCCACCGCAGCGCGGTCCATGAAGACGAATTCCCGCGGCACCGTCACCGGCCCCTTCTCCTTCAGGGCCTTGTGGACCTCGAAGGCCTGGCGGCGGCCGTACTCGCCCGGCTTCACGCCGTCCGCCACCGTGCGGATGCGGTCGTCGAGGAGCGGCGCGTAGATGAAGCGGGCCCAGATATTGAGGATGTCGATGAGCTCGTTCGACAGGTTCTTGAAACCCCAGGTCTCGTAGGCATGGACGATGCGGGCCCGGTCGTCGTGCTGGAGCCCGCGATAGAGGTCGACCACGCCGCCCACGAAGCGGGGATGGAAAATGCGGATGCAGCCGTAGTCAAGGAGGTTGATACCCCTCGCCTCCCCGTCCTCGGAGAAGACCGTGTAGTTGCCGAGATGCGGATCTCCGTGGATGACCGCCGCGTGGCTGAACGGGTGCCACCACGCCTTGAACATGGCGATGGCCAGCCGGTTGCGGATCCCAGTCGGGCTCTGCGTGAATTGGAGGATCTTCTCGCCCTCGAGCCAGCTCAGGGACAGGAGCCGTTTGGTCGAAAGCTCCGCATGGACGTTCGGCACGCGCACCTCGTCCACGTCGGCGAGGGCCATGGCGTAGAGCGCCGCGTGCTTCGCCTCCCGCTCGTAGTCCAGCTCCTCCCGCACCCGCTCGCCGATCTCCTTGGAAATTTCGCGGGTGTCGATCGCCGGATCCATGCGGCGGTGGACGGCGAAGACCAGCTCGAGCTGGCGCAGGTCCGCCTCCACGGCGGATTGCATGTCCGGATATTGCAGCTTGCAGGCGAGCTCCTCGCCCTCCTTCGTGGTGGCCCGGTGGACCTGCCCCAGGGAGGCGGCCGCCGCGGGGTTCAGGTCGAAGGAGCCGAAGCGGCTCTGCCAACCCGGGCCGAGTTCCGCCTGCATCCGCCGCTTGACGAAGGCCGCCCCCATGGGTGGCGCCTCGCTCTGCAGCTTCTGCAGTTCGGCGGCATATTCCGGCGGGATGAGGTCGGGAATCGTGGCGAGGAGCTGCGCCACCTTCATGATCGGCCCTTTCAGGCCGCCGAGCGCCTGGGCCAGCACCGCCGCATTGGAGGCGTCGCGCCCCTCGGCGCCGAAGAGCCTCGCCCCCGCGATGCGGGCCGCGACCCCGCCCATATTGGCGCCCACGCGCGCATAGCGGGCGGCGCGCGCGGAGAAGCGGTTCGCTTCGCGGTCGGATTCGGCCATGGTTCGGGATCTCTCGTGCGTGACGTGAAAGCCTAAGATATGCAGCGCTGCGCCGAGCGCCAGGGCCGCTCCCATGCGGCATCGGCGCAAGGCGCTGCAGGCTTTCCGTCAGAGCAGGAAATCCCCTCCCCGGAGGGTATGGACGCCCGCGAGGAGAATCATGCCTTCCGCTTGCGAGTCGGCATCCACGTTCAGGAACACGTGCGTCTGCGCGCCCTCGACCGCGTAGCGCACCTGGCCGGCCGCCGTGAACTCGCCGGTCCCGACGAAGGCGAAGCCCTGGTTGCCGCCGCGAGTCCTGTCGGCATCGATCTGGGCCAGATCGAGCCGGTCCGGCCGCCGGAAGTCGAGCACGAGGTCCGGCTGCGATACGGTGCTTTCCAGAACGCCCCGCCACCGGAACAGGTCGCGGCCCGGCCCGCCGTCGAGGGTATCCTGCCCGGCGCCGCCGAAGAGCCGGTCGCTGCCGGGGCCGCCGTCCAGCAGATCGTCGCCGGACCGGCCGCTCAGCCGGTCGTTTCCCCGACCGCCCGTCAGGACGTTGGCCAGCTTGTTGCCGGTCAGCACGTCCGCACGAGAGGATCCGGCAATGTTCTCGAAGCTCGAGAGCACGTCCCCGGCCGCGTCGCCCCGGCTCCGCTGGACGGAGCGGTTCAGGTCGACCGTGACGCCGAGGGCGGAGCCCGCATAGCTGACCGTGTCGATCCCGCTCCCGCCCGCCATGGTGTCACGGCCCGGCCCGCCGTTGATGCGGTCGTCGCCCGAATTGCCCGACAGTCGGTCGTCCCCGGCACGACCTGACACGCCGTCGTTGCCGGCTCCCGCATGGATGACGTTGTCGCCGCTCGCCCCTCTCAAGACGTCGCCGAAGGCGCTCCCGAGGATGCCCTCGATGCCCGAGAGCCGGTCTCCTTCCGCATCGCCGCCGGACTGCGTCCGCCGGGCGAGGTCGACCGCGACGCCCTGGGGGGAATCGGTGTAGACCGCGTAGTCGAAGCCCCCGCCGCCCTGGATGAGATCGGCTCCGGGGCCGCCCGAGAGGCGATCCGTGCCGTCGCCGCCCTGGAGCGTGTCGCGGCCGCCGCCGCCGAAAATCCTGTCGTTGCCGTCGAGGCCCCGAAGCACGTCGGCCACGTCGTCGGCTGGATTCCCGGCCGTGGAGGAGAGGTTCAGGCGAAAGATCTTGCCGCCGAGATCGACGATGTAGAGATTGCCGGCTGCGTCCTCGCCGAAGGAGGAGACGTTGCCGATGGGCCCTCCTCCCACCTCTGTGCGGCCGGTGAGGTCCGTGAAGGACCATGAGCCGTTCGCCCGTTCCAGGGTCCAAATCCGGCCCGTGGCGAAGTCGGAGAAGAAATACTGCCCGTGAAAGGCGGCCTCGGGGCCGCGATACACGTAGCCGCCCGTCACCGCCTGGCCGGAGGAGCGCCCGTAGGCATGGACCGGGTTGGTGAAGCCCGGAAAGGCCGCGGGATCGAACGGTCCCTCCGTCAGGCTCCAGCCGTAATTCGCCCCCGCCCGCCCGAGGTTGATCTCCTCGAAGCTCCCCTCGCCCACGTCGCCGACGAAGAGCTCGCCCGTTGCCCGGTCGAAGCTCGCCCGCCACGGATTGCGCAAGCCAGCCGCGAAGATGCCGGATCCCACGGCACTGCCGCCGATGCCCGCAATGGAAGCGGGGTTGTCGGCAGGCGCCGCGTAGTTCCTCCCCGAATCGTTCGGGAAGGCGTCCGCGTTCACGTCGAGCCGCAGGATCTTGCCGAGATGGTTCAGGCTCTGGGCATTGGCCCGCACGGCCCCGTCGCCCGTGGCCGCATAGAGATAGCCGTCGGGTCCGAAGCCGATCCAGCCGCCGCGGTGGTTCGTGGTCTGGGCAGGATAGTCGATGGTGACGATGCGGCGCATCGTGGCGGGATCGGCCGCCAGGGGATTGGAGGCCGAGGCCTGGTACTCGCGGATCTCCGTGTCGCCGGCATTGTTGCTGAGATACACGTAGAACTTCCGGCTCGTCGCGTAGTCCGGCGCGAAGGCCAGCCCGAGCAGGCCCTGCTCCCCACTCGTGGCGACCTGGGACGAGACGTCGAGGAAGGGCGTGGCGCGGGTCTGGCCGGTCGCCGCCTCGTGGATCTTCACCAGGCCGCCCTTCTCGACGATGAAGAGCTGGCCCGGATTGCCCGGCGGAGAGGTCAGATACAGGGGGCTGCTGAGGCCGGACGCGATCGCATCGGCCGCGACCCTCGGGATCGTGCCGGGATCGTATCCGTAGATGACGTCCGCCCCGTTGCCGCCGGTGAGCCTGTTCGAACCGCCGTTGCCGATGCGCGTGACCATCCTGGTCTCCTGCCGGATGCCCCGCCCCTGCCGGCGCTCGACGCGCTCTGTCTTATGGAATGGCGCCCACAGGATGACGTGCTCGACCGATGCGGGCAAGCCAGCCGGAATGGATCGGTCGTAAGTGGGACTGGCGGCCCGAACGGGCGATTGCATGATGCCATTTATCTGACTAAAGTCAGACAATGGACGAGCATCAGATCCAGCAGGTCCGCCGTTTCAATCGCGTCGTCACGCAGCATGTCGGCGCGCTGGAGGACAGCTATCTCCGCCGCGGTCGTCCCCTCGGTCAGGCGCGGCTCCTCCACGAGGTGGGTCCGGACGGCACCGACGTGCGCATCCTGCGAGACAGGCTCAAGCTCGACTCAGGCTACGTCAGCCGGCTGCTCCGGTCGCTCGAAGTGCAGGGTCTCGTCGCAACCCACAGTCGGATCGGCGACCGCCGGGTCCGGCGCGTCGTCCTGACCGCCAAAGGGCGTGCCGAGCGCGCGATTTACGACAAACTGTCCGATGATCTCGCACTGTCGCTCCTGAAGCCCCTCGACCCGGCCCAGCGTGCCCGCTTGGTCGTCGCCATGGCGGAGGTCGAGCGCCTGCTCCGGGCGGGCGGGGTGGAAGTGCGCCTCGAAGCGCCGGGAGCCGCAGCGGCGCGCTGGTGCCTTGAGCAGTATTTCAGGGAGCTTGCCGAGCGCTTCGACGTCGGCTTCGATCCCGCGAAAAGCAATTCCGCCCGCGACGAGGAGATGACGCCCCCGGCAGGGTACTTCTTCGTCGCCTGGCTCGACGGCGAGCCCGCCGGGTGCGGGGCGCTCAAGATCGGGGACGGGATCACGGGCGAAATCAAACGCATGTGGACCGCGCCGTCCGCGCGCGGACTCGGGATCGCCCGCAGGGTGCTGCGGACGCTCGAGGCGAGAGCGCGCGAGGTCGGTTTAAAAACTCTCCGTCTGGAGACCAACCGCGCTCTTATCGAAGCTCAGGCGCTCTACCGGCAGGAGGGGTACCGGGAGGTTGCCCCCTTCAACAGCGAGCCATACGCCCACCACTGGTTCGAAAAGCAGCTGTAAGAGGCGGGTCGGGGCGGCGCATCCGCCCCGGACCCATCGCTCGGCGACCTTGCCCTAGGCGGCCTGCGCCTCCATCGCCTCCAGCTCGCCGATCAGCCGCTCGATCATGGACAGGCCGATCTGCCAGAAGGATGGATCGCGGGCATCGAGCCCGAAGGGCGCGAGGAGTTCCGAATAGTGCTTGGTGCCGCCCGCCGAGAGGAGCGCGAAGTAGCGGTCCACGAAGCCGTCGTTCGCGGTCTCGTACTTCCCGTAGAGGGAGTTCACGAGGCAGTCGCCGAACGCATAGGCGTAGACGTAGAACGGCGAATGGATGAAGTGCGGGATGTAGGTCCAGAAGGTCTCGTAGCCGGGACCGAGGCGGATCGCCGGCCCCAGGCTCTCGTCCTGCACCGACATCCACAGCTCGCAGAGCTTATCTGAGGTGAGCTCGCCGTTGCGCCGCTCCAGGTGCACCTTGCGCTCGAAGGAGTAGAACGCGATCTGGCGCACCACCGTGTTGATCATGTCCTCCACCTTCGCGGCGAGCATGGCCTTGCGCTGCACCCGGTCCGAGGTCTGATCGAGCAGGCGCCGGAAGGTGAGCATCTCGCCGAAGACGGATGCCGTCTCGGCGAGCGTCAGCGGCGTCGGCGCCATCAAGGCGCCGTTCGGCGCGGCGAGGACTTGGTGAACGCCGTGTCCCAGCTCGTGGGCAAGCGTCATCACGTCCCGCGGCTTGCCCTGGTAGTTCAGGAGCACGTAGGGGTGCGCCGACGGTACGGTCGGATGCGCAAAGGCGCCAGGCGCCTTTCCGGGTCGCGTCGGCGCATCGATCCAGCTCTCGTCGAAGAAGCGCTTGGCGATGTCGGCCATGCGCGGCGAGAAGGCCGAATAGGCCGACAGAACCGTCTCCTTGGCCTCGTCCCAGCGGATCGTGCGCTGTTCGACCTTCGGAAGGGGCGCGTTGCGGTCCCAGTGATCGAGCCTGTCCTTGCCGAACCACTTGGCCTTCAGGGCGTAGTAGCGGTGCGACAGGCGCGGATATGCTTCGCGCACGGCGGAGACCAGCGCCTCCACCACTTCGCGCTCGACCCGGTTGGCGAGATGGCGCGCATCCGCCACGTCCTCGAAGCCGCGCCAGCGGTCCGAGATCTCCTTGTCCTTGGCGAGCGTGTTGGTGATGAGCGTGAAAGTGCGCAGGTTCTCCTTGAAGGTCTTCGCCAGCGCCTCGGCGGCATCCCTGCGCACGTTCTCGTCCGGATCCTGCATCTTGTTGAGGGTCGGCTCGATGGGCAGCTCCTCGCCGCGCACGGTAAAGCGCAAGGAAGCGATGGTCTCGTCGAAGAGGCGGTTCCATGCCGCTCGGCCGGTCACCGACTTCTCGTGAAAGAGCTGTTCGATCTTGTCGTCGAGCTGGTAGGGCTTGTCCTTGCGCAGGTCCTCGATCCAGGGCCGGTAATGGGCCAGGGGCTCCTCGCCCATGGCCTTTTCGAGCACCTCGTCTTCGATGCGGTTCAGCTCGAGGCCGAAGAACAGGAGGTCGCTGGAGGCCGCCGTGAGCCGCTCCTGGGTGTCCCCGTAGAACTTCGCCCGCACGGGATCGGTGGTGTCGCCCGAATAGACGAGGCCCGCATAGGACATGAGGCGGCCGAGCAGGTCCTCCACCGCCTCGAAGCGCTTGACGGCTTCTCCCAGCGCCTGTGCCGGCCGGTCGCCCCGCGCCAGCCCATCGAGCTTGCCGCGATAGGCTTTGGCGAACGCCTTGCACTCCGCTTCGGCCTTGGCGAGATCGCTCCTGAAGGCCTCGCTGTCGATGCCGGGATAGAGGTCCGACAGGTTCCATTCGGGCAGGTTGCCGAGATCGGCCTGGGCGGCGGCGCCTGCAGACGCGGTGTGGAGCAGGGGCGAGACGTTCGGGAGAGTGAAGGTGCTTGGCATGTCCGGAACAGGGTTCGAGGAAGGTTCCTCCACATATTGGCCGACTGCTCGGTCGGATCAACCCGATCCGGCCTGGGGACAAGGCCCGGAGGGCCGCTCGTGTTAAGCGGCCGTTTACGGTTGTGACCCAGCATCCGGCCGAACGCACTTCCGGCCCCGATCTCCCCATGCTCCTCGCCCAGATCCTGACGGACGATATTCGCGCCCTTCGGCGCGGCGCGCCCGGCCCCGCCTCCGGATCCGAGCGGGAGAGGATCGCGCGTTTCGCGGACCGCGCCGCCCGATCCGGCGCTCCGGTCCTGATCGAGGGTGAGCCCGGGAGCGGCGGGCATGCCCTTGCCCGTGCCATTCACGATTGCAGCGAGCGCCGCGCCCGTCCGTTCGTTCGCCTGAACGCGGGCGATGCGGATCCAGGCCCCGACGGAATCCTGCGGCACCTGCAGGAGGCCAATGGCGGCACCCTGTTCATCCGGGACGTGGACCGGCTGACCCTTGAGGAGCAAACCCGCCTCTTCAACACCGTCGGCCATGCCGATGCAGCGCCCCGCGGCGCGCAGCGCGTTGGCCGCTCCGACGTCCGGATCGTCGCCTCGGCAGGGTTCGAGCTGGCAGCCCGCGTGCGCGAGACCCGTTTTCGGGAGGATCTCTACTACCGCCTTCAGATCCTGCCGATCTCGCTTCCACCGCTCCGGGCCCGCCGCGAGGCGATCGCCGACTGGGCCGGCGTCTTCCTGAGCCGCCTCGCGGCCGACGAGGGCAAGCGCATCAGGACCCTCTCGTCCGATGCCGCCGCCCTGCTCGCGGGCTACGACTGGCCCGGCAATCTCCGCCAGCTGGAGAACGCGGTCTTCCGCGCCGTCCTCCTGGCCGAGGGGCCGCTTCTGACGCCCGCGGAATTCCCGCAGATCGCCGCCCACGTCCAGGGCTTCCGGATCGAGATACCGCCGCTCCCGCAGGCCGCGGCGCCTGTGCATCCCCATGGGGCCATCCCGCCAGAGCGGCACGATCCCCATGCGCTTCGCCTCGTGAACGACAGCGGCGAGATGCGCACGCTCGCGGAACTCGAGGAGCAGGCGATCCGATTCGCCCTCGTCCATTACGGGGGCCGCCTCTCGGCGATCTCCCGCCGCCTCGGCATCGGCCGCTCGACTCTTTACCGGAAATTGAAAGAACTTGGCCTAGACGATGCAGCCGCATGACGGTTTCGTGCGTTAAGCGTAGCGGGTGTGCGACGTCACACTGATCGTTTTCATTCATATGGGAGGATCCTCCCTCCTCCCATCAGTCCCATTGCGTCGAGGAATTTGGCCATGCGGAATTTGCGCACGACATCCCGTTGGTTGGGTCTGATCGGGTCCGTTTCCCTCCTTGTCTTCCCGGCGGCCGCGCAGGATGTCGGGCACGTCGCGACGGCCTCCGTCCAGCCTGTCATTGCGGACATGGTGGCGGCCGAGCCCTCGTTCCACGACGTCGCGACGCCGGCTTCCGCGCCTGTGGCCTCCGCGACGGAGGACGTGAGGCCGACCGATCCCCTCGCCATTCCGCTCCCCGACGCGCCGCCGCCCGTGACGCTCACCGCCTCCGACTGGTTCCGCATCGCGATGGAGAAGCTCCTCGCGGACGACGCGGCCCTGCGCGATCTGCGCCTCGGCAAGGCGGAGCGCGAGTCGCTCGTTGCGTTCTACGCCCAGGCGGAGCGTCCGCTGGCCTGGGCCCGCGACGGCGCGTGGACGCCGGCCGCGCGCGCGGCGATCGGCCAGATCGAGGCCGCGGCCGAGGACGGTCTCGACCCGGCCGATTACCCGCTGCCGGACATGGCGCTGCGCAAGAACGCCCGCCCCGAGGAATGGGCCGCGGCGGACCTGAAGCTGAGCGCCGCCGTGATCCGCTACGCGCGCGATGCGCGCGGCGGGCGGATCGAGCCCTCGCGCCTGTCCCCTCTCATCACGCCGAAGCTCGATCTGCCCGAGGCGGGCGAGGTGCTGGCCCGGGTATCCGCCGCCAGGGACGCGGGCGCGGCGCTGGCCGCCTACAATCCGCAGCATCCCGGCTACCAGGCCCTGAAGGCCCGCCTCGCCCAACTGCGCGAGAGCCACCCCTCGCGGCCCAGCGTGCGAGCCCCGAAGGGATCGACCCTGCGCGTGGCTTCCGCGGTTGCAGCCTTCCCGAAGGAGAAGGGCCCGGCCGACAATGGCCCGCTCACACCCCGGACGGTCGCGAGCCTCTCGGGTCCGTCGGTTGCGCGCATGCAGGCCGAACTGATCGCCAACATGGAGCGCTGGCGCTGGCTGCCGGCCGATCTCGGCTCCCGCCACATCGTGGTGAACGTGCCCGAGTATCGCCTGCGCTTCTACGACGACGGCAACGTGGTCCATCAGACCCGCGTCATCGTCGGCGCGGAGAAGTCCCAGACGCCGATCTTCTCGGACGAGATGAAATATCTCGTGGTGAACCCGTCCTGGACGATCCCGCTGTCGATCATGAAGAAGGAGATCCTGCCGGGCCTGGCCGCCGACCCGTATTACGCCGCGCGCAAGGGCTACAAGGTCATCCGCCGCGGGAACCGGATCGTCGTCCAGCAGCCGCCGGGCGAACGCAACGCGCTGGGCTTCGTGAAGTTCATGTTCCCGAACCAGCATGCGGTCTACCTGCACGACACGCCGAACCGGAAGCTGTTCTCGGCCGCGAAGCGCGCGTTCAGCCACGGCTGCGTGCGCGTCGAGCAGCCCTTCGAACTTGCCGAGCAGATCTTCGGCCAGGACGGCAAGTGGACGGAGAAGCGGCTGCGCGGGCTCATCGGCAAGGGCGAGCGCTACGTCCACCTCTCCAAGCCCCTGCCCGTGCACCTGACCTATTTCACCCTGTCGGCGGACGAGCGCGGCGAAATCAAGCGCTTCGACGACCTCTACGGCATCGACCGCAAGGTGCAGGCGGCTCTGGGCCTCGCCTCCTGAACCTTCCGGAATTTGCATGTTCCCTGTGGTTTTCGCGCCGCACTTAACCCGGAAGTAACCGTCCTCCGCAAAGATCCCTTCACTATAAGGGATGCCGCTTCCACGCCCGCGGCAGCGAAAGACGAGTATCACAGTGAGAGTATTGCGTTCGAACCGCCCGGCGGCCGCGTCGAGCAACGTGCGTCGCGCGGGCATTGGTCTGGCGGCCTTTCTGGCGGTCCTGGTCGGCGGCACGCAAGGCACGCAGGATGCCGTCGCCAACGGCGACACCCGCACCCTCACCTTCTACCACAACAACACCAAGGAAAGTCTCACGGTCACCTTCCGGCGCAACGGCCAGTACGATTCCGCAGCCCTGCAGCAGCTCAACTGGTTCCTGCGCGACTGGCGGCGGGACGAGGCGACCCGGATGGATCCCCGGCTGTTCGACACCGTCTGGGAGGTCTATCGCGAGGTCGGCTCGCGCGCGCCGGTTCACGTGAACTCGGCCTACCGCTCGCCGCAGACGAATTCCATGCTCCGCCGCCGCTCTCGCGCGGTCGCCAAGAACAGCCAGCACATGCAGGGCAAGGCCCTGGACTTCTACCTGCCGGACGTTCCGACCGAGCGGCTGCGCGCCGTCGGCATGCGCCTGCAGAACGGCGGCGTGGGCTATTACCCCAATGCCTACACGCCTTTCGTGCATCTCGACGTGGGCAGCGTGCGCGCCTGGCCTCGCATGACCCGCGATCAGCTCGCCCGCCTCTTCCCGGACGGCAAGACCGTGCACATCCCGGCCGACGGCCGACCGCTGCCCGGCTACGAGGAGGCGCGCGCGGAGGTGCTGGCCAAGGGCGGTACGGTGGTCGGCTACACGGCGGTCGCCTATGGCGAGGACGTGGAGGCGGCTCCGGCCCGTCGCAAGAGCCTGTGGGCCACCCTGTTCGGCGGCAGCGACGAGGACGAGGACGTGGAGGAGATCAGGGCAGCCTCCCGTCCGGGCCGCGGTCTCCTGGCCTCCCGCCGAGGTTCCTCAAGCCCGGAGAACTATTACGCGAGCGACTCCAACTCCTCGATCTACGCGGCGCTCCAGCCCTCCGCGCCGGCGCCGGTGCGCCAGGCTCCCGTCGTGCAGGCACGGCCCGCGCCTGCTCCGGCGCCCGCTCCGCAGCCTGAACCGGTCGTGCTGGCCTCCATCGCGCCGGCCCTCAAGGAGGAGCTCACGCCGCCCCCCATCCCGCCGACCAGGATCGCCGGTCTGCCGAGCACGGTCGATACCCCGACCGGACCGACCCTCAACTGGCAGCAGGGTCCCGCAGGGCAGACGCCGACGCGGTCCGGGTTCGGCATCTCCAACGAAATCGCCCTCGCGCCGCTCCCGCCCCGGCGTCCCGATGCGGATGAGGCCGTGGAGACGGTCGCCCTCGCCTATGCGCCGCTCCCGCCCGCCCGGCCGGGCACGCTGGCCGACACGAACCCGATCCCGGGCATCGGGGAACTACGGGGAGCCACCGAGGTGGCGGGCCTGGCGGCCGCTCCTCTGCCTCCGCCGCGACCGGAGATGCGGCCGGAGATGCGGCCGATCACGGTCGCGGCCGCCGCGCCGGTGGAGATCCCGTCGACGACGGGATCGACCCCGCGGGGTGTGCCGGTGCAGGACAAGCCGAAGCCCCAACCGCAGCCGGCTCCCGCCGCGAAGCCCGTTCAGCCGGCCAGGAATGCCCCCGTGACGGCCCTCACAGCCCTGCTGTCTGCCGAGCCGAGCCTGAGCATGGGCTTCTCGTCCAAGCCTCCGGGGGATCTCGCGACGAACCGCTTCACAGGCCCGGCCGTCAAGCCGCTTCCGGTGGTGAGATAAGAAAAAGGCGGGGCTCGGGTCCCGCCTTTTTCGCATCCGCTCCTACGCCCTGATCTGGGTGCGCGTCCGACCGGCCGTCCTCGGGTTCGACAGGTCCTTCAGGAACGCTCCCGCCCACCAAGCCACGTCCGTCTGCCGGATGACCTCCATCATGCGCCGCCAGCGGGTGATCCGCTCCTCGCGATCCATGTAGAGGGCGTCGCGGATCGCCTCCGCGACCTCGAACTTGTCGTTGGGATTGACGATGAGCGCATCCGTGAGCTGCTGCGCGGCGCCGGCGAACTTCGATAGGATCAGGACGCCGGGATCCTCCGGATCCTGCGCCGCCACGTATTCCTTGGCGACCAGGTTCATGCCGTCGCGCATGGGCGTCACGAGGCCGACCCGCGCGAGCCGGTTGAGGCCGGCCAGGACCGAGCGGGGATAGGTACTGTTCACGTAGTGGATCGGAACCCAGCCCGGCTCGCCGAGGGAGCCGTTGATCCGGCCCAGCGTCTCGTTCACCTGCCGGCTGAGGGTCGCGTATTCCGGCACCTCGCTGCGGCTGGTGGGCGTGATCTGGAGATAGGTCACGTGCCCGCGCTGGTCAGGATTGCCGATCAGGAACCGCTCGAAGGATTCCATTCGCTCTTGAATACCCTTCGAGTAGTCCAGCCGGTCGATGCCGATGATCAGGCGGCGCGAGCCGAGCCCGGTGGCGGTCTGGCGGACGAGCCGGTGGGAACCCGAGCGCTGCGCGGCCTGCTCGAAGCTCTCCACGTCGATGCCGATCGGGAAGCCCTTCACCCGGGTCTGCTGCTCCCCGAGTTCGACCAGGTCGCCCTTGTGATTGGTCGCCCCCAGCTCCTGCACGAGCCCGCGCCGGAGATTGTCCGCGTCCCGGTCGGTATGCACGCCGACGAGATTGTAGTCGGTGATCGCGCGCAGGAGTTCCCGGCTTCCCGGCAGTGCTCCCAGGACCTCCGGCGCCGGCCAGGGAATGTGGTGGAAGTAGCCGATGCGGTTGGTCAGACCGAGCGCCCGGAGTTCCGCCGCCAGGGGGATGAGATGGTAGTCGTGCACCCAGATCAGGTCGTCCGGCCGCACCATGCGGGCGAGCGCGTTGGCGAAGCTGCGATTCACCCGCAGATAGCCCGCGTAATCGGCGCGCGAGAACTCCGACAGCCCGATCCGGTAGTGCATGATGGGCCAGAGAGCCCGGTTGGCGAAGCCGTTGTAGTATTCCTGGCGGTCGAGGGGCGTCAGGTCCATCAGGGCGTATCGCACGTTGCCCCTGTCGACCATCCTCGGCTGGGAAGACGGTTGGGCGGCCACCCTCCCGCTCCAACCGAACCAGAGGCCCGGATAGGCCTGAAACGCCTCGCGCAATGCGACAGCCAAACCGCCGGCAGATCCCTTGCCGGATGAATCGGGTACGGCCACCCGATTGGAAACCACCACCAGCCGTGACAACTCCACTCTCCAATGTGCTCTGCGGTGGATCCTAGGACGGCATGACGCAGCGGTAAACCGCAATGGGCGCAGCGGACGACCGACGAAATCGAATGGACAGGCTATCTGCTTGTCTCTTCAGGATTTTTCGCGAGGAGCCGACAAGCGATTCTTATGCTCGGAGTCCTAGCGCTGCCTCAGGACGAGTTCGGAGGTCCGCTGAACGGGGCCGCCCGGAGCGAGATTGTCCATGACCGTGATGCGCAGCACGCCGCCCTCGTTGTGGATGAGCATCTCGGCTTGAGTGTCCCCGTTCACCGGTCTTGGCCACGCGATGGTCAGGCGCATGACGTCGCCGTTGCGGCGACCCGACAGGCGGGCGGGCCCAACCCGTGCGCCGGTGTAGACGCCGCGATAGAGACCCGTGCGGGCGTCGTAGGTGAGGTCGGCGCCGATCCGGCGCTGGAGGATCAACGCGGCGCGGCAATCGCCCTGGATGCTGATCCGATCGGAGCCCGTATCGCCGTCGATCGCGCAGCTGACCTGCCATGGGCTGGTCTCGGCGTTGCGCTGGACCTGCCCCGATCCGACCCATCGTCCCTTGAAGCGATCGAGGAACGCATTCTCCGCCGCCTGCGCCCCGAGGGGACAGATGCCGAGAAGGATTGCCGCCGCTGCGGCCGGCAGGCTCCTGCGCCCCAACCTCATGATCTCCTCCCGACGGCTCCCCGTTGTGCCGGACGGCATGTCTGCGGCGCCGCGGCGTTCGCCGCCTGCCGAAAGCCCGTAGCTGTGGGCAATGTTCCGGCCGACTTCGGCGGATCGATGGCCGCGTGCGGCGCGCGCGAAGTACGCCTTCGGGATGGGAGATGCGGCTGCCCGTGCTTTCCGATGGCGCGAAGCTGCCGCGGGCCGCGGTAGGCGCCGGGGAGATCGCGCCGGACGGGCCGGCGGAGCAGAAGGGCTCCCCGCCCCCGACGGAATCGCGCCGAGCGTCCCGTCGGCGCGATGTCCGGCCGTCAGCTCATGCCGAGCGCCTGCATGTAGAGCTCGAGGATCGCCTCCTCCTCCTGGCGCTCGGCATAGTCGCGCTTACGGAGGGAGATGATCTTCCGGATGACCTTGGTGTCGAAGCCGTTGGCCTTGGCCTCCGAATAGACGTCCTTGATGTCCCCGGCGATGCCGGCCTTCTCCTCCTCGAGGCGCTCGATGCGTTCGATGAAGGCCTTGAGCTGGTCGGCCGCGACCGACTCGGTTTGGAATGCTGCGTCGTCCATGAATGTCAGCCTTTGATTGATGGCATTGGGGCCAGGGTTACGTCCATTTGGTTGAGGCCGCTTTAATGCTGCGGCTTCGATTCCTCAAAGCGCTCGAGCTGCGACGCCGTGGCCTCGCGCTGATGACGCTCTTTCCACTCCTCGTAGGGCATGCCGTAGACGTATTCCCGACTCCCCTCCTTGGAGAGCGCGACCCCGCGCTCGTCGGCGGCGTCCTTCAGCCAGTTGGACAGGCAGTTTCGGCAGAAGCCCGCGAGGTTCATGAGGTCGATGTTCTGGACGTCGGTGCGCTGGCGCAGGTGGTCGAGCAGCCTGCGGAAGGCGGCGGCCTCCAGCTCGGTCCGGGTGGCGGCGTCGATATCCTTCATGGATCTCTCCCTCAATGGCGGCGCAGCCGTTCGCGGGTGCGCGAGGCGTGGATCTTCGGCGACCGGAGGCTCTCCTGCGCGGCGAGCGGCTCGAGGAGCCGGGCGAAGCGCTCGGCCCATTCCTCGGCGCCCTCGTCGGAGGCGATCAGGTCCTGCCGGATCTCGATCAGGGCGTTGGCGAGCCCCCGCGCAGTGGCGTGGCGGTCGATGGTGTCGCCGGCGAGCGCCCCATCGTAAGGCTCGTTGTCGCCGACGACGAGCCCCTCCTCCGCCCGTAAGCCCTCCAGGAGCGGCCGCGCGAAGCGGTCGTCCGCGTCCCACAGGATGCCCACGTGCCAGGGACGGGGCCAGCCGCGCCAGATGGGCGTGAAGCTGTGCACCGTGACGACGACGGGAGGATGTCCGGCCTTCAGGGCCCGCTGGATGGCGGCCTCGATGGCGGCATCGTAAGGGTCGTAGAACCGCTCGATCCGGGCGGCGATCTCGGCCTCGTCCACATGGGCGTTGCCCGGCACGACGGCCCCGTCGGAGAGGCGCATGACGAGGGTCGGATCGTCCCGGCCCCGGTTGGGATCGATGATCAGCCGCGAGAACTGCGTGAGGATCGCCGGCGCCCGCAGCCTGCGGGCGAGGGAGCGGGTCACGGCGGCGGCCCCGATGTCGTAGGCGATGTGGCGCTCGAACTCCGACGCGGGCAGGCCAAGATCGCCGAGATCCGGCGGCACCGCGTTGGACGCGTGGTCGCACAGGATCAGGGCGCCCGAATCGACGGCGCCTTCGATTGTTTCGACAGGATGGGGCTCGCAGGTAGGGTCGGCGAACTTGAGCGCGGCGGACGAGGACATGGATGGGGAAGAGTGGGAAGAGAATGGTTGGAGGATTGAAGAAAAGCCTTAAACTGCCGCCAGAAACAAGACAACGCGACCATTCGCGCAACATTATATATCATACCCATGTCCTCCCCTTCGACAACGGCGCGCCCGGAGACGGGCTTCGCGTCGGCCTTCGCGGCCCTTTGCCTGGGCGCGGTCGCCATGGGCATCTCGCCCATTTTCGTGCGTTTCGCGGCCGCCGACGTGGGCCCCTTCGCCAGCGCCTTCTGGCGTGTCGCCCTGTCCCTGCCGCTCCTCTATGCCTGGATGCGCGTGGAGGCCGCGAAGGCTCCGGCGGGAGCGCCCCGCATCTCCTTCGGCAGGGCCTCGATCCTGGCCGGCTTCGTCTTCGCGGGCGATCTCTTCTTCTGGCACCTGTCGATCCTCACGACGACGGTGGCCAACGCCACCTTCTTCGCCACCACGGCGCCGCTCTTCGTCGTCCTGATCGTCTGGCTCGTGCTGAAGCAGCGGGTCTCGAGAGGCACCATCGTGGGGCTCCTGTGCTGCCTTCTCGGCGGCGCGGCGCTAATCGGGCAGAGCCTCCAGGTCGATCCGGCCCGCATCCAGGGCGATCTCTACGGGATCGCCACCGCCGTCTTCTTCGGCCTCTATTTCCTGGCCGTCGGCCGGGCGCGCGAATCGGCCGGCGCCGCCCAGGTGACCTTCGAGTCCGGCGTGGTCACCAGCGCAATCCTTTTCGTGATCGCGCTCCTGTTCGACACGCGCGTCCTGCCCCACACCGCCGAGGGCGTCATGGCGCTGGTCGCCATGGCCTTTATCAGCCACGCGGGCGGACAGGGCCTCCTGGCCATCGCTCTCGGCCGGCTGCCGCCGGTCTTCTCCTCGCTCGTGATCTTCCTCGAGGCCGTTGCGGCGGCCCTGTTCGGCTGGCTGATCCTGAACGAGGCCCTGACGCTCGTTCAGAGCCTCGGCGGCGCGCTGATTCTCGTGGGCATCTGGGCAGCCCGCCCACGGCCGGAAGCGCCCGTCGGGTAGCAGACCCCCGGGCCTGTTTTCCTATCGAAACGGAGGGGAAAGCATGCCTTTCAGCCGTTGGATGCCCCACGTCCGGGAATTTTAGCAGGCTAAACTCGCCCCATTCCGGCAAGCGGGACTTGATGCGAGAACGCTTCTGGCCGACAACGATTCGACATACTTCTCGAAGCATTGTGCGATCCCGTTCATACCGCAGCGACCTGAACCAAAATCCATGAAGGCCGTGTTTCCCTCATTCGCTCCAAGCCGGCGGCGAAGCCTCGGGCTCGCCATAGCCCTGTTCGGAGCAGGATTCTTGTCCGCCTCCCCGGCGTGGGCGGACCTGCGCCTGTGCAACATGACCTCGAGCCGCGTGGGGATCGCCCTCGGCTACCGGGACGCCCAAGGCTGGATCACGGAAGGCTGGTGGAACCTGAACGCCCGCGGCTGCGAAACCATCCTCAAGGGGCAGTTGTCGAGCCGGTTCTATTACATCTATGCGATCGACTACGATCGGGGCGGTGAATGGAGCGGACGCTCCTTCATGTGCACCCGCGAGCGCGAGTTCACCATTCGCGGGACCGAGGACTGCCTGGCCCGGGGCTTCGATCGCAGCGGCTTCTTCGAAGTCGATACAGGTGAGCAGAAGAGCTGGACGATCCAGCTGACCGACACGAATCGCCCAGGGGGCCCATGACCATGAGACGCGCACGGCGCACCAAGATCCTCGCAACCCTCGGACCGGCTTCCGAAAACCCGGAGATGATCGCCAAGCTGTTCCAGGCCGGCGCCGACGTGTTCCGCCTGAACATGAGCCACCTGCCGCGCGAGCGGCTGAAGGAGCGGGTCGAGATGATCCGCGCCGTAGAGGCCAAGTACAAGCGCCCCATCGCCATCCTGGCGGACCTGCAGGGCCCGAAGCTGCGCGTCGGCACCTTCGAGGGCGATAGCGCGATGCTGGTGAAGGGCCAGCAATTCACCCTCGACGCGAATGCAGCGTCGGGCAATGCCGAGCGCGTCCACCTGCCCCATCCCGAGATCCTGTCGTCCCTGGAGCCGGGCCACACGATCCTGGTCGACGACGGCAAGCTGCGGCTTCGGGTGAAGAGCGTGAAGAAGGGCTCCGCTACCACCGAGGTGGAGGTCGCGGGCAAGATCTCGAACCGCAAGGGCGTGAGCCTGCCTGACACGGTGATTCCCGTCGCGGCCATGACCGACAAGGACCGCTCCGACCTGGAGGCTGCCCTCGAGGCGGGCGTCGACTGGATCGCCCTCTCCTTCGTGCAGCGCCCAGAGGACGTGGCCGAGGTGAAGAAGGTGGCCCGCGGCCGGGCGCTCGTCATGGCGAAGCTGGAGAAGCCGCAGGCGATCACCCGCCTCGACGAGATCATGGAGATCTCGGACGCCGTCATGGTCGCCCGCGGCGATCTCGGCGTGGAGATGCCGCTCGAACGGGTTCCCGGGCTCCAGAAGCGGATCATCCGCACGGCCCGCCAGCTCGGCAAGCCCGTGGTGGTGGCGACCCAGATGCTGGAATCGATGATCTCCTCCCCGGTCCCGACCCGGGCCGAGGTCTCCGACGTGGCCACCGCCGTCTATGACGGCGCCGACGCCGTCATGCTCTCGGCGGAGAGCGCCTCCGGCCAGTACCCGGTGGAAGCCGTTTCGACCATGAACCGGATCGCCGAGGAGGTGGAGCAGGACCAGAGCTACTGGTCGATCATGCGCACCCTGAACGCCGAGCCGGAGGCGACGGGATCGGACGCCATTGCGGCCGGCGCCCACCAGATCGCCGACACCCTCAACTTGAAGGCCATCGCCGCCTGGACCTTCTCGGGCTCGACCGCCTTCCGCATCGCCCGCGAGCGGCCGAACTCCACGGTGATCGCGCTCACCCCCAACATCAACACCGCCCGGCGCCTGGCCCTCGTCTGGGGCGTGCACCCGATCCGGACGAAGGATGCGAGCGACCTGGACGACATGGCGTTCCGGGCCTGCAAGTTCGCGGTTCGCGAAGGTTTCTCCAATGTCAGCGACCGCGTCATCATCGTGGCGGGCGTTCCCTTCGGCACGCCGGGCGCCACCAACATGGTGCGGATCGCCTTCGTCAGCCAGGAGCACGCCGCCAAGGCCTGACGACCCGGCTGGAACGCGGGCCGGACGCCGTCAGATGTCCTGCCCGCCGACCTCGGTGGTCAGGCGGGTGACGAGGGTCTGCACCGTTTCCTGCTTCGGATTGATGGCGAGCGCGCGGCGGAAGGCCTCGAGCGCCCGCGCCTTGTCGTCCGACGCCATGAGGATGTGGCCGAGGCCGGTCCAGGCGCTGAAATGGCGGGGCTCGATCTTCAGGGCCTTGTGCAGGTCCGCCATGGCGCCGACCGGATCGTCGAGCTGATAGAACAGGGTCGCGCGCCGGTACCAGGCCTCGGCCCAGCCGGGCTGGAGGGTGACCACGCGGTCGAGCAGCTCGATGGCGAGAGGGAAGTCCTTCTTCTTGAAGGCTTCCGTCGCCCGGCCGAGGAGAAGGTCGGCGGTGTCGGAGCCGGAGCGGGAGAAGCGCCGCTCGATAAGGTTGGCGATGCCCTCCGCCTCCCGTTCGGTCTCGGCCTTGGCCAGCCGGTCGAAGAGTTCATCCAGGCTCGACGGCCGCGGGGCGGACTGGTCCTGCGGGGCGGGAGCCTTGGCCGGATCCCTGGGGCGCGCATTCTCCTGCGCCCCGAGCGGGAGCGCGGCGAGAGTCAGCGAAGCGGTCAAAAGGCACGCAAAAAAGCGCATGCCGGGATTCTAGGATCCCGGCATGCGCCGTCAATTCATAAAAACGTGCGGCAATGCCGCGCGCGAAGCTTAGCCCTGGCGAGCTTTGTAGCGCTTCTGGGTCTTGTTGATGATGTAGACCCGGCCCTTGCGACGCACCAACTGGTTGTCGCGGTGACGGCCGCGGATCGACTTCAACGAGTTACGGATCTTCATATCCGGTCTCCTGCGGCCCTTCGGGAAGGCCGGAAAAAAGCAAATGGTGGGCGCGGCTGGGATCGAACCAGCGACCCCTACGATGTCAACGTAGTGCTCTCCCGCTGAGCTACGCGCCCGAGAAACGACGGACTTTCGGGTCCCGCTTCAGGTGTGGGGGCGATATACCGGCAAGCGTGCCCTGACGCAAGCGGCCTGGCCAACCTTTTTCAGGCCGCCATCATTTTCTCGACCTCGTTGACGAGGTCGCGCAGGTGGAACGGCTTCGACAGGACCTTCGCGTCGCGGGGAGCCTGGGAATCCGGGTTGAGCGCGACGGCCGCGAAGCCCGTGATGAACATGACCTTGATGTCGGGGTCGAGCTCGGTGGCCCGGCGGGCCAGCTCGATGCCGTCCATTTCCGGCATGACGATGTCGGTCAGCAGGAGTTCGAACGGCTCCTCCCGCAGGCGGTTATAGGCCGAAAGGCCGTTGTCGAACGAGGCCACGTCGTAGCCAGCGTTCTGCAGCGCCTTCACCAGAAAGCGCCGCATGTCGTTGTCGTCTTCGGCGAGAAGAATCTTCATCGGTTGCCAACCCCGAATCGTGGCGGATGATCTCCAGCCTTCATGCGCCCTCACGGTAAATAAGCCGTGAAGGAGTTGCGTCGATATCGGGCAAGATTGCCATGGACAGACGGTTGCGCTGCCTTACACTGAGCCAATCCCTTCGTGTTCCTCTTTCCGGCAGAACCCTTTCCTGATGCGGCCAGTTATCGCTGACGAGTTCGACCCCCCATACGTCATCGTCGAGCCCCAGGGGCAGACGGCTCCCTTCGTCTTCAACGTTCCCCATGCGGGGGCCGTTTATCCGGCATCCTTCCTGGCCGCATCCCGCCTCGATGCCATGGCCCTGCGCCGCTCCGAGGATGCCTTCGTGGACGAGCTGTTCGCCTCCGTGGTGGATCTGGGCGCCCCGCTGATGACGGCGCGGTTTCCGCGCGCCTATCTCGACCTGAACCGCGAGCCCTACGAGCTCGATTCCCGCATGTTCGACGGCAGGCTGCCGCCCTTCGCCAACACCCGCTCCATGCGGGTCGCGGGCGGCCTGGGCACGATCCCGCGCATCGTGGCCGACGGGCAGGAGATCTACGGGATGCGGCTGCCGGTCGAGGAAGCCCTGCGCCGCATCGAGTGGCTCTACAAGCCCTACCACCGCTCCCTGCGCCAGCTCGTGCGCCGGACCTCGCAGGCCTTCGGCCATGCGGTCCTCATCGACTGCCACTCCATGCCGTCGAGCAGCGTCAGCCGCGAGGAAGGCGGCAAGGCGGACATCGTGCTGGGGGATCGCTACGGCACCAGCTGCGCCGTGATCCTCATCGACCTCGTGGAAGCCGCCATGCGCCAGCGCGGCTACTCAGTCGTGCGCAACAAGCCCTACGCGGGCGGCTTCATCACCGAGCATTACGGGGAGCCGGCCCTCGGGCGGCACGCACTGCAGATCGAGATCAACCGCGCCATCTACATGGACGAGCGCACCCTGCAGCGCAAACCCGGCTTCGCGGCCCTAGCCCAGGATATGAACCGGATCTTCGCCCAGGTCATTGCGGAGATCTCCGGCGACCTCATGCCCCGGCAGATCGCGGCCGAATAGTCGGCGCCTCTACGCCATAGCCCAGACAAGAAAAAAGGCCGCTGTCGCCAGCGGCCCAAAGTTTAGGGAGGAAACGCCCAAGAAGGGCAGCGGTACAGCGACGCCATCGCCATATCGCACTGCAATATTTACGCCGCGCCGCACAAATTGCAACCGGAAAAACGGCATTTGTCATGCTTCATACGCATGCCTGCTTGGATGAGGATCGATAGCCCCCCGATACATGAGCAGGCTCAGGAGCAACCAGCCTCCCAAAGCGGCAAAGACCACCCGATAGCCCTCCGGCAGGTAGACGCCGTTCCCGGCACGGCCGACCGCATCCATGAGGATTCCGGTCACGCTCTGGGACAGGAAGGCGCCTCCGATGGAGCCGATGTTCATCAGCGTGATGCCGCGCCCCGTGAGTTCGGGCGGGAAAAGCGACTTTCCGTGCGCCGTCAGGATGGGTGTGTAGGCTACGAACAGGCCGAAGAGGCCGAACCAGAGGGCCGCCGAGGCCCGGTCGAGCGGGAGCAGCGCCACGACAGCCAGGAGCAGCACGCTCGCCCCGCCGCCGAGGATTACCGGCCTTTTGTAGCTTCCCCAGTAGCGGTCCATGGCGCCCCAGATGAGCAGGCCCGCCATCTGGGCTGCCGCGCCGACGAGGAGGATGTTGCCCCTCGTCGTGAGATCCGCCCCGTGGACGTCCGTAAGCCAGGGGCCGCCCCAGAGCCCGACCATGGTGGCGAAGCAGGAATAGGAGGTCAGGTGCATGAAGAAGACCGGCCAGAACGACGGCACCCGGAGGGCCTTGCCGACGCCCCGGAAGGTGGCGGCCCAACTCTCCCGCTCCTTCACGGTGCTCGCATCCCTCGGCACGGCCCACACGATGGCGACGGTCACGAGGGCGGTCAGGACCGCGACGCCCAGGAAGGAGGCGCGCCAGCCGAAGAAGGCCGCGGAGGCGGCGAGCGGGGCGGTCGCCGCAAGCGTGCCGATATTGGCGAAGCCCATCTGGATGCTGGTCAGGCCGGCGAAGCGTTCCGGCGGGAAGCGACGGGCATAGATCACCAGGGGCGCCATGAAGAAGGTGGAGCAGCCGAGCCCCATCACGGCCCGGGAGGCGATGAGGGTGCCGCCGGAAGGCGCCAGGGCGAACAGGGCGGTGCCGGCGATCGCCAGCACGGCCGTCGCCAGCATGGTGCGCTTGGGCCCATAGCGGTCGATGGCGATGCCGACGGGGATCTGGGCGGCCGCGAAGGAGAAGAAGAAGGTGCTGGACAGAAGCCCGATCTGTGTCGCCGACAGGTCGAGCTGCCGGGCGAGGTCGTGCGCGATGACGCCGATGGAGTTCCTCAGGAACTGGCTGACCGCATAGATGGCTACGAGGGCGACGATGAGCAGGATGGCGGTCTCGGATCGGGACGAGACGGCGCTTGAGGGGGAAGTCATGCGGTTCCGGATCCGGTTAGGGCGCCCTTGAAGACGAAAGCGTTGCCGCACGACGGAATCTCTTGCCGCGCGTAGAGCGGTTGATAAAAGCGGATCGCGGACGGGCCGCCAAGACCACCCGGGACGAAAACAGAGGATTTCAGCGCGCCATGGGGCTCATCGACTTCAAGCACTTCGTCAACGAGCTGGCGACCCAGTCGGGCCAGGCGATCCTGCCCTTCTTCCGCACCACGATCGCGACCGAGGACAAGTCCCGCGGCGGCGCCTTCGACCCGGTCACCGAGGCTGACCGGGCGAGCGAGGCCACCATGCGGCAGCTCATCAAGCGCACCTTCCCGACCCACGGCATCGTCGGCGAGGAGTTCGGGGCGGAGCGGACGGATGCGGAATATGTCTGGGTGCTGGACCCCATCGACGGGACCCGGGCCTTCATCGCGGGCCTGCCCACCTGGGGCACCCTGATCGGCCTCTCCCGCAACGGCCGGCCGGTCTTCGGCATGATGCACCAGCCCTTCACGGGCGAGCGCTTCTTCGGCGACGGCGGCAGCGCCACCTATCGGGGCCCGGGCGGCGAGCGCAAGCTGATGACGCGCCGCTGCGCCTCCCTCAAGGACGCGGTGATCTCCACCACGAGCCCCCGGCTCTTCGCCGGGGAGGAGTTGCGCGCCTATGACCGGGTGGAGAGCGTCGCGCGCCTCGCCCGCTACGGCTGCGACTGCTACGCCTATTGCATGCTGGCCGCGGGCCACATCGACTTGGTGGTCGAATCCGGCCTCAAGCCCTACGACATCGTGGCCCTGATCCCGATCATCGAGGGGGCCGGCGGCATCGTGACCGCCTGGGACGGCGGCTCAGCGGCCGAGGGCGGGCGCATCGTCGCCGCCGGCGACCGCCGTGTCCATGCGGCGGCCGTCGAGCTCCTCAGCCGCTGATCCCTCCAGCCACATCGGCCCCGCCCCGAAGCCCAGGTCCGGGGAGCCGGGAATGAAGGCGTCGAAGGCGGCCCAGAACTGCTCGCGGATGACGTCCCGCTCCATCAAGATCTCGTGCCGGGCCCCCGGGATCACGATGGCGTGCCCCGCCTTCAGCCGCGAGGCGAAGCGCTCGGTCGCGGGCGTCGCGCAGACCGGGTCGCCGCCGGCTGCGACGACGAGGGTCGGCAGGCGGATCTTCAGGGCATAGCGCGGGTCGGTGAAGCGTTTCATGAAGCGGAAGGCGGAATCGAGCCAGGCGATGGTCGGCGCCCCGATGGCCCCCTCCCCGATCATGTGCGCCACGTGGGCATTGCGGGCATAGCGCACCGGATCGCTCGTGAGCCGGTTGCCCTTGAACGGCAGGGTCGCGATCGAGGTCTCGCCGCCCCCAGGCACGAAGGCCCTGCCGAAGCCGAGCCATCTCAGGACCCGCACGAGCGCGACTGTCGGGCGCGAATGCCTGATGATGCAAAGCGCGATCATCGGAGTGGTGGTGACGAGGCGCCGGAACGGGAGCCAGCTCTCGTGCGCGGCGCTCAGGGCGATGGCGCCGCCCATGGAATGGGCGAGGCCGAAATGCGGCTCGGGCATGTAGGGCATCAAAACCTGGTCGCGGACCGCCTCCAGGTCGTGCCGGAAATCGGCGAAGCGCCGCACATGCCCTTTTCGCGGATTTCCCACCTGCCTCTGCGAGAAGCCCTGCCCCCGCCAATCGAAGGCCACCACGGCGAAGCCCCGCGCGCGCAGCTCCCCGACCACCTCGAAATATTTCTCGATGAACTCGGCCCGGCCCTGGAGGATGCAGACCGTCCCCTTGGGCTTGTCGGTTTCCGGCATCCAATACGCCGCGCGCAAGGTGAGGCCGTCCGCCGTCTTCACCTCCACGAGCGTGGGGTTGGCCGGAATGGGATTGTCGGGGGTCTCGTGAAGCTGCACGGAACTTGATCTCGCAGGTCGAACTCTGCCCTTCTTTATAGGGCGCGCACGGCCTTTGCCATGCGGCCCTTGACGCTGAAAAAGCCCATTCCCACATGAAGTTCGTGCCGGCCATGACGGCGGCACGCCTTAAAGCGTCCAGCCTTTCGAGGTGGACCCCACAATGCATGTTGCTTCACTTGGAGGATATGCCATGCGTCAGTTCGATCTTGCTCCCCTGTACCGCAATACGGTCGGGTTCGACCGCCTTTTCTCGATGCTCGACCAGTTCGTCGGCGTCGATGCGGCCCCGAGCTATCCGCCCTACAACATCGAGCGCACGGGCGAGAATGCCTATCGCATCTCCGTCGCGGTCGCCGGCTTCACGGATCGTGACCTCACCATCGAGGTGAAGGAGAACACCCTTTCCGTCCGGGGCGAGAAGAAGAATTCCGAAGAGCGCAAGTCCGACGTCCTCTACCAGGGCATCGCGGCTCGCACCTTCGAGCGGCGCTTCCAGCTGGCCGACGGCGTCCAGGTGGTCGGCGCGGCCCTCGAGAACGGCCTGCTCCACGTGGACCTCGTCCGTGAGATCCCGGAGACGAAGAAGCCGAAGCTGATCCCGATTTCGACCAACAGCGCCCAGACCATCGAGGCCAAGAAGGCCGCCTAAGTCCGTCTTGCGGCGCACAAAAAGAGCGCCCCGGTTCGTCCGGGGCGCTTTTCTTATGGTTGAAACCTGGTCCTGATGGGTCCCGCAGGGGCTTGGAGGACACCCCCTTCGGTCAACGGTCTCGAGGCGATAGATCAGGGGAGAATGCGGCACGGATAGGGCAAGGCTGCCCGAAAATTCACTCCGCCGCCTGTCGGGACAGGACTCTCCGGGCGATATCCACAACCTGACGCACCTCGTCCTCCGTGGTCGCAAAGGAGGCGACGAGCCGAATCAGGGCCTCGTCCGGGCCGACGCGCTCCTCCGGCGGGAGGCTCACCTCGGTCCAGGCATGGTACTGGATTCCGGCCGCCTTCAGGGCCCGGTCGACCGCTTGCGGGACGATGGGGAACACCTCGTTGGCCTGGGTCTGCCAGCCGAGCCGCACGCCCGGGATCCGGGTCAGCTCCTCCGAAAGCAGCTTGGCCATGCGGTTGGCGTGGCGGGCATTGTCGTACCAGTGGTCCTCGGCGAAGTAGCCCTCGAGCTGCGCCGAAATGAGGCGCCCCTTGGAGACGACCTGGCCCGCCCGCTTCGCCCGGTAGTCGAGAGCCTCCGCCAATTCCGGCCGGAACACCACGATGGCCTCGGCCATGAGGCAGCCGTTCTTCGTGGCCCCGAATGACAGGATGTCCACGCCCTGCTTCCAAGTCATCTCGGCCGGCGTGCAGCCCAGGGACACGAGGGCGTTGACGAAGCGGGCGCCGTCCATGTGCAGCGACAGGCCGTGCCGGCGGCACACGGCGCTCAAAGCGGCGATCTCGTCGAGCCCGTAGACGAGACCGCACTCGGTGACCTGCGAGATCGAGAGCGCCTTCGGGGGCATCTGCTTCACGGCCTTCGGCAGCCCTTCGAGGTAAGAAGCGACCGTCGGCGCCGTCAGCTTGCCGCCGACGCCCGGCAGCCCGACGAGCTTCGCCCCGTGCATGAAGAACTCCGGCGCGCCGCACTCGTCGTCGATCACGTGCGCCTCCTGGTGGCAGACGCACAGGCCCCAGGGCGGCACCGCCGACGAGAGGGCCAGTGCGTTCGCGGCCGTGCCGGTCGTGACCAGGAACACCGCCACGTCGCGCTCGAAGATCTCGGAAAACCGGGCCTTGACCCGCTTGGTGATCTCGTCGTTGCCGTAGGCCGGCAGCGCGCCGGCATTGGCCCTCACCAGAGCCTCCATGACCGGGGCGCTGGCGCCGACGATGTTGTCGCTTGCAAAGTTCATGAATCGATCTCCTCGGGCGCGCAGCCTCCCGACGGGAGCGCTCATGTCAAGGTCGTTGACCTATCGGCGAAAACTTTTGTTCCAGAACGTCCAAACCATAGCTTTGTTACACGGCGGCGCACCGGCTTGAAACTTTTGTCTAAAATATTTCCAAAGCCTCTTGTGCACTGCTCTGAACTCTGGCAGTTTGCGCTTATTAGGACAGCCATGCTGTCCCATTTGGGGTGCTTGCACCCCCGGCCCCGAGGTTGTCTTGATGCTTCGCACGACGCGAACGAAACGAGATAGCAAAAACACCGCCCGCAAAACGTGGGCGGCGCGGGCGACTCGCGGCTGAATTCCAGCCCCGGGATGCCCGCGAGGTGCGGGCTCCCCTAACGGAACCCGAACCTCCAAGAGACCGAAGAAGCGGTGGGCACCCGGAGGATCCGATCATCCGGGCGGTCCCGAAAGCCGCCTCAATGAACATTGATGACGTTCGAATGGATGTGAGGATCTGGCATGAGCGACGTGTCGAACAAGAGCCTGGAAATCGTAGCCTCGACCCGCGCGGCCGCCGATACGGACACGGTCAAGTTCGTGCGTGATCCCGCCCTCCCGATGCGCCAGGGTCTCTACGATCCGGCCCAGGAGAAGGATTCCTGCGGCGTCGGCTTCATTGCCGACATGAAGAACCGCAAGTCTCATTCGATCGTCGAGCAGGGCCTGCAGATCCTCCTCAACCTCGACCACCGCGGCGCCGTGGGCGCAGACCCGAAGACCGGCGACGGCTGCGGCATCCTGGTCCAGATCCCGCATCGGTTCTTCGCGGCCGAATGCGCCAAGCTCGGCATCTGGCTGCCCGGCGAGGGCGAGTACGGGGTCGGCCACCTGTTCATGCCGCGCGATCCGGAAGGCTTCAAACTGGTCGAGGAGATCGTCACCAAGGCCATCGCGGACGAGGGCCTCCACGTCCTCGGCTGGCGCGACGTGCCGGTGGATTCGAGCGACCTCGGCGAGAACGTGAAGGCCTCCGAGCCCCAGCACCGGCAGATCTTCATCGGCAAGGGCAAGGGCATGGACGACCAGGAGACGTTCGAGCGTCGCCTGTTCATCGCCCGCAAGGTGATTTCGAACGCCGTCTACGACATGAAGGACCCGCGCACGGCCGGCTACTACCCGGTCAGCCTGTCCTCGCGCACCATCGTGTACAAAGGCATGGTGCTCGTGGGCCAGCTCGGCGGCTACTACAAGGACCTGCAGGACCCGCGCTTCGAGAGCGCCATTGCGCTCGTGCACCAGCGCTTCGCCACCAACACCTTCCCGACCTGGCAGCTCGCGCATCCCTACCGCATGGTCGCCCACAACGGCGAGATCAATACGCTCCGCGGCAACGTGAACTGGATGGCGGCGCGCCAGGCCTCCGTCGACTCCGAGCTCTTCGGCAACGACATCTCGAAGCTGTGGCCGATCTCCTACGAAGGCCAGTCCGACACCGCCTGCTTCGACAACGCCCTCGAATTCCTCGTGCGCGGCGGCTACTCGCTCTCGCACGCCATGATGATGCTGATCCCCGAGGCCTGGGCCGGCAACCCGCTCATGGACGAGGACCGGCGCGCCTTCTACGAGTACCACGCTGCCCTCATGGAGCCGTGGGACGGGCCGGCGGCCGTCTGCTTCACCGACGGCCGGCAGATCGGCGCGACCCTCGACCGCAACGGCCTGCGCCCCGCCCGCTATCTCGTGACCGAGGACGGCCTCGTGGTGCTCGCTTCCGAGATGGGCGTGCTGCCGATCCCGGAGGAGAAGATCATCGAGAAGTGGCGCCTCCAGCCGGGCAAGATGCTCCTCATCGACCTGGAGCAGGGCCGCATCGTCTCCGACGACGAGATCAAGCAGGAACTCGCCCGGGCTAACCCGTACAAGGAGTGGCTGAAGCGCACCCAGATCGTGCTGGAGGACCTGAAGCCCGTGCAGGCGCGCGAGTCGCGCACGGACGTGTCGCTCCTCGACCGCCAGCAAGCCTTCGGCTACACGGCCGAGGATCTCAAGCTCCTCATGCAGCCCATGGCCGTTACCGGCCAGGAGGCGGTCGGCTCCATGGGGTCCGACACGCCGATCTCGGCCCTCTCCGACAAGCCGAAGCTGCTCTACACCTATTTCAAGCAGAACTTCGCCCAAGTGACGAACCCGCCGATCGACCCGATCCGCGAGGAACTCGTCATGAGCCTCGTGTCGTTCATCGGCCCGCGCCCGAACATCCTCGACCTCGAGGGCACCTCGCGCCGCAAGCGCCTCGAGGTGCGTCAGCCGATCCTCACCAACGAGGACCTGGAGAAGATCCGGTGCATCGGCCATTTCGAGGACCGCTTCGACACCAAGACCCTCGACATCACCTATCCGGCGGAACTTGGCGCGGCGGCACTCGACGGGGCGCTCGACCGGCTCTGCGACCGCGCGGAGGCTGCCGTCCACGGCGGCTACAACATCATCATCCTGTCCGACCGGATGGTGGGCCCGGACCGCATCCCGATCCCGGCGCTGCTCGCCACCGCGGCCGTGCACAACTACCTGATCCGCAAGGGCCTGCGCACCTCGGTGGGTCTCGTGGTGGAATCGGGCGAGCCGCGTGAGATCCACCATTTCGCGTGCCTTGCGGGCTACGGGGCCGAGGCGATCAATCCCTATCTCGCTTTCGAGACCATCGCGGCGATGCACGAGGCGGGCGAGCTGCCCGGCGAGGTCGACGAGGACGAGGCGATCAAGCGCTACATCAAGTCCATCGGCAAGGGCCTGCTCAAGGTCATGTCGAAGATGGGCATCTCGACCTACCAGTCCTATTGCGGCGCGCAGATCTTCGACGCGGTCGGCCTGCGTTCCGACTTCGTGAACCGGGACTTCTTCGGCACCGCGACCACCATCGAGGGCATCGGCATGGAGGAGGTCGCGGAGGAAAACGTGCGCCGCCATCGCGACGCCTTCGGCGACGCGCCCATCTATCGCGACGCGCTCGATGTCGGCGGCGAATACGCCTACCGCACGCGCGGCGAGGTCCATGCCTGGAATCCCGACACGGTCGCGACCCTGCAGCATGCGGTGCGCCTCAACGCACAGGAGCGCTACCGCGAATATGCGCGCCTCGTGAACGAGCAGGAGCACGAGCTCAAGACCATTCGCGGCATGTTTCGCATCAAGATGGCGGAGGAGACCGGCCACGCCCCGGTGCCCCTCGACGAGGTCGAGCCCGCGAGCGAGATCGTGAAGCGCTTCTCGACGGGCGCCATGTCGTTCGGGTCGATCTCGAAGGAGGCGCACGAGACCCTGGCGCTCGCCATGAACGCCATCGGCGGCAAGTCGAACACCGGCGAAGGCGGCGAGGAGCCGGAGCGGTTCCGTCCGCTTCCCGACGGCCGCTCCAAGCGATCCGCCATCAAGCAGGTGGCCTCCGGCCGCTTCGGCGTGACGACAGAATACCTCGTCAACGCCGACATGATGCAGATCAAGGTGGCGCAAGGAGCGAAGCCCGGCGAGGGCGGCCAGCTGCCCGGCCACAAGGTGGACGCGAAGATCGCGCGCGTGCGCCACTCCACGCCCGGCGTCGGCCTGATCTCGCCGCCGCCGCACCACGACATCTACTCCATCGAGGATCTGGCGCAGCTCATCTTCGACCTGAAGAACGTGAACCCGAGCGCCGACGTGTCGGTGAAGCTCGTGTCGGAGGTCGGCGTCGGCACCGTCGCGGCGGGCGTCGCGAAGGCACGCGCGGATCACATCACGATTTCGGGCTTCGAGGGCGGTACGGGCGCCTCGCCTCTCACGTCCCTCAAGCATGCCGGCTCCCCGTGGGAGATCGGCCTCGCCGAGACCCAGCAGACCCTCGTGCTCAACCGCCTGCGCGGCCGCGTGGCCCTGCAGGCAGACGGCGGCCTGCGCACGGGGCGCGACGTGGTGGTGGCTGCGCTGCTCGGCGCCGACGAATACGGCTTCTCGACCGCGCCGCTGATCGCCGCTGGCTGCATCATGATGCGCAAGTGCCATCTCAACACCTGCCCCGTGGGCGTCGCCACGCAGGACCCGGTGCTGCGCAAACGCTTCAAGGGCCTGCCCGAGCACGTCATCAACTACTTCTTCTTCGTCGCCGAGGAAGTGCGCGAGCTGATGGCCGCCATGGGCTTCCGGACCGTCGACGAGATGATCGGGCAGTCGCAGCTGCTCGACAAGAACCAGGCGATCGACCACTGGAAGGCGAAGGGTCTCGACTTCAGCCGGATCTTCCACAAGCCCGAGGTCGGGCCGGAGGTGGCGATCCGCCACATGGAGCGCCAGGTTCACCCGATCGCCGACGTGCTCGACCGCACGCTGATCGCCCAGGCGCAGCCCGCGCTCGAACGGGGCGAGGCGGTCACCATCGAGGCGAAGGTCCGCAGTGCCGACCGCGCCGTGGGCGCCATGCTCTCGGGCGAGGTCGCCAAGCGCTACGGCCACGAGGGCCTGCCGGACGACACCATCACCGTAAAGTTGAAGGGCACCGCGGGCCAGAGCTTCGGTGCGTGGCTGGCGGCGGGCGTGACGCTCACCCTCGAGGGCGAGGCCAACGACTATGTCGGCAAGGGCCTCTCGGGCGGCAAGCTCATCATCAGGCCGTCGCCGGACTCGAAGGCCGTGCCGGAACGCTCGATCATCGTCGGCAACACGGTGATGTACGGCGCCATCGCGGGCGAGGCGTATTTCCGCGGCGTGGCGGGCGAGCGTTTCGCGGTGCGCAACTCCGGCGCCATCGCGGTGGTCGAAGGCACGGGCGATCACGGCTGCGAGTACATGACGGGCGGCCTCGTGGTCGTGCTCGGCCAGACCGGCCGCAACTTCGCGGCCGGCATGTCGGGCGGCATCGCCTATGTGCTCGACGAGGACGGCACCTTCGCCAAGCGCTGCAACCTGTCCATGGTCGACCTCGAACCCGTCGAGGAGGAGGAGGACCTCATGCGTCGCCTCCACCACCACGGCGGCGACCTGGAGACGAAGGGGCGCATCGACATCATGGCCAACATGTCCGGCCCTGACGAAGAGCGCCTGATGCAGCTCATCACCAACCATCACACCTATACGGGCTCCGCACGCGCCAAGGAGATCCTCGACAACTGGACGACCTACCGCACGAAGTTCGTGAAGGTCATGCCGGTCGAGTACCGCCGGGCGCTTCAGGAGATGGATCGCCTCAGAACGCTGCAGGCGGCGGAGTAAGGACAAAGGGGCAGATCCATGGGCAAGGTCACAGGCTTTCTCGAATACGACCGCCAGGAGCAGAAGTATCAGCTCGCCGGCGAGCGCGTGCGCCATTTCCGCGAGTTCACGCTGCCGCTCGACGACAACGACCTGAAGAAGCAGGCCGGGCGCTGCATGGATTGCGGCATCCCGTTCTGCCACGGGCCGACGGGCTGTCCGGTGCACAACCAGATTCCCGACTGGAACGATCTGGTCTGGAACGGCGACTGGGAGGACGCGGCGCGCAACCTCCACACCACCAACAACTTCCCCGAGTTCACCGGCCGCATCTGCCCGGCTCCCTGTGAGGAGGCGTGCACGCTCAACCTCGAGAACCAGCCGGTCACCATCAAGACCATCGAGCAGGCCATCGCCGACAAGGCCTGGGAAATGGGCTGGGTGAAGCCGGAGCCGGCCGAGGTCTCGACGGGCAGGCGCGTCGCGATCATCGGTTCGGGTCCCGCGGGCCTCGCGGCGGCACAGCAGCTCGCCCGCGTAGGCCACGAGGTGCACGTGTTCGAACGGCAGGCGAAGCCCGGCGGGCTGCTCCGCTACGGCATCCCGGACTTCAAGATGGAGAAGTACCACATCGACCGCCGCGTGAAGCAGATGGAGGCCGAGGGCGTCGTCTTCCATTGCGGGGTGAACGTGGGCGTGGACAAGACCTTCGCGTCCCTGCACAACGAATTCGACGCGGTGCTCTTCGCCGGCGGCGCGGAGGATCCGCGCAACCCGAACCTGCCGGGGCAGGATCTGGCGGGCGTGCATTTCGCGATGCCCTACCTCACCCAGTCGAACAAGCGCGTCGGCAACGAGGAGGTGGCCGACGAGCCCATCCTGGCCGGCGGCAAGCACGTGGTGGTCATCGGCGGCGGCGACACGGCATCCGACTGCGTCGGCACAGCCTTCCGCCAGGGCGCCCTGTCGGTGACCCAGCTCGACATTCGGCCGAAGCCGCCGGAGCGGGAGGACAAGCTTACGGTGTGGCCCTACTGGCCGACGAAGCTGCGCACCTCCTCATCCCAGGCGGAGGGTGCGGAGCGCGAATTCCAGGCGGCGACCCTCGGCATCGAAGGCAAGAAGGGCCGTGTGGCCGGCGTGCGCTGCGCCCGCGTGGACGAGAAGCGTCAGCCCATCCCGGGCACGGAGTTCGTCCTCAAGGCCGATCTCGTGTTCCTGGCCATCGGCTTCGCCGGCTCGGTGAAGGAAGGGCTGCTGGAGCAGTCCGGGGTCGAGATGGACCGGCGCGGGAACGTGGTCGCGAGCGACCGCGATTACCGGACTTCCAGCGACAAGGTCTTCGTGGCGGGCGACATGCGCCGCGGCCAGTCTCTGGTGGTCTGGGCGATCCGCGAGGGCCGTCAGGCGGCTCACGCCATCGACACCTTCCTGATGGGTTCGAGCGTGCTCCCGCGCTGAGGCGGAATGTGACCATCGACAAACGGCGGCCCGCCCGGATTCCGCGGCGGGCCGTTCTCACTTGCGACTCGTAAGCCGTCCTATGGGGACGGCCAGCGGAAATCGTCCGCCCGGCCCGGCCGTGAGCTCGGCGGGATTCCCGCCCGGAAGGCCCGCTGCGCCAGATAGGAGTGGTCGCCGCTCAGTTTGGGCGACCCGGACACGAGAGTGCCGCCCGGCGCCACGTCCGGGCGGGTGAGCGGGAGAACGGGCCCCACCAGCGGCTTCGACGGTAGGGAGACGGGGCTGGCCGGATCGGGCGGCGCCGGAATGGCTGCCTCGATGGATCCCGGCTGGCCGCCCTCCGGGGAGCCGTCCGCCGGGCGAGGTTGCGTCGCGATCGGCGTGCCGGCGCGCCGGCTCCCGATGATGCTCTTGATGTCCTTGTCGGCGAAGTGGGCGAGCTTGCGGGCGCCCGCCTTGGTGAAGAGCACGCCGTCGTTGGTGCGCAGGCGCGCGAGCTCCCCGTCCACGTCCGGGCCCGTGGCGGTGTAGCGGTTCTCCTCGTCGACGAAGCCCGGCCAGACGTCCACATAGACCCCGCCGTGGCGTTCGACGCTCTCGCGGTAGATCTCGTTCATGGCAACCAAGTCTTCCGAGGTCTTGCTGTTCTTTACGGGCGGCAGGCCGATCCAGACGACGGGGATGCCCCGCTCCTGGAAGGTGCGCAGGACGCCGTCGACCCTCTGGCGGTAGAGTTCCTTCCAGCGGTCGGACAGCAGTTCGACGCTTGCCTCCCCCTCCTTGATCGACTGCCTGTCGTTGGCCCCGAGCATCACGACGGCCAAGGTGGCGTTCTGGCCCGAATCGAGGGTTTCGCGGATGAAGGTCGGCCACTCGTCGGCCTCGCCCCGGGCGAGCCCGGCCTCCGCCTTCGTCTTGCGGACGACCGCGATGTCCGGCTCGTCCGACAGATTGTCGTCGAGACCCTGGCCGGCGAGATCGCCGAGCATGTCGCCAAAGACCACCACGTGGGTGGTCGGGTTGACCTTGGGCTTCGCGGGATTGGCGACGGCCGCAGGCGGCGGCGCGGCCCGGCGCGGCTTCGCGACAGGCTTGCGGGCCGGCGGAGGCGGCTCGTCGGGAACGCCGAAGAAGCGCCGGAAGCTGAAGCCCTGCTGCGGCTGCGCCGGCTGGACCAGCTTTCCGGGGTAGTAGCCGGGAGGATAGGCCCGCGGATCCCGGTAGCCGGGCGGCGGCGCATTCCCGTATTGCTGGCGCTGCTGATAGTAATAGCCGGGCTGGGCCAGGGCCGAAGCACCGCCTCCCGCAATGAAGAGCAGGATCAGGAAGAGCGAGCGAAGGATCAGCATCGAACGCATGGGCAACTCCACTTCGTCCCGACCCGCTCTAGGATAGCGTGGCGCCGGAATTTCGTCAGCGGGCTGCGCGCAATTCCCGCAGGACCGCATAATCGGCATATCCGTCGGGAATCAAACCCCGTTTCAGCTGGAAGTTCCTCACCGCGTCCCGCGTCTTCGACCCGAGCTTCCCGTCCGCCTCCCCGTCATAGAGGCCGAGGCGCGCCAGCAGCTTCTGGAGTTCCTGCCGCTGGTCCTTGTCGAGCATGGGATCGTCCTTGGGCCATGCGCCCCGGATCGGCTGCCCGCCCATGAGGCGGTCGCCCAGGTGAGCAACCCCCATAGCGTAGGCGTCAGACGAATTGTAGGCCTTGATGACGTTGTAGTTGTCCGTCACTAGGAAGGCCGGTCCGCGGGCTCCGCCCGGCAGGAACAGGGAGGCCTCGCCCGAGCGGGGCATCGGCTTCCCGTCCATGCGGCGCAAGCCGAGGCCGTGCCAGCTGGCGAAGCTCTGCCGCAGGTTCCGGAAGTCGAAGCCGTGAGGAAGCTTCACCTCGAACCCCCAGGGCAGCCCCGGCTTCCAGCCGTGCTGGCGCAGGTAGTTGGCCGTGGAGGCGAGCGCGTCGGGCACGGAGGCCCAGATGTCCCGGACCCCGTCCCGGTTTCCGTCGACCGCAAACTTCATGTAGCTCGAGGGCATGAACTGGGTGTGCCCCATGGCGCCGGCCCAGGAGCCCAGCATCTTCGACCGGTCGATATGCTCCGCCTCGAGGATCTGGAGCGCGGTCAGGAGCTCCTCGAGGAAGAAATCGCCCCGGTAGCCCGTATAGGCCAGGGTCGCCAGCGCCCGGACCGCGTAGATCGAGCCGGTGAAGCTGCCGAAATTGGTTTCCATGCCCCAGACGCCGAGCACGACGGAGCGCGGAACCCCGTAGGTGCGCTCGATGGCGTCGAGCGTCTGCGACCACTCGGACGCCATCCGCCGCCCGCGCTCGAGGCGCTGGGACGAAATGGCACCGTCGATGTAGTCCCAAATGGGCCGAACGAATTCCGACTGCTTCCTGGTGAGGGCGACGATCTTCGGGTCCGGCCCCACCCCGCGGAAGGCCTCCTCGAAGGTTTCCCTGGAGACGCCCCGGGCCTTGGCGGCCGGCCAGAGGCTCTGCACGAATCGCTGGAAATCGGCCTGGGACAAATCCTGGGCCCGGGCGGGCGCGCCGGCCGCTCCCATGCCAAGGCTCAGGGTCAGGCCGAGAATGAGGGCGCTGCAGAGGCTGCGCGCCAATCGAAGCGGCTGCGGCATTTGGGTCGCTCACGGACAGGACGAGACATTCGTCCTGCCATGCGACATTAAGTGGGTTAACAGCCGGTTGATAGAGGGGCCTTATGCGGCTTTCCGCTCCGCCAGGGTCCGCTCCCAGCGAAGGGCCTGGTCCACGATCTCCTCGAGATCGTCGTACCGAGGCTCCCAGCCCAGGCTGCGGATGCGACTCACTTTGGCCACAAGGGCAGCCGGGTCGCCCGCCCGGCGCGGGCTGTAGCGGACCTCGAAGTCGACCCCTGAGACCTTCTTGACCACGTTGATCACGTCCAGGACCGAGGCCCCGTGACCGTACCCGCAGTTCATGGTGATGCAATCGCCCCCATGCCGGAGATGGCGCAAGGCCGTCAGATGGGCGCGGGCGAGGTCGGTGACCTGGATATAGTCCCGGATGCAGGTGCCGTCCGGCGTCTCGTAGTCGGTGCCGAACACCTCCAGATAGGGGCGTTGCCCCAGGGCCGCCTGGGCCGCCACCTTGATCAGGTGGGTGGCCTGCGGGGTCGACTGGCCCGAGCGCCCCTTCGGGTCCGCGCCGGCCACGTTGAAGTAGCGCAGGATCGCGTAGCGCAGGCCATGGGCGCGGGAGGTGTCCTCCAGCATCCACTCGGTCATCAGCTTGCTGCGCCCATAGGGGTTGATGGGAGAGACCGGCAGGTCCTCCGACATGAGATCGGCCTTCGCATTGCCATAGACGGCGGCCGTGGAGGAGAAGATGAAGTTCCTGACGCCCGTCGTGGCCGCCGCCTCGATCAGGGCACGGGATTTGACCGTGTTGTTGAGATAGTAGTTCAGCGGGTCGGCAACCGATTCCGGCACCACGATCTTGGCGGCGAAATGCAGGATGCTCTCGATCCGGTGCTCGTCGAGAAGCCTCGTCACCAGCGCCTGATCCCCTACGTCGCCGGCCACCAGCGTCGCCTCCGGAGGAACGGACCAGCGGAAACCCGTGGAGAGATCGTCGAGAACCACCACCTCCTCGCCCGCGTCGACGAGCTCGAGAACCATGTGGCTGCCGATATAGCCGGCCCCGCCCGTCACCAAAACCGCCATGTTCCGCTCTCCCTTTCCGCCGCTCTTAGCAGTTTAACCACAACGCTTCAGCTTCAATTCAGGTCCGTCCCCGTTAGGTTGTGCACGATGCGATGCAACAAGGCCGGCTCCCGGGCGTTATAGAGATCGAACCTTGACAGTTTCCCTATCCCCGTCTTCTTCCCGCCTGTAACAATCTCACTTTGCTCACCATGGCCCCTTCTATGAAGCGTATCCGCAAAGCAGTCCTTCCTGTCGCCGGCCTCGGAACCCGGTTCCTCCCGGCCACCAAGGCCGTCCCCAAGGAGATGCTGTGCGTCGTCGACCGGCCCGTGGTGCAGCACGTGGTCGACGAGGCGCGCGCCGCCGGGATCGAGCACTTCATCTTCGTGACCGGCCGCAACAAGGCGGTGATCGAGGACCATTTCGACATCGCCTACGAGCTGAATCGGACCCTTCAGGAGCGGAACAAGACCAAGGAACTGGAGGCCCTGATGCGGGACCAGCCCCAGGCCGGCCAGACCAGCTTCACGCGCCAGCAGGAGCCCCTCGGCCTCGGCCACGCGGTCTGGTGCGCCCGGGAGCTCGTGGGCGACGAGCCCTTCGCGGTCCTTCTCCCGGACATGCTGAGCCGTGGCTCCATGGAGCAGATGATCGCCGCCTACGAGAAGCACGGCGGCAACATCATCGCCGTCGAGGAGGTGCCGGAAGACCAGACCCACCAATACGGCATCGTGTCGGTCGGCGAGGAATTCGGCCAGACCTTCGAGATCACCGGCATGGTGGAGAAGCCCCCGAAGGGCACGGCGCCGTCGAACTTCATCATCTCCGGCCGCTACATCCTCCAGCCCGAGATCTTCGACCTCCTGTCCACCCAGCAGCGCGGCGCCGGCAACGAGATCCAGCTCACCGACTCCATGATCCGCCTGATGAAGGACCAGAAGTTCTACGGCATGAAGTACCAGGGCCGCACCTACGACACCGGCTCGAAGGTCGGCTTCCTCATGGCGAACGTAGCCTATGCCCTGGAGCGCGAGGACCTCGGACCCGCCTTCCGGCAGGAGCTTGAGGCCTTCCTGCGCCAGAAATAGGCAGACCCGGAGGGTTCCTTGCAACCGCCGCCCCATGCTAGAGGGGCGGCCATGGCACTCGCACAGACCTCCGAACGAACCCACGACCAGGCCGTCGCATCGGCCCTGCGGACCCTTGCGACCGAGCGGGACGGGCTCAGCGTCCTCATGGAAGCCATCGGCAACGGCCTCGGCCCGGTCTTCACGGCGGCCGTCGACCGGATCGCCGCCGCACCCGGGCGGGTCATCGTGTCGGGCATGGGCAAGTCGGGCCACGTGGCGCGCAAGATCGCCGCCACGCTCGCGTCCACCGGCACTCCGGCCCACTACGTCCACCCGGCGGAGGCGAGCCACGGGGACCTGGGCATGATCCAGCCGGACGACGTGATCGTCGCCCTGTCCTGGTCGGGCGAGACGACCGAATTGGCGGACCTGATCGGCTATGCCAAGCGCTTCCGGGTGCCGCTGATCGCCCTCACGTCCAACCCCGAGTCGACCCTGGGGCAGGCGGCCGACCTGTGCCTCGCCCTGCCGAAGGCGAAGGAAGCCTGCCCCAACGGGCTCGCTCCCACCACCTCGACCACCATGCAGCTCGCCCTGGGGGACGCCCTCGCCATCGCGCTCCTGGAGAAGCGCGGCTTCACGGCGGAGCATTTCCGGGTCTTCCATCCGGGCGGGAAGCTCGGCGCGCGCCTCAAGCTCGTGCGCGACATCATGCACAGGAACGAGCGCCTGCCCATCGTCGGAGTCGAGGCGCGGATGGACGAGGCCATCGAGGAGATCGGCCGCAAGGGCTTCGGCTCGGTGATCGTGGTTCACCAGGACGGGACCCTCGCCGGCATCGTGACGGACGGCGACCTGCGCCGCAACCTGCGGCCGGATCTCCGCTCGCTCCCCGTCGCCGAGATCATGACCCGGACGCCGCGTACCATCGCGCCGGACGATCTCCTGGCCACCGCGCTCGAAATCCAGGAAACGTCCAAGATTACGGCCCTGATCGTGGTCGAGAACAAGCGGCCCGTCGGGCTGGTCCATTACCTCGACCTGCTGCGGGCAGGTGCGGCCTGATCCCGACGCGGTCCCGGCCCGTTCCGGAGGTAGTCCCGTGCCACGCTATTTCTGCCAGGATCATCCCGAGGTTGCGGAACTTGAGGCCCGGGTCGTGGACACACGACCCGGCGCGGTCCTGCTCGACCGATCCCCCTTCTTTCCCGGAGGCGGCGGCCAACTTCCCGACCGGGGCACCCTGGTGTGGGACGGAGGGATTCTCCCCGTCGTCCGGATCGTTCCCGACGCCGCCGGCCTGTGGCACGAGTTCAAAGGCGAAGCCGCTCCCCACGGCCAGATCCTCGCCAGGATCGATGCCGGGTTTCGCGGCCTGATGAGCGAGCTTCACACCCTCGCCCATGTCGTCAACAGCATCGTCTACCGCGATTTCGGAGGCGCTCTCCTGACCGGAGCGCAGCTGTCGGCCGACGGCACATTCCGCGTCGATTTCGATCTTCCGGGAGCCGACGCGGATCGCCTGCGTGCTCTTGACGGTCCGGTCAACGACGCCATTCGGCAGGACTTCCCTATCCGCGCCTTCCACATGCCCTGGATCGAGGCCGAGGGTCAGGCCGGGATGTTCCGGAGCAAGGCCGTGTCGCCGCCGCCTCAGGAGGATGGGACGGTCCGGATCGTCGAGATCACGGGACTGGACCGGCAGGCCTGCGGCGGGACGCATCTCGCCTCGACCGGCTCCGCCCGTCCGGTGCGAGTCCTGAAGGTCGACAACAAGGGCCGGCAGAACAGGCGCATCAAGGTCGGCTTCGCGGAGGTCCGAGACCCTTAAGGGTCGTCCACCACGAGGGTTGCACCCTCGACCCGCACCACCCGCACCTTGGCGCCCGCGAAGCGGTCGGCTCCGGTGACGCGCCAGGAGCTGTCGCCGACCCGGATCCTGCCCTCCCCGTCCTTGATCGGGGTCTCCAGAGTGAACACCTGCCCGACGAGGGACTGGCCGCGCTGGTTGAGCTGGCCCGCCTGGGTGTCCTGCTGGGCGCCGGGGCGCATGAGGGTCCGCCCCAGCAGAACCGCCGCGACGGACAGGGCCGCGAACGTCAATGCCGCCGCCTGCCAAGGCAGGCCGAACGCCGCATCGATCAGCCCCGTGGCGAAGGCCGCGAGGCCGAGCCAGAGCAGGAAGATTCCCGGCGCCAGGAGTTCGAGGCCGATCAGGACGATCCCGAGGACGATCCAGGCCCAGGGGCCGAGACCCGTGACGGCATCCGCGATCATGGGCGCTCCGTCCGGCCGACCACTGTCGGGACGGTGCGGGAGGCGTGCGCTCCCGTTCCGCCCTCGCCGAAGACGGACCTCGTGAGTTCGGCGATACCTCCGAGCGTCCCCGCGAGACCGGCGGCCTCGATGGGCACGATCACCACCTTCTGATTGGGAGCCGTGGCGAGCGAACGGATGGCGTCGATGTATTTTTCGGCTACGAGGAAGTTCGCCGCCGCCAGGTCGCCGTGGGAGATCGCCTCGCTCACCATGGCGGTGGCCTTCGCTTCGGCCTCGGCCAGGCGCTCGCGGGCTTCGGCGTCGCGGAAGGCCGCCTCCCTGCGCCCCTCGGCGGAGAGGATCTGGGCCTGCTTCTCGCCCTCGGCCCGCAGAATCTCGGCCTGACGCAGGCCCTCCGCCTCCAGCACCGCGGCGCGCTTGTCGCGCTCCGCCTTCATCTGGCGGGCCATGGCGCCGGCGAGATCCGCCGGCGGGACGATGTCCTTGATCTCCACGCGGGTGACCTTGGCGCCCCAGGGCGAGGCGGCGGCATCGACGACCCGCAGGAGGCGCTCGTTGATCTCGTCCCGGTGCGAGAGGAGTTCGTCGAGATCCATGGAGCCCACCACCGTGCGGATGTTGGTCATGGTGAGCGTCAGGAGCGCCTGGTTGAGGTTCGAGACCTCGTAGGAGGCCCGCGCCGCATCGAGCACCTGGAAGAACGCCACCGCGTCGATGGTGACGCCCGCATTGTCGCGGGTGAAGGCTTCCTGGCTCGGAACGTCGAGCACCTGCTCCATGACGTTCACCTTCTTGCCGATCTGCTCGATGTACGGGAGGATCAGCCCGAGGCCGGGCCCGAGGGTGCGGGAATAGCGCCCGAACCGCTCGACCGTATAGGCATAGCCCTGCGGCACGGTCCTCACGCCCATCGCGATCGTCACGATGACAACGAGCACGAGGGCTCCGACGAAGAGATCGAAACCGAACGGCATAGGGCCTCCCGACAACGCCACCTTGTTGCACGAAGCTAAGCTTTATCCGAAAGCCGCGGTGCCGCCTAGATCCAGCCCTGAAGCTCCCGCTCCGCGATGTGGCGGATCACCTTCATGCCGTACTCGCTGTCGTTGAGGCAGGGCAGATAGGCGAACTGCTCGCCGCCGTTGTGCATGAAGATCTCGCGGTTCTCGCCGTCGAGTTCCTCCAGCGTCTCCAGGCAGTCGGCCGAGAAGCCGGGCGCGACGATGGCCATGCGCTTCACGCCGCTCTTGGCGAGAGCCTCGACCGTCTTGTCCGTATAGGGCTGCAGCCACTCGGCCTTGCCGAAGCGCGACTGGAAGCTCATGCGGAACCTGTCCGCCGGCCAGCCGAATTTCTCGCGCATCAGGCGCCAGGTCTTCACGCAGTGACAGTGATAGGGGTCGCCCTTGAGCAGGTATTCCTTCGGCACCCCGTGGAAGGAGACGAGGATCACGTCCGGCTCGAAGGGCAGCTTCGCCAGATCCCGCTTCATGGAATCGACCACCGCATCGATATAGACCGGATCGTCGTGGTAGGGCGGCGAGACGCGGATCGTCGGCTGCCAGCGCATCTCCATGAGGGCGCGGAAGGCCTGATCGCAGGCCGTTGCCGAGGTGGCGGCCGAATATTGCGGATAGAGGGGCACGAGCAGGATGCGGTCGCAGCCCTGGTCGAGCAGGGCCTGGATGCGCTCGCGCACCTCCGGCTTGCCGTAGCGCATGGCCCAATCGACCGTGATCCTGTCGCCGGCGACGGTCTTCAGATGCTCTGCCAGCCTCTCCGCCTGATTGCGGGTGATGGTCTTGAGGGGCCCCTCGTCGAGTTCGTTGTTCCAGATCGACGCGTAGTCGCGGCCCTTCGGCCCGGGACGTTTGGTGAGGACGATCAGGTTGAGGATGGGCCACCAGATCAGGCGCGGGGTTTCGATGACGCGGCGATCGGAGAGGAACTCCTTCAGGTAGCGCCGCATGGGCCAGTAGCTGGTTCCTTCCGGCGTTCCGAGGTTGAGAAGCAGCACACCGATCCGGCCCGTCTTGACGGCTGGATGGTCCACCGGGCGCACGCCCTGAAGGTCGGTCAGCTTGACTGCTTCGTTCATCGGATACCCCTTGGCGGGCCCGAACATCGGGCAGCGCTCTCTTCCGGCACGTAGATAGTCGCTCCGGGCGTTCCAGCCAACGTGATGGCGTGTCACGTTTCCGGCAAAATCCCGCCCTCAGGCGGCCGGATCGAGGAAGGACGTTTGCTTGAGAACGGCATCGATGGAAACCCGCAGCCCCGCGGGGTCGAAATCCATGTCGACCTTGGCGTTGAGCTGCGTGGTAAGCACCCGGTGCAGAAGCCGCGACCCGAAGCCCTGCCGGGTCGGCGGGCTCACGGGACGGCCGCCGCTCTCGACCCAGGAGAGCCGCAGGCGCAGCCCCTCGGGCAGGGTCTCCGACGTCCAACGGACGCAAACCCGCCCCGAACCCACCGACAGGGCTCCGTATTTGGTCGCATTCGTCGTCAGCTCGTGAATGGCCATCCCGATGGGCACGGCCGCCTCGGACGGCAGTTCGACCGCCGGACCGTCGAGGACGATGCGCTCGCCCGAATCGTCCTTGTACGGCGAGAGCTCCTTTTCCAGGATCTCGCGCAGGGACGCGGTCTGCCACACCGCCTCTGTGAGGAGGGAATGAGTGTTGGCGAGCGAGATGATGCGCCCGACGAACGCCTGGTAGAACTCGTCGATGTTGGAGGTCGAGCGGGCGGTGGCGCCGACCACGGCCTGCACGGTCGCAAGGGTGTTCTTCACCCGGTGATGGAGCTCCCGGATCAGCAGCGACTGCTGGGTCTGCGCCTGCTTGCGTTCCTCGATCTCATGCTGGGCGGCCTGGTACAGGCGGCCGTTATCGATGGCGATGGCCGCCTGGGCCGCAAGCCCGACGATGAGGCGCTCGGACCGCTCGGTGAAGACGCCCGGTTTCTCGTGGCCGAAGAAGAGCCCGCCATGGACCTCCCCGGTGCGCGAGACGACCGGTATGGCCAGATAGCTTCTGACCGGCAAATGCCCCTCCGGCATGCCCCTGTAGGGAGCGTTCTGCCCGTAGCGAGGGTCCTTGGTGATGTCATCGGAGCGGATGATGCCGGTGCCCTCGAAGGTCGGGGCGAAGACCTTCGTGTTGCGCGGCATGGGGAACTGGGAGAACTTCTCCCGCGGCACGCCGGAGAGCGCATAGAGCGTGAAGCTCTCGCTCCCGGGATCCACCACGTTGTAGAACAGGGCCCCGAACTGGGCCCCTGTCAGCTCGACGCCCGCATCGGTGATGCTCTGCACCACCCGGTCGAGGTCGAGCTCGGCCGACAGGGTGGCGCCGGTCCGGTTCAGAACCTCGAGGGCATTGGTCTCGGCCTGGAGTTCCCGCGTCCGCGCGTCGACCTCCTTCTCCAGAAGGGCAGCGCTCGCGGCCTGCTCGCGGAATTGCTGCGAGGCCAGCGCCGCCAGGGCCAGGAGAGCCAGCAGGGCGATGAGGGCGAAGATGCCGTAGAGCCGAACCTGCGCGATCCAGGGGTTCCAGTAGGCGCTCTCCGGCATGCTGACGCGGATGTAGATCGGCAGACTGCCCACTCGATGGTAGGAGCCGATGCGCTCCTGCCCCTGGCTGACATAGGAGTAGGTCCCCGAGCGGGCGTTCCTGAGCAGCGCCGCCTCGAAGTCCTCCCTGACGCTGGGCACGAAGGACAGGCCGTCCGGCGGCGCGGGGTGCTGGGCAAGAACCGTCGCATCCTCGCGGAGCAGGGTGATGCGGCTGCCCTTCGGCAGCCGCATCACCCTGCTCCAGTAGTCGTTGAAGTACGACATGGTGACGGTCACTGAGACGGTGCCGCGGAAAGACCCGGCCGGATACTGAAGCCGCCGGCTGACCAGGAAGGTGGGCTCCTTCGTGATCCGCCCGATGATCGGAGCTCCCACATAAAGGCCGCGGTCACCTGCGGCCTGGACGCTGAACGCATCGCGGTCCGCCACGTTCGAGTCAGGAGCGGGAAACCGCGCCGACGTCATCCTGAGCTTTCCCGTGGCGTCGTTCAGCCAGATGTTGTCGATGTAAGGCAGAGCGACCTTGATGGCACGCAGCTGTTCCCAGAGAGGGCGCGAGGGCTCGATCGTATACCAGCTCTCGTCCTCTACGAGGGCGGCGGTCTGCTTCAGGACCAGATCGGCAACCTCGAACAGGCGGGCCGCGTGATCGGCCATGAAGTAGGCGTTGCTCCGGGTCTCCTCCTCGTTGCGCTGCATGAGCCGGCTGCGCTGCTCCCAGGCGATGTAGCCGAAGGTGAGGAAAATGAATGCGACCCCGAAAAGGCCCATGATCAGCGAGATGCGGCCGCGCGTGAGCGATCGTCTCTGCCGTTTGAGCGATAGTTCTGAAGAAACCGGACGCGGTGAGGCCTGCAAGGGAGGGATCGCCCTGGTTTTCGGAGCCGTACCGCCCATTCATCGTGGCACGGCAGCGGGTGTGCATGAACTGTGCATTCGGATCGGGAAACGCCCTCGAGCGCCACGCCCTATCCGAGACATATCTTCTCCGTGCCTGGACCTCGATGCGCCCCAACGTCACGTTGTTCCGGGCTTCAAGAGAAAACCACACCGGGACCGATGCGTCCCGGTGTGGATCGCAGGCTGTAGATCAGCGCAGGACGACGCGGCCTTCGACCTTCGGGGCGACCTTGCCGGCCTTGGCGACGTAGTCGATCACCTGGGTGGCCATGAGCTGGCTCGCCGATACGTCCACGATCTGCTTCGACTCGGCGAAGGCCCGGTAGCCGTCGCCGCCGCGAGCCATGAAGTCGTTGGTGGCGACCTTGTAGGTCTTGGCCGGATCGAGAGGCTCCCCATTGACCTTCACCGACACCACCCGGCTGCCGACCGGCGCCTTCGTGTCGACCTCGACCGTAAGGCCCGAGACCTGCGGGAAGCGGCCGCCGAGCTCACGCACCTGGCTCACACCGTTCTCCAGCGCGGCCTTCAGCTTTTCGCCGGTCACCTCCAGCAGCACGGTGGTGTTGCCGAAGGGCATCTCGGACAGGAAGTCGCGCCGGGTCAGCTTCTGGCCGGCCTGATACTGCTTGTCCGCGCGCAGGCCGCCGCCATTGGTGATGGCCACGTCGGCGCCGACGGCGGCTTTGAGGGCATCGGCCACTAGGTTGCCCATGGCGGCCTCGCCCCCGCGGACCGTGGCGCGGCGGCTGTCGAGCGGGGTCTCGGTCACGCCGATCTCCACGTCGAGCTCCTTGGACAGCTTGTCCTCATAGCCCTTGACCACCGCCTCGATCTCGGGATCGGGCTTGACGGTGGCGCTGTCGACGATGCGGAAGTTGGGCGACCATGAGACGGTGGTCTTGCCGTCCTTCGTGGCCTTGGTGACGGCAAGCTCGGTGACGACGACATAGTTGCCCTGGGATTCCGATTCCGTCAGGGCGACCTTGCCGTCGTAGAACGCCAGCAGATGCTCGTCGTGGCCGCCGATGATCAGGTCGACGCCGGCGGAGCGGGCGAGGATCATGTCGACCTCGAGCGGCGTATGCGCGATGGCGACCACGATGTCGGCGCCCTTCTCACGCAGTTCCTTGGCCTTGGCGCGGCCCGTGTCGATGGTCGAGCGGAACTTGATGTCGCCGGGACTCGATGCGATCGGCGTGTCCTCCGTCGTGAGGCCGAAGAAGCCCACCTTGACGCCCTGCACGTCCACGATCTTCTCGGGTTTGGTGTTGGCCGGCAGGCCGTTGCCGTCGACGATGTTCGTCGCCAGCACGTCGAACTTCGCGTCGGCCATCCGGGCCCGGAAGACGTCGGGGCCGAGGTCGAACTCGTGATTGCCGGGCGCCATCGCGTCGACGCCGATCCTGTTGAGGATGTCGATGACGTGAGCGCCCTTGTCGAAGCCGGACAGGAGCGACGGCGAGATGGTGTCGCCCGCGTGGACGAAGAAGGCATTGCCCTTCGCACGCTCCTCCTTCACGACCGTCGCCAGCCTGGCAAAGCCGCCGCGGCCCTTTTCGGGGCCCATCCGGTCGATGTCGTTGGTCTGGACGAAGCGGATGGTCACGGCCTCCTGCGCCAGGGCCGAACCCGAGATCAGCAGAGAGAGGCCCAGGAAGCCGGCGCGGAACGCCGCGAGGGAACGGCTTTGCAGCATAGTCGAATATCCTTGCATCAGGTGAGGCTCACGGGTGCTCGCGCGAACCTAGGCCAGCAACGTGTCACAGAAGTAACATCCTGTCGACGGCCTCACGCAGAGGCATCCGCGTCGATCCCGCACGATCCTCCGGCAGCAGCGCCGGGATCTGGACGGCCACGCGATTCTCAAGGAAACCTGTCCGTGGGCCGGCATGAAGGCCGGCGATTCTCATCGAAAGGTCCCGATCCGATGACAGGACCCGTTACCAGGGCGCTTGCGGCGTTCCGCGCCGACGGCCGCGCCGCAGGCTGGCTCCAGCTTCCCTTCTTCGCCAAGGGCGCCGCCGACCGGGTCGCCGCGCGGGTGGACGAGATCCTGGGAGGTGGCGTCCAGGTGCTGCCCCCTCCGGACCTCGTCTTCAACGGCCTCGTGTTGACGCCCCTAGAGGCCGTGAGGGTCGTCGTGCTGGGCCAGGACCCCTACCCGACCCCGGGCGACGCCCACGGCCTCGCCTTCTCTTATCGCGGCTCGCGGCGCCTGCCGGCCTCGCTCAGGACGATCCTGGCCGAGATGGCCGAGGACCTGGGTCATCCCATGCCGACAACCGGCGACCTCACCCGGTGGGCCCGGCAGGGCGTGCTCCTGCTCAACACGGCACTGACGGTGGAAGCCGGGAAGTCGGGTGCGCATCTGAGGCTCGGCTGGTCCGAACTCGTCGACGAGGCTGTCGCGACGGTTTCCGAGCAGCAGCCGGCCGTGGTCTTCCTGCTCTGGGGAAACCCGGCCCGCCGACGCGCCGCCCTGGTCGACGGGACGAAGCATCTCGTGATCGAGGCGGGACACCCCTCCCCTCTCAATCGCCTGCAGGACTTCCGCGGCACCCGTCCCTTCAGCCGCGCCAATGCCTGGCTGACGGAGAAGGGGCTGGAGCCTATCGACTGGCGGCTGGATTGATCCTTATTCCGCTGCGAGCGGCAGCGGCTGGACCGGCGCGCGGAAGCGGGCGAGGAGTTCCGCCTCCTCGGCCTTCGCGGCCCTCAGGTTCCGCTCCTTGACGTGGCCAAAGCCGCGGATCTTCTGCGGGATGGCGGCCAGGGCAACGGCGGTCGCATGGTTGTCCGGCGTCAGCCTCTCGACGATCTCCCCGACCAATGCCTCGTAGTCGCGGATGAGCTGGCGCTCCGTGCGGCGCTCGTGGGTGTAGCCGAACAGGTCGAGCGGCGTTCCGCGCAAAACCTTCAGCGGCGCGAGCACCCGGAACGCCTTCATCATCCAGGGGCCGAAGCTCATCTTGCGCGGGAGCCCCGTGGCCGGATCCCTGCGGGCGAGGAGCGGCGGCGCGAGGTGGAACTCGTAGGTCAGGTTCTCCCCCTCGAACGTCGTGGCGACCTGGCGCTCGAAGTGACCGTCCGTATAGAGGCGCGCCACCTCGTACTCGTCCTTGTAGGCCATGAGCTTGAAGAGCGAGCGCGCGACGACGTCGGTGAGTCCCGTCTCGCCCGGAACGGCCTTGGCCTCGGCAGCCCTGACCCGCTCCACGAGCGTGCGATAGCGCCGGGCATAGCGCCTGCTCTGGTAGCCGGTCAGGAAGGCGACGCGGCGCTCGATAACCTCGTCGAGGGTTTCGGAGATCCGCAGCTCGTCCGCAGGCGCCTTGAGGTCCCGGACGAGCTTCGCCATGACCTCGGGCTCCGCCGCCGCGCGGCGACCCCAGGTGAAGGCCGCGAGGTTCATCTTCACAGCCTCGCCGTTGAGCTCGATCGCCTTCTCGATGGCGGTCGCGGTGAGCGGCACGCGGCCGAGCTGATAGGCGTAGCCCAGCATGAACATGTTGGCGGCGATCGCGTTGCCGAGGAGCGTGGTCGCGATGCCCGTCGCGTCCACGAAGGCAACCCCGTCCGGTCCCGCGGCGGACGCGATGGCGCGCTTCAGGCGCTCGGTCGGAAGCGAAAAGTCGGCGTTGCGGGTGAACTCGCCCGGCATGACCTCGGCGGTGTTCACCACAAGTCCGGTCTGACCCTTCCGGACCGAGGCCAGCACCTTCTTGGTGCCGGTCACCACGAGATCGCAGCCGAGCACGAGATGCGCCGCCTCCGCCGTGACCCGGATCGCGTGAATGTCGTGCTGGGAATTGGCGAGGCGCACGTGGCTGTACACGGCGCCGCCCTTCTGGGCGAGGCCGGCCATGTCGATCATGCCGAGCCCCTTGCCCTCGAGATGCGCCGCCATGCCGAGGATCGCCCCGACGGTCACGACGCCCGTACCGCCGACGCCCGTCACGATGATGTTGAAGGTGCGGTCGATGGCGGGAATGACCGGATCGGGCAGCGGCCGGAACGTGGCGCCGTCCATGGTGGCCGTGTCCGGCACCGCCTTGCGGATCTTCGCCCCGTGCACCGTCACGAAGGACGGGCAGAAGCCCTTCACGCAGGAGAAGTCCTTGTTGCAGTTGGACTGGTCGATCTGGCGCTTGCGGCCGAACTCGGTTTCCACCGGCTGCACCGCGACGCAGTTCGACTGCACGGAGCAGTCGCCGCAGGCCTCGCACACGAGATCGTTGATGATGACGCGCTTGTCCGGATCCGGAAACTCGCCGCGCTTCCGGCGGCGGCGCTTCTCGGACGCGCAGGTCTGATCGTAGATCATCACCGTGACGCCAGGAATTCCGGCAAGCTCGCGCTGCACTGCGTCGAGCTCGTCCCGGTGGTGGATCGTCATGCCCGGTGGCCAATCGATCGACTTCGGATATTTGTTCGGCTCGTCGGTCACGAGGGCGATGCGCTCGACGCCCTCCGCGCGCACCTGGCGGGCGATCATGTCGACGGTCAGCCCGCCCTCGTGCTTCTGTCCGCCCGTCATGGCAACGGCGTCGTTGTAGAGGATCTTGTAGGTGACGTTGGTCTTGGTATCGACGGCCCAGCGCAGGGCCAGCACGCCCGAATGGTTGTAGGTGCCGTCACCGAGGTTCTGGAACACGTGGCCGCGGTTGGAGAACGGCGCCTCGCCGATCCAGTTCGCGCCCTCGCCGCCCATCTGGGTGAAGCCGTCCGTCGCACGGTCCATCCACTGTACCATGTAGTGGCAGCCGATGCCCGCATAGGCGCGCATGCCCTCGGGCACCTTGGTGGAGGTGTTGTGCGGGCAGCCCGAGCAGAAATGCGGCACGCGGGTCGCGACGTCGCTCGTAGCGGCCAGCACCTCCTGCGCCTGACGCAGGCGCGAGACCCGGCCGCGCAGGTCGTCGTTGTTGTGGTATTTGAGCAACCGCTCGCCGATGGCAATGGCGATGTCGTTGGGATCGAGCGCGCCTTTCACGGGGAAGAGCCAGTTGCCGCTCTCGTCCTTCTTGCCGATGCAGAGCGGCTGATTGGCGGTACCGTAAAGCTCCTCGCGTAGCTGCACCTCGATCAGCGAGCGCTTCTCCTCCACGACGATCACGAGGTCGAGACCTTGCGCGAACTCGACCAGCTCGCGCTGGGAGAGCGGCCACGGGCAGGCGACCTTGTAGAGGCGAAGCCCCATGTCGTTTGCCTTGACCTCGTCGAGGCCGAGCTCGTCCATGGCCTGGCGCACGTCGAGATAGGACTTGCCGACGGTGATGACGCCGATCTTCGGGTTGCGGCCGCCCGACAGCACGATGCGGTTAAGATTGTTGGCGCGCACGAACGCCAGCATGGCGTCGCGCTTGAAGTCCTGGAGCCGCGCCTCCTGGTCGAGCACGCCGTCGCGCGCCCGGATGTTGAGGCCGCCGGGCGGCATCGCGAAATCGTCGGGCAGGACGATCTTCACGCGGTCGAGGGAACCATCGACGGAGGCGGTCGACTCGATGTTCTCCTTCACGCACTTGAACGCCACCCAGGTGCCGCAGAAGCGGCTCATGGCGTAGCCGTAAAGGCCGTAATCGAGGATCTCCTGAACGCCCGCCGGGTTCAGGATCGGAATCATCACGTCGACGAAGTGGAACTCCGACTGGTGCGCGACGGTGGAGGATTCCGCCGTGTGGTCGTCGCCCATCAGGGCCAGCACGCCGCCGTGTTTCGAGGAGCCGGCCATGTTGGCGTGTCGGAAGACGTCGCCCGAGCGATCGACGCCGGGCCCCTTGCCGTACCACATGCCGAAGACGCCGTCGTACTTGCCGTCGCCGCGCATCTCCGCCTGCTGCGATCCCCAGACCGCGGTCGCGGCGAGTTCCTCGTTGAGGCCGGGCTGGAACAGGATGTTCGAGGCCTCGAGCCACTTCCTGGCCCGCCAGAGGTTCTGGTCGAGGCCGCCCAGCGGCGAGCCGCGATAGCCGGATACGAAGCCGGCCGTGTTCAGCCCCGCCAGCCGGTCCCGCTCGCGTTGCATCAGTAGCATCCGGACGACGGCCTGGGTGCCGGTGATGAACACCCGGTCCTTCGCCAGGTCGTACTTGTCGTCGAGGGTGACGTCGCGGAGCGCAACTGGGTTGGCGGCCATTCCGGATCCTCCTGGGAGCTGTCGTCCTGCCGGTGAACCGGTCTTGTTCTTGCCGAGATTATGTCAGTAAGGCTGACATATGCAGTTTAGAACGTCAACGAAGTGCGCCTCCGTTTTGCCTCCATTAACCACGATTGGCTTATTGAGAATCGGGTGCTTCGCACCCTCAATCCTGCCGCCGCGAAAGGCCAGCCCATGAGACAACGCTTTGGACGCCTTTCCCTTCTTGCCGCCCTGCTCGGCCTGTCGGCCTCGCCTGCGCTGGCCCACCCTCACGTTTGGGTGACCGCCAAGGCGGAGGTGATCTACAGGACGGACGGGAAGGTGACCGGGGTGCGTCATGCCTGGACCTTCGACAAGGCTTATTCGGCCTATGTGACGCAGGGCCTCGACAAGAACGGTGACGGCACCTTCACGCCGGAGGAGCTGCAGGACCTCGCGAAGGAGAACACCGAGTCCCTTGTCGAGTTCGACTACTTCACCGTCCTGAAGGTCAACGGCAAGAAGCAGAATTTCGACCCGCCGCGGGATTACCGCATGTCCTACGAGAACGAGGGCGTGACCCTGAGCTATTTCCTGCCCCTCAAGGCGCCGTCCGCGGCCCGGACCATGGCGATGGAGATCTACGACCCCACCTTCTTCGTGGCCTTCACCCTTGCGGAAGGCGACGATGCGGTGAAGCTCGCCGGCGCTCCGCAAGGCTGCGCCACGAACGTCACACGGGCCAAGGCCGTCGAGGCCGCCCAGCAGCAGAACCTGTCGGAGGCCTTCTTCGAGGCCCTGACCGCCTCCTCCAGCTTCGGCGTGCAATACGCCAACCGGGCCATCGTCGCATGTCCGTGACGGCCGAGCCCGCCTGCCTGCCCGCCACGGCGCGCAGGAGGAACCTGTGGCTGCGCCTCGTGCTCGCGGCGGCGGCGGTCGCGGCCGTGGCCGGCGCCATGGCGCTGCTGGCCTGGTGGCTCGTCTCATCGGCGCCGCCCCCGTCCCGCAATCCGTTCGGCATGGGCCTGCGGGAGGCCGCGCCCTCGGGGAGCCTCGGCGCCTACATCCTCGACGTTCAGAGCAGCTTCTACCGCAGCCTGCAGCAGGCGGTCGCGGCCCTGAAGGGCGAGGGCACGGAGATCTGGCCGCTCCTCGCCGTTGGCTTCGCCTATGGGGTTTTCCACGCGGCGGGTCCGGGCCACGGCAAGGGCGTGATCGCCGCCTATCTTGTGGCCGACGAGCGCGCGCTGGCGAAGGGCTTCTCCTTAAGCCTCGCAGCGGCCCTCGTCCAAGCGCTCGTGGCCATCGCTCTCGTGAGCGTCGTGGCCGTCCTGCTCCGCTCCACGGCCGCCACCATGAACCAGGTCACCAAGGGCGTGGAGCTGATGAGCTTCGCGGTCGTGGCGCTGCTCGGCGCCGCCATCACCTGGCGCAAGGCCGGCAAGGTGACGGGCCTCCTGGCGCTCTCGAAGAACCCGCTCGCCGGCCCGCAGGCCGAGGATTGCGACCACGTCCACATGCCGCCTCCCGAGGAGCTGCGCCGCCTGACCCGCTGGCGCGACATGGCGGGCGTGGCGCTTGCGGCCGGCATCCGTCCCTGCGCCGGCGCCCTCGTGGTGCTGGTCTTCGCCCTGTCGCAGGGCCTCTTCGCCGCCGGCGTCGCGGCGACCTTCGCCATGGCGCTCGGCACCGCCCTCACGACAGGCGCGATTGCGGCGCTCGCGGTTTTCGCCAAGTCGCTCGCCCTGCGGGTCGCGGGCGGGCGCGGCATGGGAGGCGCCGTCGCCATCGCGGGAATCGAACTCCTCGCCGCGGCCTTCGTGCTGGTGCTGGGCGTGAGCCTATTGTCCGGAATGTGGGCGTCGGCGGGGAGCTGATCCGCCTTAAAGCCCCAGCGCTCCCCCGTCCGACCGGGGATCGTGCGTCGCCTCGACCCGGCCGTTGCGGGGATGCTTCACCAGCATGCCTGCGTGACCGAAATTGTCCACGTAAGGCTCCGGCAATTCCTCGACCTCGTGGCCCAGGGCCCTGAGGCCGCGGACGAGGCCCGGGTCGAAGCGACCCTCCAGCTTCACCATGGCCGGCGCCGAGCCCCTGCCCTTGTCGAGGAGCCAGCGCGGCGCGTCCACCGCATCCGCCAGTCCCATGCCGTACCGGGCGTAGCGCGAGAAGATCTGGCTCAGGATCTGCGGCTGCGTCTCTCCGCCCATGGTGCCGAAGGACAGGACCCGCCCGTCGTCGAAGGCGGCCAGCGGCGGATTGAGGGTGTGGAACGGCCTGCGGCCCGGCTCCAGGGCGTTGCGACTCGCCGGATCAAGGGAGAAGGCCGCCCCCCGGTTGTGCCAGTGGATGCCTGTGGCCGGCAGGACGCAGCCAGAGCCGAAGGCCCAGAATACCGACTGGATGTAGGAGACCGCCACGCCGTCCTTGTCGATGGCGCCCATCCAGATCGTGTCGCCTTCCGGCGAGCGCGGCAGCGGATAGGGTGCGGCGCGGCGCATGTCGATCCGGACCGCCTCCCTCTCCAGCGCCGTCGGCGTCAGGAAGGCTTTGGGATCGTGGGTCATGTTCATCGGGTCCGCCACGATGCGCTCGGCGATCGTGAAGGCGCGCTTGGAGGCCTCGATCAGGGCATGGTGATGCTCCGGCGTTTCCGCCCGCGCGGCGTTCAGGCGCTCGAACATGCCGAGGATGAGCAGAGTGGTCGGCCCCTGGGTCGGCGGCGGGAGGTTGTAGACGGTGGCGTTCCCGAGGCGCAGCTCCAGGGGCTCGACGACCCGGGCGCGGTAGGTCTCCAGGTCCCGGCGCGCGATGGGAGCGCCGATCCGCTCCAGGTCGGCCGCGATCTCGCGCCCGACGTCGCCGCGGTAGAAATCGGCGAGGCCCGCATGGGCCAATTGCTCCAGGGTGTCGGCGAGGTGGGGCACCTGCCGGAGCGTGCCGGCGGGGGTGCGCTTGCCGTCCTTCAGGAACGCCTCCGCGAAACCCGGAACCTCGTAGAGAGCCGCCTCCTCGCTCGTTCGGAACCGCGCCTCGGAGCCTGAGACCGGGTAGCCGTCCCGGGCGTGGCGGATGGCGTCCGCGAGCAGGAGGTCGAGGGGGAGCTGGCCGCCCAATGCCTTGGCGAGTTCGAGCGCCAACGCCCAGCCGCCGACAGCTCCGGCGACCGTGATGGCGGAATCCGCTCCGCGCGGCGGCACGGAATCGTAGCCCTTGGCCCGGTAGCGCCCGATGGTGGCCAGCGCCCCGGCCGGGCCGGAAGCATCGAGGGCGTGGATCCTGCCCTTCGGCTCGCGCACGAGCCAGAAGCCATCCCCGCCGAGGCCATTCATGTGCGGGTAGACGACCGCGACCGTGGCCGCCATGGCGACCATCGCCTCGACGGCATTTCCGCCCGCGGCCAGGATGGTCTGGCCGGCCTCGGCGGCCAGCATGTGGGGAGCCGCGACGGCGGCGGTGGAGAAGACTGGGGTCTCGGACATGGACGCGACGTTATGAGAGGGAGGGGAAACTTGCACCGAAGGGGGCGTTTAGGGTAGTGCCTTGCGTCGAACAACGGAGCAAGCGACAGTGGCCCAGGCGACCCGCACCAATTGGCGCAATCTCATCACCCGCATCAGCATCATGATCCTGATCGGCACGGAAGTGTTCGGGGTGTCGATAGCTGCCGGATGGGCCATCGCGGGTCTGTTCGAGTTGGGCAATCTGATCGGATACGTCCTGATGGGCCTGTTCAGCCTCTTCGGCGCCTGGGTGCTCCATGGCCTGTGGCAGCGCTGCGCCGCCGTCGAGCCGGTCAACGAGGCGGCTTAAGGCTTTTCGCAAACCTTCATGACGATCGGGTCGGCTCCGGCCGGCACGAAGGCTTCCATCGGACGGCACTGCCCGGAGATGCAGATCCGCCAGTCGGCCGTGGCGCCGGAGCGGCGCATCGCGATCTCGCGCTGAGGCGGCAGGTTCGGACGCCATGACCAGAGCCCATCCTTGAAACGCGCCTCCGGCGGCGGTTCCATGCCGGCGCCGGACCCGCGCACCCGCGCCTCCACGAGTTCGAGGCCCGCCGGCCCGACCCGCCAGTCCTCCTCCCAGGCGATCTTTTCCACAGAGTGGGTCCAGGCCAGGGTGATCGCGCCCGCCATCAGGGGCGCAACCACCGGCCCGGCCACGAGACAGATCACCGCCCGGCCGGCGCCGTCGAGACCTGACGGCTGCGCCAGAAATGGACTCCGAGGACGAGGACGGCCAGTCCAAAGCCGATCTCATCGGTGATGGGGAGCGCAAGAACCAGGAAGCCTGCCGCGACAGCGGCTGCGATCCGCTCCCACCAGGGCATCTCCACGCGGAAATAGCCCACCGATGCGATGCCCCAGAGCAGGACGGCCAGTCCGGCCTTCGCCACCATGTAGGCCACGTTCGCCCAGAATGCCCAGCCTTCGACGCCGGGGACCTGCTGCATCATGAGGGCCGGGTCATAGACCGCCATATAAGGGATCACGAAGCCCGGCAGCGCAATCCGAAGGGCCGAGAACCCGATCCGGAATCCCGACGCCTTGGCGATCGGCGCCGCCGCGAAGGCCGCGAGCGCCACCGGAGGCGTCAGGTCCGCCATGATGCCGAAGTAGAAGACGAACATGTGGGAGACGATGAGCGGCACGTCGAGGGTCAGCAGCGCGGGGGCGGCCAGCGACGAGGTGATGATGTAGTTCGGGATCGTCGGAATGCCCATGCCGAGCACAAGGCTGACGAACATGGTCAGGACAAGGGACAGGATCAGCGAATCCCGGCCGATGGACACGACCCAGTTTCCGAAGATCGTGCCGATGCCGGTCAGCGTCATGGTGCCGATCACGATGCCGACGACCGCACAGGCGAGACCGACCGGCAGCGCCTGGCGGGCGCCGTCCGCGAGGGCGTCCCGGCAGGCCTGCAGGGTATCCATTCCGCCGCGAACGAAGAGGCTCACCAGGACGAGGAGCGCAACAAGGCCAAGGACGAGGGTCACGTCGAAGCGCAGCAGCGCGGCGGCGACGAGACCGAGGGCGACCCAGAATACGATGCGGACGGTCTCGTTGAGGATCCCGAGGGCAAGCGATCCTGCCAGAATCAGCACCACGGTCAGCGCCAACCCGATGGAGCCGGCGAAGAGGGGCGTGTAGCCGGAGAAGAGCAGGTACACGAGGACCGCGAGCGGCAGGATGAGATGCCATTTCTCCTTGAGCGCCTGCAACGCGCTCGGCAGCTCAGCCTTCGGAAGCCCGCGCAGGCCCGCCTTGCCGGCCTCCAGATGCACCGCCAGGAACGCGGAGGCGTAATACAGGACGGCCGGGATGATGGCCGCTTTGACGATCTCCACATAGGGAACGTCGATGGTCTCCGCCATGATGAACGCCACCGCGCCCATGACCGGCGGCATGATCTGGCCGCCCATGGAGGCCGTGGCTTCCACGCCGCCGGCGAATTCCGCCCGATAGCCGAAGCGCTTCATGAGCGGAATGGTGAACTGGCCGGTCGAGACAACGTTGGCGACGCCGGAGCCCGAGATCGTGCCCATGAGGGCCGAGGAGAACACCGCCACCTTCGCCGGCCCGCCGCGAGCGCCGCCGAAGGCCCCCATGGCGATGTCGGTGAAGAGCTGGATCATGCCGGCGCGCTCCAGGAAGGCGCCGAACAGGATGAACAGGAAGATATAGGTCGCCGATACCAAGGTCGGCGTGGCGTAGAGCCCCTCCGTTCCGAAGGACATGTGCTCGATCACCTGATCGAGGGAATAGCCGCGATGATCGAACGGCGCGGGCAGGTAGTTGCCGAAGAGGCAATAGGCCAGGAAGATCCCGGCCACGATCGGCAGGGCCGGACCCATAACGCGCCAGACAAGATAGAACAGCACCGCGATGGCCGTGATGCCGACTGCAAGATCGGCCGGAGTCACCTCCCCGGCACGGATCACAAGTTCGTCATAGAGAGCCCAATGATAGAGGCCGATACCGAAGCCGATGAGGCCCACGACCCAGCCGAGGGCGTAGGTCAGCGCGCTGCCGGCCCTGTGGTTCGCCAGCATCGCGCCCGCCACGAGGCACAGGAAGCCGACATGGATGGCGCGGACGACCTGGCTCGGCAATCCGCCGGAAAACTTGAGGATGAGGCCGTAGGTGACGGCCAGGGTCAGGAGCGCCAGGGCGCCGTCGACGACGCTGCGTCCCCTCACCCGCGCGAGGACGAGCCAAGCCGCCCAGGCGACGAAGACGCCGCCGATAATGTGGATCATCGTGAGGCCGGCCACGAGCGGCCTGTCGAGCGGAATGCCGAAGGCCGTGACGACCTGGAACGTCGAGAACGAGACCGCGATCCAGAAGAGGAGCCTGCCGAGCAGTCCCTCGCCGAAGTTCTCAGGCAGGCCGTGCTCAGGGTTCGCAGGCGTCGACGGCGCCTCCAGCTGTGCAACCTCTGACGCATTCACACCCTGACTCATGGCGCGTGATCTCCCATTCGGGTTTCTTCGTTGGCATGAAAAGGCCGGAGCAGTGCACCCGCCCCGGCCTGAATGTCAAACAGTCCGATGGGTTTAGGAACCCTGTTTCTTCACGCCCTTCTCGTCGAAGTAGCGCTGCGCGCCCGGATGGACCGGGATCGGCATACCCGACAGGGCGTTCTCGAGCTTGATGTCCCGGGCGGCCGCGTGCGCGGCGGCGAGCTCCGGCAGGCTCTCGAAGATGGACTTCGTCATCTGGTAGACGGTTTCGTCCTTCACGCCTGAATGGGTGACGAGGTAGTTCACCACGGCGGCGGTCGGGACGGCAGCGGTCTGGCCCTCATAGGTGCCGGCCGGGATCGTCGCGGAAATGTAGGGGGTTCCAACCTTCTGAACGATGTCCGCCGGAATCTCCACGACCACGATCGGCACCGAGGTGGCCAAGTCGCGGATGGAGGACACGCCGAGGCCTGCCGACTGCAGGGTCGCGTCGAGCTGGCGGTTCTTCATGAGTTCGACGGACTCGCCGAAGGGCAGGTACTCGACCTTGCCGAGATCCTTGTAGGTCAGGCCCGCTCCCTGGAGGATCGCCCGGGCGTTGAGCTCGGTGCCGGACTTTGGCGCGCCGACGGAGAGACGCTTGCCCTTGAGGTCCGCCAGCGTCTTGATGCCGGATTCCTTGGAGGCGACGATCTGGATGTAGTTGGGATAGATCGCCGTAATGCCGCGCAGCTTGTCGAGCTTGGAGCGGAAGCCCGCCTCCTCGTCGCCCGCCCAGCCCATGGCGAGGCTGTCGCCGAGGGTGAAGCCGATCTCGCCCTTGCCCTGCTGCAGAAGGGTCAGGTTCTCGACCGAGGCCTTCGTGGCCTGAACCGAGGGACGGCTGCCCTGCATTTTCTCGGTGAAGACCTTCGAGAGGGCGACGCCGAGGGGATAATAGACGCCGGACGTGCCGCCGGTCAGGATGTTGATGAAGTCCTGCGCCTGGGCGGGCAGGCCGGCCCCCGCAAGGGCGAGGGCAGTCGCGGCACCGACGAGGCGGCGCCTGAAAGTGGAACGCATGGCGTAGCTCCCTGTTTCTTGACGCCGGGTCTCCGGCGCCTGTGTGTGAGCCTAGTTTGACGGCTGACGCAGAATCCTCAAGAGGATATGAGGGTCTTAATCCTGCCGCCTTGGTGGGTAGGGGTCTTGTCGCCACAGGTCAATACGTCGCCCATGTACGATCGTCGCCAATTCCTGCAGTTCGCCGCCGCCACGGCGGGCCTCGCCGCCGCTGGCTTTTCCCCGGAAGCCATGGCCCAGCAGAGCCTGAAGGTCGGGGCCCCTGCCCCGTTTTCCTTCGAATCCCTGAAGCAGCGCGCCGAGAGCATGGCCGGCCAGCCCTATGTGGCCCCGCCCCGTCCCTCGCCCGAGGTGCTCGACCAGATCGACTACGATGCCCACGGCAAGATCCGGTTCAAGACCGACCTGGCGCTCTGGGCCGAGGGCCCGAGCGAGTTCCCCGTCACCTTCTTCCACCTGGGACGCTTCTTCCAGAAGCCGGTGCGCATGCACGTGGTGGAGCGGGGCCAGGCGCGGGAGATCATCTACGACAGCGACTATTTCGACATGCCGGCGGACTCGCCCGCCCGGAAGCTGCCGGACAATTCAGGCTTCGCGGGCTTCCGCTTCCAGGAACCCCGCAAAGGCAAGCTCGACTGGCGTAAGAACGACTGGGTCGCCTTCCTGGGCGCGTCCTACTTCCGGGCCATCGGCGAGCTCTACCAGTATGGCCTCTCGGCCCGCGGGCTCGCGGTCGACGTGGCGGTCTACGGCAAGCCCGAGGAATTCCCGGACTTCACCCACGTCTATTTCGAGACCCCGCAGCCGGGCTCGGACACGGTGACTGTCTACGCCCTCCTCGACGGCCCCAGCGTCACGGGCGCCTACCGGTTCGACATGAAGCGTGCGGCTGCGGTCATCATGGACATCGACGCCGCCGTCTTCCTGCGCCAGGATGTGAGCCGCCTGGGCATCGCCCCCCTCACCTCCATGTACTGGTACTCGGAGAAGGCCAAGACGACGGCCATCGACTGGCGCCCGGAGATCCACGATTCCGACGGCCTCGCCATGTGGACCGGGGCCGGCGAGCGCATCTGGCGCCCCCTCAACAACCCGCCGCGGATCATCACCTCGGCCTTCACGGACGAGAATCCGAAGGGCTTCGGCCTGCTCCAGCGCGACCGCAACTTCGACCACTACCTCGACGGCGTCTATTACGACCGGCGCCCCTCTCTGTGGATCGAGCCCCAGGGCGGCTGGGGCAAGGGCTCCATCCAGCTCGTCGAGATCCCGACCGACGACGAGATCCACGACAACATCGTGGCCATGTGGGTGCCGGCGGAGCCGGCGCGGGCCGGCCAGTCCATCGAGCTTCGATACCGCATGCACTGGTCGGCGGAAGAACCCTACCCGACCCCGTTGGCGCGGGTCGTGGCGACCCGCCTCGGCAATGGCGGCCAGGCCGGGACGACCCGGCCCAAGGGCGTGCGCAAGTTCATGGTGGAATTCCTCGGCACCCCCCTGACCAAGCTCCCGAGCGGCGTGATCCCCCGCCCCGTCCTGACGGCCTCGCGGGGCGAGTTCGCCAACATCCTGACCGAGGCGGTGCCCAACAACGTGCCCGGGCACTGGCGCACCCAGTTCGACCTCACCGTCACCGGGACCGAGCCGGTGGAGATGCGCTGTTACCTCCGCAGCGGCGACGAGGTCCTGAGCGAAACCTGGCTCTATCAGTACCACCCCGCCTTCTAGTGGTTGCAGGACTCGGATCTGCAACCAAAAAACGCGTATAAAATACTATACGGGGTCTGGAAACGGCGGAAATTCCGTTCTATCTGAGTGGCATGTCGCATCGCCACCACGACCATCACCATCATGCGCCCCGGGCGGTCGCCGCAGCGCCGACCTTCTCGCTGCTGCGCCTGTCGGTCTGGGAGCGGATGGGCTGGGCCGGCGCCGTGCTGGCGGCCCTGTGGCTTCTCGTCCTCCTCGTTCTGCCGTGAGCTCATGTCCGCAACGTCCGCAGCAATTCGTTTCGACGAGGTGACCCTCGGCTATGGCCGGCGGCCCGCCGTGCATCATCTCAGCGGCGAGATCGCGCCCGGCAGCCTGACGGCGGTGGTCGGCCCCAACGGCGCCGGCAAATCGACCTTGCTCAAGGGCATCGTCGGCACCCTGCGCCCGCTGGAGGGCCGCATCCGCCTTGCGGGCGCCGGCAACGCGCCCATTGCGTATCTGCCACAGGCGGCGGAGATCGACCGGTCGTTCCCGCTCTCGGTCTACGACCTCGTGGCCGTCGGCCTGTGGTCCCGCTCCGGCCTCTTCGGCGGCATCGGCCGCAAGGACCGCTCCCACATTGAGCAGGCGCTCGCGGCGGTGGGCCTCATCGGCTTCGAGCGCCGCCCGATCTCGACCCTCTCGGGCGGCCAGATGCAGCGCGCCCTCTTCGCCCGCCTGCTCCTGCAGGACGCGCCCATCATCCTGCTCGATGAGCCCTTCACGGCCATCGACGCCAAGACCACCGCCGACCTCCTCGGCGTGGTGCGCCGCTGGCATGCGGAGGCCCGGACCGTGGTCGCCGTGCTGCACGATCTCGACACGGTGCGGCGCGTCTTCCCGCAGACCCTGCTGATCGCCCGGGAACCCATCGCCTGGGGCGAGACGGACACGGTCCTGAACGCCGAGAACCTCCTGCGCGCGCGCCGCATGGTCGAAGCCCACGATCCGCACGCAGCCCCCTGCCACCGCAGCGCCGCGTGACGCTCATCCCATGATCGACCTCCTCTACAGCCCCTTCGCCGAATTCGAGTTCATGCGCCGCGCCCTCGTGGGCGTGGTCGCCATCGCGCTGGGCGGCGGACCGGTGGGCGTGTTCCTGATGCTGCGCCGCATGAGCCTCACGGGCGACGCCATGGCCCACGCGATCCTGCCGGGCGCCGCGATTGGTTATCTCTTCGCTGGCCTGTCCCTGCCGGCCATGACGATCGGTGGGCTGTTCGCTGGCGTCGTCGTGGCCGTGGCGGCGGGGCTCGTCTCCCGTTTCACGGCTCTGAAGGAGGATGCGTCACTCGCGGCCTTCTACCTCCTGTCGCTCGCGCTCGGCGTCACCATCGTGTCCCTGCGGGGCTCGAACGTGGATCTGCTGCACGTGCTCTTCGGCACGGTGCTGGCGCTCGACGACAACACTCTCCTGCTCCTCGCCGGGATCTCGACCGTCACGGTGCTGGCGCTGGCGGTGCTTTATCGCCCATTGGTGCTCGAATGCGTCGATCCGACCTTCCTGCGCTCGGTCAGCCGGGCCGGAACGCCGACGCATCTGATCTTCTTAGGCCTCGTGGTGCTCAACCTCGTCGGCGGCTTTCATGCGCTCGGCACCCTGCTCGCGGTCGGCATGATGATGCTGCCGGCCGCCGCCTCCCGCTTCTGGAGCACCGACATCACCATGATGATGATCCTGTCGATCCTGATCGGGATCGCTTCAGGGGTCGCTGGCCTGCTGCTCTCCTACCATGCCGAGCTTCCGGCCGGTCCCGCGATCATCCTGGCAGCAGGCGCGGTCTATGCCGCCTCCCTGATCTTCGGCCGGGAGGGCGGGCTCCTGTGGCTCGCCCTGCCCGGCAAGCACCTCGAAGCCTGATGCATCCCCTCTCCCACGCTTGCAATGGAGGCTCACGCCGATGACGACACGCAGGACTGCCCTGTCGCTGCTGCTGGGATCCCTCGTCCTGGTCGGAACGTCCCCTGCCGGCTTCGCTCAGACGCCGGAGAGGATGAAGGTCGTGGCCACGTTCTCGATTCTGGGCGACATCGTCCGCAACGTCGGCGGCGAGCGCACGGAGGTCACGACCCTCGTGGGACCGAACGGGGACGCTCACGTCTATTCCCCGACCCCCGCCGACGGGCGTCGCCTGACGGAAGCCAAGGTCGTCGTTACGAATGGCCTCAGATTCGAAGGCTGGATCGACCGGCTGATGAAGTCGTCGGGCACGAAGGCGGCCGTCGTCGAGGCTGCCAGGGGCGTGAAGCCGCTGAAGGGCGAGGAGGACGGACACGGCCATGATCATGGCCACGGTCATGGCGGTCTCGACCCTCACGCCTGGCAGAGCGTCGCGAACGCGAAGATCTACGTCGCGAACATTCGAGACGCTCTGGTTGCGGCCGACCCGGCGGGTAAGGCCGCCTACGAAGCCAATGCCGCCTCGTATCTCGAGCGCCTCGATGCGCTCGACAAGGAGATCAGGGACATGGTCGCGCGGATCCCCGCCGACCGGCGACGCATCATCACGTCTCACGACGCGTTCCGCTATTTCGACGACGCTTACGGGATAGAGTTCGTCTCGCCCCAAGGCGTCTCGACGGATGCGGAGGCTTCGGCCAAGGACGTGGCCAGGATCATCCAGCAGATCAGGCGCGAGAAGATCAAGGCGGTCTTCGTGGAGAACGTCTCCGATCCGCGCCTGATGGAACGTATCGCCAAGGAAACCGGAGCCCGGATCGGCGACAGGGTCTACTCCGACGCCCTCTCCGACGAGAACGGCCCGGCCGGCACTTACATTGACATGATGCGACACAATATAAGGGCTTTCAGCTCGGCCCTGTCGAGCTGACAGAGCTTCCTGGTCTCCGGCCCTCCCGGGGATCGTGTTCGTCTCCCGAGGCCCATGGAATATCCGATGTCCGACAAGATTCCCGTCACCGTTCTCACCGGCTATCTCGGCGCCGGCAAGACGACTCTCCTCAACCGGATCCTGACCGAGCAGCACGGCAAGAAATACGCCGTCATCGTCAACGAGTTCGGCGAGATCGGCATCGACAACGAGCTCGTGGTCGGCGCCGACGAGGAAGTGTTCGAGATGAACAACGGCTGCATCTGCTGCACCGTGCGCGGCGACCTCATCCGCATCCTCGACGGCCTGATGAAGCGCAAAGGAAAGTTCGACGCGATTATCGTCGAGACCACCGGCCTCGCCGACCCGGCGCCCGTGGCCCAGACCTTCTTCATGGACCAGGACGTGTCCGACACCGCCCGCCTGGACGCGGTGGTGACGGTGGCGGATGCCAAGTGGCTGTCCGACCGCCTCAAGGATGCGCCCGAGGCCAAGAACCAGATCGCCTTCGCGGACGTGATCATCCTCAACAAGATCGACCTCGTCTCGGAGAAGGAACTCGACGAGGTCGAGGCTCGCATCCGCGCCATCAACCCCTACGCCAAGGTTCATCGGACGCAGAACTGCGCCATCCCGATCTCGGAGGTGCTCGACCGCAAGGCCTTCGACCTCGACCGGATCATCGAGCTCGAGCCCGACTTCCTCGAGGAGGGCCACCATCACCACCATGACGAGGACATGCAGTCCGTCTCGGTGGCGATCGACGGTGAGGTCGATCCTGAGAAGTTCATGCCCTGGATCTCCAACCTCACTCAGGTCGAAGGACCGAACATCCTGCGCTGCAAGGGCATCGTGGCCTTCCCGAACGAGCCGAAGCGCTTCGTGTTCCAGGGCGTGCACATGATCCTCGACGGCGACGTGCAGAGCGACTGGAAACCGGGGGAGAAGCGCACCTCCAAGGTGGTTTTCATCGGTCGCGAACTGAACGAGAAGGCGATCCGGGAAGGGTTCCTGGCGTGCGCGGCATGAGGTCGTGACGCTGTTGCCTCCAACCCGCCAACCTGTGATATGGCTCCCCCTGAAGGGACTGCCTGAATGACTGCTGGAACTGCTCCGTCTTTGACCCAGAGCGTCGCGACGATCGATGCCGGCGCGCATGTGACCGCCCTCGGCTGGCTGAAGGGCACCGCCGCCTTCGGCCTCGGCGACGGCGGCGTGCTCCTGGCGAAGGATGGCGAGACGCATCGGGTCGAGGCCCATCCGGACGCGGGCGTCCTCGTCGGCGCCAGCGACGGCGAACGCTTCCTCACAGGAGGCGACGACGGCCGCGTCGCGGTGACCGGCCCCGACGGCTCGACGAAGACCCTCGCCGAGACCAAGGGCGCCTGGATCGATGCGCTCGCGATCAGCCCCGGCGGCGCCTTCGCGTACGGAGCGGGCAAGCGCGTGATCGCCCGAGACGACCGTGGCAAGGAAAAGACCCTCGAGGTCCCCTCCACGGCGCGGGGCCTCGCCTTCGCGCCCAAGGGCTATCGTCTCGCGATCTCCCACTACAACGGCGCCACCCTCTGGTTCCCCAACGTGGAGGCCAAGCCCGAGCTGCTGGATTGGAAGGGCTCGCACATCGACGTCACCTGGTCGCCCGACGCGCGCTTCGTGGTCACCTCCATGCAGGAGAACGCCCTGCACGGCTGGCGCCTGATTCCCGACAAGGGGCACATGCGCATGAGCGGCTATCCGTCGAAGACGCGCTCCTTTTCCTGGTCGCACGACGGCAAGTGGCTCGCCACGTCCGGAGCCGAGGCCGCCATCGTATGGCCCTTCGAATCCAAGGAAGGCCCCATGGGCAAGCAGCCGCGGGAATGCGGCGTACGCCCCGCCAAGGTCAGCCGGGTCGCCTTCCATCCCAATACCTACGTGCTGGCGGTCGGCTACGAGGACGGTTGCATCCTGCTCATCCGCATGGCCGACGCCTCGGAGCTGCTGGTGCGCCCGTCCGTGAAGGACAGCGGCATCTCGGTCATGGCCTGGGACAGGGCCGGCAAGCGCCTCGCCTTCGGGTGCGAGGACGGGCAGGCCGGCATCCTGACGCTCCCGACCTGAGGAAATGCCTTGGGTTTCGGGGGACTTCTGCGCAACGCCTTCCGTCGGGACAGACCCGACCGGGAGGCCGTCGAGCGGGTGAAGGACTGGACCCGCAGGGCCCTCGGGGCTGCGCCGGATACCGCCTTCTCGGTCAGCGAGATCGTCTGCGCCGACCCCTCCTGTCCTGGTACGGAAACCGTCATCCTCGTCATGGAGCCGGGGGTGAAGACCCGCGCCTACAAGGTTTCCAAGTCCCTGGACGAGGTCACGGAACAAGATATCGTGCAAGCTCTTGACCGTTGAGGAGGTGCTGCTTGCCGAGGATCGTCCGCATCGTGGCTTTCGGGCTCGGCCTTTTGGGCGGGGTCGTGGCCTCGCAGGGGCCCGAATACTCGCAGCAGTACCGCCAGCGTCTCGGCGGCGCCGTCGACGAGCTGAGACGGGTGGTCGCGCGCTTCGATGCCGATGCCCAGGCCCAGGGCGAGAGCCGCGACGGCGCCATCGCCCGCCTGCGCGGCAATCCGGACGATCTCGCCAGCCGCCAGGGCGCGGCCATGCAGGCCAATGTGGAACGCCTCGGCCGCCTGGAGGCTCACCGCCAGGCCATGATGGAGGCGGGCCCATTCTCCCGCATCGCCCTGATGGTGCGCGACGGAGACCTGGACGTGATGGAGGCGGCCTACCGCGACTTCGAGCCGGCCGTGCCGGTGACGGAGGAAGGGATCGTCTCGGCCGCCGGTGGCTTCGTGACCGTGTGGGGCGGAATCCTGCTGCTGGCGGGCTTCGTGCGCAGCCTGTTCAGGCGCCCCCGTCGGCGCGAGGCGGCGCGGGCCTGATCAGGACTTCTCCGGCTTTCCGGCCAGCACCACATAGAAGCCCAGGCCGTCCTGGGCCGGCAGGGTCTGCAGGCGCTCGATCCAGCCGCGGCGCTTGGCTTCCAGCAGCGCCTTGCCGACCGGCTGAAAAAGGGTTTCGCCGCCTCCCTCGGGCGGAGGCGCGAGCCGGATCGCGACCGTCTTGCTCTGAGCGAAGCGGCTTCGCTCCAGCATGTCCTGGATCGAGGCGGTCGCCTGCTCGCGGGACGCCTCGCGCAGGTCGAGAATCGACTCCGCATCCCTGACGCCGAGGGTGCCCCGCAGCTTGTCGGCGTAGAATTCGTCGAAATGGGGCATGCGGCTTTGCTCCCTGAAGCATCGGACCCGAAAGCGGATTTGCACTTTTGGGACCGATCCGATGCTTTCTCCTTGGAATGGGAGCATCGGGCGGAAAACCGGATCCACTTTCCGTACGATGCTCTGAACGGGATGGCCGGGACAAGCCCGGCCATCCTGCGCGTTTTACCGTACCAGAACGTTCCGGAACTGCCACGGATCCGAGGCGTCGAGGTCCTCCGGGAAGAAGCCCGGCCGGCCTTCGAGCGGCGTCCAGTCCGTGTAGACGCCCACCACCGGGCCGAGATAGGGCATCTGCACCTCGAGGCAGCGGCGGAAATCCATATCGTCCGCCTCGACGATTCCCGCGTTCGGGTTCTCCAGCGCCCAGACCATGCCGGCGAGCACCGCTGAGGTCACCTGCAGGCCGGTGGCGTTCTGATAGGGCGCCAGCAGCCGCGTCTCGTCGATGGAGAGCTGCGAGCCGTACCAGTAGGCGTTCTTGCCGTGACCGTAGAGCAGCACGCCGAGTTCGTCGATGCCATCGACGATCTCGTCCTCTGCGAGGATGTGGTGCTTGTCCTGCACCTTGCCGGCCTTGCCGAACATCTCGTGCAGGGACAGGACGGCCTCGTTGCACGGGTGGTAGGCGTAGTGGCAGGTCGGGCGATAGACGACCTTGTCGCCGTCGCGGACCGTGAAGAAGTCGGCGATGGAAATCGCCTCGTTGTGCGTCACCAGGAAGGCGTGCTGCGCCTGGGCGGTGGGCGTCCAGGAGCGCACGCGCGTGTCGGCGCCCGGCTGGAGCAGGTAGATCGCCGCCTGGCAGCCCTTGTCGTGAGTGCGCGCGTTATCGGGCATCCACTTCTCATGGGTGCCCCAGCCGAGTTCCGCCGGCTGCAGGCCCTCCGACACGAAGCCTTCCACCGACCAGGTGTTGACGAAGACGCCCATGGGCTTGTCGAAGGTGGCGCGCTGGGTATCGCGCTCGGCGATATGGATGCCCTTCACGCCGACCTGCTGCATCAGGCGCGCCCATTCCTCGCGGGATTTAGGCTCCTCGACCTTTATGCCGAGATCGGCCGCGATGTTGAGCAGGGCCTGCTTGACGAACCAGGACACCATGCCGGGGTTGGCTCCGCAGCAGGACACCGCCGTGGTGCCGCCGGGATTGCGCCGGCGCGCATCGAGAATGATCTCGCGCAGGGCATAGTTCGTGCGCTCAGCCGGGCCCGCGCTCTTGTCGAAATAGAAGCCGGCCCAGGGCTCGGCGACCGTATCGATGTAGAGCGCTCCGATCTCGCGGCAGAGCTCCATGATGTCCCGGGATGAAGTGTCCACCGACACGTTCACGCAGAATCCCTGGCCTCCGCCCTGCGTCAGGAGCGGCTCGAGCAGGTGGCGGTAGTTAGCCGGCGTCAGCCCCTGGTGGATGAACTTGATCCCGCGCTCGTCGAGCATGTGGCGGTCGGCATCGTTCGGATCGATGACCACGAAGCGGCTCCTGTCGAACTCGAAGTGGCGTTCGATCAGGGGCAGCATGCCTTTTCCGATGGATCCGAAGCCGATCATCACGATCGGGCCGGCAATGCGGCCATGGACGGGCCAGTTGGTCATCGATGGTTCTCCTGGATGAGCAAAAGGGAAGGCGTCGACTGGGTCGCGACGGCATCTACGGTTGGGGAGCCGCCGGGGTCAATGGGTTGCAGGTCTTTCGCATCTGTATGATCCGGGAGCAATGCCGGTATTCCGGCCGCGGCGCCGGCGGATGTGCTACACAAGCCCTCCACCGCAGCCCGTTCGCCGTCCGGAACCGATGAGATTCTCCAAACTTTTCGCAAGCCACGGCCGGATCATCGGCTTCGGATTTGCCCTGACGTTCCTGTCGTCCTTCGGGCAGACCTTCTTCATCTCGCTGTCGGGTCCGGACATCCGCGACGCCTTCGGCCTCACGAACGGCACCTTCGGACTCGTTTACTCCGTCGCGACCCTCTCGTCCGGGCTCCTGATGATCTGGGTGGGGGGCGCCATCGACCGGGTGAACGTCCGCCTCTACGCCACCGTGGCCCTGATCGGCCTTGCGCTGGCAGCGCTCGGCCTGTCGCTCGCCTCGAACCTCGCGATGCTGGGGCTGAGTCTCTTCTTCCTGCGCCTGTTCGGACAGGGCATGCTCGGTCACGCGGGGGTGATGAGCACGGCCCGTCTGCCGGAAGGAATTCGCGGCCGGGCGGTCGGCGTGGCCACCCTGGGCTTTCCGACTGGCGAGGCGACGCTTCCCGCCGTGGCGCTCGCTTCGATCGCCGCCATCGGCTGGATCGGCACCTGGCGCCTGGCCGCGCTCGTCATCCTGGCCTGCCTCGGCCTCGGCTGGCTCATGGGCTTCGCCACCCGGTCCCGGAACCCGGATCTCGCGGATCCCGCCCAGGGTGGCGGACGGCACGAGACGGGCCCGCGCTGGATCGATATCCTTCGCGACCGGCGCTTCCTGGCGCTCGTTCCGACGATGACCGGCTATCCGGCCATCGTGACGGCCTATTTCTTCCACCAGCGCCTGATCGCCGACACGAAGGCCTGGCCGCTGGAGCTTCTGGCCAGCAGCATCACGCTTTTCGCCCTGGTGTCCGTGGCCGTGACCATGATGGCGGGCAGCCTCGTGGACCGGTTCGGGGCGGTTCGCCTGAGCCATGTCTATCTTCTCGGCCTCGTCGCCGCTTCGGTGGCGCTCGCGGCCTTCAGCGGCCCCATCCTGGCTCCCGTCTTCTTCGGCCTCATCGGGCTGTCGGCAGGCGGCACGAACGTGGTCGTGGCCGCCGTCCTGGCCGAGCTCTTCGGCACGACCCATCTCGGGAAGATCCGCGCGCTCGCCGGCGCCTTCATGGTGGTCGCGTCCGCCCTCGGCCCGGTAGGCGCCGGGATGCTCCTCGACGCCGGGGTGAGCATAGGGGCGATCGGCCTCGGATTTGCGGCCTATCTCGTCCTGGCCGCAGGCATCACCTTCGCGCTGCCCGACCCGAGAGCCAAGAATTGAGGCCCTCGGATCGGCACTTGCGGCGGCCTCAGACACCTTTTCCGGCCCAGGCCAGTCGGCCTTGCGCGGCCGCAGCGACGAGCGCCGCGAGGTCGGGCTTCTGCTCCATAGCGCCGGTCGCCGAGACCAGACCCCGCGCGCCGTCGAGGGCGCCGGGCTCGAGTTCCAGCGCCAGGAAGCGGCTGCGCTCGTAAGGTCCGGGCATCCACAAGGCCCGGGTCTTCTCGGTCGAGAAGCCGAAGCGCTCGTAATACGGGGCATCGCCCACCAGCAGCACCGCCTTGTGGCCGCCGGACGCGGCGCGCTTGAGCGCCTCGCGCATGAGCTTGCCGCCGACGCCGAGGCCCTGGCGCGACGGATCGACCGCGATGGGGCCGAGCATCAGCGCCGGACGGTTCGGCCCGGCCGAGACGTGCCAGAGCCTGACCGTGCCGATCAGGGCACCGTCCTGCTCGACCACGAGGGAGAGGCCCTCGGCCGGCAGCCGGCCCTCGCGCAGGCGCTCGCAGGTCTTCTGGAACCGCTCGGGTCCGAAGCAGGCATCGAGAAGCGCCTCGCGCGCTTCCACATCGCGGAAGGTCTCTTCGCGGATCGTGATCATGGCCGTGGCCTCCCAAGGTTGGGGTGAGCGACAGCCCTCGCACCTGCTCAGGGATAAACAGGCCGTCCGGGACAACTTTTTCGGGTTGATGCCTGCCCCATTCAGCGAGGCAGGCGGGACGTGAGCTTAGATCACGTAGGACTTGAGCGGCGGGAAGCCGTTGAACGCGACCGCCGAGTAGGTGGTCGTGTAGGCGCCCGTGCCCTCGATCAGTACCTTGTCGCCGATCTCCAGCGAGATGGGGAGCGGATAGGGCTCCTTCTCGTAGAGAACGTCCGCCGAGTCGCAGGTCGGCCCGGCGAGAACGCACGGCACCTTGCGGTCGTGGTCGCGCTCGCTGCGGATCGGGTAGCGGATCGACTCGTCCATCGTCTCGGCGAGGCCGCCGAACTTGCCGATGTCGAGATAGACCCAGCGCACCTCCTCCTCGTCCCGGCTCTTCTTCGAGATCAGGACGACTTCGGCCTCGATGATGCCGGCGTTGCCGACCATGCCGCGGCCCGGCTCGATGATCGTCTCGGGGATGCGGTTGCCGAAGTGCTTCGACAGCGCCCGGAAGATCGACTCGCCGTATGCCTCGACCATGGGAACCGACTTCAGGTACTTGGTCGGGAAGCCGCCGCCGAGGTTGACCATCGACAGGTGGATGCCGCGATCCGCGCATTCGCGGAAGATCATGGAGGCCGACCCGAGGGCCTGGTCCCAGGCTTCCGTGTTGCGCTGCTGCGAGCCGACATGGAACGAGACGCCATAGGCCTCGAGCCCGTTCCGGTGGGCATGCTCCAGCACGTCGACCGCCATCTCCGGCACGCAGCCGAACTTGCGCGAGAGCGGCCATTCGGCGCCGGCGCCGTCGCAGAGGATGCGGCAGAACACCTTCACGTCCGAGGCCGGCACGCCGACTTGGGCCGCCGCGCGGACGATCTTGTCCACCTCCGCCTCGCAGTCGACCGCGAAGAGGCGCACGCCGAGCTCGAGGCCGCGGGCGATGTCGCGCTCCTTCTTGATCGTGTTGCCGAAGGAGATCCGGTCCGGGGTCGCGCCCGCATCCAGGGCGAGCTGGATCTCGACGACGGAGGCCGTGTCGAAGCACGAGCCCATCTCGGCCAGGGCCTTCAGCACCTCGGGCGCAGGATTCGCCTTCACGGCGTAGAACACACGCGTGTCGGGGAGCGCACGGGCGAACCTGGAGTAGTTGTCGCGCACGACCTCGAGGTCGACGACCACGCAGGGACCGTCCTCACGTCGGTTGCGCAGGAATTCACGAATGCGCTCAGTCATGGCGCTCTCCCCACCAAAGGTTCAATGGAGGCTCTTCATGCCTCGGATTGAAGTTCAGGCGGCAAGCCGCCCGGCGTCAGCGAGGGAAGATCTCGTCCCGCGTTCGTGCGATGGAGACACGAGGAGCGGCGACGGGTTCTTCACCCGAGATGCTGCCTTGGATTGGAAGGGGAGTCCCCGTCCGCACGCCTGGCAATGATAAACAAGCCTCTTCGGTGCCGACCTTTGGAGGGCCGGCGAGACCAAAAAAGCCCGTTCGTCGTTGCTTTAAGCCACGTCCCCCGTTGAGAGCGGGGTGCGCCGGTTTCGCCTCCGGCTGCCGGTTAGGGGTATCGAGAACTAGGACGCTCTCGGGCGGCTGTCCGGCCTCTTGTCCGGATGCCCACCAACCGGCACGCGACCACAGGCACGTGCGAAATTGGGCAAGACTCAAATAAGCGGAACGGACCCGGATCACAAGTCCTTTCGGGACCATTTTTTAGGATTTTTCGAGCCGCCCGACCTGCCTTCCTTCTCGGCCCTGCCGTTCAGTTTCCATTAAGTGGCAGGAGTTCAAGGAGGCGGGCTCCGACCCTATATCGGCCTCGTCCGGCCCCGTTCCAGCCCGAAAGAACAGTTCCGCCCACATGACGATTCTGTCCCGCAGACTCCTCCTGCAAAGCCTCCTGGCCACTGCCGCGCTTCCGGCTTGGGCGCAGCAGAACGGAGGCCCGGCTCCGAACCCGTTCCGATTCGAGGACGTGGTGCGGCGGGCGCGGGAGCTTGCGGCGGTCGCCTACGAGGCGCCTCCGGCCCAGCTTCCGGAGCCCCTTCACCGCCTCAGCTTCGACGAGTATCGGGACATCCGCTTCCGGCCCGACCGCGCCCTGCTGGGCAGTGGCGGCGGCCCGTTCCGCATGCAGCTCTTCCATCTCGGCTTCCTGTACCGCCGCCCGGTGACGGTGAACGTGCTGCGGGACGGCGTTCCGACTCCGATCCCCTATCAGCGCGAGCTTTTCGACTACGGCCGCAACCGAATCGAGCGCCCGCTGCCGGTCAACCTGGGCTTTGCGGGATTCCGCCTGCACTACCCGCTGAACGACCCGAAGATCCTCGACGAGGTCATCGCCTTCCTGGGAGCAAGCTATTTCCGCTTCCTGGGCATGGACCAGAAATATGGCCTGTCCGCCCGAGGCCTCGCCATCAATGTGGAAGGCGGCGAGGCGGAGGAGTTTCCCCATTTTCGCGAGTTCTGGGTCGAGATGCCCAAGCCCGACAGCGAACGGGCGACGGTCTACGCCCTGCTCGACAGCCCCTCCGTGGCCGGGGCCTACCGCTTCGAGATCTATCCGTCGAAGGAAACCACCATCGAGGTGACGGCGACGCTCTTCCCGCGGCGGACGATGCCCAATGTGGGTCTCGCGCCCCTCACGTCCATGTTCTTCGAGGGGGAGAACGACCGGCACGCGACCGACGACTTCCGGCCCGAGCTCCACGACTCGGACGGCCTTCTCATCCAGTCGGGCACGGGCGAGTGGATCTGGCGCCCCCTGCGCAACCCGGCCCGCAAGACGATCTCGTCCTTCCACGACGCCAGCCCGCGCGGGTTCGGCCTGATGCAGCGCGACCGGGTGTTCGAGAACTACCAGGACCTCGAGGCCTATTACCACAAGCGGCCGGGCTACTGGGTCGAGCCCATCGGGCAATGGGGCGAGGGCCGGGTGGAGCTGGTGGAGATTCCGACCCCGGACGAGACCCACGACAACATCGTCGCCTATTGGAGGCCGAACCAGCCCTACGAGGCGGGCCAGGAAGTCACGGTCTCCTATCGCCTGCGCGCCGTCTCGGCGGTCGCCGGGATGCATCCCGGCGGCAAGGTGGTCAACACGTTCCAGGCGCCGCCGCGCGCCAGCGGCTCGAACGCACCCAGCGATCCGACGCATCGCCGCTTCATCATCGACTTCGCGGGCGGAAACCTGCCCTATTACCTCAGCGACCCGGCCCAGGTGCAGATCGTCCCCTCCACGTCGGCGGGCACGATCACCCACACCTTCATCATGCCCAACGATCATACGAACGGCTTCAGGGCGGCCATCGACGTGAAGCTGGAGCCGGGGCGGTCCACGGACCTGCGCGTCTTCCTCAAGGCCGGGAACCGCACCCTCACCGAGACCTGGACCTGTCCCTGGCTGGTGGACTGATCCGGCAGCGAGGGCTCCCTGCCGCCTGCGGATCTTGCCAAGGCCCTCGGGAGCGCGCAGAAGCTGCCTGGACGGCGGAATATCCGCCGGATAGGGATTGCCGCGCATGAAGCTGAACGCCTGCCTGGCGGGGATATTGGCCGTCTGCATGGTCGGGGGCGGGAACGCCGCCCGGGCCCAGCAGCAGCTGACCGAGGTGACCTTCGGGACGAACTGGATCGCACAAGGGGAGCACGGCGGTTATTACCAGGCCGTCGCCGACGGAACCTACGAGAAGTACGGCCTCAAGGTCACGATCGTGCCAGGCGGTCCACGGGCCAGCAACCGCATGCTCATGACCGTCGGCAAGCTCGACTTCTACATGGGCGGCAGCATGATCCAGGCCTTCTCGGCGGTCGAGAAGGACATCCCGACCGTCGTCGTGGCGGCGCATTTCCAGAAGGAGCCGCAGGTGCTCCTGAGCCATCCGGGCCAGGGCCTCGACACGTTCGAGGACCTGAAGAAATCCAACGACATCCTCCTCTCGAAGGACGGGTTCGCCACCTTCTTCCAGTGGATGAAGGCGGAGTACGGCTTCCGGGACGAACAGGTGAAGCCCTACGGCTTCAGCCCGGCGCCCTTCATCGCCAACAAGCGGGCCGTCCAGCAGGGCTACGTGACCTCCGAGCCGCTCACCATCGAGAAGGCCGCCGGCTTCAAGCCGAACGTGTTCCTCCTCGCCGACCACGGCTTCAGCACCTATTCGACCACCGTGGAAACCCGGCGCGAGACGGTCGAGAAGAACCCCGACCTGGTGCAGCGCTTCGTCGATGCCTCCACCATCGGCTGGTACAACTATCTCTATGGCGACAACACGAAGGCGAATGCGCTGATCAAGCGCGACAACCCGGAGATGACCGACGAGCTCCTCGCCTATTCGCGCGCCAGGATGAAGGAGCACGGCATCGTCGATTCCGGCGACACGGCGACACTCGGCATCGGCGCCATGACCGACGCGCGCATGAAGGACTTCTTCGACAAGATGGTGAGGGCCGGCCTGTTCAAGGCGGATCTCGACTACAGACGGGCCTATACGCTCCAGTTCGTGAACAAGGGCGTCGGGCTGGATCTGAGGAAATAGGAGAAGCGGCACTGCCGCATTTCATGCCTGTCTTCGCTCAGCCCCTTCTTCGCCTGCAGGGCGTGACCAGGGTCTTCGCCAACGGCGTCACGGCGCTTGCCGATCTCGACCTCGACATCCGGCCGGGCGAGCTCCTCGCGCTGCTCGGACCGTCAGGCTGCGGGAAGTCCACGGTCCTGCGGCTCATCGCCGGCCTTACGGAGCCGACGGCGGGGAGCGTCACCTGGGTGGATGCATCGGCGCGGGATCATCGCGGCGAGATCGGCTTCGTGTTCCAGGAGCCGACGCTGATGCCCTGGGCGAACGTGGCCGACAACGTGTGGCTGCCCCTGCGGCTGCGCGGCGTCTCCAGGCGCGATGCGCGGAAGCGCATCCTGGAGAGCCTCGAGCTGGTGGGGCTGGAGGCATTCGCAGGGGCCTATCCCCGCGAACTCTCCGGGGGCATGAAGATGCGCGTGTCGATCGCGCGGGCGCTCAGCCTGAAGCCGCGGCTGTTGCTGATGGACGAGCCCTTTGCGGCCCTCGACGAGATCGCGCGCTTCAGGCTGAACGACGATCTCCTGCGGCTGCAGAAGGAGATCGGCTGCACCGTCGTGTTCGTCACGCACTCGATCTACGAGAGCGCCTATCTCGCGCACCGGATTGCGATCATGACGCCGCGGCCGGGCCGCATCGCGGCCGAAATCGAAGGCGCCGCTCCTGATGAGCGCGACCCGGAATTTCGCACGAGCATGCGATATGCCGAGCTGTGCCGCCAAGTCTCGCGAATGCTGGCCGGCAGCGTGATCGAGGGAGCGGCATGACCATGTGGGCAGCGTCTCCTTCCGGCTCCGTCAGGCGGCGCAACCGGCTGAAATGGCTCCTGCCCACCGCCGTCTTCGCGGCGGCAATCGCCGCATGGGAGGTTTATGTCCACGTGGCCGGAGTGCCGCCCTACATCCTTCCCTCGCCCAGCCTGATCGCCCACACCATGGTGGCGGACTGGCCGGTGCTGTGGGCCTCGCTCCTGACCACGCTCAGGACGACGATCCTCGGCCTCGTACTCGCGGTCGTCGGCGGCGTCGGCCTCGCGGTCCCCCTGAGCCTGTCCCGGATCGTGGAGTATTCCGTCTATCCATTCGCGGTCGTGCTGCAGGTCACGCCGGTCGTCGCCATAGCGCCCCTGCTCCTCATCTACATGCCGCAGGACGTCGCCGTGCTCGCCTGCGCGTGGCTGGTGGCGTTCTTCCCTGTCCTGTCGAACACCATGCTGGGACTGCAATCCGTCGACAGGAACCTGCTCGAACTCTTCGCCCTCTACGGCACCTCGACGCAGCAGACCACCTGGAGCCGATTCCGCTCGCGCCTGAAAGCGCTTTGGATCCTGCGCCGCCCGGCAGCCCTTCCGGCCTTTCTCGCGGGCCTGCGCATCGCAGGCGGCCTCTCGCTCATCGGGGCGGTCGTGGCCGAGATGGCGGCAGGCTCCGCCGGAGCCGGATCCGGGCTTGCCTATCGCATCATCGAGAGCCAGTATCGCCTGAACATTCCGCGCCTGTTCGCGGCACTCGTTCTTCTCGCGTTGACAGGCGTTGCTCTTTTCCTCCTCCTGTCCGCTCTCACCCACGTCCTGCTCCGGCGCTGGCATGAAAGCGCGATCGTACGCGAGACCTGAGGAGCCGCGCGGCAAGCCGGCGGCGGGCGCCTCTTGATTTGTGTCGCGCTGTCATCGAACTGTCACGAGATGCTGCTCAGAGTGCGTGGGCGAAGCAACCGAAGTCAGGGAAAACGCATGGACAACGACGTCAAGCATCCTGGCGTGAAAAGCGTCGGCTGGGCTTTGGTGCAGGCTTCGCGGCTTCACCGCAGCCGAACGGGCGACAAGCTCTCCGAACTCGGCCTCTTCGCCGGGCAGGAGCAGGTGCTGCAGGCCCTCGCGAGCTCGGGCCCCATGACCATGGGCGAGCTGGCGGCGATCCTGAGGGTGCGCCCGCCCACCGCCTCCAAGACCGTGTCGCGCCTCTCGGCCCTGAAGCTCGTCGAGCGCCATACGGAGCCGGGCGACGCCCGCGTGGTCCGCGTGAAGCTGACCAAGGAGGGCAAGCGCAAGGCGGCGGCGATCCATGCCCTCTGGGACGAGGTCGAGGCCGAATTGCTGGAGGGGTTCGACAACAAGGACCGTAAGCGCCTGAGGAAACTTCTTCGCCGGGCAGCGAAGAATCTCGCTGGCCTGACGGGCGCCGACCAGACGGGCTTCGAGGCGGACGACGAACTCGACGAGTTCGGCCCCTCGGAAGCGTCCGAGGAGACCATGGCGGCGAGCGCCTGATCCCCCTAGAGCCCTGACGGTGACGCAGGAGGGATGTGCGCGGGGAACATTCCTCGCCGGGATGCCGATGCGGCTAGCATCGGCGGCATGGCAGACATCTCGCCCCATCAGTCACAGACCACCACATCCCTGCGCCGGCAGCGCCTGACGGGCATTGCCTTGATGTGCGGGGCGCTGATCTGCTTCTCGTGCCTGGATGCGACGGCGAAGTGGGTCAACCGCTCCGTCGACCCACTCGTGACGGTGTGGGCGCGGTACACGTCGGCCTTCATCCTGACCGGGCTCGTGATCAATCCCTGGACGCATCCGGGGCTGCTGAAGACGCGCCGGCTGCCCCTGCAGCTGATCCGCTCGGTGCTGCTCCTGCTGTCGACCCTCTGCAACTTCGTGGCCCTGCAGTACCTGCAGCTCGTCGAGACCACCTCCATCATCTTCTCCACGCCCCTTCTCGTGGCGCTCCTGGCTGGGCCGATCCTCGGGGAGCGCGTCGGCCCCCGTCGGTTCGCCGCGATCGGCGTCGGCTTCATCGGCATCCTGGTAATCACGCGCCCTGGCCTCGGAGCCATGCACCCGGCCGTGCTCCTGTCCGTCGCGGGCGCCGTCGCCTACGCGTTCTACGGCATCACCACCCGGATGCTGGCCTCTCACGATTCCTCCGCGACCACCACCTTCTATTCGGGCCTCGCGGGCATCGTGCTGATGACGCCGCTCCTCCCCTGGATCTGGACCACGCCCTCTTCGCCGCTGACGTGGTTCCTTCTGGCGATGACGGGCGTCTTCGGCGGGTTCGGCCACTGGCTGCTGATCCTGGCCCATGCCCGCGCCCCGGCCGCGATCCTGTCGCCCTTCATCTACACGCAGATCATCTGGATGCTCGTCCTGGGCTATGTCCTGTTCGGGGACTGGCCGGATCTCTGGACCTTCGCGGGAGCCGCCATCGTCATCGCGTCCGGGCTCTACTTGCTCTATCGTGAGCGGGCGAGGCACAAGGAACCGGAGCGTTCGGCATGAATGACGCGCCCATCAGCACCCTTCCGGGCATCGGGCCCGAGACCCAGCGCCGGCTGGACGAGGCGGGGATCGGTACTGTGGGAGACCTGCGCACCCTCGGCTCGGTCGAGGCCTATCGGCGGCTCAAGTTCATGTTCCCGGGCCGCGTGACCCTCAATGCCCTCTATGGCCTCGAGGCGGCCCTGCGCGGGTGCCATTGGCTCGACCTGCCGCCTGCCGTGAAGACGGCCCTCCAGCAGGAGGCGAGGACCATCGACCTGGCTCTCCGCAAGGGCGCGGCAGCCCGCTGCCAAATCGGCTGAACACCCCTTCCAGACAGGACCGACGATGACGAAGACCGAAATTCTGATGCCGGGACCGATGATGCCGAGCGTGATCGAGGCGCTGGAACGAGACTTCATCCTGCACCGGCTCTGGGAACAGAGCGACCGGGAAGCCTTCCTGCGCGAGGTGGGCCCGCGCATCCGCGGCATGGCGGCCAGCACCGTCGGGGTACGGCCGGACGCGGACCTCATCGGGCGCCTGCCTGGCCTGGAGATCATTTCGAGCTTCGGCGTCGGCTATGACAACGTGGACGTGGCGGAGGCGGCGCGACGGGGGATCGTGGTGACCAACACGCCCGATGTGCTCAACGCCGAGGTCGCCGACCTCACCATCGGGCTCCTCATCGCGACCTTGCGGCGGATCCCCCAGGCCGACCGTTATCTTCGCGCCGGGCGGTGGCTCGAGGCGCCTTTCCCGCTCTCGCCGACCCTGCGCGAGCGGAAGGTCGGCATCGTCGGGCTCGGGCGCATCGGCAAGGCCATAGCCCGCCGCCTCGAGGGCTTCGACGTCCAGATCGCCTATCACGGCCGCACGCGGCAGGAGGGCGTCGCCTATGCCTATTATGCAAACCTCGTGGAGATGGCCCGCGCCTGCGACGTGCTCATCGTCATCACGCCCGGCGGCGCCTCGACGAAGCACCTGATCGGCGCGGAAGTCCTGAAGGCACTCGGCCCGGACGGCGTCCTCATCAACGTCGCCCGCGGCAGCGTGGTGGACGAAAAGGCGCTGATCGAGGCCCTGCGCACCGGCACGATCCTGGCGGCGGGGCTCGACGTGTTCGAGGACGAGCCGCGCGTGCCGCAGGAGCTGATCGAGATGGACAACGTCGTCCTCCTGCCCCACGTCGCCTCCGCGTCGGTTCATACCCGCAGGGCCATGGGCCAGCTCGTGGTCGACAACCTGATCTCGTGGTTCGCCGGCCGGGGCCCGCTCACGCCCGTGCCGGAGACGCCCTGGTCAGCCGTGGAGCAGCCGGCGACGGTGGGTTGAAGCTCCTCACGCCCTCATCTTCCTCTGCAGCGTTTCGCGTGGGCTGACGCCATATGTGCGTTTGTAGAGGGCTGCGAATTCGCCCATATGGCTGAAGCCGCAGCCGATGGCGATGTCCGTCACGGTCGTCAGTGACGGATCGGCCGCGAGCAGGTTGCGATGAGCGTGCTGAAGTCGCACGAGGCGCAGGAACGCCATCGGCGACATGTGGCGGAAGTTCTGAAAGCCGTTCTGCAGGCTTCGCGCGCTGACGCCCGCATGGACGGCGATCTCGGCGAGCGACAGCGGCTCGTTGAAGTGGGCCTCGATATAGGCTTCCGCGCGCTTGACGTAGAAGGGCGCGGCGGGCGATTGCGGCTTGAGAAGCTGCTCCGAATAATTGTGGGTGTGGGAGAGGAGAAATCCCGTCAGCACCATCTGCTCCAGCTGCTGACGCGCGGCCGGCAGGCGTCTGGCAAGGGACATGGGGTCGCTCAGCTCGGTTGCGGTGTACTGCACCAGGCGCATCCAACTCTGTCCGGACGGGGCGTCGAGGCGGAACTGCGTCTCGAACTCCACATGCCGGTCGATCTCGTAGCCGAGGAGCTTCGCGCAGTACTCCCTGATCCGATGGCGGTTCATGACGAGGCCGTGCCCTTCCGTGTCCTCGCTGAAACGGAGGGTTCGCGGAGGACCGGACGTGAAGACGACGCCGCTCGTGGGGTGATTGTCATAGACCTTGCCCTTCAGAAGCAGTTCGCTGCTGCCGCGAACGTTCAGCGCAAAGCCAATACGATCATCCGCCTCCTCAGGGGCGAGATCCGCATCGATTCTGCACCCGAAACGCATGTGGAAGGTGCTTAGGTCGCTCCAGCCGTCGAAGCTGAACTCGCCCTTGAATTGCTCCCCTCGTGAGGATGGGGTGAGACGATGCTCGGTAACAGTATTTTTTAGCACGTCTTCAAGTTGATCTATTGCATTAGTGCTAAACTTAAAGTGGCCGATAAGGTCATCTTGAGAATCCGGCTGCGACGGCACGCTATCTTCATCAGAATCCGAATGTTTCGATACCGCCATGTTCTCTGCCGATCGAGCCAAGCTCTAACGCATGAACGCTACTATTCTTACGCTTTTCCGACAAGCGCTGCGGCTTTCCGATTTCCGCTAGGGAAAATCCATGACAGTTTCATCCCCATAGGAAGTTCGGTGCAGTTCCAGCGCCGAATGTCCCGGAATTAAAGCATAGATGCCAATATATAGATTGGAGTCGAAAATGCGCCACTTTGTATTAATGATAATGCAGAAGCTCTCTTCTTCAAAGATCAGCGATAATTTCAATAACCAATCAATTTTCAACCGTCTCTTCCGAGGCAACTTGTCTTTTATCAAACAAGAAAACTTGAACTTCTATTTTATTCGCGGAGTCGCCTTTTACCATCTTGGAGAATACAAGAAGGCCATGGCGAACTTCAGCAAAGCATTGCGCCTGGATTGGCGCAACGAGAGGGTGGTTTTGTGGATCGACAGGGCAGATCGAGCCCATAGGACCACCCTCCACTCCCAGGCCGCGCAAGAGAAGCGTACTCAGGACGAGGTGTCTGAATTCCTCTCTGTCTGGGACAGGCCGACCAGCCATCGCTTCAGTTTCGCGAGGATCTGACCGAGGCCCTGAACGGCGCGGCGACGGAGCGGGAATCGGGCCATCAGAAGCTCGATCCCGCTTCATTCCTTTAGAGCGCGAATCCTCCGTCCACGAGATGGATCTGGCCCGTCGTGTAGCTGGCTTCGTCCGAGGCGAGGTAAACTGCGAGCCATGCCACTTCCTCGGCGGTGCCGAGGCGTCCCATGGGCTGGCGGTCGATGAAGGCCTGGCGCACCGCGTCGAGGCTCTGGCCCGAGGCTTCCGCCTGCGCCACGATGCGGTCATCGAGGGATGGCGATTGAATGGTGCCGGGGCAGATGGCGTTGGCGCGAATACCCTGCTTGATGAAATCCGCCGCGATCGCCTTCGTGAGGCCGATCACGGCGGCCTTCGTGGTCCCATAGACGTAGCGGTTCGGGATCCCGCGCACGGAAGAGGCGCCGGACGCGATGTTGACGATCGATCCCCCGCCCTTGCGCAGCATGCCCGGGAGCGCGGCCTTGATGGTGCGGTGCATCGACCTGACATTCAGATCGAACGAGAAATCCCAGTCCCGATCCGTGCATTCGAGGACGGTGCCGTGATGCACGAAGCCCGCCGCGTTGACGAGAATGTCGAGGGGCCCGGCTTCGGCGACCAACCGCTCGACGTCGTCATTCGAGAGCACGTCGAGCCGCCGCCGTTCCGCCCCGTCGAGCCCGTCCAGCTTTTCCGGGTCGAGGTCGGTCGCCCAGACCTTCGCGCCTTCGCGCACGAAAGCCTCGGCGATCGCGCGCCCGATCCCCTGTCCTGCGGCCGTGACGAGCGCCGTCTTGCCCCGCAACCGATCGACCATGATGTTTCCCCGCAAAGACCCGCAACGATGCTTTAGTGGTTGTCCCGCGGCACGCCGAAGGTCTGCGCGACCTTCTGGAATTTCACCGCGGGCCTCAGGGTCATGCCTTCCGAGAGCTGATCGACCATGGCGCGCTGGATCTCCTGCCACGGAGTCTGGCTCGCCGGATACGGATAGCCGCCCCGCGCGTTGAGATCGTTGCGTCGCCGCTGCAGTTCCTCGTCCGAGATCAGGATGTCGGCGCTGCGCTTGTTCAGGTCGATGCGGACGCGGTCCCCGGTCTGCAGCAGGGCGAGCCCGCCGCCGACCGCAGCCTCCGGGGAGGCGTTGAGGATGGACGGCGTCGCGGAGGTGCCGGACTGCCGCCCGTCGCCGATGCACGGCAGCGACAGGACGCCCTTCTTGATGAGGGAGGCCGGCGGCTGCATGTTCACCACCTCGGCCGCGCCCGGATAGCCTACGGGACCCGCGCCGCGCATGATCAGCAGCGTGTTCTCGTCGATCTCGAGCGAAGGATCGTCGATCCGGTGATGGTAGTCCTCGGGCCCGTCGAACACCACGACGCGTCCTTCGAAGGCGTTCGGATCGTCGGGATTCGAGAGATACCGGTCGTAGAACTCCTGGCTGATCACGCTCGTCTTCATGATCGCCGAGTCGAACAGGTTGCCCTTCAGGTTCAGGAAGCCCGCCTTCTCCTTGAGCGGATTGTCGTAGGAGCGGATCACGTCGTGATCCCAGGTGAACTTGCCGCGGCAGTTTTCCCCGATGGTCTGGCCTGTGCAGGTCAGCGCATTCTCGTGGATCTTGCCGGCGCCGATCAGCTCCGCGATCACCGCCGGCAGCCCTCCGGCGCGAAAATACTCCTCGCCGAGATACTCGCCCGCCGGCTGAACGTTCACGAGCAGCGGGATCTCGAAGCCGATGCGCTCCCAGTCGTCGCAGTCGAGCGGCACGCCGATGTGCTTGGCGATGGCGTTGATGTGGATCGGCGCATTGGTTGAGCCGCCGATGGCGGCGTTCGCCACGATGGCATTCTCGAAGGCCTCGCGGGTCAGGATGTCGGAGGGTTTCAGGTCCTCCCAGACCATCTCGACGATGCGCTTGCCGGTCTCGTAGGCCATCTGTCCGCGCTCCCGGTAGGGCGCCGGAATGGCGGCCGAGCCCGGCAGCGACATGCCGAGCGCTTCGGCCAAGGCATTCATGGTCGAGGCTGTGCCCATGGTGTTGCAGTGGCCCACGGACGGCGCCGAGGACCCGACAATGTCCATGAACTGCTGATAGTCGATGTCGCCCGCCGCATGGCGCTCGCGCGCCTTCCATACAATGGTCCCCGATCCCGTACGCTCGCCGTGATGCCAGCCGTTGAGCATGGGACCGACATTGAGGGAGATCGCCGGGATGTTCACCGTGGCGGCCGCCATGAGGCAGGCCGGCATGGTCTTGTCGCAGCCGGTCAGCAGCACGACCCCGTCGAGGGGGTAGCCGTACAGGACCTCGACCAGCGACAGATAGGCAAGGTTGCGGTCGAGGCAGGCGGTCGGCCGCTTGCCGGTCTCCTGGATCGGGTGGCACGGAAACTCGAAGGCGACGCCGCCGGCGGCCGTGATGCCGTCGCGGACCCGCTTGGCGAGTTCCAGGTGATGCCGGTTGCAGGGAGACAGGTCGGACCCGGTCTGGGCGATGCCGATGATCGGCTTCTTGCCCTGAAGCTCCCTCCCGGTCAGTCCGAAATTCAGGTAGCGCTCCAGGTAGAGCGCGGTCATGCCCGGATTGTCGGGATTGTCGAACCAAAGCCGGGAGCGAAGCTGGTCGGGCGTGCGACGGTGAGGCCTGTCAGCCATTCTTCGGTCCTTTTCACTGCCGATTGATGTGCATGGGATGATTTGAGCCCGTGCCGCGACGGAAATCAACCGGCGTCCGCACGGGTGGTTCCGGGTTCGATGGATCCGCCGCGGCATCCTTCTCGTCTGTCCCGGTGCCTAGGCGGCATCCTCCCGAGTGCAGGCCAGACCAAATCCTTGGGGGTTGCGTCCCCGGAGGCGGAATGTTTCATTGTTGCGTCTCATCGTGGCATCGACAGTTTCATGTTCCGAAAATCGCTCATCTTCGCCTTGCTTGTGATCCCGTACGGCCCTGCCGGAGCCGGCGACTGCCCGAATGCGCAGAGCGCGAAGCTTGGCTTTGTCCTTCAGCGGCAGGGCACTCGCGCCGAGGTTCGGCCCGCATCGGACCATTTCGTCCACGTCCTGAACCTCTATCCGGGAGGCAAGAGGCAGGACGTCATCTATTACCGCGGCTTCTTTCCGGTCAGCCGCTTCGACGATACGGCGCGCAGCATCAACATACCGGTCCCGGACATCCGCTCCGTGTTTCCCCTGACGCCCGCCTCCCGTAAGGCGCTGACCTATGCGCCCGCTCAGCCCGGCAAGATCGGCTCCCTCGTGGCCATGGAACTCCATGTGACCGGAACGGAGAAGATCGAGCTCGGCCCCTGCACCTACGACGTCCTCGTCGTGCGAAACCGCGCCATGAATGCCGAGGGAAAGCTCCTGTCCGAGCAAACGGACCTCTATTCGCCGGAGCTGGGCTTCATCCTTGGGAAACGGTACGAGGAGAAAGGCGGCACCCGAACTACGGTCAAGTACCAGGCCATCGGCCCGCTTGAACGGACCTCTCCCCTTTAGGCTGAAACAATCAGCGAAGGCTGACGGCCGTTTCGTCGATCTGCGTCCTCACGGATGGGTCGAGGTCGAGGGCCAGCGCGAGCTGATTCAGGAACTCGCGCTCCTGGATCGTGTCCGGATCGATGGCGATCCGGGCGGCCGCATAGACCTGGGCGGCCTTCTCCGGGTCGTCGACGCTGGCGGCGAGTTCCTCGACGTCGGCGGGCGAGGCCATTTCGTCCTCCAGCCAGCGCGTCGCCTGCGGATCGACGCCGGCCTCGGTCAGGCCCTTGATGATTCGGGCACGCTCCCCCTCGTCCACGCGCCCGTCCGCGGCCGCGGCGGCGACCATCGTGCGCAGGAACAGCATCGCGTCGTCTTCCGTCTGAGAGACGGGATGGAAGCGCGAGGTCTCCGGCAGGTCGAGGTCAGCCGCCTCCGCGGCTGCAGCAGGCACCGCGGCGGATGGGCCGGCGGCTTCGAGTTGCTTCTGGGCCCCCTTTCCGGCCTGCTGGTTCTGATAGGCCTTGTAGGCGACGCCCCCGATCAGGGCGAGCCCGCCCAGCGTAGCGAGATTGCTCACGATTCCGCTCTTCTTGCGCCGGCCGGACAGCATGAGTCCCGCTAAGCCGACGAGGGCGGCCTGGGTGAGACCGGGGTTCTGGGCTGCGGCGTCCTTCGCCTTCTGCAGGAGCTGTTCGGGCTTCTGTCCGGTCAGCTGCTCGACCTGCTGGCCAAGACCGGCGAGTCGGCCCTGCCCGTCCTGGGCCTGACCTTGTCCTGGGTGGCTCAGGGCACCGACGACCGTGTCCAGAAGTTTCTTGAAATCGACCATGGGAGCTTCCTCTTTGTGGTGCCAAGCTGAGCTAAGTACACAACGGAGGCGCGGGCAGAATGGTTCAGGCCCGGGCGCGCAGGGCCGCCGCCTCGGCGGCGAGCCGCCCGATCATGGCAAAATCCCCTTTCCTGAGAGCCTCGCCCGGCACCATCCAGGTGCCTCCGACGCAGGGCACATTGGAAAGCGCCAGGTAGGACGGCGCACTCGCGAGGTCTATGCCGCCGGTGGGGCAGAAGGCGAGATGCGGGAGCGGCCCATGGATGGACTTCAACCACGCGGCCCCGCCAGAGGCCGCGGCCGGGAAGAACTTGAGCACCTTGAAGCCGAGGCTCGACAGGGTCATCGCCTCCGACACGGTGGAGCAGCCCGGGATGACCGGGACGGCCGCTTCGCTCAAGTGCTCGGCCAGCCGCAGGGGCGTTCCCGGCGTAACGATCAGCTTGGCGCCCGCATCGACAACTTCGTCGATCTGTCCGGGGTCCACGACCGTTCCCGCGGCAACGACCGCCTCAGGAACGGCCTTCGCGATCGCCCCGATGGCATCGAGAGCCGCACCGGTCCGCAGGGTAACCTCGATGACCGGCAGGCCGGCCCGAAGCAGCGTCTGGGCCAGATCGATGCTCTGGCGGGCGTCCTCGATGGTGACGACCGGAATGACGGGTGCGAGCCGAACGTACTCGTCGAGACCGGATGATGTCGTCGCCATAGCGTCCTCCTTCTGACCCGCCACAGAGGAAGGCAGACGGGACGTTTTGTCCAGCTGGAGCGACTCGCCAAGGAT
>DASQMJ010000073.1:0-66344 GCA_035645535.1 Microvirga sp. | reverse complement strand
CGGCCTGGCGGATCTCGGGATCTGGCAGCTGGGGAGCGACGTCCTGATCTGGCGCGGAGACGACGTGCTGGTGCTCAAGGGCGTCAGCGCTTCCGACCTCGACCAGTCAGACTTCATCTTCTGATCCTGCGCCTCGGGCGGCCCGGCTCCTGCGGACCGCCCGTCTCCGCCGGGGGCACAGCCCCCGGTTGCCTCCGGCGGAGTTCTCACTCACCGCCTCGTCCAGTTCCTCCCGAGGCCTGAATCACAAAGAAAAACCGGGACTTCAGGTCCCGGTTTATTCGCTTTCAAGAATGAATGCGGCGGCCGCGTTCACTCGCCTCCGCTCATCGCAGAGCGGATGACGTTGTCGGCGGCGAGATCGCCTGGGGCATATCCCAGCAGTTCCGCCAAGCGGGTTCGGGCGCGATTGACCCGGCTCTTGATAGTCCCGACGGCCGTTCCGCAGATGGCGGCGGTCTCCTCGTAGGACAGACCCTCGGCGCCGACGAGAAGCAAGGCTTCACGCTGCTCCGGCACGAGCCGGTCGAGGGCGGCGCGAAGATCCTGGACATGCAGGTTGTCCATCTGGTCCGGCACCGTCTTGAGCTGGGCCGCATAGGTCCCGTCGCTGTCTTCCACCTCGCGGGCGCGCTTGCGGTGCTCCGAGAAGAAGGAATTGCGCAGGATAGTGAACAGCCAGGCATTCAGGTTCGTGCCGGGCTGGAAACTGTCGCGCTTGCTCCAAGCCCTCAGGACTGTGTCCTGCACGAGGTCGTCCGCGCGGTGCGAGTTGCCCGTGAGGGAGAGGGCGAAGGCCCGCAGGTTCGGCAAGGCCTTCAGAATGCCGTCGCGAAAAGCAGGCTCGACCGACTCTCCCTTGTCTTGGAGAGCGTCCTCCAGCTGCTTGATCAGGTCCTTGAGGCGATCCGGCAACTGCTGGGTGCCGGTCTCGTCGTAAAGGGCCTTCAAATGGCGCCCGAGATGAACGCGAATATCGGGGCCGAGCTTCGGTTGTTGGGAATCGGTAGCAGGAAAAAGCATCGATGCGGTGTGATTGGACATGGCATCCGCAAGTTGGCGAGGTTGAAGGCAATATTTCACAACGCCAAGCTCATGTGCTTGGTTCCAAATCGATTAGGGCGTTTTCCGATCCTCGGCCTTGCGAACGGCCAAGTTTCCTCAATATTCCCACTCGGCGCCGATACCAACCGCTGTGTCGCCGTCCGCGCTAACCTCGCCCTGCACGCGGATGCGGCGCGTCACGTCGATATCCACCGATACGCCGCTCTGCTCCGTGGAAGCGCCTGCCTTCACGCCCACGCTGATGCGGTCGCTGATGGCACGCGAGATGCCGACGGTGGGGCCGCCCTCCGCACCGAGGGAGATATCGAGCCCCTCGACGCCCAGCGACCGGCGCAGGCTTTCGAACACGTCGTCCCCGCCACCGCCGGAGAACTGGGCCGCCACCTGGGCGAGCTGCAGCGCCTGCGTGGCGGAAAGGCCACCGGAGGCCTTCTCGAACAGGAGGCGCGAGAGCACTTCGTCCTGCGGAAGATCGGGATCGGACGTGAACGAGAATTGCGGCTCTCTCGCCGAGCCCGTGACGCCGATGCGCGCGGTCACCTCACCGGCGCGCGTTTCAGCCAGGAAATCGATCTCTGGCGTCAGGTCGCCCGTGAAGGTGAGAAGCCCGCGCGTGAAGTCGAGCCGTGTTCCGGCAATCGTGAACCGGCCGCGACGAAGGCTGAAGGCACCTACGGCGATGGGATCGTTCAGCGTGCCCGTGAGGCGAAGATCGCCGCCGAGTTCCGCGTCGATGCCTCGGCCGCGCACGTAGATGCGGTTCGGCGCCACGACGGTGAGATCGAGCGTCGCATTGAAAGGGGTGGACCGCTCGGCGCTCGCCCGGATCCTCGCTTCCTGGGCGAGACGCGCGGCCACGATGGGCGGCGGGTTCACGTGCTTGGTGCCGGCAATCGGCCGCACCGTGGCGGGAAGCCGCTCGGGAACGGTCACATCCATCGAGATGATCTGCACTTGGCCGTTGACGCGCGGATTCCGGGCAAGCGGCCCGGCGAGTGTGAGGTCGAGATTGGCCGTCGTCCTGACGATCTCGTTTGACACCAGCTCCGCGCGCTGGCCGGTGATGCGAACTTCGCCCGGGAAGCCTTCCGCAGGATCGAGAGCGATGCGCCCGCCTGCCGACAGAACACCGCCATTGCGCGTGGCGGCCGAGAGGCGCTCGATGGTGATGTCGGTGCCGCGGGCGACGAAGCGGCCCTGGATATTCTCCAGGCGGACGCCCTGCAGCAGGTCCCGGAAGCTCCCCCCCGAGAGGGTAAGGGCTCCGTTCACGGCGGGCTCTTCGAGCGTGCCACCGATCCGCATGTCCACGGCGGCGGTGCCGGTCACCTGCCTGCCTGCGGCGGACAGGAAACTGTTGGCAATGGAAAGATCGACGCGGCCCTGCGCGGAGAGATCGAGGGCGCGGTTGATTCCAAGCGGGGCGCGCCCGGCCACCCGCAAGGTGGCGGCCCGGCCGGCATTGACCGTGCCGTCGACCGTGGTCGCGCTGCCCTCTAGGCGTCCCTGCGCCGCGATGTCCAGGGGAGGAGCACCGAGATCACGCGTCTGCGGGAGTGTGAAGCGCGCCACCCGCAGGCGCCATTCGCCGGTCGGTGCACTAGCGCTGCCGCCAATCCGAGCACTCCCGTCGAGGGTACCGGACAGTCCGGTGCCCGGCACAATGATGTCGGCGGCCGAGAGCGGCAGGGCCTGCGCAGCGACACGCAGGTCGATGCTCGATCCCGCGGTGCCGTCGAGGCTGATCGTTCCTCGCTCGACTGCAAGCACGAGCTGGCGCACGGTTAAGGCGCCGTCGCCGAATGTCAGCGTAGCGGGACGCGACAGGGCGATCTGCCGCCCGCCGCGGCGCGCCGTGAGCGTCGTCAGATCGAACCGGATGGGCGTTTCCGGCACGAGGCGGCCGCGCGCATCCAGGTCGAAGCCGCGCGCCTGCGCCGCGAGGACGATGTCGCTGACGCCCGTCGTCCCATTGGCATCGAGCCTGATCTGCGAGAAGGTTTCGCCCGCAAAGGTCGCCCGGTCGACCGCCACCGCCGCGTCGATCACCGGCCTCGCATAGAGATCGGTCACGGACGCGCGGGCGCTCAGGCGCTCGATGGAGGCGTCCGCGGCCTTGAGCCGTTCGCCGCGTGCATCGAGGCGCGCGTTCTGCCGTCCATCGGCTGCGTCCAGCGCGATATCCGCGTCGAGATCGCCCGAGAGGTGAGTCAGGACGAGGGGCGACAGGTCGTCGAGGTTGCCGGCCTCGATCCTCAGCTGGCCTGTGGCGAGATTCGCGGCGTCGAGGGTCGCATTGCCATTCACCGTGACCGAGCCGACCGTGAGGCTGAGATCGCTTAAGCGCCATCCGCCCTCGCTGCGCTTGGACACATGGATGGTCGCGTCCGCAGGCTTCCTGTCCACGTCGCCGGAAAGCGACACGCGCGCGTCGAGCAGGCCCGTCAGGTCGTTCGCGATGGCGTCCAGGGCGAGGCGTGAGATGGGGCGACCAAGAGCCGTTCCGTTGCGAATATCGGCGCGCAGGGTCGCATCCGGCCTGTCGAGGTTTCCGGTGAACCTCGCGGCGACCTCGCCCGTGCCCGTCAGCCGTGTGTCGAGGTGCCGGAGATCCGGGATATCGACATTGGCATCGAGATCGAGGGTGTTCGGTGTCGCGTCGCCGTTGAGCCTTGCTCCGGCATGCGCTCCCGCGAGATGGAGGTCCTGAAAGCCAAAGCCGCCGCTCGGCAGCAGGCGCGCGACCCCGGACAGGGTCAGGCGACCGCCGGCGAGGCCGTCGACCGGCGCGATGCCGGTCGCGAACTGGGATGCATTGCCGTCGAGAGTGGCGACGAGGGGGCCGTCCGAGAGGAGGCCCTGAAGCCGCGCGTTGAGGTCGAGGGCGCCGCGCAGGCGCAGGGAGGCAACCTCGCCGAAGCGGGACAGGTCGGGGGCCCTCACTGTCAGGGTGCCGCCCGCGTCCGGTGACCCGAGCCGCCCCACATAGGTGGCTGCCATCGTCGGGGTAGAAAGGCGGGCGGTGTCGATCTCCGTCACGCCGTCCGGGGCGGCGCTGCCGCGGAGCGTGAGGGTGAGTTCGTTGCCGACCGCGCGGGCGAGGCCGGGATCGGACAGGGCGACACCGCTCGCACGCGCATCGGCCACAAGGGCGACGCGGGTCGCGGGCTCGGACAGAAGGCCGTTGGGAGTGGCCGAGAAGCTCGCGTCGAGCCGCGCGATGCGACCGGCAGGCAGCCGCATGTCCTCGGCGTCGACGTCACCGACGATGGTCGGGCCCGTGAGGGGGCCGGCGACCCTGCCGTCGAACACGAGGGTCCGGATCTCGGCGCCGCCGGCGACCGTCTTTCCCTGATCGGTCGGTACCGCGCGGGCCGAGAGGCGAAGGTCGACGTTCCGGTCCGCCGATAGTGTGCCGTTTGCGTCGAGCCTTGCCGTGCGCGACACCACCGACAAGCGGGTGACGTTCACGGCACCGTCGTCGCCGAAGGTGGTGTCCGCATCGAGTTGCGTGTCGCCTGCGAAGACCGGGGCGACGACGGCCGGCAGAAGACCCTCGATGCGGGCATCCAGATCGAGGACAAGGCGCCTCACGCCACCCTCGCGGCGGAGATTGGCGCCGCCTGTGGCCCCGATCGTGTCGCCGGCATTGAAGGTGAGCTGCGCCGCGAAGGCGTCGAGCACGCCGCTTCCGGTGAGGTCGAGCTTCACCGGCGGCAGCCCGGGGATGTTGGCCGCACGGGCGAGGATGCCGCCTGCCGGCTCGTCCAGGCCAAACGTCAGATCCAGGCGCTCGGATGCATAACCAAGCCGTGCCACGAAGGTCCCCGCCGCGTCGAGACGGCGAGCATCGAGGCGCAGGTTCAGCCCTTCGGCCGGGTTCCCGAGCGATGCCGCGCCCGTTGCGGTCAGACGGGCCTCGACGCCCAGGATCGGGTGACCGAGAGCTAACTCGCCGAGGGAGAAATCCGTGATCTGCACCTTGACGGGCAACTCCGGGAGCAGCGGCTCGTCCGCGCCCGGAACGGTCTCGTCGGCCGGGATCGGGCGGCGCAGGATTTCCATCCTGCCGATCTCGAGCCGGTCAACCTCGAGCCGGCGCGACAGGAGGGCGAGGCGGCGCCAGACGATGCGGGCGCTGTCGAGCCTAAACCATACGCCGTCGCGGTCCGAGATCGTGATGTCCCTGATCGTCGCGTCGGACGACAGGGCGCCTTCGACGGCCCCGATGGAAACCCGCGTCGCCGGCGTCGACAGGGCGCGGGAGATGAGCCCGGCCAAAAAGCCCTGGTCAGTCTCCTGGCTTCGCGATCCCGGTGTGAGGACGAACAGGAGCGCTCCTGCGAGCAGGAGGACCAGCGGGATCATGAAGCGGCGCATGATGCTCATCAGAAAGCCTGTCCTATGCTCACATAGAGCGAGAGCGGCTTGTCGCCGGGCCGCCGGTTGAGCGGCGCTGCAACGTCGAGACGAATCGGGCCGATGGCGGTGTAGTAGCGAAGCCCCAGGCCAGCCGCGACGCGGATGTCGTCCTTGAAGTCCGGGTAGCTCGACTCGAAGGCGCCGCCGGCATCGACGAAGGGCACGATCCCGATCGTGTCCGTGATCTTGATGCGGGCCTCGAGGGAGGCTTCCAGGAGAGAGCGGCCGCCGACTACGAAGCCGAACGGCCCCGTCGGTCCGAGGCTGCGATAGCGGAAGCCGCGCACGGATCCCCCGCCGCCGGCGAAGAAGCGGAAGTTCGACGGGATCTCGTCGAGATCGGCGCCGGCGATAGAGCCGACACCGAGGCGGCCGGCCAGGACGTAGCGTGCATCCTCGTCGAGGGCATAATAGGTAGAGGCCGTGGCCCTGCTCACCACCATGCCGACGGTCGAGCCGAGGAACTCAGGGTAAGGCGACACCGATGCGTTGATGCGCCAGCCGCGGGTCGGATCGAGCGGCCGGTCCGTCGAGTCGTAGGTGAGGGATACGGGCGTGCCGACGACGAGATAATCGATCTGGCCGAGCACGTCGCTCGTCTGGCCGCGCTGGACCTGCACGCCTCCCTGCACGGAGAACGTGCTGCTGAACCGATGTCGGATGAAGCCGGTCCCGTCGACCAGACGGCTCGTATAGCCGCCGAAACGGTCGCCGCCGGTCCTGTCGCGTTCCACCAGGCCGTCGATCAAAAGATCGTTGCGCGTGCCGCCGAGAGCGGGCTTGAGGAAGCTTGCTCGGAAGCGGCCGCCGAGATCGGACCATTCGAGGTCGCCGACCCGCTTGATCTGGGTGCCGTCGTTGCGCGGCGCGAGGAAAACGTCCGCTTCCAGGCGCAGCCGCTCGGCACCGCCGAAGAGGTTGCGGTGCTCCCAATAGGCCCTCACGGCCGGGCCATCAATGGTGGAGTAGCGCGCCGAGAAGCCGACGACGCGCGGAAGTCTCTCCGTAACCTCGACAAAGACCGGCAGGCGCCCAAAGGCATCGAGCGTCTCCGCCTCGCGGATGCGCACGGAACTGAGGGCTTGGATCGTCGCGACGGATTTGCGGGTGTCGGCCAGGGCGTCGGGTGAGTAGGGATCGCCCGGTTCGAGATAGATGAACGAGCGGATCACCGCCGGGTCGACGTTCTCGGCGCCGGAGACTCCGATTTCGCCGATAGGGGCGATCGGACCGGGGTTCAGGGAATAGGCGACGTCCATCAGGCGCGCAGGGTGAAAGACGACCGGATCGATGGACACCGCCTTAGCGAGGGGGCGCGATTGTGCGCGGAAGTGATCGATCATCCGGGCCTGTGCGGCTCTCAGATCCGCGGCCCGCGCCGGATCTCCCGGTTCGAGCTTGACCACCCTGGGAGGCAGCTCCTGCGCCGAGAACGGACGGCGCGTGCGCGCGTCCCGCACCTGGATGTTACGCAGTTCGAAGAGCGGGCCCGTGTCGATTCTCGCCTGAACCGGGACGACTGCGCGGTTACGATAGGTTTCGGCGGTTCGGATCGCCGCCGTCGGGTCGCTTTCGATTCCGAGAGGCGTGCCGCCGATGTCGAAGGCCAGGGTGGCGTTGTAGTAGCCGAGACCCCATAGGGCGTCCAGCATAGGACCGAAATCCGCCTGGGCACGGCGCACGAGGGAGTCGCCGTCCGACGGTGCGTCGCCGCGAAGCCGGTAGAGGTTCGATGCATCCTGAAGGGAGCGCTCGACGGCCTTCCGGTCCCCTGCGATGTCGAAGGTCAACTGGTATGGGACCGTATTCGGCGAGATTGCAGGAGGATTGTCCTTCGATCCGAACAGGCCGAAGAAGTCGAATGCCCGCGCCTCACCGCCCGCAACGCCCTGGACGCACAGAAGACAGACTGACAGGAGGGCGGCTTTTCGCCAGGGCGGTAATGGCATTCGGTTCTCCGGATGCTCCTAACAGCGGCACCAATGCGGAAATTTTGTGAATGTGGCGAAGTCCGGCAGCCTATTCTGGGGAAATGGCAGGCGCGTTCAACAATCTTGGCGCGCATGGGGTGGTTAGGGTTAATGGAATTGCGCCCGCGATCCAAGGCTCGACAGGTTCTCCCCCGGTCGTTGCGAAGAGCCCTGGGACGCGCTAGCAAAAACGCTGCTGTGGAGAGCGACCTTGGACTGGGACAAGATCAGACTGTTCTACGAAGTGGCCGAAGCGGGCAGTTTCACTCGCGCGGGCGAGCATCTCGGCCTGAATCAATCCTCCGTCAGCCGCCATATCAGCGCACTCGAGCGCGAGTTGAAGGTGCCGCTGTTTCACCGCCATGCACGCGGGCTGATTCTTACCGAGCATGGGGACATCCTGTTCCGGACCGCGCAGGACATGCTGCGGCGCATCGAGGCGACCAGGAGCCGTCTCGACGAAACGAGTGAATTGCCGACCGGAAATCTCAAGGTCACCGCCACCGTCGGCATCGGCGCCATGTGGCTCGCCAAGCGCATCGCGGAATTTCTCGCCCTCTACCCGGAAGTACGGGTCCAACTGATCGTCACCAACGAGGAACTCGATCTCGCCATGCGCGAGGCCGACGTGGCGATCCGCCTGCGTCGCCCGTCGCAGCCTGATCTGATCCAGCGCCGGCTCTTCACGGTTCACTACCACGCCTACGCGTCACATTCTTACATCGAGCGGTTCGGAGAGCCCAAGAGTCTGGAGGATCTCGACGACCACCGCATCGTGTGTCTGGGCGGGAACCAGCCGTCCTTTATCCTGGCGGTCCATCAACTCGCAACGATGGGCCGCGATCCGAGGGATCCGCGCCCGCGTCAGCTCGTGGTCAACGACAGCCTTGCCCTGAGAGTCGCCATCGAGACAGGCGCCGGCATCGGCATGGCGCCTGCCTATGCCATGGAAGGAAATCCGAACATCATGCAGGTGCTCCGGGACGTGGAGATGCCGACCCTGGACAGCTATATGGTCTACCCTGAGGAACTGCGCTCCGTCGCCCGCGTCCAAGCCTTCCGCGATTTCCTCGTCTCCAAGGCGCAGCGCTGGGAACACTGAGCTTCATGGGCCGCGCCGCGGCGAAAGGTCAGCTCCCGTCGGAGACGGACACGAGGGCACGGGAGTATGCAGCAGACGGACGGCGACCTATCCTCCTGATCCGTTAGGACATTGCCTCGGGGAGCCGGATGCGCCGAACCGTACGCCTGCGAGAAATCAGGCTGGCCGCCGGCCTCGTGCTCGGGGCCTTTCTCCTGATGCATTTCGGGAACCATTCCCTCGGCCTCGTCTCGATCGAGGCCATGGAGGAGGCCAGACGGATGTTCAATCTGATCTGGCGCCATCCCTTAGGAACTGGACTCCTCTATGGATCGCTCGTCCTGCACTTCGTACTGGCACTCGAAGCCCTGTTCAGGCGCAGGACGCTGCGCATGCCCTGGAAGGAGGCGGCGCAACTCGCCTTTGGCCTCTCTCTACCGTTCCTGCTCATCCCGCATGTGGCCGGGACCCGAATCGAGCTTTCGCTCTACGGCCGGGATACAGGCTATCCGGATGTCATTCGGGGATTGTGGATTCTCAATCCGGAAAACGGGGCAAGGCAGGCAGCCGCACTCGTCATCGCTTGGCTCCACGGCTGCATCGGCATCTACTTCTGGCTCCGCCCGAAGTACTGGTTCCGAGATTGGGCCATCGTTCTCTATACCGGCGCTCTCCTGGTTCCCGTGCTGGCGCTCCTCGGCTTCGCGGAGGCCGGGAAGCAGATTGCGTCCGAGCCGAACCGCTTTGCACCGAAGCCGCCGCTTCCAGACGGCGGGGAGGCCCTGAGTACGATCCGCATCGCTCTTTATGGACTTTTCGCGGGTCTCATCGCGATCGCATTCGCGGCTCGTGGGGTCCGTTCCTATCAGACTCTGTCACAGCGCGTTCGTGTGACCTATCCGGGTGCTCAGGTCGTGACGATCCCGCGCGGCTACAGCATTCTGGAGGGGAGCCGGATGGCCGGCTTTCCCCACCAGTCGGTCTGCGGCGGCAGGGGCCGGTGCTCGACCTGCCGGGTCCGCGTCGTCAGGGGGCTCGAACTCCAGCCTGCGCCAACCGCCCAGGAGCTCGCCACATTGAAGCGGATCAAGGCGGGGCCGGATATCAGGCTGGCATGCCAGCTGAGACCGACTCATGACCTTTCTGTCGTGCCGGTTCTGTCCGTCGGACGTGCCAGGATGATGGACGTCATGATCACCGGCTCGGCGACGGGCGGGCGCGAGCGCGACCTCGCCGTTCTCTTCTGCGACCTGCGTGGCTTCACCCGCCTGACGGAGCACCGCCTTCCTTTCGATACCGTGTTCATCCTGAACCGCTACTTCGAGGTCGTCGGTCAGGCGGTCGAGAATACGGGCGGGTATCTCGACAAGTTCATCGGCGACGGTGCCCTTGCGCTGTTTGGGTTGACGACTTCGCCCGAAGAGGCGTCGACGCAGGCCTTTCGGGCAGCGCTGCGCATCGTCGAGGGGATCGACCGCCTCAACCAAGCCTATGCCAGTGAACTGGATCACCCGTTGCAGGTGGTCATCGGCCTTCACGTGGGACCGGCAGTCGTGGGCGAGATGGGCTATGGCCAAGCCATCGGCCTAACCGCCGTGGGCGACACCCTCAACGCGGCGAGCCGCCTGGAGAGCCTTGCCAAGGATCTCGGTGCCGAACTCGTGATATCCGACGAGCTGGCTCATCGGGCCCGTCTTGACCTAACCGGCTACGAGAGGCAGGTGGTCTCGGTGAGAGGCCGCGCGGCTCCAATCGATGCCTGGATCATTCGCCGCGCCAGCGAGCTCCTGTCGTCCAACGAGCGTGGATAGCCACCATTCCTGCCTCTTCATTCAGTAGGGTCCTAAGCGCGCGGAACATTCCTGATCGCTCCCCTGTTTTCCCCGCAGAGCGGGGCAGTAGGAGTGTGACTCGATGGAAATGATGGCTCGCCTCGGATATGGGGCCCGCGGCATCGTGTATTGCCTGGTTGGCGGCCTTGCTCTCCTGGCAGCGTTCGGCTCGGGCGGACAGGCCGGTGGCAGCCGGAGCGCGCTCCAGACCCTGCTGTCGCAGCCCTTCGGCAAGGTGTGGCTCGTCGCCATCGCGATTGGACTTCTCGGCTTTGCCGTCTGGCGTGTCGTGGAGGCGTTGACCGATGCGGATCATCGCGGGACGGAGTGGAAAGCCCTCGGCGTGCGCGCTGCCCATCTGATCAGCGGTGGCATCTACGCCAGTCTTGCCGTGTTCGCCGTCAATCTGGCCCTCGGGCAAGGCTCTGGCGGGGGCGAGGATCAGGCCGCTCAGGGGTGGACGGCGTGGCTCCTTTCGCAGCCCTTTGGGCAGTGGCTCGTCGGCCTGATCGGGGCAGGCGTGGCGGCGACGGGCTTCGGCTTCCTCTGGAAGGGCTGGCGCGGCGACGTGATGGCCTATCTCGTGCTGCCGACGGGCACCGACCGCTGGGCGACGCCGCTGGGACGCCTCGGCTTCGCGGCGCGCGGTGTCGTTTTCGTGCTCGTCGGCGGGTTCCTGATCCTGGCCGCCTGGCACAGCAACTCCTCCGAAGTGCAGGGCCTCGGCGGAGCGCTCCAGAGCCTGCAGACCCAGACCTATGGATGGGCGCTGCTCGGAATCGTGGCGGCCGGCCTCTTCGCGTTCGGAATCTTCGGCCTCGTTCAGGCGCGCTACCGCCATCTCGACGCTCCGGATCTGGAAGATGCCAGGAATGCCGTTGCGGATGGAGCGCGGACCCTCACGCCGGGGCGCTGACCATCCTCTTCATAGATAGGCGATCATGCGTCCTGCGAGCAGGGCGAGGATCCAGGCGATGAGCGAAACTACCGCGTAGGCCCGCGCATCCGGCGGCAGGGCATCCTTCCTCAGGATCCTTCCGAAACGTGCATGAAACAGGGCCACGTTGGCGAGCCCAAGGGCGATGAGAGCCGTCTTCGCATAGAAGGCCGGGTTGGTTCCGAGTGCCCGCGCCTCCACCGCCAGCAGAATGAGCCCGGTCGGTATCTGCACGGCGAGACCCGTGGCCGCGAGGGGAATAGCGAAGCGCCCGACCTGCCAGGCCTGTCGCCCGCGCTCCGCCAGAACCTTCAGGTCGAAGACCGCGATGCCGCCGACCAGGAAGGCGGCGCCGAGCACGTGCAGCAGGTTCGCGACCGTGAAGAGCCAGGCGGAATGGCGCGCCGTGTGGCCGAGCCACGAATCCTCCAGAGCCGCGAGAAGGTCGAGATACATCCGGGGTCAGCGCAGTTCGAAGGTCTGACCGCCGGCTGTGATGCGCTCCGCCCTCATCTCGTTCGCGACCCGCGTGGAAGGATAGCCTTCGAGCGTGACAGTCACGCCCGGCTTGAGCATCTCCGGGGTGAGGCCACGGGCACTCATGCGGAAGGGCGGAGCCAGAACCGCCTCCCAGGCCCGGTTCTGATGGTTGACGACGACCATGACGTGAGGGTTCTGCCAATCGACCCGCTGGACGGGGCTGGCGATTGTGAATTTGCGCCCGGCGTCGTAGCTGCCCCAGCCATGATGGGCCAAGGCCGCACCGCCAGTAAGCAGCGCACCGGCAAGGCAGAGGCCAACCAAACGGTAACGCATGATGCTCGCTCCTTCTGTTCATGAAGCCGGACCTTGCCGACCAAGGTTCGCCTGAAATCCGTCCACGTCAAGGTTGCGGAAGAGGCAGGCCAGGCTCCCCCTTGACATCGCTGCCCAAGGTTCAAGGTGCACACTGGACGCTGTCATTCGCTCATTCTCGAAGGGTTTGTCATGGCCACGCCTATCGTCGTTGCGGTCGCAATCACGGGTTCCGTGCCGCGCAAGAAGGACAATCCGGCGGTACCCATCACGCCCGAGGAGCAGATCGAGTCGACGCAGCAGGCCTACGAGGCCGGCGCCAGTCTGGTTCACATTCACGTGCGCAACGACGACGAGACCCCCTCGTCAGACCCAGAGCGCTTCGCTCGCGTGCAGGAGGGAATAAGGCGCTACTGCCCGGGAATGATCATTCAGTTCTCGACCGGCGGGCGCGGACGCGACCCGAGCCAGCGCGGCAGCGCGCTCTACCTGAAGCCGGACATGGCCTCCCTCTCGACCGGGTCGGTCAATTTCCCCACCATCGTTTACGAGAACCACACGACCTTCGTGGAGGGGCTCGCGCGCCAGATGAAGGAGTATGGCGTCCGACCCGAGATCGAGATCTTCGACCTGTCGCACCTCCACGGAGCGAAGCGTCTCATCGACCGGGGGCTGATGGACGAGCGCCCGCACGTGCAGTTCGTCCTGGGCGTGCAGAACGCGCTTCCGGCCGAGGAGCACCTGCTCGACATCCTCTTGGGCGAACTCAGGCGGCTGATGCCCTTTGCCACCTGGACGGCGGCTGGAATCGGACGCAACCAGGCGCGGGTGATGGAATGGGCGTTGGCCCGGAACGCGGATGCGGTCCGTACGGGACTTGAGGACAATATCCGCATCGCCAAGGAGCGGCTCGCCACCGGTAACGCGGAACTGGTGGAATATGCGGTGCTCGCCATCGAGCGCCATGGGCGGCGGGTCGCGACTCCGGCCGAGGCGCGGGCCTTGCTCGGTCTCAAGCCGGCAGCCGCCCTGCAGGAGGTAGGCTGACGGATTCCACCGCTCAAAGGTGGTCTCGCCCGGAGGGAGAAGCGAGGTCAAGCCGCGGTCCCTTCGGCACGATTCCGGTCGGATTGATCATGCGGTGGCTCTGATAGTAGTGGCCCTTGATGTGGCGCATGTCGACGGTCTCGGCGATTCCGGGGACCTGGTAGAGGTCTCTCAGGTAGCCCGACAGGTTCGGATAGTCCGCGATCCGCCGCAGGTTGCACTTGAAATGTCCGAAATAGACGGCGTCGAAGCGCACTAGGGTGGTGAACAGGCGCCAATCGGCCTCGGTTTGCGCGTTCCCTAAGAGATAGCGCCGCGTACCGAGCAGATCGTCGAGCAAGTCGAGGGTGTCGAAAAGCGGGATGACGGCCTGCTCGTAGGCATGCTGGGTGGTCGCGAACCCCGCCCGGTAGACGCCGTTGTTGACCGTGTCGTAGATGCGGGCGTTGAGACGGTCGATCTCCTCCCTCAGATCCTCCGGGTAGTAGTCGCCTGCGTGGGCCCCGATCCCGTCGAAGGCCTGGTTGAACATGCGGATGATCTCCGACGACTCGTTGTTGACGATCGTTCCGGTCTGCTTGTCCCAGAGCACCGGGACCGTGACCTTCCCGGTGTAGCGGGGATCCGCTGCCGTGTAGACCTGATACAGGTAGCGCGCGCCGCCGATGGGATCCGGGATCACGCCTGGCCCCTCCTCGAAAGTCCAGCCATGCTCCAGCATGAGCCAGTGCACCACCGATACGCCGATCATATCCTCCAGGCCCTTGAGCTTGCGGAAGATCAGGGTCCTGTGCGCCCAGGGGCAGGCGAGGGAAACGTAGAGATGGTAGCGGCCGGCTTCGGCCTTGAAGCCTCCCTTGCCGCCGGAACCCGGCGAGCCGTCGGCCGTGATCCAGTCGCGAAAGGCCGAGTCCTTACGGATGAAGTGTCCATCCTTGCTCTTCGACACGAGCGGCTGATCGTGCCAGATACCGTCGACAAGGGCGCCCATCGTCCACTCCCTGAACAGTAATCGTGACGGATCGCCGGGACGATCCCGCTGGGAATGTAGGGCAAGGTAGGGGCGGCGAAGGGTGAAAGCCAGAACTCGGGCGACTGGGATGCATCGAATGCTTGCGGTCGAGGTCCAGATGATGGACAAGGAGCGCTGCTTACCGGCTCATGATCCTGCGCGGCGACGATGACCTTCACGGCTAAGATCCTCCTTCTCGGCTCCGGCGAACTCGGCAAGGAGTTCGCGATCTCCGCCAAGCGCTACGGCTGCTACGTGGTCGCGTGCGACAGCTATGCGAACGCGCCGGCCATGCAGGTTTCGGATGAGTCCGAGGTCTTCTCCATGCTCGATCCGGAGATGCTCAGGTACGCCATCGAGAAGCATCGTCCCGACCACATCGTGCCGGAGGTGGAGGCGATCCGCACCGAAGTACTGGAGGAATTCGAGGATAAGGGCTACAGCGTCGTTCCCTCCGCCCGTGCCGCCTACATGACCATGAACCGCGACCGCATTCGCGAAGTCGCTGCGACGGACCTCGGCCTGCGCACATCCAGGTATCGTTATGCCGAGAGCCTCGATGACGTGAAGGCGGCTGTGGCGCATACGGGCTTGCCCTGCGTGATCAAGCCGGTCATGTCCTCCTCGGGCAAGGGACAGAGCAACGCTCATTCCGTCGAGGACCTCGAGAAGTGCTGGACCTATGCGGTCGAGAACATGCGCGGAGACCGCAAGAAGGTCATCGTGGAGGAGTTCATCCGCTTCGACTACGAGATCACCCTGCTGACCGTGCGCACCCAGGAGGGCGTGAAGTTCTGCGAGCCCATTGGTCACCGCCAGGAGCGCGGCGACTATCAGGAATCATGGCAGCCGACGCCGATGAACGACAGGCTCCTCGAAGACGCGAAGCGCATGGCTGAGAAGGTGGTCGACAACCTGGGCGGCTACGGGATCTTCGGCGTGGAGTTCTTCGTCACCCGCGACGAGGTCATCTTCTCCGAATTGTCGCCGCGCCCGCACGACACCGGCATGGTGACCCTGATCTCGCAGAACTTGTCCGAGTTCGACCTCCATGCCCGGGCCATTCTCGGGCTGCCGATCCCGAGCATCCGGCTCCGCGGCCCCTCCGCATCGGCCGTCATCCTCGCAGACCGGACATCCGAGCGCTTCACCATCAGGGGGCTTGACGAGGCTCTGCGTCAGAATCCTGAGAACGTAGACGTGGAGATGCGCATCTTCGGCAAGCCGACGACCCGCCCCTATCGGCGGATGGGAGTGGCGCTGGCCTGCGCCGATACGGCCGAGGCCGCCCGCGAATATGCCCGCAGGGCCGCTGCCTGCGTGAAGATCGCATACGAGGACTGAACCGTCTGACGCCGGACGCGCCTCTCGGCTATGCTGGCGTCCCGAATCACAACGGACGAGCAGCTTCCGATGGTCTCATTCCTCAGCGATCTGTGGGCGCGCCTCGCCGGCGGCGCCACGAAGGCGGGGCGCACCGAACCCGCTGCCGAACCCGTGGAATACAAGGGCTACCGGATCCGTCCGGAGCCTTATCCATCCAAGGGGCAGTACCAGACGGCGGGCGTAATCGAGAAAGCCGTCGGCGAGGACACGAAGGAGCACCGCTTCGTGCGCGCGGAGACCCATGCGAGCATGGACGATGCGGTGTCCTTCTCCATCACGAAGGCAAAGCAGATCATCGACGAGCAGGGCGACCGCCTCTTCTCGTGAGGCGAGGCGCGCTCTTCCGCCTCAGGCCTCGGCGTTCAATCCCGCGATTTCGGTGGCGACGTGCCGATGCGGGTGGCCCGAATTCGAACTCGGGCGCTTCAGCCGGTGCCGAAGGCGGAAGCGGTCGGCGCGATAATAGGCCCGTGAGCATTCGAGTGCTTCGCCCGTGTCGGAATAGATGATGCGCTCCACCAGAATGAGCGGGTGCCCGACGGGAACGCCCAGCATGTCGGCACGGAACCCGTCCGCGACGATGAACTCGATGACCTCGTCCGCCTCGACCGCCTCGAGGTCATAGAACTTCTCGATGATCGCGTAGATCGGCTGGGAAAGGTCGGCCTGCGGGAGCTTCGGCGCGAGGCGCGCCGACACGAAGGTGGTGCGGAAGGCCACGGGCTGGCCCTCTGCGGACAGGATCTTGCGGATCTTGTGGACCTGCTCCTCGGCACGGAGGCCGAGCTTTGCCATGATCCAATCCGGAGCCGGCACCGTTTCCACGCTGTGAACCCGGACGTTGCGGGGAGCCGCAGCATCGAACCCCGACATCAGGAAGTGATCGGGATCGGCCAAAGGCTCCGCCAGGCGAGGGGCCAGCACGAAGGTGCCGCGGCCCTGCTGCTTTTGCAGGAAACCTTCGTCGACCAGGGCCGAGATCGCCTGACGAACGGTGATTCGCGACAGATCATAATGGTCGCACAACTCGCTCTCGGACGGGATCTTGTCGCCCGGCTGCAGTTCAAAGGTCACGAAATCACGTAGCGCGTGCTTGAGCTGAAGCCACAGGGGGGTGCTGCCGGTCCCTCTCAGCGGGTGGAGCTTGGGGCCTGGATTGGTCATCGAAACGCCTTCTCTGGGAGCCGCGTGCCGGCGAGGCCGCCGGTCTCAGATTGTCTTCTTATCGACCTTGACATGGAAGGAAAGCCGGACCTAGTCTCAAAACGTCTTATGACGTCATAATAAGCTATCAAACGGAGGAAGCAACCATGCACACGACCGGAAGATCATCGATCAGGTTCAGCCGCCGCCTCATGATGATGGGCGCCGCCTCTGCAACCGCCGCTTTGATGCTCGTCGGCCAGCCGGCACTCGCCCAAGTCAAGACGCCTACCGGGCCTATCGAGATCACATCCGGCACCAGCCCCGGCGGCACTCCCGACGTGCTGATGCGTCGCGCCGCCAAGATCCTGAACGAGGAGAAGATCATCACCAATCCGATCGTCGTGCAGAACCGCACCGGCGGTTCGTGGATGGTCGCCGGCAATTGGGTGCTGAACAAGAAGGGTGATGAGAACACCGTGCTCACCATCGCCCAGCCGATCCTGACGACGCCGATCACCACCGGCCAGCCGACGCTCTACGACAAGCTGACGCCGATCAGCATGTTCATCCAGGGCGACCTCCTCATCGCCGTGCAGCCCAACTCGCCCGCGAAGAACCTCAAGGAGTTCATCGACCTCGCCAAGCAGCGCGAGCGCAGCATCAAGGTTGCCGGCGCTCAGGCGGGATCGACGGACCACATGGTGACCGGGCTCGTCGAGAAGGCCGGCGGAGTGAAGCTGAACTACGTGCCCTTCGACGGCGGCGGCGCAGCAGCATCCGCGTTCCTCGGCGGCAACGTGGACATGATCGTCCTGCCTCCGAGTGAGGCCCTGCCGCTCGTGAAGAGCAACAAGGCCAAGCTTCTTGCGGTGCTGAGCGAGACCCGCCGCACGGAGCCGGAGTTCAAGGACATCCCGACTGCCAAGGAGCAGGGCTTCAATATCGTCTGGGGCCAGTCTTGGGGCCTCGCCGGGCCGCCGGACATGGATCCGGCTCTTGTGAAGTTCTGGGATGACGCCATCCAGAAGCTCGTGCAGACCGATGCCTGGAAGGCGATGGTCAAGGAGATGTTCCTGCGCAGCGAGGTCGTGCCGGCGAGCCAGGCCAAGGAGCATATGGCGAAGCTGCACAAGGAGCACCACGCTCTCCTGAGTGATCTCGGCCTCGCCAAGTAAGCTCAGGTCCGATGTCATGAAAACTGCGGATCTCATCAGCGCGGTTGTCATGCTCGTCCTGTCGGGGGTGGTCTTCGCGACCACCCGCGACCTGCCGTATTGGGCGGATTTCGCACCCGGATCGGCCTTTGCGCCATTCTGGGTGGCCGCGACGGGCGCCGTCCTCTCCATTGCCTTGTTCGTCAGTGCATTGCGCCGGCAGACCAATCCGCCGGTCGACTGGCCCGACCGCGCCGGTTTCCAGCGGGTGATCCTGACCGCCGCCGGTCTCTGGGCCGTCGTCGTCATCGCTCCGACCCTGGGGCTCGTGGCCACTGCCGTACTGTTCATGTTGTTCTTGCTGCTCGTCGTCGAGCGCCGCCGGCTTCTGCCCAGCCTGTTCACCACTGCGGTCACGACGGCTCTTGTCTATGGCGTTTTCATTGCATGGCTCGGGATCGCATTTCCGAAGGGCCTGCTCGGCGTCTGACGCCATCGAGGATCACGTTCAATGATCGATGCACTCGTTTCTCTCGGCCAAGGCTTTTCGCTGGCGATGATGCCGATGAACCTCCTGTTCATCTTCGTCGGAGTCTGCCTGGGCCAGCTGATCGGTGCCCTGCCAGGGCTCGGGCCTTCTGCAGGTATGGCGCTTCTCCTGCCGATCACCTTCGGCATCCCGCCGGCGACTGCCATCATGATGCTCGCAGGCATCATGTACGGCGGCATGTATGGCGGCACGCTCACATCCGTTCTCGTCAACGTGCCGGGCGAGGCTGCCAGCGTGATGACGGCCGTTGACGGTCACAAGCTCGCCAAGCAGGGCAGAGCCGGGGCGGCGCTCAGCGTTTCGGCAATCGGTTCCTTCCTGGCTGGCATCGCCGCCGTCATGGCGCTGGTCTTCGTCACTCCACCGCTCGCATCGTTCGCCCTCAGCTTCTCTGCGCCTGAATACTTCCTGCTCGCGGCGCTCGGCATAACGGCCACGGCGAGCATCGGATCCGGCTCTCCGCTCAAGGCGATCCTGATGGCAGTCCTCGGGCTGATGATCGCTCTTGTCGGTACCGACCCGATCCTCGGCAGCTCGCGCCTGACCTTCGGCTCCACTGAGCTTCTCGACGGCATCGACTTCCTGCCGGTGGCCATCGGCATCTTCGGCATTGCCGAGGTTCTGGCCTCCCTCGAGCGCAGCTACGATTCCGAGCCGATCAAGACCCGGCTTCGCGACATGTGGCTCACCGCCAAGGATTGGGCGGAATGCCGCGCTGCGATCCTGCGCGGCGGACTGCTCGGCTTCTTCATCGGCCTCATGCCCGGTGCCGGCCCGACGGTCGCGTCGATCCTGGCCTACGTGACGGAGAAGCGCTTCAGCCGGCATCCAGAGCGCTTCGGCAACGGCGCCCTCGACGGCGTGGCGGCGGCGGAGTCGGCCAACAACTCCGCAGCTCACGGGGCGCTCATCCCGATGCTGGCGCTCGGCATTCCGGGCTCCGCCTCGACGGCGGTTCTCCTTGCCGCGCTCGTCCTGCAGGGCATCCGTCCAGGTCCCACGCTTCTCGTCGAGCAGGCGGATCTGGTGTGGAGCCTGATCGCCAGCATGTTCATCGGCAACGTCATCCTGCTGGTGCTCAACCTGCCGCTCGCGCCGGCCTTCGCGGCGCTGCTGCGGATCCCGTACGAGTATCTTGCACCTGGCATCCTGGTGATCTCGCTCGTCGGCGCCTACGCGACGACCCTCAGCCTGTTCAATGTCGGCCTCACGCTCTTCTTCGGCATTGTCGGCTATCTCATGATCAAGGCCGATCTGCCGCGGGCCCCGGTCGTGCTGGCGGTCGTGCTGGCGCAGCTGATGGAATCCTCCCTGCGGCAGTCGCTGATGCTCTCGGAAGGCAGCCTCATCATCTTTGTGCAGCGTCCGCTCTCGGCCATCCTCCTCATCCTCGTGATCGGCTCCCTGCTTCTTCCCGTGATCAGCATGGTGACACGCCATATGGCACGGCGGAGCCAGCGCGAGGGCTCGGTTTCAGTCGCAACAGAATAGGATCTTCAATGACCTCCGTTCGTACCATCGACGTTCACGCGCATATCCTCACCGAGGAAATGATGCGTCTCATGCGGCGCGAGGCGCCTGACATCGGACCGACGCTCAGCGAGGTCGACGAGCATGGCGGCGTTCTGCAGGTGGGCAACATTGTCCAGCGTCCATTCCCGCGCGGGGCCTGGGATCTGGAGCTTCGCCTGCGTGACATGGACCAGTCCGAAGTGGACGTTCAGGTCCTGTCCGTTTGCCCGCAGACCTTCCTCTACGAGCGCGATCCTGCGTTGACCGCGGCGTTGTCGGCGATCCAGAATGACGAGATCGCCAAGATCGTGCGCCAGCACCCGGACCGCTTCCTTGGCATCGCCACCCTGCCCATGCAGGACCCCGAACGAGCCGTTGCGGAGCTCCGCCGCTCCATGACACAACTAGGCCTCGTCGGTGCGCAGATCGGCTCCCACGTGGAGGGCCGCAACCTCGACGATCCGGCGCTCGAGCCGCTCTGGGCGGCAGCGGCGGAACTCGGGGCGTTCATCCTGGTCCACCCGCAGAAGATCGCCGGCGGCGACCGCCTCAAGTCTTATTATCTCAAGAACCTCATCGGAAACCCGCTCGACACCACCATTGCGGCGGCTTCGCTCGTCTTCGGCGGCGTGCTGGAACGCTATCCGAACCTGAAGTTCTGCTTCGCCCACGGCGGTGGCTTCATGCCCTACCAGACCGGCCGCATGAATCATGGGTATGCCGTGCGCCCCGAGGGCAAGGCGCACCTGAAGGAAGCGCCCGAGGTCTCGATCCGGCGCCTCTATTTCGACTGCATCCTGCATTTCGAGCCGGCACTGCGCTACCTCGTCGAGACCTTTGGGGCCGACCACGTGCTGCTCGGCAGCGATTACCCCTTTGACATGGGCATGATGGACGGCGTCAAGCAGGTCCGCGCGCTGAGGGCGACGCCGCAGGAGCGCAACCTCATCCTCGGCGAGGCCGCCGCCGTGCTCCTCGGGCAGGAGAACGCTCCAGCCAAACGGGCGGTGCAGCGCGGCTGACGGCCTCATGGCCTCTGGCGGTGACAGGATGGATGGGGGCAGCCATCGCTATCGATGGGTCATCCTGGCCGTCGGCGTTCTGGCGCAGGCGGCGCTCGCAGCCCTGCAGCATGGCCTCCCGGCTCTCGGTCCCATGCTGCGCTCGAGCTTCGGCCTTAGCCTGCCCGAGGTCGGGCTGGTTCTGGCCGCCGGCAACTGGGGCATCATGAGCACCCTGCTCCTGTGGGGCGCTCTGGCGGACCGGCATGGCGAGCGGATCGTAATCGCAGTCGGTCTCGGCGGATCGGCCCTGTGCATCCTGGCCGCGGCCGGGGCCGACGGCGTCAAGGCTCTCGTTGCCTGGCTTGCCCTGGCGGGCGCGCTCGGCTCCGCCGCCTCGGCCGCATCGGGTCGGGCCGTCATGCACTGGTTCTCCCGTCGGGAGCGGGGCTTCGCCCTTGGAATCCGCCAGATGTCGATTCCGTTGGGCAGTGCCCTGGCAGCTCTGGCCCTGCCGCTGATAGCGGCTTCGCTGGGCCTCGGTGCCGCCTTCGTGGCACTGGCGGGCGCGGCCGCCGCTGGGGCGGTCTGCGCCGCCTTCTGGCTGGCAGCTCCTCACGGAGGCGAGGCAAGGATCGCGAGGCCGGATCGTCCTTCGCCGTTGCGCGATGGCTCCCTCTGGCGTCTTGCCTTCTGCTCGGGGCTGCTCGTGTGCAGTCAGGTCGCCATGAACGGCTTCGTGGTGCTGTTCCTGGCAGAATATCGCGGCCTCGGCATCGGGGTCGCCGCTCTGGTGCTGGCAGGTATCAATCTCGGCGGAGGCGTGGCCCGCGTGCTCGCCGGGTACCTTTCGGACCGGTCCGGACGGCGGCTTCCGCCGATTCGCAAGCAGGCCCTTTGCTTGACGGCGGCCTTGACCGTCTCCGCCCTGCTCGTCGATGGGCCGCTCCCGCTGCTGGTGGCTGCCCTGCTGACCGCCGGCGTTCTCGCCTTGAGCTGGAACGGACTTGCCATGACGGCTGCGGCCGAGATGGCAGGGCACGCCCGTGCGGGCCTCGCCATCGGGCTTCAGGGAACCGTCATCCGCTTGGTAAGCGCGGGCGCAGGCATCGCCTTCGGCTTCGTGGTGGAACGGAGCGGTTCCTGGACCGCCGCGATCCTGCTGCTCGCGGCCTTGCCCCTAATCAGCTGCGCTCTGATGGCTCCCCTGTTCGGCGAGGAGGAGCGGCGCCTCCTGCCCCTGGAGCCTGCGGCGGCGCCATCCGCGCCGCCTTCCTGACCTCGACGGAGGCCCCCGCCGCTCACCACTCCAGGGAGGGATGCTGGCTGCGGTGCTTCGCCCGCAAGGCAGCGGTGTCGGTCAGAACTTCCCGAACAGCCTCTATAAAGCGGCCAAGGACCAGGAGGCCGAAGACGATGTTCGTGGAGGATTTGACGGCGCCGACGGCAGACATTCTCGCGTTCCAGGAGGCATGGTTGTTACGTTGTGGCGCCTTATACGTTGTGCGTGCAGGATGCAACATGCTGCGTTGCGGCACGGCCATGCTTCTATGGCAATGCTTCAAGGGAGCTGTGCCGTGACTGGCAGCCTCTGCCTGCCCGACTGATCCCACAGGGCATTGAGCCGCAGCGTTTCCTCCTCCAGTACGGCCAGGAACGTCTCCGCGGCCGCCGAGAGAGGCCGGCGCGCCGGCTCGATCAGGACCAGGTCGGTGTCGAGCGGCGGCTGGGCGAGGGGATTGATGGCGTAGGTCCTGCCGGCGATGTCGTTTGCCATCATGACGCCGGGCAGGATTGTCACCCAGTCGGAATTGGCCACGAGATCGAGGGTACCCAGCATGGCGTCGAGTTCAAGGACACGCCCTACCTTCACGCCGTTGGAGGAGAAATAGGTTTCGAGGCTGCGCCGCCGGGTGTTCTGGCGGTTCGGCACGACGACGTTCAGCATGCCAAGATCCGCGAGCCGCACCGGAGCCATGTGCGGGACGTTCAGGTGCCCGTTCGACACCAAGACCTCGGGCGTGCGGGCGAGGAGCCTGCTCTTGAGGCCGACGGCGTCGTCGAATGCGGGCACCACGGCGAAATCGAGTTCCCCGGCCCGCACCTGGTGGGTCAGGGCGGCTGAATAGGCCTCGACGACACGCACGACCACGTTCGGGTGGGCATCCATGAACTTGGCCAGGGCCGGGGCCGTTGCGCAACGCGTCATGGTCGGCATGAGGCCGACAGTGATCTCCCCTTCGAGGCCGCTGCCGAAGTTCAGGAGGGCGCGGGTCGCGGCCTCGTTGCTCCGCAGCACATCGATGCAGTGCCGGTAGTAGCTGTCCCCGGCGGGCGTCGGGATCACGCCGCCGCTGCTGCGGGCGAAGAGCTTTACGCCAAAGCGGCCTTCGATCTTGCGGATGTGCTGCGATACGCCGGACTGGGTGGCATTCTCGCGCTCGGCCGCGGCCGTAAACGAGCGTTCCTCGTAGACAGCAACGAACAGGCGGATGTCCCTCAGGCTTTCAAGCATCTGCGCTTATCATATTCTATAATGACGGGGAGTAGATCATATCATTTTATCATCTGGCCAGTCGAGACTATCTTTTGATCAGAAGCCATCCTTCCCGTGGCTGGGCCCTCGTGCCGACAAGCATAGGATGATCCGATCACATGACCCAGCAGATGAGTCCCCGTAAGGTCGACGATCCTCGACACCTCCGTCAGGCGCTGGGCCGCTTCGCGACGGGTGTCACGGTGGTCACGACCCGCTCGCCGACCGGCAAGCTGGAAGGATTGACGGCCAATTCCTTCTCGTCCGTTTCCCTCGATCCGCCCCTCGTGCTCTGGAGCCTGCAGAAGCGGGCGCCCTCGCTTGAGAGCTTCCGCACGTCGGGCTATTTCGCCGTCAACGTCCTGGGCGCGCACCAGCACGACCATTGCCAGCACTTCGCACGGCCGTCCGCGGACAAGTTCAAGGACGTTCCGCACGAGATCGGCTTCGGCGGCTGCCCCGTTCTCGATGACTGCATCGCGACCTTCGAATGCTCGACCCACAGCATCATCGAAGGCGGCGACCACTTGATCTTCATCGGCCGCGTTGAACGCGCCATCTACCGGGACGGCGATCCGCTGATCTTCAGCGCCGGTTCCTTCTGCGTGCCGACCCTTTTCGAACAACCGAATACCGCCTCCGAGGCGCTGAAAACAGGACGGCCCACGCTCGTCCAAAGGGAGTGCTGCTCATGAAGCTTGGCTTCTTCACCATGCCGATCCACCCGGTCGATCGTCCGCTCAACGAGACGCTCAAGGAGGATCGCGAGCTGGCGCTGATCGCCGACCGCCTCGGCTTTGTGGAGGGTTACTTCGGCGAGCACGTCACCGACGCGGCGGAGACGATCACCTCGTCCCTGCTGTTCATTGCCTGGCTTCTCAACGATACTAAGAACATCAAGCTCGGCTCGGGTACCATCAACCTGCCGAACCATCACCCGGCCATGGTAGCCGGCGAGGTGGCGATGATCGATCATATGGCCGAAGGCCGCTTCATCATGGGCATCAGCCCGGGCGGGCTGCTCTCCGACGCCGAGGTGTTCGGGAACCTCGACAAGGATCGTACGGCGATGTTCGTGGAAGCCATCGACCACATCCTGAACATCTGGGCGGGCGAGCCTCCCTACAACCTCAAGGGCGAGCACTGGACCATCTCGACCGAGCGTACGCATATCCCGGAGCTCGGCCAGGGCTACATCCAGAAGCCCTACCAGAACCCTCATCCGCCCATCGTGGTGACTGCGGTCGCACCGTTCTCGAAGGGCGTCACCGAAGCGGCCATTCGCGGCTGGGATCCGATCTCCGCGAACTTCCTTCTGCCGAAATGGGTCAAGACCCACTGGCCGAAATACGTGGAGGGCTGCGAGAAGGGCGGCCGAATCGCCGATCCGGCCAACTGGCGCGTGGCGAAAAGCATCTTCGTGGCCGAGGACATGGCGACGGCGCGCCGCTATGCAACCGAGCCGGGCAGCCCCTACTACAATTACTATCGCTCGCTCGCCACGAAGCTGATCAAGAATGGCCGTGCCAATCTGTTCAAGGCCGACCAGAATGCGCCGGATTCCTCCGTCACGGTCGAGAGCGTGGTCGATCAGCTGGTCATCTGGGGCACGCCCGAGAAGGTGACCGAGGATCTGCTGGCGTTCCGCGACGAGATCGGCGACTTCGGTACGCTGCTCTACGCTGGGCATGACTGGGCTGACCGCAACCTCGCCGTCCGGTCGATGGAGTTGATGGCCGAGAAGGTGCTGCCCGCGGTCAATCGCTCGATCCTATCCGCAACCGCCGCCGCGTGAGTTCGATGCATCAAGAAATGCGAATTGCCGCGAACGGCACGGAGTTCCGGGTTCTCATCGACGGCCTGGAGGACAAGCCCTGGCTCACCTGCCTACATTCCCTCGCGACGCGGGCCGAGCTCTGGGATGACCAGATCGAGGAACTGACGAAGGACTTCCGCGTGCTTCGCATCGATGCGCGCGGGCATGGCGGATCGGCGCCGGCGGTGGGGCCGTACAGCTTCGATCAGCTCGCGAAGGACGTGGTCGCCATCTGGGACCGTCTCGGGATCGAAAAGTCGGCGGTGCTCGGACTGTCCATGGGCGGCATGACGGCCTTCGGGCTGGCGCTCGACCATGCGCCTCGAGTGACGCGGATCGTCGCTGCTGACTGCCGCTCGGATGCGCCGGAGTTCTTCCGCAACATGTGGGCGGAGCGCCAGAAGGTCCTCGACGAAAAGGGCATGGAGGCCATCGCCGACGTCACCCTGCCGACCTGGCTGACCGAGGAGACGCGCAAGACGCGGCCCGATCAGGTCCAACGGGTGCGCGGCATGATCCTCCAGACCTCACGTGAGGGTTACATCGGTGCGACCGAAGCGTTGCGCTCCCTGAACTACAAGCACCGTCTCTCCGACATCCAGTGCCCGACCTGTCTCGTGGTCGGCGAGGCGGACGGTCCGCACCCGGCCGAAATGCGTGCCATGGCGGAGAGGATCCCTGGCGTGCGGTTCAGCGAGATCCCGGCGGCGGCGCATCTGGCCAACGTGGAGAATCCTGCAGTCTTCAACAAGACAATCCGCAACTTTCTATCGGAGTGAGCGGGGGGCGTGATCGGGAGGAAGACATGGTTCGAGCGGCAATCGTGGGGCTGGGCTGGTGGGGCAAGCACATCGTTCGCCGCATGCAAGATTCGGAGAAGCTGAAGCTGGTCGCGGCGCTGGAAGCCTCCGATGCCCATGCGGCCTTCGCGGCTGAGAACGGCCTTCGCTTCACCACCGATTGGAACGACGTCCTCAGCGACCCGTCCATCGAGGCGGTCATCCTCTGCACGCCTCATGCCCTGCACACGCAGCAGGTCCTGGCGACGGCCGCCGCGGGCAAGCACGTCTTCTGCGAGAAGCCCCTTGCGCTGACCCGAGACGATGCTGAGCTTTCCGTCGAGGCCTGCCGGGCGGCGGGTGTTGTGCTCGGCGTCGGCCACGAGCGCAGGTTCGAGCCTGCGGCAATCGAACTGCGCCGCATGATCAGAGACGGTGCGCTCGGGACGATCATGCATGTGGAGGCCAACTTCAGCCATGACAAGCTGGCGAACGTTCCGGAGACCGACTGGAGAGCGTCGTCCAAGGATGCGCCGGCCGCCGGCATGACGGCCACGGGCATCCACCTGACCGACCTGTATCTGGACCTCTTCGGCCCGATTTCGGAGGTCTATGCCCAGACTACGCAGCGCGTGTCGAAGCGGCCCAACGGGGACGTGGTCTCGGTGCAGATGCGCTTCGCGTCCGGGGCGACGGGCTATCTCAATGCGATCCTGGTCACGCCCCTCTATATCGGGATGACGGTCTTCGGCTCGGAAGCCTGGGTGGAGATCCGAAACCACACGCATCCCGACACGCCGGGCCCGACCACGCTCACCTATCAGCACCGCAACGGCTACCGGGACACCATCGAGCTCCCCTGGGAGGATGCCGTGCGCGCCAACCTCGAAGCCTTTGCGGATGCCGCGGGAAGCGGCGCCCGCTATCCCTTCACGGATGCCCAGAAGATTGCGAGCATCGCGACGCTCGAGGCCATCTGCACCTCGGCGGCGAGCAACATGCCCATTCGGATAGAAACCGTCGAGGCGGCTCGTCCTCGGCCTGTCGCGGTGACGGCATGACAGGGGATGCGCCGCGCGAATGCCGGAATGACGACGTCAGAATGACAAGAGCACGCCAAGGGAGGCGAACCACACATGAGGCAGGTTGAAGTTGCAGTGATCGGCACGGGCTGGGTCGGCGGCATACGTGCCGAGACCTTGGCGCGATCCGCGCTGGTGGACAAGCTGCATATCTGCGAAATCCGGCCCGACCGGCTGGCGGAGGTCAAGGCGCTCACCAACCCCGCGACGGCCACGCTCGACTACCAGGATATCATCCGAAACGACAAGATCGACATCGTCTTCATCTCGACGACGCCGGAGCCGACGCATTTTCCCATTGCCCGCGACTGCCTGAAGGCCGGAAAGCACGTGATGCTGGAAAAGCCCATTGCCCTCGAGCTCTGGGAGGCGGACGAGCTGATCGCTATCGCCAAGCGCAACAACGTCAAGTTCACTATCGGCTATTCGCAGCGCTTCAATCCGAAGATCGCCTATGCCAAGAAAAAGATTGCCGACGGCACGCTCGGCAAGGTCGTGAACGTGATGGTGAGCCGGCATCTCTCCCGCAGCCTCGGCAAGAAGATCGCCTCCCGCGTCAAGCTCTCGCCTGCCGCAATGGAGTCGACCCACGATCTCGACTTCGTGTTCTGGCTGCTGGAGCCGGCGAAGCCGGTCCGCGTCTATTCGCAGGGTGCCTACGGGTACATGGAGGCCATCAACGGTTCCTACGACTGCATGTGGACGACCGTCACCATGGACAACGGAATGCTGGTCGTCATCGGCGGCGGCTGGAATCTGCCGCCGAGCTACCCGAACTTCAGCTCGACCTGGATCGAAATCACCGGGACCGAAGGTGCGCTCATCCTTGACGACACTCACCGGGATCATTGGCTGAACACGGTCTCCGAGGGAACGCGCTTCCCCATGTCGACCATGCCGGGCGAGCAGGTCGATCATGTCTTCGCCGGTCAGATGGGGCCGGAGACGATCCACTTCATCGAAGCCGTTCTTTTGGACCGGCCCGTCATGGTGGCGCCTGAACATGCCCGCATGGTCATGACCTCCTACTTGGCGGCTGACCTTTCGGCGGAAATCAACGAACCGGTTGACCTACCGCTCTCGAACAGAGCGATTGCGGCCATTGCGGACCTAAAGGGAGGGAAGAAGCTTGAAAAAGTCGGCTAAGGGTATCGGCCTCGCCATCATCGGTGCGGGCCGCGTGGGGTTGTTCCGGGGCGAGGTGGCGGCGCGGCATCCCGCCGTCGAATGGATCGGGATCGCGGAGATCAATCCCGACCGCGGCAAGATGGTGGCCGAGAAGGTCGGAGCCGACTTCGTGACCTCGGATTTCCGCGAGCTCCTGAGCCGCCCGGAGGTGAACGCGGTCATCATCGCCACCGACGAGCACCTGCACGTCGACCCGATCATGGCTGCGGTTGAGCGCGGCGTGCCCATGCTGATCGAGAAGCCGCTTGCGACGGATCTGGCGGAGTCGGCGAAGGTGCTGCGGGCCATCGAGACCGCCGGCATTGACGCCGTGGTCGGTTACACCCAGCGCTTCCGGCGCAAATGGCTGTCGGCCAAGGAGAAGGTGCGGGTCGGGGCGCTCGGAGACGTGACCCTCGTCACCTCGCGCGCATTCATGAACCGACTCGTGGCCATCGACAATTACAAGCGCACCGACGATCCCTCGACCATCTCGCCGATGGTGATCTCCGGCACACATGCGCTCGACATCGTCATGTGGTACATGGAGGAGAAGACCCCGGTCGAGGTCTATGCCCGCTCTGTCGACAAGGTGCTAGGGCCGGAATACGGCGGCATCGACGCCACTGCCGGGATGATCATGTTCTCGGACGGGAGCGTCTACCACCTCAACATCTCCTGGGCTCTGCCGGTGACCTGGCCGGGCGCGGTCTACAGCCTCGAGGTCGGCATCAACGGCACAGACGGCGTGATCACCATCGACGACACGCACCGGGACATCGTGATGGCGGTCTCGGCTCCACAGTCCGAGGGCTATGCGCCGGATCAGCGGCGCCTCGTCGACTTCCTCGGCAGTTATCCGCCCGGCGACATGGCGCTCGGCGAGCTGCGCGGCCCGATGCGCGAGGAGACGGATTCCTGGCTCAACCGGGTTTCGCTCGGCTTGCCGACTCAGGCCGCCACCGCCGCGGAAGCACACCGCAACCTCATGCTCACCAAGGCGCTCGACCTCTCGGCAAAGCTCAAGCGCCCCGTCCAGCTTCCGCTGGAGCCGGAGCTGGGACTGGCCGCAGCGTAGCGTCAGACAAGCGAAAGGCCCGCGCCGGACACCCCGCGCGGGCCTTTTCATTGCTGAAGAGCGGGTCGGATCAGAAGCCCTTGAGGGCCTGACGCGTGTGCTCGACCTCGGGCGGGTGCTCGAAGCAGGGACCGACGAGTCGGCGCCACTCCTGGAAGTCCTCGGAGCCGCGGAAATCCACCGTGTGGTTCTCCAGAGTCTCCCATTGCACGAAGAGGCGATAGCGGCTCGGCTTCTCGATGGAGCGCTGCAGCTCCATGCCGATACAGCCCTTGGCCCGCCGGAACAGCGGTGCCGCGTTTGCGACGCCGGCCTCGAACTGGGCCTCCATGCCCGGCTTCACGTCGATTTGCGCGATCTCGAGGATCATTGCGGTCTCCTTGTTGGACAGCGGCGATTCTGCCGTCGCCGGTCGTTTGCGAATTGGATTGGGGCTCATGCCCGGAGAGGAGAGATTCCGAGCTGGCCTGCGAGGCCGTCGAGCTTCTGTAGAAGCTCCGGCGAAAGCGGCACGCCGTCCCGCAGGCGGCTTTCGTAACGCACGACGCGCTGCTCGCCCGGGATCCGGATCTCGTCGAAGCCCGGAAGCTTCTCCGATGCCCGCAGTTCCCTCAGGTGCCGGTCTACCTCGGCCTTGAATGTGTCGAGCGGGGTGAAACGCGAAACGTCCAGGGCGACGATGAAGTGGCCCGTGTTCGTCTCCGTGGTCGCATCGGCGTTGAAGTCGACCACGTCGCGCCCGAAGGCCGCGCCGTTGAGCGTGCCGGCAAGCAGCCCGAGGATCAGGGCAAGCCCGCTGCCCTTGTAGCCGCCGATGGGCAGGAGCAGGCCCTCGCTGCTGCGCTTCGGGTCCGTGAGCGGCTTGCCGTCGGCCTTGTTGATCATCCAGCCCTCGGGGATGCTCTTTCCCTGAAGCGCGTAATTCTTGATGGTGCCGTAGGAGACCATCGTGGTGGCGATGTCGAGGATGACCGGCGGCTCCTCGCCGGCCGGGACGCCGACCGCGAGCGGGTTGGTTCCGAGCAGCGCCTCGACCCCGCCCCAGATGGCCATATGGTTGGCGCTTGCGACCGCGGAGTAGATGCCGATCATCCCGTGCTCCACAGGCATGGTGGCGTAGAGTGCCGCCGGGCCTGCATGGTTCGAGTGATGGGCGCCGACCCAGGCGACCCCTGTCTCCCGCGCGATCTCGATGGCGGCCTCGGCGGCGCGGGCCATCACCAGATGCCCCATGCCATTGTCGCCATGGACGAGGGCGGTTGCCGGAGCCGTGCGCTCGACCCGGATCTCGGGCGTGGGATTGATGCCGCCCGCCTGGATGCGCTGCACGTATTGCGGCAGGCGGAAGATCCCGTGAGCGTCGGCGCCCGTGAGATCCGCCTCCATCATGAGCTCGGCCACTTTCGCGGCGTCTGATTGCGGAAGGCCTACTTTGCCCAGAGCATTGGTGATAAAGGACCGAATGGCCGCGCCAGGGATGCGACCGACTGCCGGCTTCGCGGCCGGGAGGGCGGTCATCGGGCTGGTCCCTTGGCATGCTCGGACGCGACCGGGCGGGTCTCGCCGGTCGCGATCAGGGTCCGCGTCGCATCCACGGAGGCGTAGGTCCAGAAGATGCGCATGGGTTCCGTGCGGGATGCATTGCGGAAACGATGCGGCACGTCGGACGGGATCCAGGTCGTGTCGTGGGGGCCGAGCTCGTATTCCACCCCGTCGATTTCGGCGATCGCGCTGCCCTCCAGGACCATGACACTTTCTTCGCAGTTGTGACTGTGAAGCGGGATAGCGGCGCCCGGCTCGAAGGACGTGATCCCGTTCAGGAGGCTCGTGGAGCCGATCCCCTTGGTCACGAGGGGAATGGTCCGTGCGCCGCCCCCGCGGTCCGCCGGGGTGATCTCGGTCGGGCGGAGCACAGCTCCAGCCGCCGTTTTGGTATCAGTCATGGGCTCGTCTCCATTCCCTTGCTGTGGCGGTCACTCGGACAGCGTCACGCGGGTCGCGTCCTTGGCCGGTCCGATCCAGACCGTCTTGATGTTGGTGAATTCACGGATGCCGTAGACGCCGAGCTCGCGGCCGTAACCCGACTTCTTGATTCCGCCGAAGGGAAGCCTCGGATCGGATGCGACCATTCCATTGATGAACACCGCCCCTGCCTCGATGCGGCGGGCGAGTTCCTGGGCCCGGTCGAGGTCGCGTGTCCACAGCGCTGCGCCCAGGCCGTATTCCGTCGCATTGGCGAATTCGATCGCCTCCTCGGCATCGCGCACGCGGATTACGGCTGCGGCAGGCCCGAAGGTCTCCTCCGCGAAAGCCGCCATGTCCGGGCTGACGCGGTCGAGGATCGTCGGCTGATAGAAGAAGCCCGGCCCGTCAACGGGTTTTCCGCCTGTCCGCAATTCGGCGCCCGCCGCGACGGAGCGCTTGACCTGGGAATGGAGGTCGTCGCGCAGGTTGCCGCGCGCGAGGGGGCCGATGTTGGTCTCGCGCTGCATCGGATCCCCGACGACGAGCGCCTCGACCTTGGCACACAGGGCCGCCACGAAGGCATCGGCGACGCTTTCCTCGACGATGAAGCGCTTCGCCGCGATGCAGCTCTGCCCCACGTTCTGGAAGCGCGCGCGGATGGCGACCGCCGCCGCCTCCTGCACGTCCGCGTCGGCGAGCACGATGAAGGGATCGGAGCCGCCGAGCTCGAGCACCTGCTTCTTGAGCTGCCGCCCGGCCTGACTCGCCACCAGGCTGCCGACCTCAGTCGAACCCGTGAGGGTCACGGCGGCAATGCGCGGATCCTCGATCAGGCCCTCGACCGCCGAGGCGCCGATCAGTAGCGTACGGAAGAGGCCAGCCGGCGCGCCCGCCTCGCGCACGACCTCCTCAATGGCGAGCGCACATTGGGGCACGTTGCTGGCGTGCTTCAGGATGGCGCCGTTGCCGGCCGCGAGAGCCGGAGCGAGGAAGCGGAAGAGCTGCCAGAACGGATAGTTCCACGGCATGATCGCGAGCACGACGCCGAGCGGGTCGAAGACCACCATGCTGGCCGAGGCGTTGCTGGCGGTCGGCTCGGGCGCCAGGAACTCTTCCGCCTTTCCAGCATAGAAATCGCAGTTCCAGGCGCATTTCTCGACCTCGGCCTCCGCCTCGGTGATGGGTTTGCCCATCTCGGCCGTGATGAGAGCCGCGTAGCGGGTCTTGTTGGCGCGCAGGACCTCCGCGATCCGGGGCAGAACCTTCACGCGCTCCGAGACGGGACGGCACGCCCAGGCGCGCTGCGCGGCGACGGCTTCGTCGAGCGCGCGCTCGATGTGGTCCGGCCGGTGCTCCTCGAAGCTCGCCATGACTTGGCCGGTGGCAGGATTGACGGAGTCGATGGTTTTCGGTTTCAGAGGAACTTTCTCAAGCACTGGCTGCACTCCTTCTCACCTGCTCGGCTGTCGTGCCGTTCGCGTTTCCCGTTCGTCCTATATGGATCGACGCGGTCTCAATGGCACGGGACCCGCAAGACATTCCGCGGAAAGCTCCTGTGGCTGAAGCTCGGGACGGTGTAGGGCCACCGGCTGTGTCAGAGCGTGGGAGAGCCTGGAGTTTCCGTTGCTTCGGCATCGCACGAAAAAGGGACCAAATCGTCATATAACGTCATATGATGTTGGCGAACATAGAAAGCGGCTTCGGACCCTGTCAAGCAGGGCTACAGCTAGGCTGGAGCGGCCGGAATGGCTGAGGTATCGACGGGTACTGGATCTTCCTGCATTCTCATGCCGGCCGGGTGAGGCTGGTGGCAGGGGGCGAGGATCCCTGAGATCGGGCGGTGCCGGCCGAACCCTGTTGCGCGGGAGGTGCGTCATGGCCCGTGGGCTTCATCATCCGGCAGTTCGCTCCGCTTCCGCTGGCGTAAGGATTCTCCTGTTCGCTCTGGTGGTCGCCGGATCGGCCCTTCCGGCCGAAGCCCAGGCGCAAGCGGTCGGCTGTACCCTGCAGGCTGTCGGACCGCCTCCGCGCCAGGTGCTGCGCTGCCGCGACGGCCTGACCATCGAAGCCGAGGGGGGCGCCGACTACACCCTTCTCGACAGCGACCGAAACGGGAATCCCGATGCGGCACAGCTGCGGCGAGGAGCCCTTTTCGTCGACACGCCCGCGCGCTCCGGCAGGCGCAGCTTCCAGATCAGGACGCCGCAGGCGATTGCCGCGGTACGCGGAACGCAATGGTTCGCGGACGTGGCCGGCGGCCGGACCTCCATCTTCGTGGCCGAAGGGCGCGTCCTCGTCCGGCGCGCCGCCGCCCCGCGCGGCGTCGTGCTCGGTCCCGGACAGGGCGTCGACGTGGAGCCGGGCAGGGCACCCCTTGAGGTTCGGCGCTGGCCTCCTCCAAGGGTCTCCGCCCTGCTGGCGCGCTTCGGTCGGTAGCAAGGACATGCGCGGGGCACGGCATCTGCCTGTCGTGCTGGCCATCGTCCTGGCCGGTCTCTGGGGCGCAGGTCTCGGCCTGCTCCACTGGCGGGGCGAGGCGCCTATCCTCGAGCGGATCGAGGCCCCCCTTGCGGATCTCCGCTTTCTGATCCAAGGCCCGCGTGCGGCTCCCGACCTGATCACAATCGTGGCCGTGGACGACGAGGCCGTCCAGGAGGCGAGGGCCTATCCGCTCCCCCGCGCCGCCATGGCACGCCTCGTGGAGGAGATTGCAAAGCGCGGGCCGGTGGCAATCGCCCTCGACTTCCTGTTCGTTGATCCCGACTCCGAAGAAGATGACCGGGCTCTCGCCGGAGCGATGGCGGGCGCCCCCTCCATCATCGCGGCTGCCGGCGTGTTCGACCGTGCGGCTCAAACCGTCTCTTCCGCAGAGGGCGAGCCGGAGAGGGTGCCTGCGGTGCGGCGCCTGCTCATGCCGCTGAACCGCTTTGCGGCGGTCGCGGCCGTCGGAATCGTTAACGTCGCTACCGACTCGTCGGGAGTCCCGCGCCATGTGCCGCTGCTGCTGCGCGCGGACGAGCGCCTGCTTCCGTCTTTCTCATTGAGAGCGGCCTCCGTCGCGGCCGGTCGCGACCCCATCATCGAGCCGGATCGGGTCGCGCTCGGCGAGCGGACGATTGCGACCGACATGGCATATGCGCTGCCCCTGCGCTTCTACGGGCCACGCGGCACGATCCGAACCATCGGTGCAAGCGAGCTCCTGCGTGGTGGGGTGGCGGACGATGCGATCCGGGGGCGCATCGTCGTCGTCGGTGCGACCGTGACTGGTGGCGGCGACGTGTTTCCGACCCCGTTCGATCCGGTCCTGCCGGGCGTCGAGGTGCTGGCCACGGCCATTGCCCATCTCGCGGTGGGCGACGGCCTCCTGCGCGACAGTCGCGTGCGATTGGCTGATGCCGTCGTCGCGACGATCCTGCCGATGCTGCTGATCCTCCTTCTGAGCTGGCACCGCAGCGCCCTCGGCTTCGGCCTCATTGCCGCCGTGGCTCTGGCCTGGGTCGGGCTCACCACGGTGGTGTTCATGCAGGGCGTCTGGCTCAGTGCGACCCTGCCCCTGGCGGCTGCGGCGCCGCCGGCCGTGATTTTCGGTGCAGCGCAGCTTTGGCTCGACCGGCGCCGCGCCGACATGCTTGCACAGGAAGGCGGGACGCTCAGACGCTTTCAGCCGCCGAGCCTCACCGAGCGGCTTGTGCGCGATCCGGACTTCCTCTCAACGCCCGTGCGCCAGGATGCGGCCGTGATCTTCATCGACCTGTCCGGCTTCACGGGCCTAAGCGAGGTCTTGGGTCCCGACGAGACACGGGACATCCTCAAAGGCTTCCATGCCGTCGTCGACGAGAGCGCCGTTCGTCATCACGGCCTCGTTGCAAGCTTCATGGGAGACGGCGCCATGATCCTGTTCGGATTGCCGGAGCCGAGCCCCGAGGATTCCTGCCGCGCCGTGGAGGCCTGCGTCGATCTGAGCCTCGCCACGAAAGCCTGGCTCCTATCCTTACCGGAGGAGATCTCGTCACGCCTCGGCTTCAAGGTCGGCGCCCATTGCGGAACCATCGTTGCCTCACGTCTCGGCGGCGGAAGCCACGAGCACATCACCGCCATCGGCGATACCGTCAACATCGCAAGCCGCCTGATGGAGGTGGCGGCCGCCCACGGAGCGGAGATCGCCCTCAGCGACGAGCTTCATCGTGCCGCCGGAGCGGCCTGTGCGGCATTCGACAGGGGCGTCCTGGACGGAACGAAGGAGGTTCGGATCCGCGGCCGATCGGGCACGGTCCCGGTCTGGCTCTGGCGCAGTGCGCAGGCAACGTGACGGTTACGGCCTTTTTCCGAGGGCCGCAATCCTGGAAAGAGGCTGCGGAAGAAGATACCAGCGCCGTCACGAGCCGCCCATTCAGCGTCTGTCGCGGGGCGTCCGCACCACCGTGACGGAGCAGGGAGCCTCCGCCACGACCCGTGACGAGACGCTTCCCAGATAACGCCGCAGGGCGGACAATGCCCGCGCGCCGATCAGGATGTGGTCGACATTGTTGTGTCGCGCGTAGTCGACGAGGGCCGCTGCGGGGTCGGGCGCCTCCAGCACGCTGTACGTGATCCGCTCCTGCGGCAGCTCGAGCGGTGCCGCCCAGTGCCTGAGCTGGATGAGGCGCTGGACGTGGAGATTGCGGCCCTGCTCGTCCTCAAGGATGTCTACGGCGATGCGCGACGTTTTCAGCACGTTGACGCAGGCTACGCGGGCCTGCCCTTCCATGGACAGGATTCGCCTGAGAAGGACGCGGAGGCCATTGGCCAGATCTTCGTTGCCAGGGGAAACGTCGATGGCCGCGAGGATGATCGGTGCCCGCGCCAGCTGGCCCGTAATGTTGGGCACCTCGAGAGGCTGTGCGTTTCGGGCCTTGAGCCACCGCCTGAAGATTTTCATCCCGCTGTCGCGCTCGCGCCGTTCGGCGCGCTCGGTGAGCTGGATCTGCTCGGGGTTGCCGAGGTCCAGCGCGAGCTGGGCTGCGGTCGCATAGCGGTCGTTGGGATCAACCTCGAGGCAGCGCAGGATAACCTCCTGCAGCCATGGCGGACAGCCGGGATTGAGCGCCCGCGGCGGCACCGGATCGCGCCAGAGGCGGCGGCGGATCTGGCCGCCCCGGGGCGTGCCGTAGGGACGCTCGCCGGTGATGAAGAAATACAGCATCACGCCGAGGGCGAAGAGGTCGCTGCGAGAGTCGCACCGGTCCTGCAGCACCTGCTCCGGCGCCATATAGGGCGTGGTGCCGAAGGGCTCGCGGAACTCCTCATCCAGAAGGTCCGGCAGCAGCTCGTGGCGCGAGAAGCCGAAATCGATCAGTACTGCCTCGCCGGTCTCCCTGAACATCACGTTGCTCGGCTTTACGTCGAGGTGGATGACATGCTGGAGATGCAGGTCGTGGAGCGCATGCGCGACCTTGATCCCGATCTCGGCTACCTCGCGCCAGGACAAGGGAACCTCGTCGAGCCGAGCCTTGAGGGACTTGCCTGGAATCTGCTCCATGACGATGTAAGGCTGGACTTCGAGCGCACCCGCGGCGACGAAGCGCGGCACGTGCGGTCCGGACAAGCGCGGCATGATCATCTGCTCCGTCTCGAAGCAGACGATGGGAAGGGGATCGTCGCTGTCGCGCAGGAGCGGTATCTTCATGATGAGGGGCATCGGATCGTCGGCACGACGGACGGCCCACAGGACCGCCGTTCCGCCGACGCTCAGGTGCTCCACGAGCTCGAAGCCGTCGATCACCAGTCCGGCGCTGAGAGACAGGCGCATTCTATCGCCCCTGCTCGAGTCGCAGGGCCAACGCCTCCGGCAGACCCGCCCGGCGTATCTTTGCGGCCGCCGCCGCGGAGTCATAGGGAACGCGCAGATAGCGAAGATTCTGGTTTGCGGTGTCGAAGACAGCGTAATTCGCAGCCGCCAAGCCGTCGCGCGGCTGTCCCACGGCGCCGATCACCGCAAGCCAGGAGCGTGTCGGCAGAAGCGGGATGTCGGTGTCGGCGACGGGAGCGAAGGCTCCGACCTTCGCGGTCGGGCTCATATGGTAGAGCATGGGCACGTGGACATGCCCGCAGAAGGTGATCTTGGAGTCCACTCTGCTGAAATGGCGCACGGCGTCGAGCGGCCCGGAAATGTAGTCCCAGCTTCGTGGCGCATAGCCGTTTGCATGAACGTAGAGGACGCTTCCCTCCTCATGGATCAGGGGAAGCCCGGCCAGGAAGGCGCGATGCTCTGGTCCGAGCTGGGCGCGGGTCCATCGGATCGCCTCCTGCGCGAGGGAGTTCATGTCCTCATCCGAATCCTCGACGGCGGCATCGTGGTTGCCCTGCAGGGCGACGGCGCCATCGTCCACCAGCCTCATGACCGTCTCCACGGCCCAGATCGGATCGGCCCCGTACCCAACATAGTCTCCGAGCAGGAGCATGCGATCCACGGAATGCGAGCGTGCATGGGCCAGACAGGCCGAAAAGGCCTCTCGATTGGCATGGATGTCGGTGAGGATCCCGATGCGCATGCGGGCTACTACACCGCAAAGGCAGGCACACGGCAACCGCCCGGCATGATGCCAGCCCAGGTGGCGGAATCAGGGGGCGGCTTCGGAAAGTTTTCGGCCGGTCGGGCGCTGGACGTCGGAGCCGGTTTCAATCGTGCCGTCGCAGCTTTCACGCGGTGGGCTGTGGCGTCGTCGGCGTGACGGGGATCTCCTGCGGCGAGGTCGGGGGCACTCCGACCGGCTCTCCCGGAGCCGGGATATCGCCAGGTGTGCTCGGTGGTACGCCGATGGGCTCCGGCTGGGGAGCCTCCGGCGGAGCGGGCGGGCTGACCGGGGCCGGATTCGGATCTGCAGGCGTGGGCTCCGGGTAAGGCTGGTTCGGCAGGGGAATCGGCATGCAGGCGACACTCCGCGGATTATCAGCAGATGAACCGACACGGTCACGTCGGGTTCCGGCGACGTGCACCGTTCGTCCCAATCTTATCCGCGCTAGCCGACCGCGGGTCCATCGAGATCGGCCAGCAGACCCGGACACTTGGTCTCGATGCCCAACGTCCGAAGTTCGAAGCTCGCGTGCTCAGGGCCAAGCTGCATATGAGTTCTCGCTTCCCTGCCGTCGGGCGCTGATCTGGCGGCGGTAGGCTCCAGGAGGCACACCCATGTGCCTTTTGAAGAACCGGTTGAAGTAGCCGGGATCCTTAAACCCGAGGCTGAAGGCGATCTGCTCTATCGGAACATCCATCTGCTGGAGGCGCAGACAGGCATCCTGCACCAGCCGGTCGAAGATGATGGCGCGGGGAGGGTGGCCGGCGTTGCGGATGCAGACGGCGTGGAGCCGGTCCTCGGTGACACCGAGAGTATCTGCGTAGCGCCGGATGCTCCAGTGCTCGCGATACCGGAGTTCGACGAGCTGCCGGAACTGCTGGAGCACATGGTGACCGGTGCCCCGCAGGCCAGCCTCCACGGACGGGTCGTCCTGGGACAGCCGCCAGACATGAAGGCAGACGAGGGTGAGATGTGCGCCGAGGATTGCCATGGAAGCCCTGTCGGGTGTTCGGACCTCGCGGGACAAAGCCTGGAAGGAATGGGCTATTTCGTCGACCCGATCCCGCAGGGTCTGGGCCGGCAGAAGGATGATCCGGTTCATGGCATGGCGGAGCAGGGCGCCTTCCTGGGCGCTGCTGATCGTTCTCGTCAGGAAGTCGTCATGGGCCGCCAGCATGTACCCGCGAGCACCTGCATTCACCCGAATCGTCCTTGCCGCACGGCTGGGAAGCCACAGCAGCGAAGGGGACGGCAGGTCTATGGTCTCGTCTCCCAAGAGAATGCCGCCCCTCGACAGGATGAGGAACCCATGCGCCCGCGGCTCGCCCTCCACCCCCGTCAGCACCCAGTCACGCTCCGAAAGCGACGGCTCGATCAACTCGGCATGGATTACGGCCGTAGGCGCGGACCACAGCGGGTTGGCAGGGCGTTTGTGATCTCTCAGGTGGACGGGCCGCCGAGCTTCGGATCCAACAATCATAGGGTTCAGTACAATTTTTCGCCAGATTTGTCCAATTCTCACGTTAACCAGGGCGCGTAAGCTTTGGAAACCAAGGGCCTGTCCAACAAGAGCCCCGTTTCAATCGTGCCTTGGAGGAAACCATGAACGGTCACGTGACGCGGCGCCATGCCGTCGCCCTGATTGCTGCGGTGAGCTGTCTTGTCGCCGGAGCTGCGGCCCAGGCCCAAAGCTCCATCAAAATCGGATACGCGATCTCGAAGACTGGCCCCAACACAGGCGGCGCCAGCATCACGACGCTGCCGAACTACCAGCTCTGGGTGAAGGAAGTGAACGCGGCCGGGGGTATCATGCTTGGCGGCAAGCGGGTTCCCATCGAAGTGGTCGAGTACGACGACCGCAGCAACTCGGAAGAGGCGGTGAGGGCTGTCGAGCGTCTCGCCACCCAGGACAAGGTCGACTTCATTCTTCCGCCGTGGAGCACCGGCCTGAACTTGGCCGTCGCGCCGATCATGAACCGCCTCGGCTATCCGCACCTGGCCGTGACGACCAACACGGACCGGGCGCCGGAATTAGCCAAGCGCTGGCCGAACGCCTCGTTCTGGCTCGGCCTGCCCTCGGACATCTCCACGTCTTTCGTCGACCTCCTGACCAAGATGAAGGGTGAAGGCAAGATCGGCGCCAACGTGGCGATGATCAGCGTTTCCGACCAGTTCGGCATCGAGCTGTCCACGGCTGCCCGCAATGCCCTGAAGAAGGCCGGCTTCAACCTCGTGTATGACAAGTCCTACCCGGCCGGTACCCAGGACGTGCAACCGCTCCTCAAGGACGCCATGGCGGCCAATCCCGACACCTTCATAGCCTTCAGCTATCCGCCGGATACGCTCGGCGTAACGGATACGGCGAAGGTGCTCAACTTCAATCCGAAGGTGTTCTTCGTCGGCGTCGGCACGGCTTTCCCGGTCTACAAGCAGCGCTTCGGTGAGAACACGAACGGTGTCATGGGCATCGGCGGCTGGAATGCGGATTCCCCGGCCCTAAAGGACTATTTCAAGCGTCACACGGAAGCCACCGGGCGTGAGCCCGACCGCTGGGCGAGCCCAATCACCTATGCGAGCCTCCAGGCCCTGCAGCAGGCCATCGAGAAGGTCGGCAAGATCGATCGTGCTGCCGTGATCAAGGAGCTCCAGACCGGAACCTTCGATACGGTCATCGGCGAGGTGAAGCTCGAAGGCGGGCTGCTGAAGGACGTCTGGAGCGTCGGCCAGTGGCAGAACGGTGAGTTCTACGGCGTCGCGCCGATCACCAGGGAAGGTGCGCGCGCCGTCGTTACGCCTAAGCCCGCTTGGAAGCAGTAACCGGCTCACCAGAGATCGTTATGCTGATCGTCGACATCCTTCTCGGAGGTCTGATCCTTGGCGGCATGTACGCCCTCGTCGCCATGGGTCTGACCCTCCAGTACGGCGTCGCGCGGATCATGAACCTCGCTTACGGCGAGGTTCTCATCGCCGCGGCCTTCGCCTCTTACGTGTTGTTCACCAGCTTTGCTCTGAGCCCGCTCATCGGAATGGTGCTCATCCTGCCGGCGGGATTCGCTGCAAGCTGGCTCGTCTACCAGGGCCTCCTGATGCCCCTCGTTCGCCGGGCCAAGACGCGCGATGCGCTCGAGGTCGACTCCATCCTGGCGACCTTCGGTCTGCTCTTCGTGGTGCAGGGCATCGCCTTCGTCCTTTTCGGAGGACAGTACTACAGCTATTCCTATCTCTCGGTGCCGATCACCATCGCGGGATCGACGGTCGCTGTGAACCGTCTGATCGCCTTCGGCTTCGCGGTGGGCTTGAGCCTCATTCTCTACGCGCTGCTGATACGCACCCGAACCGGCACAGCGATCCGCGCCGTTGCCGTCGACCCGACCGCTGCGAGCCTCGTCGCCATCGACGTGCGCAAGGTCGCAGGTCTGGCTTTTGCCCTGGGCGGCGCCATGTGCGCGGCCGGCGGCGTGCTGGTCAGCATGTTTCTCACCTTCAATGCGGCAATGGGCGTTGTTTTCACCATGAAAGCTCTGATCGTCGCCATCATGGGCGGTGTCGGCAATCTCCTCGGTGCCCTGATCGCCGGTTTGCTCCTCGGCTTGGTCGAGACCCTGGTCGCTCGCCTGATCGATCCCGGCTTGACCCTCGCGGCGACCTTCATTCTGTTCCTGACGGTGCTTCTCGTGCGGCCGACGGGGCTTTTCGGGAGGGCTAGTCGATGAGAAACGGCGCGATCCCAGTCATCCTCGTGGCGGGCGCGATGCTTGCCATTGCTCTGGTGCCGTTTCTGGGCTCTAGCTATCATCTCGCCGTCGCCATCGGCCTGCTGAGCCACCTCGTGCTGGCGACGGCCTGGGCGCTCTTCTCCGGCACCACCCGCTATGTGTCCCTGGCGACGGTCGCCTTCTTCGGCATCGGAGCCTATGCGGTGGCCGTGCTAGGCGAGGTGCTGCCCTGGCCTCTGGTTCTGCTCACCGCCACCGCCATCGGCATCGCGGTCGCCGCACTCGTTGGTCTGTCGACCCTGCGTCTGTCGGGCATCTACTTCGTGATCTTCAGCTTCGGTCTCGCCGAACTCATCCGCCAGCTCATCACCTGGTTCGAGGTGAATGTCAGCCAGTCCATGGGGCGCTACGTCTTCATCGACATCACGCAGGAATCGATCTTCTGGCATCTTTTCGCGTTGGCTGCTCTCGTCTTCCTGGTCAGCTGGCTTATCCAGCGCTCCCGTCTGGGCCTAGCCCTGCGCGTGATCGGGGAGGACGAAACGGTCGCCCGCCATTGCGGCATCGACACGACCCGCGCCAAGCTCCTGCTTTTCGCCATCAGCGCGGCCTTCATGGCCCTGACAGGCGCCATCATGGCTCCGCGCTGGACCTATCTCGATCCGACCATTGCGTTCAATCCCGTGGTCTCATTCCAGGTCCTGATCATGGCATTGCTGGGCGGAGCCCATCGCCTGTGGGGGCCGCTGCTCGGCGTGATCCCGCTGACGATCCTGTTCGAGGTGCTTGGCGCGAACTTCCCGAATTACTTCAGCATTCTCCTGGGACTTGTTTTCATGGTGATCGTCTATGGCGTTCCCAATGGCGTCGCAGGGTTGATCGAGCGCACGAAGCTGAAGCCACTCCTGCTGCAGACCAGGAGGCCCGCATGACCGAGCCTCTTCTCCAGGTCGAGGGGCTGACACGCCGGTTCGGCGGACTCGTGGCCGTGAACGGGCTGAGCATGACGGTCGGGCCTTCCGAGATCGTGGGGTTGATCGGGCCGAACGGCTCCGGAAAGACCACGGCACTCAACCTCCTGTCCGGTGCCTTGAGGCCGGATGCCGGCGCGATCCGCCTGGCCGGCAAGGCCATCGACGGGTTGCCGGCCCACAAGATCACCCGCCTTGGTCTTGCCCGGACCTTCCAGCTCGTGCGCGTGCTGCCATCTCTCGACTGCGTGGAGAACGTGAAGGCTGGACTGGCCTTCCGAGAGGTCCCGCTATGGGGCGAGGCCGCGACGGAGGAGGCCGTCAGGCTGCTTCGCCGGGTCGGGCTGGGAAGCAAGGCGGATCACGCCGCGTCCCAGCTGACCTATATCGATCAGAAGCGTCTCGAACTCGCGCGGGCACTCGCCCTCGCGCCGAAGCTGCTGCTGCTCGATGAATGGCTTGCCGGCCTCAACCCTTCGGAGCTGCGGGACGGCATCGCGCTGATCCATTCGCTGCGGGGCGAGGGGCTCGCGATCATCCTGGTGGAGCACGTCATGGATGCCATCCGCTCCCTGTGCGACCGCTGTGTCGTCATGAGTGCAGGAACCGTGATCGCAGCCGGTCCGCCCGCTTCGGTCCTTGCCGATCCTGAGGTCATCCGAGCCTATTTGGGAGATCCCGATGCTTGAGGTTTCGAACCTGACCGTCGCCTACGGCCTTCATCGGGCTCTTGAACAGGTTTCCCTGCGTATCGGCCAAGCCGAGATCGTCGTGATTCTCGGCGCAAACGGGGCCGGTAAGTCCTCCCTGTTGAAGGCTATGGCGGGGATCGTTCCGGCGCTGCCGGGCAAGAGGATCATCCTTTCCGGCCAGGATATTTCCCACCTGCCGCCGCACCGGATCGTCGAGGCAGGCCTCGCCCTGGTTCCAGAGGGGCGCGGCATCTTCGGCGACTTAACGGTGCGGGAGAACCTGAGCCTCGGCGCCTATCCCGAGCGGTCGCGCGCCAGCGAGAACGACAATCTGGAGCGCGTCTTCACCCTGTTTCCCCGCCTCGCCGAGCGACTCGGCCAGACGGCCCGGACCATGAGCGGCGGCGAGCAGCAGATGGTAGCGACCGGTCGGGCGCTGATGTCGAAGCCGGACGTGCTGCTGCTGGACGAGCAGTCGCTCGGTCTTTCGCCGCTCATGTGCAAGGAGCTGTTTGGCGCGCTCGTCCGCATTCGGGAGAGCGGTGTCAGCGTCCTGCTGGTCGAGCAGAATGCACGCCAGAGCCTTGCCATCGCGGATCGGGGTTATCTCATGGAGACAGGGCGGATCGTCGGAGAAGGCCGCACGGCTGATCTTCGGGACGATCCGGCGGTTCGTCGCGCCTATCTCGGCGGAGCGTCGGATGACGGCGGAGCCGTCGCGGGCCATGCGATACCTTCATCTGCCCCATTGAGCTGAACGCGGAGCAGCAGACATGATTGACATCAATCTTCTCATCGACGATCGCGATCTGGACGCTTCGACCGGCGCCACCTTCGAGCGTCGGGATCCGATCACCGGCGCTGTGGCAAGCCGGGCCGCCGCTGCGAGTGTCGCCGATGCGCAGGCTGCTGCCGACGCGGCAGCCGCGGCTTTCCCGGTCTGGTCCAAGCTTGGGCCTAACGCCAAGCGGGCGGTTCTCCTGAAGGCGGCCGATCTTCTCGAGGACAAGGCCGCTGAGTTCGTGGGCCTGATGGCGACGGAAATCGGCGCGACCGCCGGCTGGGCGCAGTTCAACGTGAAGCTCGCGGCCGGCATGCTTCGCGAGGCGGCTTCGCTGACGACACAGATTACGGGCGAGATCATTCCGTCCGACAAGCCGGGATGTGTCTCCATGGCGGTGCGCAAGCCGGCCGGCGTCGTCCTCGGTATTGCGCCGTGGAACGCTCCGGTCATCCTAGGCGCTCGCGCCATCGCGACGCCGCTCGCCTGTGGCAACACGGTCGTGCTGAAGGCTTCGGAGATCTGCCCCGGGACCCACCGTCTGATTGGAACTGTCCTTCGTGAGGCCGGGCTGCCGGCAGGAGCGATCAACGTGATCACCAACGCTCCGGAGAATGCGCCCGAGGTGATCGAGGCCCTGATTGCGCATCCGGCCGTGCGCCGGATCAACTTCACCGGTTCGACCCGAGTCGGCCGCATCATTGCGGAAACGGCGGCGCGGTTCCTGAAGCCGGTGCTTCTGGAACTCGGAGGCAAGGCCTCTCTGGTCGTCCTCGACGACGCCGATCTCGATGCTGCCGTCGCGGCCTCGGCCTTCGGGGCCTTCATGAACCAGGGCCAGATCTGCATGTCGACCGAGCGGATCGTCGTCGACAATGCCGTGGCGGACGATTTCGTCGCCAAGCTCGCAGCGAAGGCGGAATCGCTGCAGGCCGGCAATCCGCGCCATGGAAATTTCGCCCTCGGGTCGCTTGTCGGCGTGGAGGCCGCCGAGCGGATCAGCGGCTTGGTCGCCGATGCCGTGTCCAAAGGCGCCAAACTTCTTGCGGGCGGTCGTGTCGACGGCACCGTCATGTCCGCGACGGTCCTCGACCATGTCAGTCCGGCCATGCGCCTTTACAGCGAGGAGTCGTTCGGCCCAGTGGTCTGCGTCGTGCGCGCAACGGGAGTGGAGGAGGCTGTCCGTATCGCCAACGATACGGAGTATGGCCTATCGGCTGCCGTCTTCGGCCGGGACATCACACGAGCCCTGGATGTGGCTCATAGGATCGACTCCGGCATTTGCCACATCAACGGTGCAACGGTGCACGACGAGGCTCAGATGCCCTTCGGTGGCGTGAAGGCGAGCGGTTATGGGCGCTTCGGCGGCAGGGCCGGGATCAACGAGTTCACGGAGCTGCGTTGGATCACCATCGAAACGGGACCGCAGCATTTCCCGATCTGATCCGTTTCTTCCGTTCTCGAGAGCCGCGATCTCCACACCTGCCGTCCTTCGAGGCGGCAGATGATGCTGTAGGCTCCATGCTTCAGCTGCGGAATATGTTAGTTCGATGCAAGACCGCCGCCTCATTCGTCTTGGACAGCGAGCCACCCGACCCCTCACGCCGCCGCTCTCTCATATGAATTTTGTTCATCAATAATCCCGTAAAAGTAACTTGATTCAGAGTTTGTTTCCTGGCTCTTAAGGCGACGCAGCTGCGTTGTTTGGTGAATCATCCTTTGCGCTCTAATCGAGCTCCGAGATCCTGTGGGCATAGCCAAAGCGATGGAGTGCCTTTGTCGACGGGGCCGCTATGAAGCTGGTTGGTCGATTGCACACGCACCGACCATAGCCGCTCTTGTGCACGCTCGGAACAATTGGAGCGATGAATGACCAGTCAGCTCAACGGTATCTCGTCCATGGCGACCCGGCAGGTTTTGGCCGACCTCGCTGTGCTCTATGAGCAGCGGTCCGGGGTACAGGTGGCGATCCGTTCGATGGGGGGAGTGGAGGCGGCTCGGCTCGTCCGTGCCGGCGAGCCCACCGATATAGTCGTGCTCGCGTCTAGCGTAATGGAGAAGCTGGGGGCTGAAGATCATCTCGTTCCTGGGACTCGGGTGGACTTTGCGCGCTCAGGCATCGCGGTAGCGGTTCGCTCCGGTACGGTGCCGCCAGACATCGGCAATGAGGAAGCCGTCAAGCGAGCCATCCTGCAAGCCGGCAAGATCTGCTATTCCACTGGGCCGAGCGGCGATCACCTCACACGGCTGTGGGAGCGCTGGGGCATTGGTGGCGTGGTTTCGCAACACGCCCTCCAGGCGCCTCCAGGCGTCCCTGTCGGGAGTATCGTCGCGCGCGGAGAAGCGGATCTGGGCTTTCAGCAACTGAGCGAACTGCTGCACGTCCCCGGCATCGAGGTCGTAGGTTCCTTGCCTCCGGCAATTCAGTCCACGACGGTGTTCACGGCCGGTGTCTCCAGGACGTCTTCCCGCCCTGAGCAAGCGCGTGCTCTGGTCACCTATCTGAGCTCTCCCGAGGCGGAAGCGGCGAAGCGCCGACATGGCATGGAGCCGGCATAAGTCTGGCCCGCACCTCACAACATGGATTCCGCACAGGAGGAAGCGTTATGCACGACGAACCGATCATGGACGTAGCCCATCTGGCTCATCTCGAAGTGCTCACTCCCGAGCCCGAGGAGAGCCTGCGCTTCTTTGTCGACTTGCTCGGGATGACCGAGAGCGGGCGCCAAGGCGAATCCGTTTACTTACGGGCCTGGGACGACTACGAGCGCAACTCGCTCAAGCTGACGGGCTCGAACACCTCGCCTCGGTCACGTCGCCTTCCGCGCCCGCAGCCCGCAGGCACTGCGGCGGCGGGTGAAGGCTCTGCAAGGCTCCGGCTATGAAGTGGGATGGCACGAGGGTGATCTGGGCCATGGGCCGGCCTATCAGTTCCGCGATCCCGACGGCCATCTCATCGAACTCTACTACGAGACGGAGTGGTACGATGCTCCTCCGGACTTACGTCCGGCGTTGAAGAACCAGGCCCAGCGTTTCCCTGCGCGGGGGGTGAATGTGCGCCGCCTCGATCACTTCAACTGTCTTGCGGCCGACGTGAAGGCGAACCGGCAGTTCTTCGAGCGCTACCTGGGCTTCCGCCTCACTGAGCAGATCGTCCTGAATGACGGTACGGAAGCAGGCATGTGGCTCACCTGCACGAACAAGAGCTACGATTTCGCCTATACCCGGGAGGCTCATGGCGTGAAGGGCCGCTTCCATCACATCGCGTACGCGCTCGACAGCCGCGAGGAAATCTTGAGAGCAGCCGATATCTTCCTGGAGAACGGCGTGTTCATCGAAACGGGGCCGCATAAGCATGCGGTCCAGCAGACATTCTTCCTTTATGTCTACGAGCCTGGGGGGAACAGGGTCGAAGTGGCGAATGCCGGCGCACGCCTCGTCCTGGCGCCGGATTGGAAACCCATTGTCTGGACCGAGGAGGAGCGCAAGAAAGGCCAAGCCTGGAGCCTGAAGACGATCGAGAGCTTCCATACCCACGGCACACCCCCACTGCCCAGTCAGTAAGGGGCGAGATGGTCCTGGGCGAGGATGATCTTTCCGCCAGGGGGACTATATCCTGACGGTGCCGGCCGCGGGAGAGTTGGGCGATTAGCTCTTGTTGCTTTGCCGCGCAAAGCTCTCCTGTCGGTCGGCAATCGCGTTCGCTAGGGCCCCGTCAAGGCCGAGTTCGGCAATCATTCGGCTGGCCTCGCGCATCTCCGCTGCACGACGGATGCCGTGCTGGCGGACGCGGGAAACCATGACCCTCGCCACATTCTCCCAGTCCATCCCAGGATAGGATGCCTTCAAGCTCGCGATCACAGCCGGCATGACGCCGGCGCGCTCAGAGGCAAGGATGAAATCCACCATTAGGGCTTCCATGCCCTTGATCACGATGCTGCGGCACAGCTTGGTTGCGGATGCTGTCCCGATTTGGGTGCTGACCGGCGTGATCCTCATGCCCAGTTCATTGAGGATGGACGACACATGTTCGGCCTTCTCGCCGCCGCTCAGGATCGGAACCTCGATTCCCGGATCTCTCACCGGAGCCATTACGGCAAACTCGACAAAATGGGCCCCTTGCAGGAGGATCGGCGCGGCAGCCCTCTCCTTCGTTGCCGGAGAGACGGAGTTGAGGTCGATATAGATCTGAGAGGGGATGAGGTGAGGTGCAGCCTGCTCGGCAACCGTAACCGCCGCGTCGGCCGTCACGGCTGAGATCACGATATCGGCTCCCTGGCACGCATCGGCGGTGCTGTCGGCGGCGCGAACGCCGGAATCCGAGGCACGCCGCCGAAGGCCCAACCCTTTCTCCGGGTGCTGGAAGAGAATGTCATAGACGGCAACCTGCACACCTGACTTGGCCGCGAGCTGTCGGGCGAAGAGCTGCCCGACCTCTCCATAGCCGATGAAGGCAATCCCAAGGCTCATCCGTTCGCCCTATCCTGCAGCGAAGGACCGATGGTGTCGTCAGTCCTCATCTTTATACTCGACATAAACGAGGCCCGCCTTCTCAAGCGGCTCGCGCATCTTGTAGAGGTCGAGGCCGAGGACGCCGGAAGCCAGTTGCTCGCGTTTCGAGCCTTCGTTGGCCACCCGAGCCTCGCCTGCAACGGCGACTGCCTCCGCCTCGCGGCGAGGCACCACCAAGACGCCGTCGTCATCGGCAACAACTACGTCACCCGGCTTTACGTGCGCGCCTGCGCAGACTACGGGAACATTTACCGAGCCAAGGGTCGCCTTGACGGTGCCCTTGGCGGAAATGGCGCGTGACCAGACAGGAAAACCCATCTCGGTCAGGGTCTTCACGTCGCGCACACCGGCATCGATGACGAGACCGACAACTCCGCGCGCCTTGAGCGATGTGGCCAGGAGATCGCCGAACATGCCATCGGTGTTGTCAGTGGTCACGCCGACGACCAGGATATCGCCCGGCCTGCACTGCTCGACGGCCACATGGATCATCCAGTTGTCGCCTGGCTGCGCCAGCACCGTCACGGCGCTGCCCGCGACCTGAGCCCCTGCCCAGATCGGCCGCATATAGGGCTTCATCAGGCCTGAGCGCCCCATGGCTTCGTGCGCGGTCGCGGCACCGAGGTTTGCAAGACGGTCGACGATCCCCTGGTCGGTACGCGGCGTATTGGTGACGACGACGGGCTTCATGCGAGTTCCTCGACGATTTGGGGAAAGATGCGCTGATAGGCTTCGCCGTAGGTCATGGCGCGTCCGGAGTTTCGGCCACCCTGCATGCCCCGGTTCAGGGCCACGCGGGTATAGTATTCCCACAGGTGCTTCTGGGCGGCGAGGATCTCGAAGGCCTTGCGCTTCGTCTCCCATACGTCGTCGATGTTGAGGATCACGTTTGGTTTGTAGTTGCATTGCTCGGGCTGGTGCGGCTCGAACAGAAACACCGGCGGTGCATTATAGGTGAGGTCCGGGCTGGGCTTGTGGCCAGCCGCCTGGGCGATGATGCGCGCCTCCTGCGCGAAGCGCGTCGCCTCCGGATGGTCCACGTTGTAGGGATCCTCCAGGGAGTGGGTGAGCACGAAGCTGGGCTTGAGCTCTCGGTATAGGTCGACTAGGCGGTCGAGCATTTCGGGCGTGGTATGGAGCGGGTAGTCGCCCGCATCGAAGAACTCGATCTCGGCGCCGAGCGTCTCGGCCGCGCGCTCGGCCTCCTCGCGTCGCTGCGCCTTGACCTCCGGCAGAGATACGTCGCCCTTCTTCCAGGCCCACTGGCTCTCGCCGCGCTCGCCGAACGAAAGGCAGATGATCTTCATGCGATAGCCCTTCTTCGCGTGAAGGGCGATGGCGCCACCTGCGCGCCATACGAAATCGCCAGGATGGGCGGTGACGACAAGTCCAGTCTTACCAGTTGTCATGAATGCCTCGAACGGAATTGGTCAAGAACTTGAGTCGCGCAGCAGCCGGTCCCGAAGGGGCGCACCGACGGCTTCGTGAGCGACGATCAGCAAAGGCTTCCTTGTCGGCGAATCCCGAAGGATCGTGCATGGATCGCTTGACTGAGTGATCACCCTCGTTGAACTGTTGAGTTGATAGGCTGCAATATGGATCAGACGCTTAAGTGCAACAAATTCGTTATTTGTGCATTTTCGTGAAATCGATTCACCTATCTCATCGGTGGACCTTTAGCCGTCGCCACGGCTCGCATCCTTATACGAATGTCTTCACGATGATTTTGCGCAATTCGTCCGCCAGCGGGGAAAGGGGAGCGCCTCGTCTCGAGACGATGCCGAGTTGGCGTGTGATGCTCGGGTTGCGCAAGGGTACGAGCGTGAGGCCGCGCTCATCGATGGAATCGAGAGCCATCCGAGGAACCACGGTCAATGCCACGCCAGCGGCGGCCAAGGCGATCGCGGTTTGGAGATGCTGAACTTCGAAGCGCCAGTTCAGGCTCTCGCGCCGGCCTCCCAGCGCATCGTCGATAATCCTGCGATTGCCGGTCTGCTGGCTGACTCGGATCAGGGGCTCGTCCGACAAGTCGGACCAGCTTACGCTAGGCTGCGATGCCAGGGGGTGATCCTCGGGGCAAACGAGAGTGAAGGGATCCTTGAAGAGCAGCTCGATGTCGAAATCCCATCGGTGGGCGGCGACAATTGTAATGCCGAACTCCACCGTGCCGGACTGGACGAGATCGCTGATCTCAGACGCTGAATTGTCGTAGATTCGGACGATCACGTTGGGATGCCGCTCCTGAAAGCGGCGCAAAGCCCCTGGCAGGCGCCCCGACGCGATGGTGGGCAAGCACCCGATGGAAAGGGTCTCCTGCCGTCTGCGCCCCTCACTCCGGAGCTCGTTTAACGACACGGTCAGGCTCTCGATGATGTCCTTGACCTTGGGCAGCAGGCTCAGTCCGGCCTGGGTTAACGAGACCTCCCGGGTGGTTCGGGATAGGAGCTTGACGCCAAGGTCTTCCTCCAGCTTGCGGATGCGATGGCTAAGGGCTGTCTGGGATAGGTTCAAATGAGCTGCGGCTTGCTGGAAGCTGCCACGCTCTGCGATGGCGACAAAGGCGTGAAGTCCGAGAAAGTCGATACGCATCCTAAGCTCCACCGGGGCTGTCCAAGGCATGCCGGCTGGCTGCTCAGCCATACGAATATATGAGCCATATTCAGCAATAATCAAAAACAAAACATTTGTTGAATTGATGTATATGCCCAATTTTCGGGAGCCGTCATACCGAACGGGTCACTGGATGAGTTGCACAGCCCCTTCACGAACGCTCTTCATGCTGCACTTGGTGAATTGCAGAAGCAGGGCGGCGCGATGAGCTTTGTGGCCACGATTCCGCCGCCGCACCCGAACCCGCGGGTTCCGTCGTTCAAGCTCCCGCCAGGAAGCTGCGACACCCATTGCCACATCTTCGGGCCGGGCGAACGCTACCCTTATGTGCCGGAGCGGCCCTACACGCCTCCGGATGCGCCCCTGGAGATGTTCCGTGCCCTGCACGAGCGCCTTGGCATCGAGCGGGCGGTGATCGTCAATGCAACCCCTCACGGCCGCGACAACCGGGTGGTGACCGACGCGATTGCCCAGAGCGGCGGTCGCTGCAAGGGCATTGCCAATGTCGACGAGAGCTTCAGCGACCGCGAGCTCCGGGATCTGGCCGAAGCCGGAATCGAAGGCTGCCGGTTCACCTTCCTGCCGCGGCTCGGCAAGATGCCCGACATGAGCTCCTTCGATCGCATCGTTAAGCGCATCGCCGAATTCGGGTGGCACGTGGATCTGTATCTGCCCGCTGCTCTGATTTCGGAGTTCAGACCGCGGCTGACGCGCCTGCCGGTTCCTTATGTACTCGATCACATGGGTGTTGTTGATGCGAGCCAGGGTCTCGATCAGCCAGGATTCGTCGCCCTGATGGACCTGGTGCGCGATGACGAGAAGTGCTGGGTGAAGGTGACCTGTCCGGAGCGCATCTCGCGGACGGGCCCCCCGTTCTATGACGTCGCTCCGTTCGGCCGTGCGCTGGTGGAGCTGGCCCCGAACCGGGTGCTTTGGGGAACCGATTGGCCCCATCCGAACGCGCCGCTCATGCCGGATGACGGCGATCTTGTGGATCTCGTGCCGCTCTATGCACCCGATCCGTCGATCCAGCGGAAACTGCTTGTCGACAATCCCGCACGCCTGTTCCGCTTTGCAAGCCAGCCACAAACCATTGGCAACCAGTGAGGACGACGAGAGCCATGTCCAGGACGATCACCAGACGCTCCATGCTGCTGGCCTGTGCGATGGCGGCGGGCCTCACGGCACCAAGGCCGGTGCAGGCGCAGACGGATTATCCCGCACGCCCAGTCAAGATCATCGTGCCGTTCGGTGCCGGCGGCGTAGCCGATGTGACGATCAGGATCGTTGCCGAAAGGCTCAGTGAGAAGCTGGGGCACCGGCTCATCGTCGAGAACATGCCCGGCGCCGGCGGCATCCCCGCGGCGCGGGCCGCCTTGTCGAGCGCGCCGGATGGACAGACGCTCACCATGCTCACCAACGGCACGGCGGTGAGCGTTCCGCTGTTCGCCAATCTGCCGTTCGATCCTCTGGTCGACTTCGTGCCGATCTCGACCTTGGGAACGTTCGACTTTCTCTTTGTCGTTAACGCACAGTCGGAGTACAAATCCTTCAAGGACTTCATTCAGGCGGCTAAAGCCAAGCCCGGCAGCCTGAACGTGGCGACCGTTGCCGTGGGCAGTACCCAGCACCTCACCTCGGTTCTGTTCAGGGGCGAAGCAGGGGTCGACCTGCGGCATGTTCCTTACCGCAACACCCCTGATGCGCTGGTATCCCTCCTGCGCAACGACACGCACCTTCTGATCGACACGCAGGCCGCGCTCAAATCGGCCCTCGAGGGACAGCAGGTGCGGGCGCTGGCCACCTCCGGGCCGGGCCGCTCGACGTCTCTGCCGGAAGTGCCCACCGTTCAGGAAGCGGGAATTGCCGGTTTCGACGTCACCTCCTGGAATGCTCTGTTCGCCCCCAAAGGTACCCCAGAGCCAATCATCCAGAAATTGAACGGCGCCTTGAAAGAGATCCTGGCGTCGGACGACATCAAAGCTCGACTGCTCGATCTCGGGATCGAGGCCCGCAGCGAAACCCCGGCGGAACTCGAGGAGCGCCTGCGCTCCGACATCGAGAAATGGCGCTCCGTCATCGAAAAAGCGGGCGTTCCGAAGCAATAGCCATTTGTTCGACCCTGCTCTCAAACGCTCGTCCGGACCCGAGGCACGGCCGGAGCAATTCGGCCCGTCCGACAACAGTCGACTGGACCGAACCTGCCGTTCGGCACGAAACGTGTTGGATAAGCGGGTTTTCGCCCGATCAACGTGCCACCGTAGACGCGGTGTTCATCGCTCCGTCCGGGCTCGTGGCTATCTCTCGATGTTCGTCGACATTCATGAAAATGTCTAACTAATCTCCACAAAAAAGTAATTTGATTCAGGTGCGGTTTGCTGGCGTGTTATGCTGACCCAATCTTCAACGATAATTCACAGGGTGTGGGAGGAATCTCGGTTGACTGACCGCCTATCCGACGGACTTGTTCGTTCCGCCATCACACGTCGTCATCTCCTCGTTGGAGCGGTCGCCTGGTCCGCCGCTGCCGTGACTTCCATCAACGCTGCGGCCCAGACCTATCCGAACCAGAATATCTCTCTTATCGTGCCTTTCACTCCCGGGGGATCGACAGATATTCTAGCGCGGCTTCTCGGGCAAAAGCTTGAGACAGCGCTGAAATACCCGGTTGTTGTCGAGTCCCGGCCGGGAGCCGGCGGCTCCATCGGAGTAGCCTCCGTGGCCCGCGCCGCTCCTGACGGCCACACCCTCGTCATGGGGCATATCGGCACCTTGGCGGTGAACCCGGCCCATTATCCTAAGCTGCAGTATGACTCCATAGGGAGCTTCGAGCCGGTCAGCGGGATTGCAAATGTACACAACATGCTGGTCGTCCACCCGGAGGTCCCGGCCAAGACCCTGCAGGAGCTGGTCGACTACGCCAAGCAAAATCCCGGTAAGCTGAACTATGAGGGAGCCCCTACGGTTCCAACCGTTGCGGAGTCGGGCTACCCCGGTTTCGAAGCGTCGCAGTGGTATGGCATACTGGTTCCGGCTGGCACGCCAAAAGCCGTAGTGGAGCGTCTCAACACCGAGATCAGAGCCGCCATGGCGGCTCCGGAGATAGCAGAGCGGCTGTCCCTGGAGGGAGCCGAGGTCTGGACCAATACACCGGACGAATTCCGCGATCACATCGCCGACGAAATGGTACGCTGGGGAGATCTGGTGAGGCGCACCGGCATCAAGGCTGAGTGAGCCGGAGCCGGCCCGACAGCGACCAAGGGATATCTTCAAGCGCCCGAACAAAAATGGAATGCTGAGGGAAATTTTAGAGGGAGAAGAAGCAGATGCGACGTCGGACATTTTTAGGTGCTGCGGGTGCGGCCGCGGTGACGCTGGCCCTCAGCGGGGCTGCCCTGGCGCAGGAGGTGGTGAAGATCGGCCTGATCCTGCCGATGACGGGGCCATTTGCCTCGACGGGCCGGCAGATCGAGGCCGCGGTGAAGCTGTACATGCAGCAGAACGGCGACATGGTTGCCGGCAAGAAGGTCCAGCTGATCGTCAAGGACGACACGGGCGTGGCGGACGTGACCAAGCGCCTGGCGCAGGAGCTGATCGTCAACGACAAGATCACCGTCATGGCCGGCTTCGGCCTCACCCCGCTGGCACTGGCACCCGCGCCTCTGGCAACCCAGGCGAAGGTCCCGGCGGTGGTCATGGCGGCCGCCACAGCCACCATCACCGAAGCCTCGCCCTTTATCGTGCGCACGAGCTTCACCCTTCCTCAGGCCACGGTGCCCATGGCTGAGTGGGCGGCGCAGAACGGTATCAAGAAAGTGGCGACGCTGGTTTCCGACTACGGTCCGGGCATCGATGCCGAGAAGGCCTTCACCGCCGCGTTCACGGCGAAAGGCGGTCAGGTTGAGAACCTTCGGGTACCGCTGGCGAACCCCGACTTCTCTCCCTTCCTGCAGAAGGTCGCCGACGCCAAGCCCGATGCCCTGTTCGTGTTCGTGCCCTCCGGAATTGGCGCGCAGTTCATGAAGCAGTTCGTCGAGCGCGGCCTCGACAAGAGCGGTGTCAAGCTCATCGGACCCGGCGACGTGACCGACGACGACATCCTCAATGGTATGGGCGACGTGGCGCTCGGGGCGATTACAACCCAGCACTACTCGGCGGCGCATGACAGCCCTGAGAACAGGGCGTTCGTGGAGGCGTTCAAGAAGGCCAACAACGGCATGCGGCCGAACTTCATGGCGGTGGGCGGCTACGACGGCATGCACCTGATTTACGAGGGCTTGAAAAAGACCAACGGCGCCGGCGGTCAGGCGCTGATCGATGCTATGAAGGGGATGAGCTGGACCAGCCCGCGCGGGCCGGTCTCGATCGATCCGCAGACCCGCGACATCGTCCAGAACATCTACGTGCGCAAGGTGGAGCGGGTGAACGGCGAACTCTACAACGTGGAGTTCGCCACGATCCCGAACGTCAAGGACCCGGTGAAAGCCGCAAAGTCAAACTGATCGCGACGCCCGCGGAAGCGCCGCTCGAATGTGGCGCTTCCTTTAAGTTTTCTGGGAGAACGCGGTGCTCACCATTCTCTTCGATGGCGTAGCCTACGGCATGCTGCTGTTCGTGCTGGCCTGCGGTCTGGCCGTTACGCTCGGCCTGATGAATTTCGTCAATCTAGCCCACGGCGCCTTCGCCATGGCGGGGGGATACATCACGGCCGTGCTGATGAACCGGAACGGCGTTCCCTTCCTGGCGACGCTGCCGCTCGCCTTCATCGGGCCGGCCCTTCTGGGCCTGGTTCTCGAGAGAACCCTCTACAAGAGGCTCTACACCCGAAGCCACCTCGATCAGGTCCTGTTCTCCATCGGCCTCGTTTTCATGGCCGTCGCTGCCGTCGACTACAGCTTCGGGTCCCAGCAACAGCTTATCCAGCTCCCTTCTTGGCTCCAGGGGCGCATCGACGTTCTGGGCGTTCAGATCGGTCTCTACCGCAGCTTCATCATCGTCATCTGCGGCGCGCTCGTGGTCGCCCTGCAGCTGATCCTGACCCGCACCCGCTTCGGCAGCCGCCTCAGGGCTGCGGTTGACGACCCCCGCGTGGCGCGCGGCCTCGGCATCAACGTGAGCGTGATCTTCGCGACCACGTTCGCCTTCGGCTCGGGACTGGCGGGATTGGGCGGGGCGCTTGGGGCCGAGATCCTCGGTCTCGATCCGACCTTCCCGCTCAAGTTTATGATCTACTTCCTCATTGTCGTCACGGTCGGCGGCACGACGAGCATTACGGGCCCCTTCCTCGCTTCCCTGCTGCTTGGTATCGCGGACGTGGCCGGCAAGTACTATGTGCCGAGCGTCGGTGCCTTCGTCATCTACACGCTGATGATTGTCGTTCTCGTTCTTCGTCCGCAGGGCCTCTTTGCCCGGGCGCGCTGATCAAACAGGAAACCTGTCCGATGCACCTGCACACGGCCGACGACATCAGAAAGGTTCTGACGCAAAGGGGCCGGTGGAGCCTTGCCGAAATCGCCTTTTGGCTCGTGGCGGCTGCTACCCTGTTCCTGATGCCGGAGCGCCACCTCATTCTGAACGAGATCGCGATCATCGGCCTCTTCGCACTCTCCCTCGACCTGATCCTGGGCTATGCCGGCATCGTGTCCCTCGGCCACGCGGCCTTCTTCGGGCTCGGCGCCTATGTTGCCGGCATCCTTGCGAGGGAGGGATGGTCCGATCCGCTGCTCGGTCTGGGGGCGGCGGCAATCGCGGCTGCTCTTCTCGGTTTCGCCACGAGCTTCCTGGTTCTGCGCGGATCCGACCTGACCAAGCTGATGGTGACGCTCGGCGTCGCACTCGTTCTAGGGGAAGTTGCCAACCAGGCCTCCTGGCTCACGGGCGGCGCGGATGGGCTCCAAGGCATCTCCATGGCGCCCATTCTCGGATGGTTCGAGTTCGACATCTTCGGCACCACGGCCTATGCATACAGCCTCACTGTTCTGTTCGTGCTGTTCGTGCTCGCGCGCCGAATAGTCGTATCGCCCTATGGCCTGTCCCTGCGCTCGATCCGCGATAATCCTCTCCGCGCCCGTGCCGTCGGTATCCCGGTCAGCCGCCGTTTGGTGGCCGTCTATACCCTGGCGGCGGCGTATGCGGGCGTGGCCGGCGCTCTTCTGGCCCAAACCACCCAGTTCGTGTCCCTTGACGTGCTCGCCTTCCACCGCTCGGCCGATGTGATGCTGGTGCTGGTGATCGGCGGCGTGGGCTATCTCTATGGCGGCCTGATCGGTGCCGTGGTCTTCAAGGTGCTTCAGGACGTGATTTCGGCTTGGACGCCGCAGTACTGGCAGTTCTGGATCGGCCTGATCCTGGTCGTCCTCGTGCTGGCGGGCCGTGAACGCCTGACCGAACGGGCACGCGACCTGTGGAGGAGATCCTTCAGCCGGGCGGTCAAGGCCAAGGAGCCGCTGCCAAAAACCTCTGTTCGGGAGATCTGACGTGGCGATAGCTCTGGAAACCAAGGGGCTTGTGAAGCGCTTTGGCGGTCTTGTGGCGACGGACGATGTGACGTTCCGTCTGGAGCAGGGCGCCCGTCACGCACTCATCGGCCCCAACGGCGCAGGCAAGACCACGTTCATCAATCTCCTTACGGGCGTTCTCAAGCCGACGGCAGGGCAAATCGTCCTCGAAGGGCAGGATATTACGGGTCTCCGCCCGGAGCTGCGGGTGCAGCGCGGCCTTGCGCGAACCTTCCAGATCAACCAGCTTTTTCCCGCCATGACACCGCTGGAGACCATCGGCCTTGCCGTTTCCGAGCGCATGGGCGGTGGGCGCGACTGGTGGCGTGTGATCGGGAGCAAGAGCGGCATCGTCGACGAGATCGTCGAAATCGCGCAGCGCTTCCGCCTCATGGACGTGCTGGACGAGCGGACTTCGAATCTGCCTTACGGAAAGCAGCGCCTCTTGGAGATCGCCGTGGCCTTCGCCTGCCGGCCGCGAGTGCTCCTGCTGGACGAGCCGGCCGCCGGGGTGCCGGAGGCCGAGCGGCATGAACTGCTCGCGACCGTGGCGGCGCTCCCGCGCGACGTTTCCGTTCTCCTGATCGAGCACGACATGGACTTGGTGTTCAGCTTCGCCGACCGCATCTCGGTCCTGGTCAATGGTGCCCTGTTCACGGAAGGCAGCGTCGAGGAGGTCTCGACGGACCCCCGGGTCCGGGCCGTCTATCTCGGGGAGAGCGTCGATGAGTGATCTTCTCGCCCTTGAGCAGGTCTCGGCGGGCTATGGCGAAGCCATCGTGATCTCGAACATCGACCTGCGTCTCAAGCCTGGCGAATCCTTGGCGTTGCTCGGTCGGAACGGCACCGGCAAGACGACGCTCCTGAACACCATCATCGGCGTGACGCGTCACCGGGGCGGCTCGATCCAGTTCGCGGGGCGGGATGTGACGTCCGTCCGCCCCGACAAGCGCGCTCATGCCGGCATCGGATGGGTGCCGCAGGAGCGCAACATCTTCAAGTCCCTGACCGTAGAGGAGAACATCACGGCAGTAGCACGTCCCGGACCATGGACGCTCGCGCGTGCCTACGAGATGTTCCCCCGGCTCAGGGAACGCCGGTCAAACTTGGGCAATCAGCTCTCCGGCGGCGAACAGCAGATGCTGGCGGTGGCTCGCGCGCTCGTGCTTAATCCGAAGCTCCTGCTGCTGGACGAGCCGACGGAAGGGCTTGCGCCCATCATCGTCGAGGAACTGCTGGCGGCGCTGACCCGTATCATCCGCGGAGAGGGCATGTCGGCAATCATTGTCGAGCAGCATGCCCAAAAGATCCTCGGCGTCACCGACAGCGCCCTCATCCTCGACCGGGGGACGATTGTCCATGCGAGTTCCAGCCGCTCCCTGATTGAGGATCCGGCGCCCCTCGAGCAGCATCTCGGCGTGACCGCCAAGAAAAAGCCGGTACGGGCAGCGCCCAACTGATCGACCCTGGAACATCTCTCCACCAAGGTCTAACGCCCCCGGCGGCGTTCCCTGAACCGGTTCGTGAGGGCTATTTAGTCGTTGGGCCCAATCGCCTCGGCCCGTGGTACATTCGGGATCCCAAACCCGTAACCTGCCGTGTGCACGGGTGTTGGAACTTGCCCATTTACCCGGAAGATCGCGACTAAAGTAGGGTTACGGTTAGTTTTGGGATCCCATTCCCTAATGTTAGGATCCCAAGTAGATTGATTAGGCGCCCAGCCCAACCGGAGGTCCCCGATGTCAACGGGGACAAAGACGGCGTCACAACCGGGGCAGGAGCAACGCTGGCGCGGAGGTTGAAATCCCTCCTACGCCACAATCAGAGCGTCGATGCCAGGACGAGGAATGCACCCGAGACCGACAGCAATGAAGCAGCAAACACTCGTTATGCTCAGGATTCGCGAGATGATCCTCCAAGGCGAGCTGAAGCCGGGGGAGCGTGTGCCGGAAGCGGCAATTGCCGAGCGCCTTGGGATCTCTCGTACGCCTGTTCGCCAAGCCCTTCCGGCATTGGCTCAGGAAGGGCTCCTCGTCTCAGGGGGAGGTCGAGGTTATGTGGTCCGGAGCTTCACGACACAGGAGATCCTCGACGCCATAGAGGTCAGGGCCGCCCTTGAAGGAATCGCGGCCCGTTCCATCGCCTCGAGGGGCCCGACGCGGGCCCTGCTGCGAGCCTTCCGCGCGTGCTTGGACGAAGGAGACGCCATCTTCGAAAAGCGCCGCCTGACCGAGGATGACGAGCTCCAATACGGTCGGATGAACGGAACTTTCCATTCCCTCATCCTGGAGGGCGCGGAAAAGGCCATCGTGTCGGATCTTGCCGCCCGATGTCAGCTGGTCCCGTTTGCGTCGCCGTCAGCGATCGCCTTCGACAAGGGCGAGCTGGCCAAAATGTTCGAGGTGCTGTTCTATGCGCATCAGCAGCACCACGCGATCGTCGATGCGATCGAGCAGGGAGATCCCTGGCGCGCCGACTATCTGCTGAGGGAGCACATCAACCCGCAAAAGCAGAGCATGAACCTGCCGGGATGGCGCTTGTCCGCGGGCTCCAAACTCGCGGATGCAGGTAGACACGACGAGGCGGAGCGATCGCAAACCATGATCGCGAGGCTCGTTTCCAACTATTAGCAGCAGCCTGAGGATAGAGGACAGCCGCAACGCACCATGAACGAGAAACCAAAGATTGTCCTGCTGCCTGGCCTTCTCTGCGATGCGAGCATCTGGAGTGCGCAGATCAACGCATTGGAGCCGCATGCGGATGTGTTCGTTGCGGATTTCTCGCAGCATGACTCCATCGAAGGAATGGCTCGTTCTGCCCTAGCGCTGATGGAGGGGCCTGTCACGGTTGTCGGCCATTCCATGGGCGCGCGGGTTGCCATGGAGATGGCCCGCCTTGCTCCTCAGCGGGTTGAAAGGCTGGGCCTTATCGACACAGGCGCCCACCCCCGGCGGGACGGGGAGGAAGTACACCGGCAGGCCTTGGTCGACTTGGCTTTTGCAGAGGGGATGGAGGTCCTTGCCGAGCGGTGGCTGCCGCCTATGGTGCATGAGAGGCGGGCTGACGACCCGGCCCTGATGGAGCCGCTGAAGAACATGGTGATGCGCGCTTCCCCCGAGCAGCACCGCCGTCAGATCCAGGCGCTTCTGAACCGCCCGGATGCACGAGCCCAGCTTGCGAAGATCACCTGTCCGACCCTGGTTATGGTGGGGCGTCAGGATCGCTGGAGCCCGCTGTCTCAGCACGAGGAAATGGTGGCACTGATCCCGAACGCCGAGCTCGTTGTGATCGAGGACAGCGGCCACATGACCCTGGTCGAGCAGCCCGAACAGGTGTCCAGCGCCCTGCTGCGCTGGCTCGGATGCGATAACATGGGCGCGACCGCCGAAGGCACCTCGGGCCAAGGGAGGAAAATGGCATGACGGACAAACACGGCGAAGATCGTATTCCAGATACCCCGCTGTTCGACCGGAAAAGGTCCCTGGGCGGCTACCGCATCAACAAGATGGCGATGGGCCTGAGCCGGCCTGAGAACCGTGACGCGTTCCGGCGGGATGAAAGCGCCTACCTCGACCGGTTCGGCCTCACGCCCGAGGAGAAGGAGGCCGTCATGACCCGCAACTGGCGCGAAATGGTGCGGCTCGGCGGGAATCTCTTCTTCATCTTGAAGATCTCCGCCGTCGATCCGGTGCGTATCACCGAGATCGGTGCTCATCAGGCCGGCATGGAGCACGACGATTTCCTCCGCAATCGCTTAGGGAAGAAGTAGCAATGGCAAAGCTCATCGGCGGTCTGGGGACATCGCACGTCCCGTCGATTGGCGCAGCGCTCGACAAGGGTCTGCGCGATACTCCCGACTGGAAGCCGTTCTTCGACGGTTACATTCCCGGGCAGGAATGGGTGAGGGATCATCGGCCCGACGTCGCCATCGTGATCTTCAACGATCACGGCAACTCCTTCTTTCTCGACAAGGTGCCGACCTTCGCGGTCGGATGCGCTGAGGAGTACCGTCCCGTGGACGAGGGCTGGGGACCTCGAGCGATCCCGCCGTTCAAAGGGGCCGTCGATTTCTCCTGGCACTTTGTCGACATCTTGGTCGAGAACCGCTTCGATCCGATGATCTGTCAGGAGATCGATGTCGATCACGGCATTCAGGTGCCGATGGAGCTGTTCTGGGGGCGGCCGGCCGAATGGCCGGTGCGCGTGGTGCCGATCTTCGTCAACGTGATCCAATATCCCATTCCGCTTCCGAGTCGCTGCTATGAGATGGGCCGTGTCCTGCGGCAAGCGATCGAGACCTATCCCACCGACGAGCGCTTCGTCGTTCTCGGAACCGGTGGCCTGTCCCATCAGCTCCAGGGTGCACGGGCCGGCTTCGTTAACCCGGAGGCCGATCGGGCTTTCCTGAACGACATTGCAACCGATCCCGAGAGACTCGCCGCCATGTCGCGCGAGCAATATGTCGAAATGTTCGGCAGCGAGGGCGCGGAACTGATGATGTGGCTGGTGATGCGCGGTGCGATGGACCGGGACGTGGTGGTCCGCCACAAACACTATTTCGTGCCCGCCTCCATGACCGGCGCCGGAATGATCGTCATGGAGAATAAGGCGACGGCCGCTTCGGCCGAGGCGGCGTGACATCATGTATTGGCTCATGATCTGCCGCCATAAGTCGGGCATGACCGATTTGCGGGAGCAGCACCGCGAGGCCCATCGCCAGCATGTGGCGACGGGCGGGGGCGGCCTCGCCAAGGTGCTGATCGGGAGCGCCTTGACGGGTGACGATGCCGAGACGCCCCTTGGGAACTTCGGGATTCTCGAGGCCCCTTCGCGGGAGGCGGCCCATGCCTTTGCGCAGAACGACCCGTTCGCGCTCGCGGGCTTGGTGGAATCTATTGAAATCACGGCTCTGGCGTCACGTTTCCAGGCCCACCGGATCGATCCCATGACACGATAGGGATCGGCAACAAGGAGACCAGGCCGTTCAAGAGCCTGGATCCAACCAATCATGAGGAGGAAACATATGAAGAGACGGACAATTCTCAGGGCGGGCGCAGCGGTACTGGCCCTTTCGCTCGGCTCGACGATGGCCCTGGCGCAGGAGGTGGTGAAGATCGGCCTGATCCTGCCGATGACGGGGCCATTTGCCTCGACGGGCCGGCAGATCGAGGCCGCGGTGAAGCTGTACATGCAGCAGAACGGCGACACGGTCGCCGGCAAGAAGATCCAGCTGATCGTCAAGGACGACACGGGCGTGGCGGACGTGACCAAGCGCCTGGCGCAGGAGCTGATCGTCAACGACAAGATCACCGTCATGGCCGGCTTCGGCCTCACCCCGCTCGCGTTGGCGGCCGCGCCGCTCGCCACCCAGGCCAAGGTTCCAGAGGTGGTCATGGCGGCCGCCACTTCGATCATTCCCGAGCAGTCGCCATACGTGGTCCGCACCAGCTTCACGGCAGCGCAGGTGACCGTTCCGCTCGCTGAATGGGCCGCCAAGGAGGGCATCAGGCGCGTTGTCACCATCGTGTCGGATTACGGTCCCGGCATCGATGTCGAAAAGGCTTTCGGCGAAACCTTCACGAAGGCCGGTGGTCAGGTGGAAAGCCTAAGGGTGCCGCTGGCGAACCCCGACTTCTCTCCCTTCCTGCAGAAGGTCGCCGATGCCAAGCCCGATGCCCTTTTGGCTTTTGTGCCTTCCGGTGTCGGCGCGCAGTTCATGAAGCAGTACGTCGAGCGCGGCCTCGACAAGAGCGGCATCCGGTTCCTGGCGGAGGGCAGTGTCACGGACGATGATCTCCTCAACAGCATCGGGGACGTGGCCTTGGGCGCGGTGACATCGCATCACTACTCGGCGGCGCATGACAGCCCTGAGAACAGGGCGTTCGTGGAGGCGTTCAAGAAGGCCAACAACGGCATGCGGCCGAACTTCATGGCGGTGGGCGGCTACGACGGCATGCACCTGATCTACGAGGGCTTGAAAAAGACCAACGGCGCCGGCGGCCAGGCGCTGATCGACGCCATGAAGGGGATGAGCTGGACCAGCCCGCGCGGGCCGGTCTCGATCGATCCGCAGACCCGCGACATCGTCCAGAACGTCTACGTGCGCAAGGTGGAGCGGGTGAACGGCGAACTCTACAACGTGGAGTTCGCCACGATCCCGAACGTCAAGGACCCGGTGAAAGCCGCAAAGTCAAACTGATCCCGGCCGTGGGGCGCGCCGCATCCGAGTGGTGCGTCCCGTAACCCTTCCTCGGAAAACGCGCAGTCCTAACGGAGAGACCCCATGACTGACGCTCAAGCCTTCCCGTTGAATGCCTGGTATGCCGCGGCATGGAGCCATGAAATCAAGCATGAGCTGGCGGCCAGAACGGTCTGCAACAAGGACATGGTGCTCTACCGCCGCTCGGATGGCCAGGTCGCCGTGCTCGAGGATGCCTGCTGGCATCGCCTGCTCCCGCTGTCTATGGGGCACCTCAAAGGCGACGAGGTGGTTTGCGGCTATCACGGTCTCGTGTTCAACGCCGCGGGGCGCTGCACCTACATGCCTGCGCAGAAGACCATCAACCCTTCGGCCTGTGTGCGCGCCTACCCAGCTGTCGAACGGCATCGCCTCGTGTGGGTCTGGCCCGGCGATCCCGCTCTGGCCGATCCGGCCAAGATCCCCGATTTCCACTGGAACGACGGAACCGACTGGGTGGGCGAGGGCGGCACCTTCTACAGCCTGAAATGCGACTATCGCCTCGTGATCGACAATCTCATGGACCTTACCCACGAGACCTATGTGCATGCAGGCAGCATTGGGGACGAGGCGATCACCAGTGCGCCCTTCGAGGTCACGCATACGGAGCGCACAGCAACCGTGACCCGCTGGATGATCAACATCGAGCCGCCGCCCTTCTGGGCAAAGCAGCTCAACAGGCCCGGGGAGCATGTGGACCGCTGGCAGATCATCTACTTCCAGGCGCCGTCCACCATCGTCGGCGATGTAGGCGTGGCCGTGACCGGGACCGGCGCCCCGCAGGGGGACCGCTCGCAGGGGGTGAACGGCGCGTTTCTGGCTGCCATCACGCCCGAGACGGACAAGACCTGCCACTACTTCTGGAACTTCGTCAGAACCTTCCGAACGGACGACGAGCAGCTCACAAGGGACATCAACAAGGCGCACGTCAACGAGGGCAAGGGCGTCTATGACCAGGATCATGTGGTGCTCGAGGCACAGCAGAAAGCCATCGACAGGAACCCGAGGCTGCCCTTCTACAACCTCAACATTGATGCCGGCGCCTTGTGGGCGCGCAAACTGATCGACCAGATGCTCATGGCCGAGCATGCGCCTTCGGCCCACGCGCCCGGCGAAGCCGCGGAATAGGTCCCGTCATGGCCGAGCAGATCGAATGGCGCAGCGCAAGGTTGCGAGCGTTGCGAGACCTCTCCCCCGACATCCGGTTGTTCGAGATCGAGCCGTCGGGGGAGTTCGTTGCCCCAACCCCTGGCAGCCATATCAACGTGGCGGTGCGGATCGGTGAACGGCCCGACATCCGCTCCTACTCCATCGTCGGACCCTGCACGGACGGCATCTACAGGATCGCCGTCAAGCTCCTGGGCGACAGCCGTGGTGGCTCCGCCTACATGTGGAGCCTCGCTCGGGGGGCCAATCTCACGATCTCGACTCCCGCCAACCATTTCTATCTCAGCCGCGGCCGCTCTGAGTACCTCCTGCTTGCGGGCGGCATCGGGATTACACCGATCTTCACGATGGCGCTGGCGTTGGCGGAGTCCGGGGCAAACTTCCGCCTGCTCTACGCCTGCCGCCGCCGGCAGGATCTTGCCTTGGCTGACGAACTCCGCGAGCGAATCGGCGACCGCCTTCAGGTGTTCGTCGACGAGGAGGGGAAGAGGGTGGACCTCCAGGCCGAGATCGCCCGTCTGGCACCCGATGGGGAGCTTTATGTCTGCGGACCCATCGGCATGCTCGAAGCGGCCAAGCGGGCTTGGCAGCAGAGCGGGCGTCCGGTCGACCAGCTCCGTTTCGAAACCTTCGGCAACAGCGGCCGCTTCGCCTCGCAGCCCTTCAAGGTGAAGATCCCCCGCCTCGGCATGGAGATCACCGTCCTGCAGAACCAGACCATGCTGGATGCTCTGGAGGCGGCCGGCATCGCCATGATTTCCGACTGCCGGCGCGGCGAATGCGGATTGTGCGCCCTGCACATTCTGGAGGTGGATGGAATTGTCGATCACAGGGACGTGTTCTTCAGCGACGAAGAGAAGGCCGACAACAGAAAGCTCTGCACCTGCGTGTCGCGGGTGGCAGGCGGAAGCATCACCATCGATACGGCAGATAGGGCTGCCTGAAATCGACATGCCTGAAGGTACACCGCCTGAGAGCAAGGGACTCGAGTGACCGGGGCCTGCGCAGTTGAGGCGGGTTGTTTGGTGACGGCGAAGCTGTGGCTTTGCTGCCGCTGACCAAGTCGAGACGGCGTAATTCAAGACGATCGGAGGAACAATCTATGCAACGGAGCACACCGCCTTTTCGGGCGGACATGGTCGGCAGCCTTCTGCGCACCGCAGCTCTCAAGGAGGCGCGTGAGAAGCATCACCGCGGCGAGATCGCGGATGAGGCCCTGAAGGCGGTCGAGGACCAGGAGATCGGCGCCCTGATCCGGCGCCAGGAGGAGATC
>DASQMJ010000072.1:0-102645 GCA_035645535.1 Microvirga sp. | reverse complement strand
GGGGGAGCCATCGACCCCGACGCCATCCGGCGGATCGAGGTGGACACCTATGTGTGGGCGGCGCAGCTGGACTCGGCGGAGCCGAGGAACATGCTCGCCGCCAAGTTCTCGCTGCCCTTCGCGCTTGCCACCTACATCGTCAACGGCGCCGCCAGCGTGCCGGCCTTCCGCGAGGACGCCCAGGCGAACGCAGCCGCTCGCGATCTCGCCCGCCGCGTGGTCGTGCGGGAGGATCCGGACCTCACGGCGATGCTGCCGGGCCTGCGTCCGGCGCGGGTGCGCGTCCACCTCGCCGACGGAACGGTGCTCTCGGCGGAGGTGCTCACCAACAAGGGCGACACCGAGGATCCCTATTCGCCCGACGAAGTGCGCGACAAGTTCCGGGAACTCGCCGAGCCCGTCTGGGGCAGCGAGCATGCGGAGCGGATCCTCGGCCACGTCGAGGCTATCGACAGGGCTTCCGACATTCGCGGTCTGACGAGCCTTCTCGGCCGTCCATCCCAGCACGGTTAATCGAAATGAGTTTCAGGAAACGATTGTTGCAGAACGAGGTCGTCCTCGCCCCGGGCGTCTACGATCCGCTCACAGCCTCGCTTGCGACCGAGGCAGGTTTCGAAGCCCTTTACCTCTCGGGCGCAGCCATTGCCTATACGCGTCTCGGGCGGCCGGACATCGGGCTGGTCTCCATGAGCGAGGTGGCCGAGACCATCGCGCTGGTGCGTGATCGTGTGCCCACGCCCCTCGTGGTAGATGCGGACAATGGCTACGGCAATGCGCTCAACGTCCAGCGCACGGTCCGCACTTTCGAACGCGCCGGCGCGACCGCGATCCAGATCGAGGACCAGAGTTTCCCGAAGCGCTGTGGCCACCTGCAGGACAAGTCGATCATCCCGCCCGCCGAGATGGCCGGCAAGATCAAGGCCGCGGTGGATGCGAGGACCTCTGAGGAGACGGTGATCATCGCCCGCACCGACGCTGTAGCGGTCGAGGGGTTCGAGGCGGCGGTCGAACGGGCGCGTCTCTACGCGGAGGCCGGAGCGGACGTGCTCTTTGTGGAGGCGCCGAAATCCCACGAGCAGCTTGCCGCCGTCACAGCTGCTCTGGGCAGATTGCGTCCGCTCCTCGCCAATATGGTCGAGGGAGGGGAGACGCCCCTGTCGTCCGCTCGGGATCTCGGGAATATGGGCTTCCGGATCGTGATTTTCCCGGGCGGCATCGTGCGGGCGCTGGCGCGCACCGCGCAGGACTACTATCGCTCGCTCCATGCCCACGGCACCAACGAGCCCTTCCGCGACCGCATGTTCGACTTCGCGGCGCTGAACCGGCTCATCGGCACGCCCGAGATGCTGGCACTCGGAGAGCGGTATGAAACCTACGACCAGGAGGCCGCCCAATGAGTGCCATCGATCCCGTCACGCTGGCCGTCCTAAAGGGACGCTTGGAGCAAATCGCGGACGAGATGGACGCGACCCTGTACCGCTCGGCCTTCAACCCGATCATCGCGGAAGCGCGCGATGCCTGCCACGGCCTATACCATCCCGTGACCGGCGCGACGCTGGTACAGGGCACGAACGGACTGCCGATCTTCGTCGGCGCCATGGCCTTCGCCGTGAAGGCAGTCATCGACAAAGTCGAGCGGGAAGGGGGGCTCGAGTCCGGCGACACCTTCCTGTTCAACGATCCCTATGACGGCGGCACCCACCTCAACGATTTCCGGCTCGTGCGCCCGATCTTCCGGGATGGAAAGCTCTATTGCTGGCTCGCCTCTGTCGGGCACTGGCTCGACATCGGCGGCAACGTGCCCGGCGGCTTCAATGCGCAGGCGACCGAGAGCTTCCAGGAGGGCGTGCGTTTCCCGCCCGTGAAGCTCATCCGCGCCGGGGTGATGAATGAGGACATCGTGGCGATTCTCGCCGCCAATGCCCGCGTGCCGGTCTCGAATTACGGTGACCTCAACGGCCAGCTCAATGCGCTGGATCTCGGCGAGCGGCGCCTGACCGAGCTCCTCGACGAGTACGGCGATGACACCGTCGCTGCCGCCTTCGACGCCTTCTCCGACCGGGCCGAGGCGATGATGCGTGCGGCTATAGCGGCCCTGCCGGACGGCACCTATTCGTTCGAGGACTACCTTGACAACGACGGTATCGTGGACGAGCCCCTCACCATCGCGCTGGACCTGACCGTGGCCGGCGATGCCATGACCCTGGACTTCTCGCGTTCGTCGGCCCCCTGCGCCGGTCCGCTCAACATCGCCTATTCTACGGCGGTCGCCTGCTGCTATGTGGCCCTCAAACACGTCTTCACCGATGTTCCGGCCAATGCCGGTTGCCTGCGGCCAATCACCTTCGTAATCCCGGGCACGACGCTCCTCGGCGTTAGGCCGCCGAAGCCCGTCGGCGGCTACACGGAGACGATCCTGCGCGTCATCGGCGTGGTATTCGGCGCGCTGGCGAAGGCAGATCCGAGCCGCGCCACGGCGGGTCCATTCGGCACGATCAATGCCCTGTCGCTGGCGGGTCACCGGCAGGACGGCTCGCGCTGGGTGATGTTCTCGTTCTTCGGCGGCGGTCTCGGCGGCAATCCCGAAAGCGACGGGCTCAACCACGCCAACAACCCGATCTCGACCGCCACCATTCCGCCGGCGGAGATCCTCGAGGCTGCCTATCCGGTCATGTTCACCCAATGGGCCCTGCGGCCGGATTCGGCCGGCGCAGGCACCCATCGCGGTGGGCTGGGAGCAGTCTATGAGATCGAGTCCCTGACCGATGCGGACGTCTTCCTCCTCGGCGAACGCGGCAGGTTCGCGCCCTTCGGGGTTGCCGGCGGGACACCCGCCTCGCTGAACCGCTTCTTCTGGCAGACAGACGAAGGTGAGCGCTCGCCGGCAATGTCTTCCAAGGTAGCCAACGTGAAAATCCGTTCTGGACAGCGCGTGCGCCTGGAATCTCCCGGCGGCGGCGGTTGGGGCGATCCCAAGAGGCGGGATCCGCGACGCGTCGCCCGGGACGTGCGGCTTGGATACGTGAATGCCGAAGCCGCAGCCCGCGACTATGGGGTTGTCGTGAAGGAGGATGGCGAAGTGGACGAGAGCGCGACCGTCGCTCTGAGAAAGGGAGCGGCCGCATGAATGCCGTCGTGGGTAAGATCGTCGGGGTGGATGTCGGGGGAACCTTTACGGATCTGTTCTACTACGACGAGGACGCCGCCCGATTCCGCACCGCGAAGGTGCCGTCGAACCGAGGTGACGAAGCCATCGGATTTCTCGAGGGCCTGAAGACCTTCGGGTCGCTCGCGGAGCTCGGCTCCATCGTGCACGGGACGACGGTCGGCACCAATGCGCTCCTCGAACGGAAGGGCGCCCGCATCGGCCTCATCACCACGCGGGGCTTCCGCGACGTACTGGAGATGCGTCGACGAGATCGTCGGCACACCTGGGGTCTCTGGGGCGATTTCGTGCCGGTGATCGATCGCGACCTGCGCCTGGAGGTCGGCGAGCGCACCATGGCCGACGGCACCATTCGCGAGGAGATCGATCCGGAGGAGGTGAAGGAGGTCGCGGGTACGCTTCTGGCACGTGGGGCCGAGGCACTCGCCATCGTTTTCATCAATGCCTATGCCAATCCAGCGAACGAGCTGAAGGCGCTCGCGGCGGCAAGGGAGGTCTGGCCAAACGACAACATCGAGTGCTCCGCGCAGATCCTGCCGGAGATCCGCGAGTTCGAGCGCACATCGACGACGGCCCTCAACGCGTACCTGCAGCCCGTGGTCGGCAGCTATCTCGGGAAGCTCGATAAGGCGCTCGCACAGGAGAACTTCGCCGGTCGCTTCCATATCGTGCAGTCCAACGGCGGCGTCATGTCGACCGCCACCGCCCGGCGCCTACCGGTTCGCACGGCTCTGTCAGGCCCTGCGGCAGGAGTGATCGCGGCCGCGGCCATCGCGAAGGCCGCAGGTTTCCCCGACGTGATCACCGGCGACCTCGGCGGCACGTCGTTCGACGTGTCCATCGTGGTCGACGGCGAGACCGCCCTGGCGGCGCAGACCACCATCGATTTCGGACTCGTCATCCGCACGCCGATGATCGAGATCACCACCATCGGCGCGGGTGGCGGGTCGATTGCCCATGTGGATGCCGGCGGCCTGCTGCAGGTCGGGCCCGAAAGCGCCGGTTCGCGGCCCGGCCCGGTGGCCTACGGGCAGGGCAATACCCGTCCGACCCTCACCGATGCCAACGTAGTGCTGGGGCGCATCAATGCGGAGCGTCCCATCGGCGGAAAGCTCGCGCGCCTCGACGTGGAGGCCGCGAAGGCGGCCATCGCGCATCATGTGGCGGAGCCCCTCGGGCTCGATGCGATGCAGGCGGCGGAGGCCATCGTGCGGGTGGCGAACGGCAAGATGGCGGGCGCCATCCGGCTCGTTTCCATCGAGCGCGGACACGATCCGGGGCGTTTCGCTGCCGTTCCGTTCGGCGGAGGCGGGGCCCTGCACGTGGGGGCGCTCATCAAGGACGTAGGGCTGAAGGCTGCGCTCGTGCCGCGCTATCCGGGCGTGACCTCCGCGCTCGGCTGCGTCATCGCCGACATCCGCCACGATCAGGTGCAGACGGTGAACCTGCTCCTGGATAATCTCGACGATGCGGCGCTCGACCGCCGCATGGTGGCGGAAGCGGAAACGGCCCGGAAAGTCGTCGAAGAGGCCGGCCTGTCGGTCGAACGGATCGACATCCTGTTCGAACTCGACATGCATTATGTGGGTCAAACCCATACGGTCAGCGTGCCGATTCCTGTCTCCGTGCAGGGCGGTACGACCGGAATCGACGCGTCCGTCGTCCGCCAAGCCTTTGAGCGTGCCTATCAGGCCTCCTTCAGTCGCCTGCTGCCGGGGGTGCCGGCAAAAATCGTCAACCTGCGTACGGCAGCGGTCGGGCGCAGGCCCCATTTCGACCTTGCGGCTCTCGCGCCGGACGCAGCTTCGAGCATGGAGAAGGCCAGACTCGGCAGACGGCCGGTCTGGTTCGACGGCGCATGGCACGACACGGCGATCTATTCTCGGCTCGACCTTCCGGTCGGCGCGGTCCTGCATGGGCCGGCCATCCTGGAGCAGCCGGACGCCACCACCGTCATCGATCCCGATCTCGTGGCCCGGGTCGACGACTTCGGCAACGTGATCGTGGAGCGAGCCGCATGAGCGAGGCAGCAATCGCGATCGAGCGCACGGCGCTCCTCATCGTCGATCTCCAGAACGACTTCCTGCATCCCGAAGGCGCCTATGGAAGGGCCGGGCAGGGCGCGCCGGAAATCGGTGCTCTTCCGGAGCGGGTGAAACCGCTAGCCGATCTGCTGCGCGCGAGAGGCGGCTACGTGGTCTCGACGCAATTCACCCTCGTCCCGGCCAAGGGCGGCGAACCGCTGATCTCGCCGCACCTCAAGCAATTGCGGCCATTCCTGAAGAAGGGAGATTTCCAGCCCGGAGCCTGGGGGCACCAGCTCATCGACGTACTGCAGCCGGCGGATCTCAGCGTCGAGAAGATCGCCTATTCGGCCTTCTATATGACGCGGCTCGAATGGGTGCTACGCAAATGTGGCATCGAGCGGCTCCTGGTCTGCGGGATCGTGACCAATGGCGGCGTCGCCTCGACCGTGCGGGATGCGCATGTGCGCGACTTCGACACCACCGTGCTCGAAGACGGCTGCGCCGCATTCTCGCCCTCCGTGCATTCCACTGCCATCGACGCCCTGCGACCTGTGTGCCGGGTCGCCGCCATCGCCGAGATCATGAAGGAACTGGAGAACGCATGAGCGCCCTTTCCGCCGATGGCGTCGCTTTCGACGTGGAGATCCCGGTCGTCATCGTCGGCGCGGGAGCTGGCGGGCTCGTGGCCGCGCTCACGGCACGGGAGGCTGGGCAGGAAGTCCTCGTGCTCGAGCGGGATTCCGTGCCCCGTGGCTCGACAGCCTTGTCCGCAGGCCTCATCCCGGCTCCGGGTACCCGCTGGCAGCGGCAAGCGGGCATCGCAGACAGCCCTGAGCTGTTCGCGCGGGATATCCTCGCCAAGGCTGGCGGCGAGCCCGATCCGAGCCTCGTCCGCACCGTCACCGAGACCATCGGCCCGACCGTGGAGTGGCTGGCCGACCGGCACGGCTTGCCGTTCTCGCTCATCGAGGATTTCCGGTATCCGGGACATTCCGTCTGCCGCATGCATGGTCTCCCTAGCCGCTCCGGGGGCGAGCTGATCGACCGATTGCGCGAGGCAGCCGCCAATGCGGGTGTCGACATCCTGTGCGACGCCCATGTCACCGCGCTGTTTGCCGGGCCCGGCGGCGCCATCGCCGGCGTAGAGGTCGCCCGTCCGGACGGTTCGCGGGAGCGGATCGGATGCAGCATGCTCATCCTTGCCTGCAACGGCTATGGTGGCAACAAGGACCTTGTGCGTCGCTACATCCCCGAACTCGGCACAGCACTCTATTTCGGTCATGAGGGCAATCAGGGCGACGCCCTGCTTTGGGGTCAGGCACTCGGGGGCGCGGCACGACACCTCTCCGGCCATCAGGGACACGGCTCCGTGGCCCAGCCGCACGGCATCCTCATCACCTGGGCCACGATCACGGAGGGTGGCGTTCAGGTCAACCTGCATGGGGAGCGCTTCTCCGACGAGAGCCATGGCTATTCCGAGCAGGCGGCGGTCGTGCTCCGGCAGCCCGAAGGACTCGCCTGGACCGTGTTCGATGAGCGGATCGCCGGCATCGCTCGCCAGTTCGAGGATTTTCGCCAAGCGGAGGCGCTCGGGGCCATCCTGATGGCCGAGACCGTCGAGGATCTCGCGCGGCAGATGGACGTTCCCGCCGGTGCGCTCGCAGCGACCCTTCAGGATGTGGAGGATCGCAAGCGAAAGGGTGAGACGGACCGCTTTGGGCGCAACTTCGCCGGCTCCCCCAGCCTTCGACCGCCCTACCATGCGGTGAGAGTGACCGGAGCGCTCTTCCACACGCAAGGCGGTCTCGTGATCGATCACAATGCACGCGTGCTGCGCGAGGATGGAATGCCCCTGCCCAATCTCCATGCGGTGGGCGGCGCCGCCTGCGGCGTATCCGGTTCCAAGGCGGATGGTTACCTGTCGGGCAATGGTCTCCTCACCGCTGTCGCCCTGGGCCGGATCGCCGGTCTTGCGGCCGCGGAGATGCAGCTCGCGTAAAAGGACGCCAACCCAACGGCATCGGTGGGGCCGCGCAGGTCACGCACCGGTGCGCGCGCCTGACCGGCCGGCGAGAGGCGGCTGTTGCTCCCCGAAGACGCGGGTGCAGTTTCGTCCCGAAGCTTTTGCGTTGTAGAGTGCGGCATCGGCGGAATTCAGGAGGGTTGTTCCATCCATTCCGCTCCTCGGCTGCGCCATGCCGATGCCGATGCTCACGGTCACCACGCCATGGCCGCTGCGTCCATGCTCGATGCGCCGCTGCAGAACGGCTTCGCGGATCGTCTCGGCAACGGTTCGGGCTGCAGCTTCGTTTGCCTCGGGCAGGAGGACGACGAACTCCTCGCCGCCGTAACGTGCGGCAAAATCGCGGGGGCGGCGGACGCTTTGGCCGATGGCAGCCGCGACGGCGCAGAGTGCGTCGTCGCCCTTCGCGTGCCCGTAGCGATCGTTGTAGCCTTTGAAGAGGTCCACATCGATGAAGAGGAGCGACAGGGAGGTGCCCGTACGAACGGCGTGCCGCCATTCTCGTTCGAAGGATTCGTCGAAGGCGCGGCGGTTCGGGAGGCCGGTCAGGCCGTCCGAACGGGCGAGCCGAGCGAGCTCCTTCTCGGCGCGTGTGCGCCGCCGGAGCTCACGCCGGAACATGAACATCAGACGTGCGACCGCCAGGCAGAGCACACCGGTGACCACCGCCAGCACGAGCGCCCTGCGCCACCATGGCGCTAGGATATCGTCCGTAGACTGCGAGGCGACCAGGATCAGAGGAAGGTCGTCGATCCGACTGAAGGTGTAGAAGCGCCCGCCCCCGTTGATCGCCGCAACGCCTTCGAAGCTGCCGGAGCCCTCACGGAGGAAGCGCTTGAAGTTTGCCGTGTCGCTGAGATCGCGGCCTATCTCGGCACTTGCGTAGGGCACCCGCATGAGCAGGGTACCGTCGGTTCGGAAGAGAGACATCGAGCCGCCGCGTCCGATATTCAAGTCCTGGAACAGATCGTAGATGTCCGAAAGGGAGATTTCCGCAGCGACGACGCCGGCGAATTCCCCTGTGCGATGAGGAAGACGCCTGCTGAGCGCGATGCTCAGTGCCGAGGGTCTGATCTTGCTTATGTACGGACGGCTGACGTAGAGCCCGCCAAAGGGAATTTCCTGGTGGCCCTTGAAGAACTCGTCGCCGGCAAAGTTCAGATGGCGAGGGGCCAGTACGGAACCACCGTCCGCAATCATATTACCACTGTTGTCGAGAAGCAGAATCGTCCCGGTGAAGGTAGCGGCCACTGCCCGGTCGAAGAGAACCCGGTGCCGCACCTCCGGTGGCAGTTTCTCGAATTCCTCTAGCCGATAGGCTTCGATGGCTCCTTTCAGCGATAGGTCTATAGACGCGATGTTGCCGCCGATACTGCGCGTCAGCGTCGTCAGCAGGTTACGTGATGTCAGCTCGGCCTCGCGCCAGGCTTCCTGTCGCTCGTTCCATAGCCCCTGCAGGGACAACAGCAGGATGCCGACCGCGATCACGCCTGCGATCATATTCAGGCGGAAATCCCATAGGTCCGGCTCCGTGTGGGTCTGGTCGGCGCTCCCTGCGTCGTTTGCGTGTTCAGGCGCCATGCTTGGGGACCGTTCCTGACAGGAGTTCTGGCACCAGGGCGCCTGCCACTGGCCTGGAGAAGAGATAGCCTTGCGCGTTGTGACATCCCAGCGCCCGTAGACGCTCCGCCTGGCCTGGCGTTTCCACCCCTTCGGCGGTGATCTGCATTCCCATGTTCCTGCCCAAGCCGATGATCGCCGCCACGATGGCCTCGTCTCCAGCATCCTGCTCGAGGTTCATCACGAAGCTTCGGTCGATCTTGATGTGTCCGACCGGGAACTGCTTGAGATGCGTCAGGGATGCATAGCCCGTCCCGAAGTCGTCGAGCGCGACGAGGATGCCCTGCTCATGGAACTGCCTGAGAGTCTCCGCAACCACATCCGCACCCCTGCCCAGCAGGACCGTCTCCGTCACCTCCACCTCGAAGTTCGCTGGAGAGATGCCGTGCCGCTCGAGGGCGGCCAGGATGCCCTCGGCGAGCGACGGCTGGCTGAACTCTGCCGACGAGAGATTGATCGCGACCCGGCCCGGATTCAATCCGCGGCCGATCCAGCCGCGCACGTCGGCCGCAACGGCGGCAACAAGCTGCCTGCCGATGGCGACCGCGATCTCCGGGTCGTCGAAGACCGCCCCGAAATAGCCAGGGGTGAGGATCTCTCCGCGAGGATGCGCCCAGCGGGCGAGCGCCTCCAATCCGACGACCTTCCCGGTCGAGAGGCAGACCTTCGGCTGGTAGTACGGGATGATGTGGCCGCCGGAGAGCGCTAGGCGAACGTCCTTGCCCAAGGTCACCCGATGTTCGATCATCGCGCGAAACGAGGGCGAGTAGACTGTCATTCGATTGCGCCCGTCCGCCTTGGCTCGATAGAGCGCGATGTCGGCGTCCTTCATCAGTTCGGCAGGGTTCGCGTCGTGATCGGGGTAACGTGCGATGCCGATGCTCGCTCGGCTGACGAGCAGGCGTCCCATGTCGAAGAATGGCTCGCGCAGCTTTTCCAGCATTGAGTGGGCAAGATCGGATAATGCCTGTGCTGTCAGCGTCTCCGTGATCACGACGGCGAACTCGTCACCTCCGAGCCGTGCAATGGTGCCCCTGTCCCCGACGATCTCGGACAGGCGTCGCGCCGTTTCCCTCAGCAGCGCATCGCCGGCATCGTGCCCGAGGGTGTCGTTGACATCCTTGAAATGGTCCAAGTCGACCACCAGAAGGCTGACGCCGGTGCCATCATGATGCGCCTTGGCCAGGGCGTCTTCCAGACATCGCTGGAGGAGGGCCCGGTTCGGCAGTCCGGTGAGCGGGTCGTGATTGGCGACGCGCCAGACCTCCTCCTCGGCTCTCTTGCGATCCGTGATGTCGTAGGTGATGCCGATGAGGCGATGAGCATCTGCCTTCTCAGTCTGCGTCCTAAGCCAGAGCATCGGCCCGTTCGGCGGAAAAAACCGGAACTCGACCGTCTGGCTGGCTTTGCCTTCCTGTCCTGCCGCGATCGCTTCCAATTCGGCCCGATCTTCGGGATGGATCCTTTCGAGGAAATCTTCGGGCGATTCCGGGCCTATGCCGAACAGTTCCAAGGCGGTGTCCGAGCTGGTGATGGCGCCCGTGCGCAGATCTTGCTCCCATGCAACCATGCGGCCGGCGTGCAGGGCGAGCCGCAACCGCTTCAGCGTTGCGAGGAGCGCCTCCTCGGCCCTTTTGCGCGGGGTGATATCTTGGATCGTCCCGATCTTCCGGATGGGTCGCCCTGCCTCGTCGAAAAATGTTCGGCCGCTTGCCACAACCCAGCGCTCGCAGCCATTGTCTGCACGAATGATCCGGAACTCTCCGCCAAAGGTCTCGCCCCGACCCGCAGGATTGGCGAAGAACTGCGCCTCCACCCGGCTGCGGTCTTCGGGGTGAACCCGCTCCAGCAGGCTCGCCTGGGTGATGGGAGCGCCGTCGGATAGACCTAGGATCTGACGTGCCTCGGCGGGCCACTTTCGCTGATCGTTGACCAGGTCGGCATCCCAGATTCCGAGCGACGTGGTTTCCACCGCGAGCCGCAGCCGCTCCTCGCTGATCCGTAGGGCCGCCTCTGCCCGCTTCCGTTCATCGATGTCGGTGAGGATTCCGACCCATTCCCGGATCGTGCGGTCATGATTCCTCAGGGGAACGGCGCGTGCGCTGACCCATCGGAATGCGCCGTCGACATGCCGAACGCGAAACTCGGACTCATAGAATTCACCCGATGCGAGAGAGCCCTGCCACCGGGCGACGACGCGCTCGCGGTCTTCCGGGTGGACGACATTGAGCCAGCCCTGTCCGGGATACTCGTCGTCCGTCTGGCCCGAAAGCTCGCGCCAGCCCCAGCCATGGGTGATCTGCCCGTCGGGACACGCCGTCCAGAACACCATCGCGCTTGCTTCGAGCAGGGCCCGGTGCCGCTCCTCGCTCCTCGCAAGCGCTGCCTCGGCCATTTTGTGATCATCGATGTCCGTCGTCGTCCCGAACCAGCGCTCGATCCTGCCATCCTGCGAGCGAGCCGGCTTCGCGCGTGCCAGAACCCAGCGATATGTCCCCGATTGGTGGCGCACGCGATATTCGCTCTCGTAATCCTCGCCCGTCTCGACCGCATGACGCCAGCGCTGCCATGCATTACGGAGATCGTCGGGATGCAGCGCGTCCGTCCAACTCTGCTTCCCCGGGATGCAGCCCGGATGTCCCGTAAACTCGTACCATCTCCTGTTGTAGTAGTCGCCGATCCCCTCTGGGGTGGCGGTCCAGACGATCTGGGGAATCGTGTCGACCAGCGTTTTGAACCGGTTCTCGCTCTTGGCGAGCGCGGCGTTCAGCCGCTTCAGGTCGAGATGACTCATGACGGCACGAGCGAGGGTCATCAACGCTTCCGCCTGCTCCTCGCTCAGGCCCTCCGGACGCGGGGAGCGGCCGAAGACGCACAGAGTGCCCAGGGGAAGCCCGTCATCCGTTTCGAGACGAACCCCCGCGTAGAACCGCACATGAGGCGCGCCCGTAACCAGAGGGTTCCTAGCGAAGCGGGGATCCTCCAGAGTATCGGGCACGATGAACAGCCCATGATGCTCGAGAGCGTGGGCGCAGATCGACGCCTCACGTGGCGTCTCACGCATGCCCAGCCCGATCTCCGCCTTGAACCACTGCCGTTCCTCATCGATGAGAGAGACTAGACCGATCGGCGCTTGGCAGATCTGGGCGGCGACGCGCGCGATTGCGTCGAAGGACGCCTCTGGAGCGGTGTCGAGGACCTGAAAGCTCCGCAGAGCGGCAAGGCGCTCGGATTCGCTCCAGAGAGGCCTGCTCGCGGCATCACATTTCGACACGGCTGGAAAGCTCCCGGGAGCAGGACTGTCGTTCATATTTACAAATTAAGCTATTTGGTTGTGGTTGCCGAACCATGAACCTTGCCGGGACTGAAGGGTCGTTGGCCATGGCCATCCGGAATGCGATATTTGACCGGACCCGAATAATTCTGAGGCGCCGGCGGGAAAAGTGGGAAAATACGCGCAGGGCGTGCTTGTGCCATGTCGGTGAACTAGGCACGTCAATAGATTAATGAAGAGGCGGTCTGCCTTCCAGTGCACCTCTACAGCATATGCAGGATCGATGTGGGGCGGATTGCACTAACTTTGTTTCGGCGTACAGTCGCAGTTCAACGAAGCATAAAGAAAAATACCGGAAGAGTACGGCGCCTTGCGTGGGTGTTCCTGCGAAGGTAGCTGAGTTGGTCGCCGATGGGGGGAGCCGTGAAGAAGGCATCCGAATATCGCAGGCACGCCGAGGAGTGCCGCGTCCTTGCACGCCAGATGCCCGAGGGGCCACAGCGCGAGCAATTGCTGGAAATGGCACGCACCTGGGACAACTTGGCGCAGGACCGGAACTGGCTTGTCGAGCGGCATCCCGAACTGAACATAGCCGAGCACCGGACGAAGGAAGACGATCCTTCGCCTTCTTCCTAGCTTGACCGCTTGATTGTCCGCCGGCGGGACCGGCCCCGTGGGTCCGTACGGAGCGGGTGAGCAGAACAATGCCGGCGAGCCGGAGGTGTCTGGGAATAAAATTCCAGCTCCACGTGCATCCGCTCCGGCCGAGCCCAGCTGGCCCGCCATCAGGGATCGAATGCTTATAGGAAGTGCTACGCTTCCACGGTGCTGCGCAGGGGCTTCGCCCAGCCGTGCCGGTCGGGCTCGGTGCCGTATTGCAGGCCCGTGATGGTATCGAACAACCGTTGGGTCAGGGGACCGGTCCTGCCGTCGGCGATGGTCAGGCGCTCGGAACGGTAGCCGAGCTGCCCGACCGGCGACACGACCGCCGCCGTTCCCGTTCCCCACATCTCCGTAAGGGTTCCGGCACGGATAGCCCCGACCACCTCGTCGATGGCGATCCGCCGCTCGGAGACTGTAATTCCCCAGTCGCGCATCAGAGTGATGGCGGTATCGCGCGTGATGCCGGCCAGGATGGTGCCGCCAAGCGGCGGCGTGATCACCTCGTCGCCGATGCGAAGCATGATGTTCATCGTTCCGACCTCGTCGAGGTAGCGATGCTGCACGCCATCGAGCCAGAGCACCTGGCTGAAGCCATGGCGCTTGGCCTCCTCGGCCGCGGCCAGGCTGGCTGCGTAGTTGGCGCCGGCCTTGAAGGCGCCGAGGCCGCCCTCTACCGCGCGGACATGGCGGTCGGCCACCAGGATGCTGACAGGGTTGATGCCTTCGGCATAATAGGAGCCGACCGGCGAGGCGATTAGGAAATAGGTGTAGGTATGAGCCGGTCGGACGCCGAGGAAACGCTCGGTGGCGACCACGGTCGGGCGCAGGTACAGGGACGTGCCGGGGCGTGAGGGCACCCAGTCCTGGTCCACCTCCACGAGGGCATGGAGCGAGGCCTCGATCATGGCCTCGTCCATGGGCGGGATGCAGAGACCCTTGCACGAGCGGTTCAGGCGCGCCGCATGGTGGTGGGGCCGGAACAGGCGGATCTGCCCATCCATCCCGCGATAGGCCTTCAGCCCGTCGAACACGGATTGGGAATAGTGGAGCACTGCCGCCGCCGGATCCATCATGAGGGGCTGATAGGGCACGATGCGCGGATCGTGCCAGCCACTCTCCTCCGTATACTCTATCAGGAACATGTGGTCGGTGAAAACCTGACCGAACCCGAGTGCGTCCTCAGGCGTGCGGGGCTTCGGGCTGGTGGTGCGGGTGATGGCGATCGGCTGCATCTTCGGGCTTCCTGATTTGCGGCTGCCGGACCTCCGGGGCCGCTGTGCAATGCTTCATGATGAGGTCGCTTCGGGCCTTATGCCGTTCCAGAGCGTGCGAACGATATTCTGGACACGGTATTCGACGGCCGCATCGAGATCCTGCGGCGCCAGTCCGGCCATCACGCGTAGGTGCAGGTCTCCGCGAACGCCCTCAAGGAACTGTGCGGCCGTGAGGGCAGGGTCGTCGAGCGCGATGAGGCCGCGCTCGCGCCACTGGCCGAGAATGTCTGCGAAATGTTCCGAGATGCGCTTCGGGCCGCAGTGGTAGAAGGTCTCGGCGACATCAGGAAAGCGGGCGCCCTCGGCGATGATAAGGCGGTAGAGGCCGACGGCCTCGGGGGCGAGGACGATCTCGAGGTAGCGTCGGGCGATATGGACCAGCGCGGCCTGCACGTCCCGGCGGGCAGGTTCGATATCCAAGAAGGCGGACAGGATCCGCTCGGTGCGGTCCTGAACGATGGTGGCGAACAGGGCCTGCTTGTCGCCGAAGAAGGAGTAGATCGTGGCCTTGGAGGCTTCCGCCCTTGCGGCGACGAGATCGATCGTCGTGCCGCCATAGCCATTCTCGAGAAAGACCTGCGCGGCGATTTCCACGAGTTGCGTGCGGCGAACTTCTCCGCGCGGCCGCGATCGGCGCGTCGGCGTCATCTCGGAAGCTCTCTCATCCTGCCTCATAATGTAATGTAACGTACAGTTTGGCAGATGGGCCGTCAACGAGCTTGGGCCGAGATAGCGGAGAAATAGAATACGAGCACGAGCGTTGCACGCGACCGGTTCGGCTACCCTCGATTCGTCCAATGTTCCCGGCCCCCGAGCCGAGAGAGCCTAGCGTCGTGCGCTCAGTGCTCCTCGGTCCGGAGCCGTACACGGAAGAAGTCGAAGACGACCCGGATCGTCGCCAGGGCCGGGACCGCGAGGAGCACACCGGTGATGCCGAGGAGAGAGCCGCCGGCGAGGACGCCGAGGAAGACCAGGACCGACGGGACCTTGATGGTTTGGGCCTGAATCCGGGGAGTGAGGACGTTGCCTTCGAGCTGCTGGATGGCGAGGAACAGCAGCCCCGTAAGGACTGCCGCGGTCGGGGAGATGGAGAAGGCGACCAGCAGGGCGGGGATCGCCCCGAGCCAAGCGCCGAGGTAGGGGATGACGGCTGTGATCGACACCCAGGCGCCGAGCGCGAGCGGGTAGGGCACTCCGATGATCATGAGAGCGGCCGCAGAGAGCGTGCCCTGGATCGCAAGCACCAGCGCCAAGCCGCCGAGGTAGCGCGAGAGCGCGTGGCCGAGCGCGTTCCAGAATTCCAGCGCATCGTGGCGGTAATGGCTCGGCACGCTCGTCAGGTAGGCGGCCTTGAACGAGCGCACGTTGGCCAGGAGCGATGCCGCGACGAAGATCACCGCGAAGAGCGTCAGTGCCCAGCTGAACGTGCCGAAGATCAGGCCGACGGTCCTGCCGAGGACGTTGTTGGCGATCACTCCAAGGCTGTTCCTGAAATCCTCAATCAGGCGGGCCGCCACCGCCTCGGGCGTATCGGGAAGGAGGTCCCGGGCGTGGAGCGCGTTGAGGGCCCTTACGAGATACTGCTCCAGGTTCTGCACGAGGCTGGGCAACGCCGTCACGAGAGCGCCCGCCTGAGACACGACCAGGGGCAGGAGGATGTAGGCCATCAGCAGCAGGACCGCGAGCATGATCAGGAACGACAGCAGGATGGCCAGTCCGCGCGGCACGAGCTGTTCGAACATCTGGACCGGAAAGGACAGCACGAGGGCCACGGCGAAGCCCGCCAGGGCGACCGCTGGCACGATCGGAACCGCCCACAGGGTCATCACCAGCAGGCCGGCGAGGCCGAGCAGCAGAAGCCTCCATGCAGTCACGGAGATTCGGATCGGCGTCGGCCCGCGCACCCGCCGCCTGCGGGCTACCGCCGGTTCGGCCGATGCTGCAGGTTCCCGGTGCAGGCCCTTCAATTCCATCGTGCGTTCGCCCTCCCGACCGGCCTTCGCCAGTATGTAGGGCACCGATCACCCGCCGCCTTCCCTGGCGACAGATGTGTCCACCGGAGCGGCCGGCACGGCCATGGGAACGCGGCACGGGTAGAACCCCAGGCATCCAGGCGGGTTGTCGTGATGCGGCGTCTCCCATGGTCCGGGCGCCGGCTCGGAGACCCTTGATGAGCGGACGTAGCTTCGGGTTCATGGATGAACCAAGAAGGCAAAGCTCGGAGTGTTCCCGAAGAGCGCTCGGGTCGACGTGCTGCCTCGGGACGACGGGATGACCTGGAGCGCCGCCCTCGGCTGGTTCTTCGCTGCCTATGCGCTGCTCACGGGCGTCTATATCGTGCTGGAGAACAGGCGTCCCCAGGCCACCCTCGCCTGGATGCTTCTGTTCCTGGGGCTGCCCGGCATCGGCCTCGTCATCTACTTCCTTTTCGGCCGGGACCGGAAGGCGTTCAGCCGCGAGCACAAGCTCGCGCGCCAGGACCTGGAGGCGACGGCCGCGCCGCTGCTGAAGCGGTTCCTGGCACGGCAGGACGGGGAGATCCGCCGGCTGGAGCAGCAGAGCCGCGTCAGGCGCCGCCTCATGTCCCTGGTGCGGCGCAACTCCCATTCCGCCCTGACCACGCGCAACCAAGTCGCCATCCAGCAGAACGCGTCCACGTTTTACCCCAATCTCATGGCGGACATGAGAAGGGCGCAGCGGACGATCTATCTCCAGTTCTACACCTGGGCCGACGACGAATTCACCCGCGAGCTCAAGGCAATCCTTCTGGAACGGGCGCGCAACGGGGTGGACGTACGCCTCCTCTACGACCCGTTCGGGTCGCTGCTTCGGCTCACGCGCCGCTACAGGCGCGAGCTGACCGAGGGCGGAGCGCATGCGGCGCCGGTATCGGCTCTCTATCGCCTCCACACGGCTTCCTACCGCAACCACCGCAAGATCGCCGTCATCGACGGGAGGGTGGGATATACGGGCGGCATGAACATCGGGCAGGAACATATCGACGGCGGCCCAACCTTCGACCACTGGCGTGACACGCAGGTGCGGATCGACGGCGAGGGCGCCGCAATCCTGCAGGCGGTGTTCCTCGTCGACTGGTACAACGCCACGCGCGAGGATCTCTTCTCGGAGGAGCGCTTTCCCGTACTCGACGATTTCGGGACGCGAGCCGGAGAAAAGGACAACTCCGTTCCGGTGCAGATCCTGACCTCTGGGCCCGATTCCGAATGGCGCGCGATCCGCCAGCTCTACTTCGCCATGATCATGTCCGCCCAGCGCCGCGTTCGCCTTCAGACACCCTTCTTCGTGCTCGATGCGACCATCGCCGAGGCGCTCAAGGCGGCGGCGCTCGCCGGTGTCCAGGTGGAGGTGATGGTGAGCGACCGCGGCGAGGGAATGAATCAGGCCCCGTATTGGGCAGCGAACACGTATCTCGCGGAGGTCGCGGCCGCGGGAGTGCGGGTGCACATGTACAAGAAGGGCTACCTGCACGCCAAGACAATCAGCATCGACGGCGAGGTGTGCTCAATCGGCTCGGCGAACCTCGATATCCGCAGCTTCAGCATCAACTACGAGATCAATGCGGTGCTCTACGACGCCCGGCTCGCCCAGGAGCTGGAGGCGGCATTTGAACGGGACCTCAACGGCTGCTATCCATTCGATGCTGCCGAATATCGGCGGCGTCCGTTCCTGAGCAGGCTGCGGGACTCTACCGCGCGCCTGCTGTCGCCGCTGTTGTGAGCCGCACGCCGGCAGCAGCTGGTCACTCGGGAACCCCTGCTTTTCTCAAGCCCTCGATGAACACGTCGCAATGGGCGAATTTACCCAGGTTCCGGCGCAGCACGCCGAGCCGGAGGGGTGGGCCGATCTTGTTCCGGACGGCGATGAATTCATGCGCCTCCTCCATGAGACCAAGATGTCCGCAGCAGCTGATCAGCGTGTTGTAATGGCCGGCATATTCCACGAAGGCCGCCACCGAGGAGCGCAGGAAGGGCAAAGCCTCCTCGAAGCGCCTCGCCCCGAGCAGCGCAAGGCCGTGAATGGCGGTGTAGATGCCCGCGAAGCTGTCGAGCGGACTCATGCGCAGCGCCTTGCCGGTCTCGGCAATCGCCTCGTCGAAACACCCCGCGCGCAGCAGCGCCCATCCGTAGGCCGTCCTGCCGAGGGCGAAGCTGGGATTGAGGGCCAGTGCGGTGCGGAGCTCGACCAGCGCCCGGTCATGATGCCCGGCGGTGCTCAAGGAAAGACCGAAGGTCATGCGGGCCCAGGGTTCGTTGGAGTCGAGGGCGAGTGCGTCTTCCGCATGCCGTGCCGCCTGGGCGTAGCCCTCGCGCGTGTCCGGATACCAATAGCAGAGCGCCGCCCACCACACGGCCCATCCGAGGAGGGCGTGGGCCCGCGAGTAGTCGGGCTCCATGCGGATCGCCTCGCGCAGGAGTTCCTGCGCCTCCTCGTTCTGCCGGCGCCCGACCTTGTTGATCAGGGTCATGGCCCGCACGACGAGGCCCCAGGCGCCGATGCTGCCCGGCGCCTTCTCGGCGCGATAGCCCTCTTCCGCATAGAGGTGCGGCTCGATAGCCGCGATGACGTGCTCCGCGATCTCGTCCTGGACGGCGAAGATGTCCTGCAGCTCGCGGTCGTATTTCTGTGCCCAGATCTGCTTTCCGGTCTCTGCGTCGATGAGCTTGCCGGTGATGCGGATCCGCTGCGCCGCCGTCCGGACGCTGCCGTCCAACACGTAGCGGACGCCTAGGTCCTGCGCCACCTGACGCAGGTCCACCGCCTTGCCCTTGTAGGCGAAAGTGGAGTTGCGCGCGATGACGAACAGCCAGCGCAGGCGCGAGAGAGCTGCGATGATGTCCTCCGTTACTCCGTCCGCGAAGAACTCTTGGTCCTCGTCGCGGCTCATGTTGACGAACGGCAGCACGGCGATGGAGGGCCTGTCGGGACGCGGGAGGGAGCGCCGTTCGTCGCCGCTTCCGGACGGTGCGGGAGGGCACGAGGATGTCACTGCGTACGCACGGACGGGCTCGTCTAGGTTTTTGACTTGTTGCGAACCGAGGTCGGTCACGGCAAGCGGCAGGACCTTGCGCACGTAATCGTATGCCAGGCCCGACAGGCAGATCCCGCCCGGTTCCGCCATGCTTTCGAGGCGAGCGGCGACATTCACGCCGTCGCCGAGCAGATCTTCTCCCCGGACCACGATATCCCCGACATGAATGCCGATGCGAAAATGGAGGCGTTGGTCCTCTGGGAGCGGCCGGTTCGCCTCGCCGAGCCGTTCCTGGACCGCGATGGCACATTGGACGGCGTCCACCGCGCTTCCGAACTCGGCCAGGACCGAGTCGCCGGCCGTATTGGCAATTCGCCCGCGATAGTCAGCGATCAGGCCGTCCATGACGGCGCGATGAGCGGAGAGCGTCCGCAGCGTCGCCACCTCGTTCCGGCTCATCAGCTGCGCATAACCGGCAGCGTCCGCCGCGAAGATGGCAGCCAGCCTGCGTTCAAGACGTTCAGGATGCATGTCCATCGTTGGAGTGGCCCTCGGCCCGACAGGTGAGCAGGACGGTCACGGCTCCGCAAGCCCTCCCGCCTCGGTTCATCGGCGCATCATGCCTAATCCGAAAGAGCTGAGATCGGGCAATCATGTCTGTCCAACGCCTCGCGCGCCAGGAGGTTGGTCCTTTGGTGGATAGGCGTGCTCCTGCCCCCGGAAGTCGGAGACGGAATAGCAGCCGTCGCCCAGCGGCCTGACCGCATTCGCGCCGATCGTGGCCTTGCCGTGCCCGCCGGGAATATCGAGGATGTAGGTTGGCTGGCAGAGCCCCGACACCCAGCCGCGCAGGCCGGCCACCAGCTTCTGACCCTCCTCGATGGAGAGGCGGAAATGGCTGGTGCCCGGGGCCAGGTCCGGGTGATGGAGGTAGTAGGGCTTCACCCGCGCCTCCACGAAGGCCCGCATCAGGGCCGCGAGGGTGTCCGGATCGTCGTTCACGCCCTTGAGCAGCACCGACTGGCTGATCACGACGATGCCAGAATCCACGAGGCGGGCGCAGGCCGCGCGGGCGGCGGGCGTCAGCTCGCGCGGATGGTTGGCGTGGAGTGCCACATAGGCGGCCTTGCCGCTCCCCTTGACGGCCGCGATCAGCGCCTCGTCCACCCGCTCCGGCTCGACCACCGGCACGCGGGTGTGGAAGCGGACGATCTTCACATGCCCGATGGCGGCGAGCCGCTCCATGAGCTCGGAGAGGCGGCGCGGGGAGAGGACCAGCGGGTCGCCGCCGGTGAGGATGACCTCCCAGATCTCCGGGTGTGAGGCGATATAGGCGAAGGCCCTGTCCATGGCTTCCGGCGAGAGGGTGCCGAGCCCCTGTGGACCGACCATCTCGCGACGGAAGCAGAAACGGCAATAGACCGGGCAGACATGGACCGCCTTGAGCAGCACCCGGTCCGGATAGCGGTGGACGATGCCCTCGACGGGGCTGTGGGCGAGATCACCGATGGGATCGGCTCGCTCCTCGGGCTTCGTCTCCAGTTCGGCCGCTTCCGGCACGAACTGGCGGGCGATGGGATCGGCTGGATCGTTCCGATCGATGAGGGCCGCCATGGCCGGGCTGATGGCGATGGCATAGCGCTCCGCCACCCGCTCGACGGCGACGAGCCGTTCCGGCGGCAGGAGCCCGGCCGCGACGAGCTCGGCCGGTGTCCGGAGGGGGCGCGGCGCGTTCACGGATGCGTCTCCGGCACGGGAGCCCAAAGGACCTGCTCGATGCGGGACGCCCCGGTCGCCAGCATCGCGAGCCGGTCGAAGCCGAGGGCGATGCCGCTCGCCTCTGGCATCTGGGCGAGGGCTGCCAGGAAATCCTCGTCGAGAGGGTAGCTTTCGCCGTAGACTCGCATCTTCTCCGCCATTTCTCCTTCGAAGCGCTGCCGCTGCTCGGCCGCATCGGTCAACTCGCCGAAGGCGTTGGCGAGTTCCACCCCGCAGGCATAGAGTTCGAACCGCTCCGCCACCCGCGGATCGCGGCCGGTTCGTCGGGCGAGGGCCGCCTCGGCAACCGGGTATTCGTCCAGGATCGTCGCGCGGCCATGCCCCAGATTGGGCTCGATGCGCTCCACGATCACCCGGCTGAACAGGTCGGACCACGTGTCGTCTTCCGCTATGCGGAGGCCTGCCTGCTTCAGAGAGGCCGCCAGCCGGTCCCGGTCAGTCTCTCCATTGGAATGGATAGTGGCCAGGAGGTCGATCCCGGCGAAACGGTGGAAGGCTTCGGCCACGCTCAGGCGCTCCGGCTCGCGGAAGGGATCGACCTCGCGGCCCCGGAAGGCGAGGCGGCGGGTGCCGGCGGTCTCGGCGGCCAGGGCCAGGATGTCCGCGCAATCGCGCATCAGCGCCGCGTAGGGCTCGCCGGCCCGGTACCATTCCAGCATGGTGAATTCGGGGTGGTGCAGCGGCCCCCGTTCCCGGTTGCGGTAGACATGGGCGAAGCAGGCGATCCGGGTCTCGCCGGCGGCCAGGAGCTTCTTGCAGGCGAATTCCGGCGAGGTGTGGAGGTAGAGCGGCGCCCTGGAGCCGTCCGGCCCGACCGCCGCCGTCTCGAAGGCATGCAGATGCGCCTCGTTACCCGGGGAGACCTGGAGCGTGGCCGTGTCGACCTCGACGAAGCCGCGCTCGGTGAAGAAGCCCCGCAATGCGGCCTGAATCCGGTTGCGGCCCAGGAGAAACGGGCGGCGGTCGGCATGGACATGCGGCGTCCACCAGGGGGAGGGGGCGGGCATGGCGGCGTTCCGTTCCAAGGCTTCTTTTCAGGCTTTCGTGAGGTCAGACTGGCGATTTCCGCCGAGATGGGTTAGTTGCGGCACCGAAAACGGCTTTTCGCGTCGCCGGGGCTGGGCAGGCCCGTCCCTTACGACGTGTCCACCTCTGTCACAAGGAAGACTTCTCGTGAAGGTCATCGCCTCTACCCTCCGCAAGGGCAACGTCGTCGACATCGACGGCAGGCTCTACGTCGTTCTCACGGCCCAGAACATCCACCCGGGCAAGGGCACGCCCGTGACCCAGCTCGACATGCGCCGCATCTCCGACGGCGTGAAAGTCTCCGAGCGCTACCGGACCACGGAGCAGGTCGAGCGCGCCTTCGTGGAGGACCGCGAGCACACCTTTCTCTACGAGGACGGCGAAGGCTTCCACTTCATGAACCCGGAGACCTACGACCAGGTCGTGGTGCCAGAGGACATCATCGGCGACCAGAAGCCCTACCTCCAGGAAGGCATGGCCGTGATGCTCTCGACCCACAACGGCGTTCCGATCGCCATCGAGCTGCCGGCCCGCGTCACCCTCGAGATCGTCGAGACCGAGCCGGTCGTGAAGGGCCAGACGGCCTCGTCCTCCTACAAGCCTGCCACGCTTTCCAATGGCGTGCGCACCATGGTGCCGCCCCACATCCAGGCTGGCACCCGCGTCGTGATCATGACGGAAGACGGATCCTACGTGGAGCGTGCGAAGGACTGAGCCATTCGCGGCTTTCAGGAGGGGCGGAGATCCCGCCCCGTTCGATCTTGAAGGACAGGCACTTTCGGGACAGGGTCTTCCCGAATCCCTGTCCTTCTTCTGTTTTCGGCTAAGTTTGAGACATCCATGGCGAGCGGCTTTCCGAACCCCATCAACCCTCTAGTCGCCGACGTCGGAAGCCCGCCCATCCCCGAAGCCCAAGGTTGGACGAAGCGGTATGACGGCGCCTACGGGCCGCTCATCAACCTCTCGCAGGCGGTTCCGGGCAACCCGCCGCACCCGGCTATGCTCGAGCGTCTCGCCGCGACCGCTGGCTCGCCTGCCGGTGCCCAGTACGGGCCTATCTCCGGCGACGCTCCCCTGAAGCAGGCCTACGCGGCCGAACTGTCGCGGATCTACGAGGGGCGGATCGCGCCCGAGGACACGGCGGTCACGGCCGGCTGCAACCTCGCCTTCTTCGCGGCCATGATGCTCCTGGCGCGGCACGGCGATGCCGTCCTGCTGCCGACGCCGTGGTACTTCAACCATCAGATGAGCCTCGACATGCTGGGCATCGAGCCGCGGCCGCTGCCCTGCCGCCCCGAGACCGGGTTCGTGCCGCGGGTCGAGGATGCGGAGGCGCTGATCGACGAGCGGGTGAAGGCCGTCGTGCTGGTCACGCCGAACAACCCAACCGGCGCGGTCTATCCCGCACACGTGATCGAAGCCTTTGCCGAGCTGTGTCGCCGGCGCGGGATTTATCTCGTAATCGACGAGACTTATCGGGATTTCCTGCCGAGCGGCGTGAACCGGGCGCATGGGCTGTTCACGGGCGAGGAGTGGCGTTCCGCCGTGATCCAGCTCTATTCCTTCTCCAAATCCTACGCGATCCCCGGCCACCGGATGGGCGCCATCACGGCCGATGCCACCCTCATCGATCAGGTCGCCAAGATCCTCGATTGCATCCAGATTTGCGCGCCGCGCACTGCCCAGGCGGCATTGCCCTGGGCCATCGAGGGCCTGCGCGAGTGGCGGGAGGAGAACCGGGCCGAGATCAACCGCCGGGCCGAGGTCTTCCGGCAGGCCCTCGCGACGCTTCCCGAGTGGCGCATCGAATCGGTCGGCGCCTATTTCGCCTATCTGCGCCATCCGTTCCCGGACCATGCCGCTCAGGCCGTCGCCGAGAGGCTCGCCACCGAGCGCGGCGTGCTGGGCTTGCCCGGAAGCTACTTCGGCCCGGGGCAGGAGCGGCATCTGCGTGTTGCCTTCGCGAACGTGAGCGCCGATATCCTGGCCGGGCTGACCGAGCGCCTGCGCGGCTTCGCGGTCTGACCCCCATCCGCCTTATACCGATAAACTGCTGGCCCGCCCTTGGCAGGAGCACGGGCCGGTTGTTACTCTCGATCTCGAAAACGGCATTCATCCTCGGGTGCCAAGGGTTGTGCTTTGACGGTGAAATTCGACGCGACTGCCGGGTCAGGAGAGCGACAGGCGGATCCGCTTTCCGGATCCGAGGCCGGCGCGTCCGTGCTCGTGGCTCGGCCAAGCGCCGCCGTCAGAAGTCACCGTCCTCGCCAGACCCGCAGCTATGCGGCGCTCGACCTCGGCACCAACAATTGCCGCCTTCTGATTGCCGAACCTGCACATTTCGGGTTCCGGGTCATCGATGCGTTTTCGCGGATCGTGCGCCTGGGCGAGGGGCTCGGCCTCGGCAACCAACTGAGCGACGACGCCATTGAGCGCACCATCGACGCGCTGCGCGTCTGCCGCGATAAGATGATCGCGAAGGGCGTGACGCGGGCGCGGCTCGTGGCGACGGAGGCCTGCCGCCTTGCTGAGAACGGCACCGCCTTCATCGAGCGCGTTCGCCGGGATCTTGACCTCAAGCTCGAAGTGGTCGACCGCAAGACGGAGGCCTATCTGGCCGTCACGGGCTGCGCTGCCCTGGCCGACCCGAAGGCGGAATCGGTCATCGTCTTCGACATCGGCGGCGGCTCGACCGAGATCGCCTGGCTCGACGGTGCCGCCCCGCACGCCTTCGCGGATCCGTGCAAGCGCATCCGCGCCTGGGATTCCCTGCCGGTCGGGGTGGTGACCCTGGCCGAGCGCTACGGCGGCATCGACGTGACCCGCGACAGTTTCGAGGCCATGGTCGAGGAGGTTTCCGAACTCCTGCTCGATTTCGCCATGATGGCCGCCAGGGCAGGGCGGGGATCGCACTTCCACCTGCTGGGCACGTCGGGGACCGTTACGACCGTCGGCGGCATCCACCTGGGGCTCGCGCGCTACGATCGCCGCCGCGTCGACGGCATGTGGATGCGCAACGGCGACATCTCGACGGTGATCGACCGGCTGCTGTATTCAGACTTCGAGCAGCGCGCCTCCAACCCGTGCATCGGTCGCGACCGCGCCGACCTCGTGCTGGCGGGCTGCGCCATCCTCGAAGCGATCCGCAGGGCTTTCCCGTCGGATCGCCTGCGCATCGCGGACCGCGGGCTCCGCGAAGGAATTCTGATGAACATGATGAGAGAGGACAGCGTCTGGCGGCAGGGAGGAGCCCGTTGAGCACCAAGTCAGGCTCCGGCACCCGAAACCTCAAGCAGCGGGTGAAGACGGCGCACAAGCGCACTCTCTCGTCGCAGAAATGGCTCGAGCGCCAGCTCAACGATCCCTATGTCGCCCGCGCCAAGCGCGAGGGCTACCGCTCGCGCGCCGCCTACAAGCTGCTCGAGATCGACGAGAAGTACCACGTTCTCAAGCCGGGCCAGCGCATCGTCGACCTCGGCGCCGCACCCGGGGGCTGGTCTCAGATCGCTGCCAAGAAGGTGGGTCCCAAGGGGAAGGTGGTGGGCATTGATCTCCTGCCCATCGATCCGATGCCGGGGGTCGAGTTCATCCAGCTCGACTTCCTCGACGAGAGCGCCCCTGACAAGCTCATCGAGATGCTGGGCGGGCCCGCCGACGTGGTGATGTCCGACATGGCGGCCAACACCACCGGTCACAAGAAGACCGACCATCTGCGGATCATCGGCCTCGCCGAGGCGGCGATCCATTTCGCCCGCGAGGTCCTGGCGCCGGGCGGCGCATTCATCGCGAAGGTGTTCCAGGGCGGCACGGAGAGCCAGCTCCTGGCCGACCTCAAGCGTGACTTCGCGGTGGTGCGCCACGTGAAGCCGGCGGCGAGCCGCGCCGATTCGGCGGAACTCTATGTGATGGCAACCGGTTTCCGCGGAGCGACCGAGTCGCCTTCCGCCTGACGGGCGCTATCTCCCTCAGGCCGAAGAGAGTGGGGGGAGAAACATGGCGCACAAAATCGGCATCATCGGCTTCGGCAAGATCGCCCAGGACCAGCATCTCCCGAGCATCCGGAAGAACCCGAACTTCGAGCTCGTCGCCGTGGCGAGCCAGCGCGGCTTGAAGCCCGACGAGGCCAAGCACGCCTTCCAGGACTACCGCGAGATGCTGAAGACGGTACCGGATCTGGACGCGGTCGCCATCTGCACGCCGCCACAGGTGCGCCATCAGATCGCCCGTGACGCCCTGCTGGCGGGCAAGAGCGTCCTCCTCGAGAAGCCGCCCGCCGCCACCTTGAGTGAGCTTCAGGACATGAGGCTCCTTGCCCAGAAGGCCGGAAAGACGCTCTTCACCACCTGGCACGCCCAGTACAACAAGGCCGTCCACGAGGCGAAGAAGGCGCTGGCCGGCTGGGAGATCAAGCGGCTTCAGGTGACCTGGAAGGAGGACGTGCGCCACTGGCATCCGGGCCAGCAATGGATCTGGGAAGCCGGCGGCTTCGGCGTCTTCGACCCCGGCATCAATGCTCTCTCGATCGTCACCTTTATCATGCCGGAGCCGGTCTTCATCCGAAAGGCCGATCTGTCTTTCCCGGCCAATAAGGATGCGCCTATCGCGGCCGACATCCAGTTCTCCTGCTGCCACGGCGGCGACGATCTCAAGGCGGCCTTCGACTGGCGTCAGACGGGCCCGCAGACCTGGGACATCGAGGTGGAGACGGTCACCGGCATGCAGCTCACGTTGCGCGAGGGGGGCACCAAGCTGGAGATCGGCGGCAAGCTGATGGTGGATGAGCCGTCGGAGGAATACGAAGGCATCTATGAATGCTTCGACACCCTGATGAACGAGCGCACGTCCCTGGTGGACGAAGCCCCGTTCCGCCTCGTGGCGGATGCCTTCATGGTCGGCAGGCGCGTGCAGGTGGAGGCGTTCGAGGATCAGGCTCCTGCCACTGCCGCGCAATAGCGAGCATTTTTCGGGGCTGCGGGGCAGAGGGCCCCTTCCGCCCTGCCCGCGCCGCTGTAGAATAGGGAAGGGCCCTGAACTAAGGAGACCAGCGCTGCCTGGCCGCTGTCACCGCAGGCATTGCCCTTGCCGACTCCTCGCGAGGATCGACGAGGCCCGATGACTGCCCTCTCGAGGGTGTCCGTCCGCTCGGCGGAAGCTGCCTTCCATGTCGCAGGTTCAACCATGCGAACGGGCACTGCGGGCGCGACGGAGAAGCGCAATGGCAATCATCACAGGCACGAATTTGCCCGACCTGCTCATCGGGACTGCTGAAGCCGATACGATCGATGGGCTCGGCGCCAACGACGATCTCTACGGGCTTTCCGGAAATGACACCATCGATGGCAGGTCCGGTTATGACTTCATCTCCGGGGGAAGCGGCGACGACCGGCTCAGGGGAGGCACCGAAGGGGACGTCCTCTTCGGCGGGTCCGGCGAGGACCGCGTATCGGGGCAGAGCGGGGACGACTATCTCGATGGAGGAGCGGATAACGACCTCCTGACAGGCGGCACCGGAGCGGATGCTTTTGTGTTCTCGGGCTTCGGAGCCGGGGTCGACACCGTGGAGGACTACAGCTTTGCCCAATTCGACGTGATCGACACGAACGGCTTCGGGTTCGTCTGGTACCAGTCGGGGAATGATACGGTGATCGACTTCGGCACCTATGGCGGGGTTCAGCACGCCATCGTTCTGGAGAATTACACCGGCGCCTTCTGGGTCATCTGACGCGCTGCAGCGATCCTGCGACGGGTGAGTCCTCTCGACATCCCCGGACCTTTCCGGGGATGTCGTAATCTGTTCGGACGGGTCGCCCAGTCCGCCGTACCCCTATGCCAGATGCTTCTTCAGGAAGCCTACCGTGCGGCTCCAGGCGAGATCTGCGGCCTCCTTGTCGTAGCGCGCTGCGTTGGTGTCATTGTTGAAGGCGTGGTTCGCGCCCTCGTACATGTGGATCTCGTAGGTCTTGCCGGCCTGCTTCAGTGCGTTCTCGTAGGCCTCAATGCCCGCGTTGATGCGCTCGTCCAGGCCTGCGTAGTGGAGCATGATGGCCGCCCGGATCTTCGGCACGTCTTCCGCCTTCGGCTGGCCGCCGTAATACGCGACGCCCGCCGAGAGGTCCGGCTCGTTCACGGCCAGATTGTTGACCGCGCCGCCGCCCCAGCAGAACCCGATGGCTCCCACCTTGCCGTTGCCGTTCGGGTGCCCCTTCAGGTAGGCAACCGCCGCCCTGCCATTGGCGATCACGTCCGGCTGCTTGAGCTGGCCGATCATTTCCCGGCCCTTGTCCTCGTCTGTCGGGGTGCCGCCCATGGGTGAGAGGTAGTCCACGCCCAGGGCCAGGAAGCCCTCCGCCGCCATGCGACGGGTCACGTCCTTGATATGCGGGTTGAGGCCCCTGTTCTCGTGAATGACGATGACGGCCGGGAGCTTTCCGGAGGCGTTGGCCGGCCGGACGAGATAGCCCTTGAGGCCCTGCGCGTCCGGGATGTCCACCGTCTCCGCCACGACTCGCGGATCGCTCTCGGGGATGGTCTGGGCATGGGCGTAGTTGTTCTGGAGGATCGGCAGCAGGGCCGTCGCGCCGGCGGCACTGCCGACCAGGGCCGCGAGCCTGTCGAGAAAGGTGCGGCGGTTCATGCCGCCATGGGTGTAGTCGTCGTAGAGGTTGATGATGCGCTGATCCATTGGGATCCTCCGCCTGTGATGCTTGACACAATAGCGCGGTCTCCGGGCAGGATCAGCAGCCGATCACGCTCTCGTGTGATGGCTGGGCCTCAGCGCCCGCTCGTCCCGTCGCCCATGCCGGTCGAGGGGATCTTCCGCTCCATCGCCTTATGGCCCGACATCTCGGCTCCGGCGCTGGGGTCGAGGCGAAAGAACATGAAGGCCGAGAGGCCGGAGATCACCGCTACGGCCCAGAAGGCGGGGCCGAAATCCTGCGCGCCGATCGTCGGTGAGCCGTGGAGGGCGGAGGACGTCTCCAGCGCAAACGCTCCAAGGGCAACGCCCATGCTCAGCGCCAGTTGCTGAGCCACGCTCGACAGGCTGGTGGCGTAGCTCATGTCCCGCTTGGAGACCTCCGCATAGGCGATGGCATTGAGGCTGGTGAACTGCAGCGACCGGAAGCAGCCGCCCACGAACAGGACGAGCATGATGAGCCAATAAGGCGTCGACGGGGTGAAGAGGCCGTTCGCCGCGATGAAGGCAGCGCCGATCAGGGCGTTGACCGTCAGCAACATCCGGAAGCCGGTGATCTCCAGGATGCGCTTGGCGAGCGTCTTCATGAAGAGCGCGCCTACCGCCGCGATGAAGGTCAGGGATCCGGACGCGAGGGGGCTCAGGCCGAAGCCGATCTGGAGCATGAGCGGCAGGAGGAATGGGATCGAGCCCACGCCGACGCGGAAAAGGCCGCCGCCCACGACGCTGATGTGGAAGGTCGGGATCTTGAGGAGCCCGAGCTTCAAGACGGGATGAGGGGTTCTTCTGGCGTGCAGGAGATAGAGCACGAGGCAGATCGCGCCTACGATCACGCAGCCGACCGAGACCTCCAGGGGAATCATGTGCCGTCCGCCGGAGGCAAAGCCCAGCATCATGAGGGCGAGGCCCACGCCGAGGAGGAGAAAGCCCACGAAATCGAGGGGCGGGGTATCCTCCTCCTTCAGGTTCGGCACGTAGATGGTCGCCAGCACGATGCCGAGGAGGCCGATGGGGATGTTGATGAAGAAGATCCAGCGCCAGTCGAAATAGGTGGTGATGAAGCCGCCCAGCGGCGGGCCGACGACTGGGCCGACCAGGGCCGGTATGGTCAAGGTCGCCAGGGCCTGGACGAGCTCGCTGCGGGGAACGCTGCGCAGGAGGACGAGACGCCCGACCGGCACCATCATGGCCCCGCCCATGCCCTGGAGGAAACGGGCGAAGACGAAGCCTTCGAGGGAGTTGGCGCCCGCGCAGGCGAGGGAGCCTGCCATGAAGACCCCGATGGCGGCCCGGAAGACGGTCCGCGCGCCGTACTTGTCGGCCATCCAGCCGGAGATCGGGATGAAGATGGCAAGGCTCACCAGATAGGACGTGATGGCGAGCTTGAGCGCAATCGGATCCTCCCCCAGGTCCTGCGCGATCGCCGGCAGGGAGGTGGAGATCACCGTCGAATCCGTGTTCTCCATGAAGAGCGCGGTCGCGATGATCAGGGGGAGGAGGCGTGTTTGACGCATGACTCGGGGGACTTAGCGTTCCGGGCAGGAATCGCAAAGGCCCTCGGTGCAGGGCTGACCTTCACGGAACGCGTCCGCTAACCCTTTGCGAAACCTTGAAGTCCGTGCTACGGACCCTCGCCAACTCTCCACCCGCTGCAAAGCCCGTCCGAACACATTTTTCCAAGGAGTTGGCCATGGCCTCCATTTTCGCCGATCGCCTCATCGAGGGACTGACTTTCGATGACGTGCTGCTTCGGCCCGGCCGCTCCGAGGTGCTGCCGGGCGAGGTGGACATCGCGACCCGCCTGACCCGCTCTATCAGCCTGAATCTCCCGATTTTGGCATCCGCCATGGACACGGTGACGGAGGCGCGCATGGCCATCGCCATGGCCCAGAACGGCGGGCTCGGGGTTATCCACCGTAATCTCGACGTGGAGGCTCAGGCTGAGCAGGTCCGCCTCGTCAAGCGCTACGAGTCGGGCATGGTGATGAACCCGATCACCATTCATCCGGACGAGACCCTGGCCGATGCCCTGGCCATGATGAAGAACCATGGCATCTCGGGCATCCCCGTGGTCGAGCGCGGCCCAGGCGGCTCCAAGGGCAAGCTCGTCGGCATCCTGACGAACCGGGACGTACGTTTCGCCAACAATCCTAGCCAGCCGGTCTCCGAGCTGATGACGAAGGACCGGCTCATCACGGTGCGCGAAGGCGTGAGCCAGGACGAAGCGCGGCGCCTCCTGCACCAGTTCCGCATCGAAAAGCTCCTCGTGGTGGACGATCACTACCGCTGCATCGGCCTCGTGACCGTGAAGGACATCGAAAAGCAGGTCGCGTATCCGAACGCCGCCAAGGACGAGCAGGGCCGCCTGCGGGTTGCGGCCGCGACCACCACGGGCGAGCAGGGCTTCGAGCGCTCCGAGCGCCTCATCGATGCTGGCTGCGACGTGATCGTGGTCGACACCGCGCACGGCCATTCGGTCAAGGTGCTGGAGAGCGTCACCCGGGTGAAGAAGCTCTCCAACGCCGTGCAGGTGATCGCCGGCAACGTCGCGACCCGCGAGGGCGCCAAGGCGCTCATCGATGCGGGCGCCGATGCCGTGAAGGTGGGCATCGGGCCGGGCTCCATCTGCACCACGCGCATCGTGGCGGGTGTGGGCGTGCCTCAGCTCACCGCCATCATGGAGGCCGTCGAGGCGGCGGCCGATGCGGACGTTCCCGTGATTGCCGACGGCGGCATCAAGGTCTCGGGCGACCTGGCAAAAGCTCTCGCGGCCGGCGCCTCCTGCGCCATGGTCGGCTCGCTGCTCGCCGGCACGGACGAGACCCCGGGGGAGGTCTTCCTCTACCAGGGCCGCTCCTACAAGGCGTATCGCGGCATGGGCTCGGTGGGGGCAATGGCCCGCGGCTCGGCGGACCGATACTTCCAGGCGGAGGTTCGCGACACGCTCAAGCTCGTGCCGGAGGGCATCGAAGGGCAGGTCGCCTACAAGGGTCCTGTCGCGGGGGTGCTGCACCAGCTCGCCGGCGGCCTGCGCGCCTCCATGGGCTACGTGGGTGCGGCCAATCTCCAGGAGTTCCGTGAGAAGGCCCAGTTCATCCGCATCACCAATGCGGGCCTGCGGGAGAGCCACGTCCACGACGTGACGATCACGCGGGAAAGCCCCAACTACCCGACCCGGAGCTGAGCGACCCCATGAGCGTCACCGCCGTCCTCCTGCCGGTCTTCGTCCAGGTCGGCCTGACTTTCTTTCTCCTCGTCTGGATGGGGCGTTCCCGCATCGGCTCGATCCGGGCGGGGGACGTGAAGATCCGGGACATCGCGCTCGGCGAGCGCAAGTGGCCGACGAGGATCCAGCAGATCGCGAACAGCTACCACAACCAGTTCGAGCTGCCGGTTCTGTTCTATGCCATCGTGGCGCTGGCTCTCGTCACCCGCAAGGCGGACCTCGCCTTCGTGGTTCTGTCCTGGATCTTCGTGCTGTCGAGGCTGGTCCACGCCTTCATCCACACGACCTCGAACCGGGTGTCCCGGCGGTTCATGGTCTTCCTGGTCGGGGTGGTCACCCTGATGGCCATGTGGATCGTCTTCGCCCTTCGGATCCTCGCCGCCGAGGCGGGGATCTGAACTCGGTGGAGACGGGGCGGCGTGCAAATCCGCCCCGTTCCCATCGTCACATCCTGCGACCGCTTTCGAGCTGCGTCTTCGCGTCGTAGGCCTTGCGTGGCGGCGGGGTGAGGTCGGCAGCCGGGGGCGGCGTGGTGGCGCAGGCGGCGATCGCGAGGGTGATAGCAACGGCAACAAGTCGTGTCAGGCGAGGCAACATGAGGAAAGACTCCAAGAAGCGTGCGGAATGCACGCGCCCGTCTGGATAGCTTTCCGATCATGATCGAAGATAGGAAATAATGTGACGTTTCTACGGCCAAGCTTCGGTGTGACTTTCCGATGACACCCGCTGCCCGCATCTCCGCCGCCATCGAGGTTCTCGCCGACATCGAGGCCCGTCGACGCCCTGCGGCCGACGCCCTCAAGGATTGGGGCCTGTCCCACCGCTTCGCCGGCTCGAAGGATCGGGCCGCTATCGCGAGCCTTGTCTACGACGCCCTGCGCCGCAAAGCCTCCGCTGCCTGGATCATAGGCGAGGCGACGCCCCGCGCCCAAGTTCTCGGCATGCTGCGTCTCCAGCGCGGCCTGTCGGCGGAGGCGATTTCGGCCCTCTGCTCGGGCGAGCGCTTCTCACCGGAGCCGCTGTCGGAGCCTGAGCGGGAGAGGCTCGAAGCGGTAAGTCTGGAAGACGCCCCGGCCCACGTGGCCGGAGACTTCCCCGACTGGATTGAGCCGTCCCTCCGCCGCCTCTTTGGGGACGAGGTCGTGCCCGAGATGCAGGCTCTCACGGCTCGCGCGCCGCTGGATCTGAGAGTCAACACCCTGAAGGTCGCATCGCGGGACGAGGCACACGATGCCCTGCCGCATCTCGGGGCGGTCGAGACGCCGCTATCGCCCCTCGGGCTTCGCATTGTCCCGGGCGAGGACGGGAGAGGGCCTGCCGTCCAGTCCGAGCCGGAGTTCCTGAAGGGCTGGATCGAGATCCAGGACGAGGGCTCCCAGCTCGCGGCCCTGCTCTCGGCTGTGAAGCCGGGCGAGCAGGTGGTGGATCTCTGCGCCGGCGGCGGCGGCAAGACCCTGGCGCTCGCGGCCCAGATGGAGAACCACGGCCAGATCTATGCGACGGACAACGACGCCCGCCGTCTCGCACCGATCCACGACCGCCTGACGCGGGCAGGGGTGCGCAACGTCCAGGTCCGCACGCCCCGCGGCAAGGCGGACGCGGTGACCGATCTCGACGGACGGATCGATTGCGTGCTGGTGGATGCGCCCTGCACGGGCGTCGGCACCTGGCGCCGCAACCCGGATGCCAAGTGGCGCCTGCGGCCCGGCAGCCTGGAGACGCGACTCAAGGAGCAGGCGGCGGTCCTCGACCGCGCGGCGGCGCTGGTGAAGCCCGGCGGCCGCATCGTGTACGTCACCTGCTCGATCCTGCCGGAAGAAAACGACGACGCGCTCGCGGCCTTCCGGGAACGGCATCCGGGCTTCGTGCCCGTGCCGGTGCCTGAGGTTCTGCGGTCCGCGGAGCTCCCGCACCTCCAAGACTCCATCCGGCCGACCGCGGTCGGGTTGCAGCTTTCCCCGCACAGGACCGGCACCGACGGCTTTTACGTTGCCGTCCTGCGGAGAAATCCTTAAGCGGGCCCATATCAGTTTTTCGTTCCGTCCTGAAGGCTCCAGCACCTCGCCATGACCCAGACCCAACACGACAAGATCCTCATCGTCGACTTCGGAAGCCAGGTGACCCAGCTCATCGCCCGACGCGTCCGCGAGGACGGCGTCTATTCCGAGGTGGTGCCGTTCCAGAAGGCGGCAGAGGCCATCCGGGAGATGAAGCCGAAGGGCGTCATCCTGTCCGGCGGACCGGAATCGGTGACTACGGACGCCTCACCCCGCGCCCCGAAGGAGCTTTTCGAGAGCGGCCTGCCGGTCTTCGGCATCTGCTACGGCCAGCAGACCATGGCGGCACAGCTCGGCGGTCAGGTCGAGGGCGGTCACCACTCGGAGTTCGGCCGCGCCGAGGTCGAGGTGCTGACCGAGAGCCCGCTGTTCCAGGGCGTGTGGCAGGTTGGCAAGAAGTACCCGGTCTGGATGAGCCACGGCGACCGCGTGACGAGGCTGCCGGAAGGCTTCGAGGTGCTGGCGGCTTCCGAGAACGCCCCCTTCGCGGTGGTGGCGGACGAGGAGCACAGGTTCTACGGCGTCCAGTTCCACCCGGAGGTGGTGCATACGCCGCAAGGCGCGCAGCTCATCCGCAACTTCGTCCGCGACATCGCCGGCTGCAAAGGCGACTGGACCATGAAGGCCTTCCGCGAGGAAGCCATCGAGCGCATCCGCGCCCAGGTTGGAAAAGGCCGGGTGATCTGCGGCCTGTCGGGCGGCGTCGACTCGGCGGTGGCGGCGGTGCTCATCCACGAGGCCATCGGCGACCAGCTCACCTGCGTGTTCGTGGATCACGGGCTGCTGCGCATGGGCGAGGCCGACCAGGTCGTGACCCTGTTCCGGGACCACTACAACATTCCGCTCGTGCACGTGCAGGCGCAGGACCTGTTCATCGGCGCGCTGGAAGGCGTGTCGGACCCGGAGGTCAAGCGCAAGACCATCGGCAAGCTCTTCATCGACGTGTTCGACGAGGAGGCGAAGAAGATCGGCGGCGCCGAGTTCCTGGCCCAAGGGACTCTCTATCCGGACGTGATCGAGAGTGTCTCGTTCACGGGCGGCCCCTCGGTGACCATCAAGAGCCACCACAACGTGGGCGGCCTGCCCGAGCGGATGAACATGAAGCTCGTGGAGCCCCTGCGCGAGCTGTTCAAGGACGAGGTGAGGGTGCTCGGCCGCGAGCTCGGCCTGCCCGAGGCCTTCGTCGGCCGCCATCCCTTCCCGGGTCCGGGCCTCGCCATCCGGGTCCCCGGCGAGATCACCCGCGAGAAGCTGGAGATCCTGCGCAAGGCCGACGCGATCTATCTCGACGAGATCCGCAAGGCCGGCCTCTACGACGAGATCTGGCAGGCCTTCGCGGTGCTGCTGCCGGTCAAGACCGTGGGCGTCATGGGCGACGGGCGCACCTACGACCACGTCTGCGCCCTGCGCGCCGTGACCTCCATCGACGGGATGACGGCCGACTTCTACCCGTTCGACATGGCCTTCCTCGGCCGGGTGGCGACCCGCATCATCAACGAGGTCAAGGGCATCAACCGGGTGACATACGACATCACCTCCAAGCCGCCCGGCACCATCGAATGGGAGTAGGGGATGGCCTCGAAGCGGCCCGTCACGATCTACGGCATCAAGAATTGCGACACGATGAAGAAGGCGCGCGCCTGGCTCGACGCCAACGGCGTCGCCTACACGTTCCACGACTACAAGACGCAAGGGATCGACCGCACGCGGCTTGAATCCTGGATCCGCGAGGTCGGCTGGGAGACGCTGCTCAACCGTGCGGGAACGACCTTCCGCAAGCTGCCGGATGACCGGAAGAGCGGCCTCGACGAGCGCAAGGCCCTCGCGCTCATGCTCGACCAGCCGTCTATGATCAAGCGTCCCGTCCTCGACCTCGACGGTCGTCTCGTCGTGGGGTTCAAGCCGGAGCAGTACGAAGAGGCTATACGGTAGGGGCGGCGCAGCCGCATTCGGCCCAGAGACGTCCCGGACGCTATCCCAAAAACAAGAAGGGCAGGTTCGCGAGAACCTGCCCTTTGTCGTTGGGTGAGCCTGCCGCCTTACTGAATCTTCGGCGGCTCGTCGAAGTTCAGGCCGGGGAGGCCCGGCAGTCCGCCGTCGCCGGGAGCGCCGAGGCCCGGGACGAGGAGCTGGTCGAGCTTCTGCTGGACCGCCGCCGGATCGACTGCGGGACCGGCCGACTTGTAGTGCGTGACGATGCCTGGGAAGAGCACCACGATGGCCACCATAATGAGCTGGATGATCACGAAGGGAATCGAGCCCCAGTAGATCTGGCCCGTGGTCACCGGCTCCATCCGCTTGCCCGTGACCTTGTCGATATACGGCACCTTGGGCGCCACGGAGCGCAGGAAGAACAGAGCGAAGCCGAAGGGCGGGTGCATGAACGAGGTCTGCATGTTCACGCCCATCATGACGCCGAACCAGATCAGATCGATGCCCAGCTTCTCGGCCGCGGGTCCGAGCAGCGGGATCACGATGAAGGCCAGCTCGAAGAAGTCGAGGAAGAAGGCCAGCAGGAAGACCATGATGTTGACCACGATCAGGAAGCCCACCTGGCCGCCCGGAAGCGAGGTCAGCAGGTGCTCGACCCAGATGTGCCCGTTCACGCCGTAGAAGGTCAGCGAGAACACGCGGGCGCCGATCAGGATGAAGAGCACGAAGGCGGAGAGCTTCGCCGTCGCCTCCGTGGCCTGGCGCACGATCGTGAAGTTGAAGCGGTTCGGATTATTGTCGAGCCTGCGCTTCACGGCTGCCAGGATCACCGCACCGAGTGCGCCCATCGCGCCGCCTTCCGTGGGGGTCGCGAGACCGATGAAGATCGTGCCGAGCACGAGGAAGATGAGCAGCAGCGGAGGCACCATGACGAAGGTGGTCTGCTGCGCCATGTTGGACATGAGGCGAAGGCCGGTGAACCGCTCGATGACGCCCACCAGCAGCGCATAGACCGCGCCCGCAATGACCATTTCCAGGGTCAGGGCGGCGCGCTCGTAGCCCTGGTTGTTGAGAACCACGTAGGCACCCACGAGGAGGACGGTCAGCACGGCGGAGATCGCGATCCGCTTGGCCCCGAGCAGCCTGTTCATCAGGGCGCAGATGAGGGCCACCACCGTGGCGACGCAGATCGTCAGGATGACGAAGTCCGCGCCCGCGCGGGTGTTGGTCTGTGACAGGATGTAATAGCCCACGAGGCCGGAGAAGAGCACGAGGACGCCGAGCTGCCACACGCCGCGGGAGCCGTTGGGCTCCCGGAATCCGACCGCTTCCAGCGGCAGGCCGGGCGCGGCGTTCGGGTTGATCATGGACGCCAGGAAGATGTAGCCCGCATAGAGGCTCGACAGGATCAGGCCCGGCAGGAACGCACCCTCGTACATGTCGCCCACCGAGCGGCCGAGCTGGTCGGCCATGACGATCAGCACGAGCGAGGGCGGGATGATCTGCGCGAGCGTGCCCGAAGCTGCGATGATGCCGGTGGCGAGGCGCCGGTCGTAGCCGTAGCGCAGCATGATCGGCAGCGAGATGAGGCCCATGGAGATCACGGAGGCCGCGACCACGCCCGTGGTGGCAGCAAGCAGCGCGCCCACGAACACCACCGCATAGGCGAGGCCGCCGCGCAAGGGGCCGAAGAGCTGGCCGATAGTGTCGAGCAGGTCCTCCGCCATTCCGGAGCGCTCGAGGATCAGGCCCATGAAGGTGAAGAACGGAATCGCCAGCAGCACCTCGTTCGACATGGTGCCGTAGACGCGGTCGGGCAGCGCCTGGAGGAGAGGCCAGGAGAGGGTGATCGTCTCGGGCGCCAGCGGCGCCAGCTCGACGGCGATGAAGAAGAACAGCAATCCGTTCGCGGCCAGCGCGAAGGCGACCGGATAGCCGAGCAGGAGGAAGACGACGAGCGCCGCGAACATGATCGGCGCGAGGTTCTGGGCAATCAAGGCAGCCATGGACGGAAACTCCGGAAACTTGAGAAACTGCGCCTAAAGGATCAGCTGATGCCATCCCCCGGAGGGGTCCCGCCATGGCCGGGTTTGGTCGCGTCGCCCAATTCGTTGAGGAGGCGCTCCGCCTCCGCCTCCGCGCTGTGGACGGGGGCGTGCTCGTCCGCGATGATGCCCTGCATGATGGCGACGCGCTTGATGAGTTCGCTCAGCCACTGGAAGGCGAGGGAGATGAAGCCCAGGAGGATGAGGCCCTTGGCCGGCCAGATCAGGAGGCCGCCGGCGTTCGAGGAGACTTCGCCGGATTCGTAGGACCGGATGAAGTATGGCACCGACAGGTACAGCATCAGGGCCACGAAGGGCAAAAGGAAGAAGAGATGCCCGATGAGGTCGATCGTGTCCCGCCCGCGCTTGGAGAGCTTGTTGGACAGGATGTCGATGCGGATGTGCTCGTTGTCCTTGAGGGTCCAGGCGGCGCACATCATGAAGGTCGCGCCGAAGAGATACCACTGCAGCTCGAGCCAGGCGTTCGACGAGACGCCGAAGAAGCGCCGGATGATCGCATTGACGGCCGAGACCAGGATTGCGAGCACGATGGCCCAGGCCGCAGCCTTGCCGACGCGCTCGTTGATCCAATCGATGCCGCGGGATAGCTGAAGGAGCGCTGCCACCTGTCTTCCCCCTGAACTCACATTGTTAGAAGTTCGGCCTGGGTATCGGACGGAATGTCCTTTCGCCAGTGCCGCATTAGTCTAATGGATTGCAGCGGTCACTAGCGGGGAAATTTTCGTGCCGCAAGATACCCCAGCGTTAAAAGTTTAGGCAGCCTAAGGCTTTCCGGCCGAGTGGAAACTTGCCCGACTGGGGCGTCGGCAGGTTTCCATTCACAGCCTCCACGGAAAAATCCTGTCTGCATGGCGTGCCGCTGCGGGACCGGCTATAGATTCCGCGGCTTGGGAGAATGATCGTGACGTTGCTCGTTCTTGGACTGATCCTGTTCCTGGGGACGCATTCCTTCAGCATGGCGAGAAGCAGCCGTGCCGCTTCGATCGCAACGCTGGGCGAGGGAGCCTACAAGGGCCTCTATTCCGTGCTTTCGCTCGCTGGTCTCGTCTTGATCTCGATCGGGTACGGCCAGTACCGCTCGGCAGGCTACATCCCGGTCTGGGATCCGCCGGTCTGGACCCGCCATCTGGCGCTGCTGCTCGTTTGGTTCTCGTTCGTGCTCATCGTCGCGGCCTATCTGCCCGGGCGGATCAAGCGGACCCTGAAGCACCCGATGCTGGCAGGCGTGAAGGTCTGGGCTCTCGCCCACCTCCTCGCCAACGGCGATCTCGGCTCGATCCTGCTCTTCGGCGCCATCCTCGCCTGGGCGGTCGCCGCCCGCATCAGCGTGAAGCGGCGGGACGAGGCCAAGCCGCACGGCGCTCCGCTGGAGCCGCCCTCCGGCCTGCGCAACGATGCGCTCGCCGTCGCCATCGGCACCGTCCTCTATGTGGCCTTCGTGGTCTGGCTCCACCCGCTGCTGATCGGCGTTCCGGTCCTGCCCGGCCGGGCGTGAGGGATCTGACGCGGGACGATCTTCGCATCCGGGTCTTTTCCGGGAGCGGGAGCATCCCTATTGAAAGGGCTAGAGAAACAGCCTGCGACGCGATCAGCCCCTCGCATTGGAACGGGGGGTATGCTAGGCGACCCACTTCGATGAAGGAGGCGGCCTCCGGGCCGCAGGAATGAGTATGGCTCCCAACGACGAGTTCATCCGCGAGGTCGACGAGGAATACCGCCGCGACCAGCTGGCCAAGATCTGGAATCGCTACAGCGGCGTCATCGTCGGAGCCGCGCTCTTCATCGTCGCCGCCGTGGGCGGGTGGCGCTATTGGGAGCATGCCCAGGAAACCCGCGCCCAGGCGGCGGCCGTGCAATACGAGGACGCTCTCAAGCTATCCCGGGAGGAGAAGGGCAAGGAGGCGGAAGCCGCGCTCGAGGCCCTCGCGAAGGACGGCACCGGCTACAGCCTTCTCTCGCGCTTCCGGCTCGCAGCGGAGCTCAGCCGCCAGAACGCGGAGAACGGCGCTTCGGCCTACGACGCCTTGGCGAACGACGCGAGCGTGGACCCGCTCTGGCAGGATCTGGCGCGACTTCGTGCCGCCTGGCTCAGGATCGACACCGCCGACCCGACGCAGGTCCGCCCCGCGCTCGAGCGCCTCGCCGTTCCCACCAATGCCTGGCGCCACTCGGCCCGCGAGCTTCTCGGCCTGTCCGGCCTCAAGGCCAACGACATGGATTATGCCGGCCGCTGGTTCGACCAGATCGCCGCGGACCGCGAGACGCCGGCCGGGCTGAGGCAGCGGCTTGCGATCTACACCTCGCTCGTGGCCGGCGGCCCCGTTCAGGTCACGCAGTAAGATAGAAGAGAGGCAGGACATGACGCCCACCGTCGCCATTGTCGGGCGGCCGAATGTCGGCAAATCGACCCTGTTCAACCGCCTTGTGGGCAAGAAGCTCGCCCTGGTGGACGACCGTCCGGGCGTGACCCGCGACCGGCGCGAGGGCGAGGCGCGCCTCGGCGATCTCGAATTCCGCATCGTCGACACGGCGGGGCTGGAGGAATCGACCGAGGAATCGCTCCTCGGCCGCATGCGTGCCCAGACGGAGGCCGCCATCGAGGACGCGGACGTGATCCTCTTCGTGGTCGACGCCCGCGTCGGCATCCTGCCGGCGGACCGGCCCTTCGCCGAGATGGTCCGTCGCTCGGGCAAGCCGGTCATCCTCATCGCCAACAAGGCCGAGGGCGGGGTGGGCCTCGCCGGCGCCTACGAGGCGTTCTCGCTCGGCCTCGGCGATCCCATCCCGTTCTCGGCCGAGCACGGAGAGGGGCTGGCGGAGCTCTTCGAGGCGCTGATCCCCTACTTCCCCGAGCCCGGCGACGAGGACGAGGAAGACGAGGAGGAGGATCCGAACAAGCCGCTCCAGGTCGCCATCGTCGGCCGCCCGAACGCTGGCAAGTCCACCCTCATCAACCGCATGCTGGGCGAAGAGCGCCTGCTCACCGGCCCCGAGGCCGGCATCACCCGTGACTCCATCTCCCTCGACTGGCGCTGGCGCGGGAAGCCGGTGAAGCTCTTCGACACCGCGGGCCTGCGCAAGCGCGCCCGCGTCGAGGACAAGCTGGAGAAGCTCTCCGTTGCCGACGCCCTTCGGGCCGTTCGCTTCGCCGAGGTCGTGGTGGTGCTGCTCGACGCGACGATCCCGTTCGAGAAGCAGGACCTCTCCATCGTTGATCTCGTGGAGCAGGAGGGCCGCGCCCTCGTGATCGGCCTCAACAAATGGGACCTTGTCGCCGACCAGCCCGGCCTCCTCAAGGACCTCAAGGAGAAGGCTTACCGTCTCCTGCCGCAGGTGAAGGGCGCACCGGTGATCCCGCTCTCCGGCCTCGCGGGCAGCGGCATCGACCCGCTCATGAAGGCCGTCTTCGACGTCTATCGGACTTGGAACACCCGTATCTCGACCGCGAAGCTGAACCAGTGGCTCGGCGAGGCCCTGGAAGCGAATCCGCCGCCGGCCGTCTCCGGGCGTCGGATCAAGATCCGCTACATGACGCAGGTGAAGTCGCGCCCGCCGCATTTCGCCGTGTTCGGCAACCAGCTCGACGCGCTGCCGAAGAGCTACACCCGCTATCTGGTCAACGGCCTGCGCGAGGCCTTCGACCTTCCGGGCGTCCCGATCCGCGTGTCTCTCCGGATGGGCCAGAACCCCTACGACAAGGGACGGAAGTAAAACGGCCCGCCGCTGCCTCTCGGGCATCTTCCTTTGGCGCGACTGGGGGTAGTTCGCAGGCGCTCCCGCGTACTGCCTCTTTGGGCGGTACTGTCTTCCGGCCGATCTCGTCCTAGAATCCTCTGTGGCTGTGGAGCCATCGGGTGGGATTGAGACTTGTCGACAGGGCTTGCAGCGTCGCGTCGCCCTCCGCATGGCTCAGCCGCTCATTGTTTCACGGGGCGGCTGGCCGGCCGTCGGACAGGCCGCTCCGATCGGGAGGAAGCAAATGAAAGCTAGGCTTGTACTAAGCGCCGTGGCGGCGGTTTTCCTGGCAGGGGCCGCTCAGGCACAGGTTTCCGTCAAGCTGGGTGTCCTGAACGATCAGTCCGGAGTTTACTCCGACCTGACGGGACAAGGCTCGGTCGTTGCCGCGCGCTTGGCGGTCGAGGACTTCAAGCCTGCCGATAAGGGCATCAAGGTCGACATCATTTCGGCGGACCACCAGAACAAGCCGGATGTCGGCGCCAGCATCGCACGACAGTGGTACGACCAGGAGGGCGTCGACGTGATCCTCGACGTGCCGACCTCCTCAGTGGTGCTGGCCATCAACGCCCTCACCCGCGAGAAGAACAAGATCCTGATCAGCTCCGGCGGCGGCACTTCGGACCTGACCGGTGTGCAGTGCTCGCCGAACACGATCCACTGGACCTACGATACCTGGGCGCTCGCGAACGGCACCGCAAGCGCGATGGTCAAACGGGGCGGGGACACTTGGTTCTTCCTGACCGCGGACTATGCGTTCGGACATGCGCTCGAGCGCGATGCCGCCGCCCAGGTCACGAAGGCCGGCGGCAAGGTGCTCGGCGCGGTGAGGCACCCGTTCCCGGGGCAGGATTTCGCGTCCTTCATCCTCCAGGCCCAGTCATCGGGCGCAAAGGTCATCGGGCTCGCGAACGCTGGCGGCGACTTCGTCAACGCGATGAAGCAGGCGGCGGAGTTCGGGGTCGTCCAGGGCGGCCAGAGCCTGGCGGGCCTCCTGGTGTTCATCACCGACGTCCACTCCCTCGGCCTCCAGGTAGCGCAGGGTTTGGTGATGACGGAGGCGTTCTACTGGGATCTCAACGACCAGACCCGTGCCTGGTCCAAGCGCTACGCCGAGAAGATGGGAGGCAAGATGCCCTCCATGGCCCATGCGGGCGTCTATTCCGCGACCCTTCATTACCTCAAGGCCGTCGAGGCCCTGAAGGACAAGGACCCGGCGAAGGTCATGGCCAAGATGAAGGAGATGCCGACCGACGATCCGGTGTTCGGCAAGGGCATGGTCCGTCAGGACGGGCGCAAGATCCACGACATGTACCTGTTCGAGGTCAAGAAGCCTGAGGAATCCAAGGGCGAGTGGGACCTGTACAAGCACCTCGCCACGGTGCCGGCCGATCAGGCGTTCCGCCCGCTGAACGAAGGCGGCTGCCCGCTCGTGAAGGGCTGATATCCGATCGTGGAGCGGCGGGTGGCGCAACGGCAGCCACCCGCCCCCGCACCGGCAATGCGCAAAGCTAGGCGCCACGGGCGTCGGAGCGTATAATCGGGCCTCGGTCCGGCGGGTCGGCCTTCGACCTCCTGCCCGGAGGCTGCCATGAACAGGCTCGGGAAGCTCGGTGTCGTGGCGTTTGCGTATGCCCTGCTGGCGGGCGGCCCGGGAGCGGCGACCGAGCCGGAGACTGATGCCAACCTCGTCACGGGCCTGGATTTTTCCCATTCGGTCAGCTTCGAAGAGCATCGGCTCGTGCAGGAGGGCTTGGCCCAGGCGCTCCTTTCGCCGGAGTTTCTTCACGCCATCCAGGCGGGCCGCCACGGCCGCATCGGATTTGCCGTATTCGGCTGGCATACGACGACCATTCCGCTGCTGCCATGGATGCTGATCGGCTCGGCGGACGATGCCAGGCTCGCGGTAGACCGGATCCGGGCCGCGATCATGGAGCAGGTCGTCACCGAGGCTGCCCTGCGAAGGGCCGAAGGGCGCTTCGGGAGGCCGACCGACCTGTCGCATGCCCTTTCGTCCGCCTCCGCCATGCTCCTCCGGGCCCCGTTCGCGCCCGCCCGCTCGGTGATCAACATCGTCGGGAACGGAACGGACAACGTGAACGAAGGGCCGCGGCCGGCGCGGGACGTCGCGCTCGGCCTCGGCTTCACCGTCAATGGAGTCGTGCTGGGAGCCGACCTCGATCTGGTCGAGTACTTTCGGCGAAACGTCGCCGGCGGCTCCGGCTCCTTCGTCGTCTGCGTGCCCGAGGCCCGGGACATGGCAGAAGTCCTGACCCGGAAGCTCCTGAACGACATTATCGTCGGTTTCAGAGGCGGCCCGGAGCCGGGGCCCGGCCGGTGAGGAACGGTTGAGCCGTCAGACGGGCATCTGCGGCTCGAGAACCTTTCCGCCCTGAGGAAAGTCGTAGATCTTGCCGGTTTCGGTCCAGCTCGGCATGGCGAGCTTCACGAAGTGCGGCGCGAGGTCTTCCGGGGGCTTCAGGGTCAGAGGGTCCTCGCCCGGCATGGCGGCGCGGCGCATGTTGGTGCGCAGCGCTCCGGGGCTCAGCAGCATGGCCCTGACCGGGGTCGTGACCGTCTCGGCCGCATAGGTGCGTACGAGCGCTTCGAGCGCCGCCTTCGAGATCGAATAGACGCCCCAATAGGCTTTGCACTTGTGGGCGGCCCCGGAGGTCACGAAGATCGCGCGGCCGGCATCCGACTTGCGCAGCAGCGGATCGAGGGAGCGGATCAGGCGGTAGTTCGCCGTGACGTTGACCGCCATCACCTCGTCCCAGACCGGCTGGTCGATATGGGTGATGGGCGCGAGCTCGCCCAGGATTCCCGCATTGCCAAGGAGGATGTCGAGCTTGCCCCAGCGCTCGTGGATGGCGGCGCCGAGCCGGTCGATGGCCTCGAAGTCCTTGAGATTCACCGGCACGAGGGTGGCGGAGCCGCCTTTGGCGCGGATCTCGTCGTCCAGGGCTTCCAGGGCTCCCTGGGTGCGGGCAAGGGCGACGATGTGGGCGCCAGCTTCGGCAAGGGCGAGGGCCGCCGCACGGCCGATGCCGCGCGAGGCGCCGGTGACGACCGCGATGCGGTTCGAAAGGGGCTTGTCCATGGGCTCAGTCGGCTTCGGCGAGGAGGGAGAGGCGGCGCGGCGTGGCGACGGACAGGTCCGTCAAGGGCGTCGGATAATCGCCCGTGAAGCAATGATCCGTGAACTGGGGCTGGGCCGGGTTGCGCCCCGGCTCGCCCATGGAGCGGTAGATGCCCTCGATGGACAGGAAGGCGAGGGAGTCGGCCCCGATATAGTCCCGCATCTGTTCCAGATTGTGGGTGGCGGCCAGCAGTTTCTCCTTCTCCGGCGTGTCGATGCCGTAGAAGTCCGGATGGGTGATCGGCGGGCTGGCGATGCGGAAGTGCACCTCCCTGGCGCCGGCCTCGCGCATCATGCGCACGATCTTCACCGAGGTGGTGCCGCGCACGAGGCTATCGTCCACGAGCACGATCCGCTTGCCTTCCACGGCGGCGCGGTTGGCGGAGTGCTTCATGCGCACGCCGAGCTCGCGTACCGACTGGGTCGGCTGGATGAAGGTGCGGCCCACATAGTGGTTGCGGATGATGCCGAGCTCGTAGGGCAGCCCGCAGGTCTGCGCATAGCCGAGGGCAGCGGGCACGCCCGAATCCGGCACCGGGATGACCACGTCGGCGTTCGGGGCCGGCGCTTCGAGCGCCAGCTCGCGGCCCATGCCCTTGCGGACGGCGTAGACGCTGCGGCCGTTCACGATGGAATCGGGCCGGGCGAAATAGATGTACTCGAAGATGCAGGGTCGGGCCGGCTGCTCGGGGGCGAAGCGGAAGGACTGGAGGCCCTCTTCCGAGATCACGACGCATTCGCCGTTCTCGATGTCACGGACGAAGCGGGCGCCGATGATGTCGAGCGCGCAGGTCTCGGAGGTGAGGATGTAGCGGCCGTCGAGCTCGCCCAGGACCAGCGGGCGGATGCCGAAGGGGTCGCGGGCGCCGATCAGCTTCTTGTTGGTGAGCGCCACGAGCGCATAGGCGCCCTCGATCTTCTGGATCGCCTCGACGAACCGGTCGACGACAAGGTCCTTCCGGCTGCGGGCGACCAGATGGACGATCACCTCGGTGTCGGTCGTGGACTGGCAGATCGCGCCGTCGCGGATGAGGTTGCGGCGGAGGGTAAGGCCGTTCGTGAGATTGCCGTTGTGTGCGACCGCGAAGCCGCCGCCGTCGAGTTCTGCGAAGAGGGGCTGCACGTTGCGCAGCACGGTCTCGCCCGTGGTCGAGTAGCGCACGTGGCCGATGGCCGAGGAGCCTTCGAGGCGCTCGATGGTCGACCGGTCGGAGAAGCTGTCGCCGACGAGGCCGAGACGGCGCTCCGAGTGGAAGACGCGGCCGTCGAAGGAGACGATTCCGGCCGCCTCCTGGCCCCGGTGCTGGAGGGCGTGGAGCCCGAGCGCCGTGATGGCTGCCGAATCCGGGTGGCCGTAGATGCCGAAGACGCCGCATTCCTCACGCAGGGTATCGCCATCGAGGTCGAGGTCCACCTGCTTGGGTTGGACCTGCCACGTCTCAGACAGAGCAGCCATCATCTTTTCCTTGATGCGCGCCAAAACCCGAGGCGCGAGCGCTATGTAATGGCTCCCGCGCCTCTCGCCAATGTCTCTTCCTGCCGCCCCCCGATGCGCGGGCAGAATGTCTCAGCTGCGACGGGGGGGAGACGGGGTCGCGGGCGCAGGGCCTCCGGGGGCCGCCGGCGCCGTGCCGCGCTGCGGATCGGGCTCGGCAGGCTCCGCCGGCTCACCCTCGGTTCCCCGCTCGCGCAGGCGCTGGATCAGGGCTTCCGCGTTCTCCGGCAGCATCGCGATGATGCTGTCCCGGGTATCCTCCATGGCGGGCCGGGTCTTTGAGGCGGTGGCCCATTCCGGGTTCTTGCCCTGGAGCAGCCAGCTCATGAAGGCCCAGCCGATAACGCAGATCAGGAAGCCCCGGGCAGCCCCGAAGACGAGACCGAGGGTCCGGTCGAGGGCGCCGATCCGGGAGTCGAGGATCAGGTCCGAGATCTGGACCGTGATGATCGACACGATGATGAGGGTGACCACGAAGATGCCGCCGATGGCAGCGACGAGGGCGACCGTATTGCTGCTGATGTACTGCTGCGCCAGGGGCAGGGCCATCGGGTGCAGGTACCAGGCGGCTGCGGCCGCGACGATCCAGGCGACAATCGCCAGGACTTCGCGGGTGAAGCCGCGCACGGCAGCCAGGAGCGCCGAGATCAGAACAACGCCGATGACGACCAGGTCCAGAACAGAAAAGGGCATGAGCCGAGCCTAACGCACAAAGACAGGATGGTCCGCTTTCGCGGGTTCAAGGCCTCGGTTGTATAGCCGCAAGAAACGAATTCGTCACCCTTGCTGTGGGGGAGGCGCGAACACTCGGCCGGAGCTGACGCAGGGATAGGACCCCAGTCCAGGGCCGCGGGCAAAAAGAGAGGCCCGGGCGGTTGTCCGCCGAGGCCTTGCTGTCGCGGCTGGAGTCCTGCTCAGATGAACAGGAAGTCGTTGAACGAGAGAGTGGTGCCGGGCTTTACCTTGAGGATCTCGATAGGTTTGGCGCTGCCGGAGCCGTCCACATCCAGATAAATCGAACCGTTCTTCTTGTTGTAGACGACGAAGTCGTTGCCGTCCTTGGAGGTGGTTCCAATCGTGAAGAACTTCTTCTCCAGCTTGCCCTCCTTGAAGACCTTGTCGAGGCCGACCGAAGACTTCTTCTCCGGCTTGCCGCCCTTGTCGGGCTTGCCACCCTTGTCGTCCGGCTTGCCCTTCTTGGCGAAGGCGAGGAAATCGCCCTTCCCGACCTTGACCTTAAAGGCCTTCAGGGCATCGAGGTCGAACTGGATCTTGTCCTCGCCGGACTTGAAGTCGCGGATCTGGTCGAAGTGCCCCTTCTTAAACGGGGTGTCGAATACGAAAGTATCTGCGCCGTCTCCGCCGTAGAGGATGTCCTTGCCGGTGCCGCCGTTGATGGTGTCGTTGCCGCCCAAGCCCCAGATCCAGTCGTTGCCGGCGCCGCCGTTGATGACGTCGGCATTGTCGGTACCGCGCAGCTTTTCATTGCGCTTCGAACCGCCAATTTCGCTCACGTCGGTGACGCCGATCGTCAGAGTCTTCTCGAAGCTCAGGCCGCCCGCGTCGGTGACCATGACCCTGACCTGATGCGATGGAGCCGTCTCGAAGTCGAAGGTGGCGCCTTCCGCCACCACCAGCTTGCCGTCGACGATCTTGAAACGCCCGCCCGCATCGTCCTTCAGGGTGAAGGTCGGCATCACGGCCGCCGAAACCTCCGGGTAATCCGGATCGACCGCGGTCAGAAGACCGATCTCGGTTCCGGCCGTGGCGGTCTCGGCCACGGTCGCCTTAGACAACAGGATGTCGGTCGGCGCCTCGTTGACGTCGGTGACGGTAATCGTGAAGGACTTGTTGTTGACCGGCGTCCCACCAGTGGTCGCTGTGCTGGTGGCCGAGATGGAGATGTCGAAGGTGCGCAAGGTCCCAAAATCGAGCAGGCCACCGGTCTTCACGCGTAGTTCATACTTGTTCGTCTCGGTATTGAGCTCAATCTCGAGGCGATCAGTGTAGTTGTTAAGTGTGTAGGTGAATGTTTCGCCATTGGCACCATCGTGGACTCCGAGGGTGCCGATGACGCGGCCATTCTCTTCGTTCTCGCGGACGGTTGTCTGAGAGAGGGTGATCGCTGCGGGCATGTTGTTTTCCTCGGGGCGCGAGTGCGAGCCCCTATTGGGCGATTTCATACCCATTAAGAGGTAGTCTCAATAGGTTATTTTGCCTCATAACTGAACAGCAGTTGAAATATCGTGTCAAATCGGCCGGATGGTCTAGGATGCCTTCCGTCGACGGGCTGCGATGCCCGCCACGAGGTCCGTGATATGGCCGATGGCTGCGGTCGGGAGGGGCAGGCGTTCCTTGCCTTTCTTGTCTGCGCGGGGCGCCGGCGAGACGGCGTTGGAGAAGCCGAGCTTGGCCGCTTCCTTGAGCCGCGCCTGTTCCTGCGCTACGGGCCGAATGGCGCCCGAGAGGCCCATCTCGCCGAAATAAACCGTATCGGGCGGGAGGGGCGAGCCGGACAGGGACGAAACCAGTGCTGCCGCAGCGGCCAGATCGGCGGCGGGCTCAGTGATGCGCAGGCCGCCCGCCACGTTGAGGTAGACGTCGTGCATCCCGAGTTTCAGGCCGCCATGGGCCTCCAGCACGGCGAGCACCATGGAGAGCCGGTTCTGGTCCCAGCCGACCACCGCCCGGCGCGGCGTGCCGAGGGAGGAGGGGGCGACGAGGGCCTGGATCTCCACCAGGAGCGGCCGGGTGCCCTCCATGCCGGCGAAGACCGCCGTGCCCGGGGTCGCGAGGTCGCGCCCGGCCAGGAAGAGCTCGGACGGGTTCGGCACCTCGCGAAGACCCTGGTCGGACATCTCGAACACGCCGATCTCGTCGGTCGGACCGAAACGGTTCTTCACGGCGCGGAGGATCCGGAAATGGTGGCCGGTGTCACCCTCGAAGGAGACCACCGCGTCGACCATGTGCTCGACGACGCGGGGACCGGCGATCTGGCCGTCCTTGGTGACGTGGCCGACGAGGATCACCGCCGTGCCGGTGGTCTTGGCGAAGCGGATCAGCGCCTGGGCGCTGCCACGCACCTGGGTGACGGTGCCGGGCGCCGATTCGACGGTCTCGGTCCACATGGTCTGGATCGAGTCGATGATGGCGAGGGCAGGCCGTGGTCCCTGCGAGAGGGTCGCGACGATATCCTCCACGTTGGTCTCGGAGGCGAGCTCCACCGGCGCCTGCCCGAGGCCGAGCCGCTCCGCCCGCAGGCGCACCTGTGCCACCGCCTCCTCGCCCGAGATGTAGGCCACCCGGTGCCCCTGGTTGGCCAGCGCCGCGGAGGCCTGCATCAGCAGGGTCGACTTGCCGATGCCGGGATCGCCGCCGAGCAGGATGATCGACCCATTGACGAAGCCGCCGCCGGTGACCCGGTCGAGCTCGGCGATGCCCGACGGGGTGCGCGGGGCCTCCTTCGTGTCGCCGGAAAGGCCCTCGAGCGGGAAGACCCGGCCCTTGGCGCGGGAGGGGCGCGTGGCGACCGGGCCGACCATGGGATTGGCCGAGCCCGTCTCCTCGGCGATAGTATTCCAGCCGCCGCAGGCCTCGCACTTGCCCTTCCAGCGGTTGTAGACCGCGCCGCAGCTCTGGCACGCGAAAGAGGGTTGCCGCTTCGCCATCAGCCTTCGCCTCCGCGATAGGTGCGGGCATAGCGGGAGCCGAGACCCGTCAGGATCTCGTAGCCGATGGTGCCGGCGCGGCGGCCGACTTCGTCCACCGTCAGGTCGCCGCCGATCAGGGTGACGGTGTCGCCGCGCTTCACCTTGTCGGCAACCTCCGTCACGTCGACGGCGATCAGATCCATGGAGACGTTGCCGGCGAACGGGCAGGGGCGGCCCGCCACCAGCGCCATTCCGGCCAGCACCGTCTCGCTGCTATTGCCGCGGTTGCTCGCCGCGCGCGGATAGCCGTCCGCATAGCCGACGGAGATCGTGGCGACGCGGCGGCGGTCGAGCGCCGTCCAGCGGGCGTTGTAGCCGACCGTCTGGTCGGGCTCGATCCACCGCAGCTGGACGATGCGGGCCTCGAGCCCGACCACCGGGCGCATGGGGTTGTTCCGGTCCGGGGTCGGGTTGCCGCCATAGAGGGCGTAGCCCGGCCGCACGAGGTCGAAATGCGGCTTCTCGCCCAGGAAGATGCCGGAGGAGTTGGCGAGGGACGCCGGGACATCGGGCAGGGTCTGGCGCACGGCCCGGAAGGCCTCGATCTGCCGGAGGTTGAGGGGATTGTCCGCCTCCTCGGCGCTGACGAAATGGCTCATCAGCAGGGCCGGCTCGAAGTCCTTCAGGGCGCCCGAGCCGCTCAGGGCCATGCCCTCCTCGACCGTCAGGCCGAGCCGGTTCATGCCGGTATCCACATGGACCGCCGCCTTGAAGCGTTGCCCCTCGCCGCGGCTGAAGGCGGCCCATTCCTCGACCTCCTCGCGGGAGCCGAGGACCGGGCGCAGGTCGAAATCGGCATAGGTCGGCCCCGTGCCGGCGAAGAGGCCGTTGAGCACGTAGATCGTGGCATCCGGCGCCACGGTGCGCACCCGGATCGCCTCGCTCAGGTGTGCGACGAAGAACGTGCGGCAGCCGGCGCGGAGGAGAGCCGGAACCGCCTGCTCGATGCCGATGCCGTAGGCATCCGCCTTGACGACGGCGGATGCCTCGGCGCCGCCGGCGCGGTCCCGCAGGGTGCACCAGTTGGAGGCGAGGGCGTCGAGATCGATGTGAAGAAGGCCGCCGGCCGCGCTCTCGGGGATGCGGCCGGGGCTCTCAGTCTGAGGGGTAAACTTGTTCAATCGCCCATCCGTTCAGGAAGCTTGTCTTCGTCCGCCAGGTTGGTGAAGCGGGTGATGTCGGCTTGGAAGGCGAGCTGCACGGTGCCGGTCGGTCCGTGACGCTGCTTCCCGATGATGACCTCCGCCTTGCCATGGACCTGGTCCATTTCGGCCTGCCACTTGAAGTACTCTTCGGTGCCGGGCTTCGGCTCCTTGTTCTTCAGATAGTACTCCTCGCGGTAAACGAACATGACCACGTCGGCGTCCTGCTCGATGGAGCCCGATTCGCGCAGGTCCGCGAGCTGGGGCCGCTTGTCGTCGCGCGCCTCTACCTGACGGGAGAGCTGGGACAAGGCGACGAGAGGAACATGGAGTTCCTTCGCGAGGGCCTTGAGGCCGGTGGTGATCTCGGTCAGCTCCTGCACCCGGTTTTCGCCCTTCTTGGCCGAGCCGGAGAGGAGCTGGAGATAGTCGACGATCAGCACGTCGAGGCCGCGCTGGCGCTTGAGACGGCGTGCGCGTGCCGCCAGCTGCGCGATGGAGATGCCGCCGGTCTGGTCGATGTAGAACGGGATCGACTGCATCTCGCGGGCCGCTTCGGTGATCTTGTAGAAATCGTCCTCCCGCATGTCGCCGCGGCGGATCTTGTAGGAGGGCACGCCCGACTGCTCGGCGATGATGCGGGTCGCGAGCTGCTCCGCAGACATTTCGAGGGAGAAGAATCCGACGATGCCGCCGTTCACGGTCTTGAGGGAGCCGTCCTGCTGCTTCTCCGCCTGGTACGCCTTGGCGATGTTGAAGGCGATGTTGGTGACGAGCGAGGTTTTGCCCATGGCCGGACGGCCGGCCAGGATGATCAGGTCCGAGGGCTGAAGTCCGCCGAGAGCCTTGTCGAGATCGATCAGTCCGGTCGAGATCCCCGACAGGGCGCCTTCGCGCTTGTATGCGGCGGCGGCCATGTCGATGGCGGCGGTGAGGGCATCGGAGAAGCGCTGGAAGCCGCCGTCGTAGCGGCCGGTCTCGGCGAGTTCGTAGAGCCGACGCTCCGCCTCCTCGATCTGATCGCGCGGCGAGCTGTCGACGGGCGAGTCGTAGGCGACGTTCACCATGTCCTCGCCGATGCCGATGAGCTGGCGCCGGATGGCGAGGTCGTAGACCGTGCGGCCGTAATCCTCTGCGTTGATGACGGTCGTGGCCTCGGCCGCAAGGCGGGCGAGGTACTGCGAGACCGTCACGCCGCCGAGATCCTGGTCGCCCAGGAAGGTCTTCAGGGTTTTGGGATCGGCGACCTTGCCGGCCTTGATGAGGGTGGTCGCTACCTCGAAGATGCGCTTGTGCAGCTCCTCGAAGAAATGGCCGGCCTCCAGGAAGTCGGAGACCCGATAATAGGCGTCGTTGTTGACGAGAATGGCGCCCAGAAGGGCCTGTTCGGCATCGATGTTGCTGGGCGGCGTGCGGTATTGCGGCTCGGCAGCCTCAATGCGGGCGATCAGGGCATTGGCGGTGGCCATCTGGCGCTCCGTAAACGAGGAAGGGTTGCCGCTTTCTTAGCCGGATTCAGCTACCGAAAGGTGACCGGACGGGCACAGATTAAGACTCTTTCCCAATCGGCTTCCCTTGTCCTCGCTGTCCTCGATTCTCACACGCTGAGCTCTTTCGCCAACGCCCCGCTTGACTCGCGTTCATGCTGGTACGCCAACGAAAAAAGCGCTCCCCATCGATTCGACGGGAAGCGCCAATTTAGAACAAAACGTGAACTATAACAAGCTTTGCTTATCAGAGCTCGACGTCACCGGCATCCGCCAGGGCCGCGCCGACCTCGAGGCCGAGATCGTCGAGGTTCGTCTCCTCCCGGGTGGTAACAGCCTCGCCGCGGGCCTGACGCTCGGCCTCCTCGGGGCTGCGGGCGACGTTGATCGTCACCTGAACCTCGACCTCCGGATGGAGCGAGACCGGCACGGCGTGCAGGCCCAGCGTCTTGATCGGCTGGTTGAGGACGATCTGGTTGCGATCGACCGAGAAACCATTCGCGGTCATCGTCTCGGCGAGGTCGCGGGTCGAGACCGAGCCGTAGAGGACGCCCGTCTCGCCGGCCTGACGGATGATGGTGAAGCTCTGGCCGTTCAGCTTTTCGCCGACGGCTTCGGCCTCCTTGCGGCGCTCGAGGTTGCGCGCCTCAAGCTGGGCGCGCTGCGCCTCGAAACGCTCCTTGTTCTCCTTGGTGGCGCGCAGGGCCTTGCCGCGGGCCAGGAGGTAGTTGCGGGCGTAGCCCGGACGGACCTTTACGGTCTCGCCCATCTGGCCGAGCTTCGCGACGCGCTCGAGAAGGATCACTTCCATTGGTTTTCTCCTTTAATGTTCGTGATCAGGGGGAAAGGGTGGGTGGTTGCCTCGGGTCCGCCGGACCGGCTCCGAACCGGCGAAGCCCGAAAACCGTATCGGCGACGCCGAACAGGAACAGGGCGACCAGCAGGAGGCCCTGGGTGAGGAAGACGAGCACGTAGATGCCCGTCAGCAGGAACGGCCGGCCCGGCTTGCCCCGGCTGCGGTCGTGGATTGCCGCCAGGCCCTGCAGGGAGAAGGCCATGAAAAGGGCCCCCGTCAGGGCGAAGCCGAACACGCCGATGAAGCCGCCGAGGCTGGCCAGGACCATCGCCACCACGAGCAGGATCGCCGCGACGCGCGGCATCTGCAGCTCGGAGACCACGGGCCAGGGGCGGGGCAGGCGCTTCGACACGGACACGATCTTGCTGGCGGCCCAGAGGTAGAGCGCCAGGACCAGGGTGAAGCCCTGCGCCGACAGGAAGGGGGTGGCCCGGGCGAAGAGATCGATCACGGCGCTGCGGGTCTCGTCGTCGAAGCTGCTCTGGCCCGGCGGGAACTGGAGATTGACAAAGGCCTGCGAGATCTCGCGGGCATTCTGGTGGAATGCATCGAAGTCGCCGCCGGTGGAGATGATCGCGGTAGCGGAGATCGTGAGCGCTGCCGTGGCGGCCACCCAGGCGAGCAGCCGTCCGAGCGGATACCACTCCATGCTCCCGTCCGGCATGGGCCGCCCGAGGAGCGCGAGATAGGCGAGCCACCAGGCGGGCAGGGCGGTGACCACGGCGAAGCCGATGCCGCTCAAAGGCGAGATGAAGGCCGTGATCGCAAGGCCGCCGACGACGGCGGCCACGAGGCCGGAGCGGTGGTTCCAGCCGAGGGAGACGATCAGGACCGGGATGGGGGCGAGCAGGTACAGGACGGCCGCGAGCGGGGTCGCCTTGACGACCACTGCCGTGAGAAGGGCCGAAACGAGGCCCGCGCCGATGCCTGTAGCAATGAAATTCATGGTCTCGCTGTCCCGCTGCTCTTCGCAGGGTTAGGGGCTTCCGGCCCCAACTGACCCGGCGGATTCTCACCGACGGGTGACGTCAAAGGGGAAAGGCGGGCCGCACGCGGCGGCCCGCCTGGAAGTCTTAGCGGATCACGTAGGGCAGCAGGCCCAGGAAGCGGGCGCGCTTGATCGCCTGGGCGAGCTCACGCTGCTTCTTGGCCGACACGGCCGTGATGCGCGAAGGAACGATCTTGCCGCGCTCCGAGATGTAGCGGGACAGGAGCTTCGTGTCCTTGTAGTCGATCTTCGGCGCGTTCGGGCCCGAGAACGGGCAGGTCTTGCGACGACGGAAGAACGGACGACGGCCACCGCCGGCGCCACCAGCACCAAATGCCATGATTAAGCCTCCTCGCCTTCGTTGCCGCCGAAGCCGTCGCCGTCGCGCTCACGGCGCTCGCGGTCCTTGCGCTCGTCACGGTCACGCTTCTGCATCATCACCGACGGCTCGGTCTCGAGCTCGTCGACGCGGATGGTCATGAAGCGCAGGATGTCCTCGTTGATGCGCATCTGACGCTCCATCTCGGCAACCGCGTTCGCGGGAGCGCTGATGTTGAACATCGTGAAATGCGCCTTGCGGTTCTTCTTGATGCGGTAGGCGAGGGACTTCACGCCCCACATCTCGGTCTTCTCGACGCTGCCGCCATTCTGCTGAATGACGTCCTTGTACGTGTCGACCATGGCTTCGACCTGCTGGGATGTCACGTCCTGGCGAGCCAGAAAGATATGCTCGTAGAGAGGCATAGTGGGCCTTTCTCAGGTTTGGGTTCAAGCCCAGGATCGTTTCAGGATGCCGTGGGCCGGTTTCGCGCGTCCGATCGGCGCCAAGCCCTTCGAGCCTGCAAGGCCCGAGCGGTTGTCGAAGGCGGAGACACGGGACGACGGGACCGAAATCCCTATGCGGCAGGCCGCACCGTCCGTTCAGCCCCCGGCCGGAGCGAACGCGAAGCGGGCGCTATAGTCGATTTGTCCCGGGAAGGCAAGGGCGACGGATGCTGGCCGGCTGAGCGGGACGGCTGACCTTTGCGGTTGATAGCGCGCTGCGTCAGCCGGAAGCACTCTGGCCAAGCGGAATGCCTGAGATAAAACAGACGCATGAAAGCCCCACCCCTGCGCCTCGGCGTCAACATCGACCACGTCGCGACCGTCCGGAATGCCCGCGGCGGCGCCCATCCCGACCCGATCCGGGCGGCCCACATGGCGGTTCTCGCCGGGGCCGACGGCATCACGGCCCATCTGCGCGAGGACCGGCGCCACATCCGCGACCAGGACATGGAGCGGCTCAAGCGCCAGCTCTTCGTGCCGCTCAACTTCGAGATGGCCGCCACCTCGGAAATGGTCGGCCTTGCCACCGCCATCCGTCCCCACGCAGCCTGCCTCGTGCCGGAAAAGCGCGAGGAGCGCACCACGGAGGGCGGGCTCGACATCATCGGCCAGCACGCCCATCTGCGTCCGGCAATCCGGGAGCTGAAGGAGGCCGGGATCCGCGTCTCCCTGTTCGTGGAGCCGGAAATCGAGGTCATGGACGCGGCCTGCGAACTGGGCGCACCCGTGGTCGAGCTGCATACGGGCACCTATTGCGACGCGGCCGACGCGGCCGAGCGCGCCCACGAACTCGAGCGCCTGCGCCGAGCGGCCGAGCACGGGGCGAAGATCGGGCTCGAGATCCATGCCGGCCACGGCCTCAGCTACGACACGGTGCGGCCGGTGGCGGCAATTCCGCAGATCGTGGAGCTGAATATCGGTCACTTCCTCGTGGGCGAGGCGATTTTCATGGGCTTGGACGAGGCGGTCCGCAGCATGCGGGTCGCAATGGACGAGGGGCGAGCCCAGATATCGTGAGCTTCGCCTTTCGTTCCACCAAGGACCTCCCATGATTCTCGGAATCGGTTCGGACCTCTGCGACATCCGTCGCATCGAGCGCTCCATCGAGCGCTTCGGGGACCGCTTCACCCATCGGATCTTCACAGAGGGGGAGCGCGCCCGCAGCGACCGCCGCGCGGCCCGCGCCCCGTCCTATGCCCGCCGCTTCGCCGCCAAGGAGGCCTGCGCCAAGGCCCTCGGCACGGGCCTGAGCCACGGGGTGTTCTGGAGGGACATGGAGGTGGTGAACCTGCCGACCGGGCAGCCGACCATGCGCCTAACCGGCGGGGCCCTGGAGCGGCTGCGGAAGCTGACGCCGCCCGGCCACGAGGCGGTGGTCCACGTCTCCCTGACGGACGATCCGCCGCTGGCCCAGGCCTTCGTTCTGATCGAGGCACGCCCCATAAAGTAGGGCGCCTGCGTTGCGGCAGGCCGCGCCTTGGGCTAGACCGCCCTACGACTTGAGACGGCTCAAGGCCACCTTACCCTCAAGCATGGATCGAATTACGTGAGCGACAACGCCAAGAAGTATGCCGGCGACAGCGTCAAGAAGGACGAAAGCGGCCTCTGGGAGACCATCAAGGTCATCATCCAGGCCCTGCTGATCGCGGTCGTCGTCCGCACCGTGCTGTTCCAGCCCTTCAACATCCCGTCGGGCTCTCTCATCCCGACCCTGCTGATCGGCGACTACCTGTTCGTCTCCAAGTACTCCTACGGGTATTCGAAGCACTCGATGCCCTTAAGCCCGCCCCTGTTCTCGGGCCGCATCTTCGGCTCGGAGCCGAAGCGCGGCGACATCGTGGTCTTCAAGCTGCCCAAGGACAACTCGACGGACTACATCAAACGCGTGGTCGGGCTGCCCGGCGATCGGATCCAGGTGATCGGCGGCGTGCTGCACATCAACGGCAAGCCGGTCCAGCGCGAGCGGGTGGAGGACTACAAGACCACCGACCTCTACGGCCGCACGATCTCGGTCCCCCAGTACAAGGAAACCTTCCCCGAGGGGACGTCCCACTACGTCATCGAGCGCGACGGCGACCGGGGCTACTGGGACAACACCAATGTCTACACGGTCAAGCCCGGCCATTACTTCATGATGGGCGACAACCGGGACAACTCGACCGATTCCCGGGACGAGGCCAATGTGGGAGAGGTCCCGGCGGAAAACCTCGTCGGCCGGGCGGAGATCATCTTCTTCTCGATCGACGAGAACGCTTCCCTGTGGCGTCCGTGGGAATGGCCGACATATATTCGCTGGAACCGCATGTTCGAGCGGATCAGGTAACGTGGCCCGCCGCAAGCCAAATCTCGACGAGCTTCTGAAAAGGCTCGACTATCGCTTTGAGCGCATGGAGCTTTTGGAGGAGGCGCTGACCCATGTCAGCGCCCCGAAAGCCGGCGGCCAGAGCTATCAGCGACTTGAGTTCCTCGGCGACCGGGTGCTCGGTCTCGCCATCGCCGAGATGCTCTACAAGACCTTCCCGAGGGCGCCCGAGGGCGAGCTTTCCCGCCGGCTGGCGGAACTGGTGCGCCGGGAGAGCTGCGCCGAAATCGCCCAGTCGTGGGACGTCGGTCCCCATGTCAAGCTCGGGGCCGGCGAGGCCCTGTCCGGAGAGCGCAAGAACCAGACCATCCTGGCGGATGTGGGCGAGGCGATCATCGGCGCGGTCTTCCTCGACGGCGGCTACGATGCCGCGAGGGCCCTGGTCGAACGGTCCTTCGGGGATCTGCTGGCGGCGCCCCGCCGCCCGCTCCGGGACCCGAAGAGCGCGCTGCAGGAATGGGCGCAGGGACAGGGGCTTCCCACACCCACCTATACGGTGGTCGAGCAGACCGGCCCCGACCATGCGCCGAAATTCAGGGTCATGGTGAAGGTGAAGGGCAAGGACAGCGGCTTCGGGCTCGGCGCGTCGAAGCGCATCGCGGAACAGGCGGCGGCGCGAAGCCTTCTCCTTCGCGAAGGAGTTTGGAAGGAGGAAGAGCATGGCGTCGCCTGATCAGACAAACACCAGGGCCGGGTTCGTCGCCCTGATCGGCGCCCCCAACGCGGGCAAGTCGACTCTGCTCAACTCCCTTGTGGGCTCCAAGGTCTCCATCGTGTCCCGAAAGGTGCAGACCACCCGGGCGCTCGTGCGCGGAATCGCCATCGAGGACAACGCCCAGATCGTCTTCGTGGACACGCCCGGCATCTTCAAGCCGAAGCGCCGCCTCGACCGGGCCATGGTCACCTCCGCCTGGGGCGGTGCCGCCGATGCGGACGTGGTGGCCCTGCTCCTCGACGTGCGCAAGGGCATCGACGGGGAGGCCGAGGCTATCCTCGAGAAGCTTCCCGAACTCTCGCGCCCGAAGATCCTGATCCTCAACAAGATCGACCTCATCGAGCGCTCGAAGCTCCTGGAGCTTGCCGCGGCCCTCAATGCGAAGGTGCCCTTCGCCCATACCTTCATGATCTCCGCCCTCAAGGGCGACGGCCTGGATGCCCTGAAGCGGCAACTGGCGCAGATGATGCCGGAGGGGCCCTGGCTCTATCCGGAGGACCAGATCTCGGACGCGCCCCTGCGGATGCTGGCGGCCGAGATCACCCGCGAGAAGATCTACGAGCGCCTGCACGAGGAACTGCCCTACCAGTCGACCGTCGAGACCGACCAGTGGCAGCAGCGGCCGGACGGCTCGGTCAGGATCGAGCAGACCGTGTTCGTGGAGCGCGAGAGCCAGCGCAAGATCGTCCTCGGCAAGGGCGGGCAGACCATCAAGGCGATTGGCCAGGCCGCCCGCAGGGAAATCTCCGAAATCGCCGAGGCTCCGGTCCACCTCTTCATCTACGTGAAGGTCCGCGAGAACTGGAGCGACGATCCCGAGCGCTATCGCGAGATGGGACTGGAATTCCCCCGCGGCTGAGCAGGACCCGCAGAAAAGCTGCTTTCCGGGTCGGCACGATGGGACCGAACCGGAGCCTGTAAGCGTTACCGCCTATAGACTTTCGTCTAGGTGCGACCTCTTGGGGGGCCGTGGCCGGCTGCGCCGTCGGCGACGTCTTGCTGGAGATGGACATGGGCGGTCCCTCTGACCGGAAACCGCAGAGACGTCTCGCAGCCATCCTTGCCGCCGACGTGGCGGGCTATTCCAGCTTGATGTCGAAGGACGAGGAGGGAACCCTCTTCCATCTCCGCCGCCTTCGCCGCGAGGTGGTCGTTCCCCGGATCCAAGCGCACGCGGGGCGCCTGGTGAAGACCACGGGGGACGGGTTCCTGATCGAGTTCTTCAGTCCCGTGGAAGCAGTTCGCTGCGCCATGGAGATACAGGAGGCGCTCACCGCAATTGCCCTGGAGGATCCAGCCAGCACCCTCCGGCTCCGGATCGGGATCAATCTCTGCGACATCATCATCGACGAGGACGGGGACATCTACGGTGACGGGGTCAACGTGGCTTCCCGTCTGGAGCAGCTCGCCGCTCCCGGCGGGATCTGCCTGTCGAGCAAGGTCTACGACGAGGTGAAGGACAAGCTTCCCTATGAATTCCAGGACATGGGCGAGCAGCAGGTCCGAAACATCGCGCGGCTCATCCGGGTGTATTGCCTCAATAGCACCCACGAGGCCAGCGCGACCCTGGAGCCTCATCAGGCCCTGGCGCTGCCCGACAGACCCTCGATCGCGGTCCTGCCCTTCACCAATATCGGCGGCGACCCTGAACAGGAGCATCTCGCAGACGGGATCGTGGAGGACATCACGGCGGCTCTCTCCCGGGTACGCTCGTTCTTCGTCATCGCGCGTAATTCGGCCTACGCCTACAAGGGCAGGGCGGTGAACCTCCGGCAGGTCAGCCGGGAGCTCGGAGTGCGGTACGCGCTCGAGGGAAGCGTCAGGCGTGTCGGCAACAGGGTGCGCATTTCGGCCCAGCTCATCGACGCGACGACGGGCACCCATCTCTGGGCCGATCACTACGACGGGGTGGTCGAGGATCTGTTCGACTTCCAGGACCAGATCACCGCAAGCGTTGTCGGGGCGATCCAACCCTCAATCCGGGCGGCCGAGATCGAGCGCGCGAGGCGCAAGCGCCCGGAGAGCCTCGATGCGTACGACCTCGTGATGCAGGCGCTGCCCCTGGTCTGGTCCCTCGAGCGCGAGAACAACCGCGAGGCCACGAGGTTGCTCGAGGAGGCCCTGCGGCTCGATCCGAATTACCCGCTTGCCTTCTCCCTGGCGGCTTGGTGCTGCGGACAGAGGGTGGTCTACAACTGGACCTCCAGTCCGGACGAGGAGAGGCAGGAAGCCCTTCACAAGGCGCAGGTCGCGGCTTCACTCGAGTCGGACGACCCCTTCACGCTGACAGTGCTCGGGGCGGCGCTCACGATCACGCGCGAGTACAAGCGCGCCTCGGTGGTCCTCGAGCGGGCGCTGGCGCTCGATCCGAACTCCGCCTGGGCCTGGAACCGCAGCGGCTGGCTGCACAACTACCAGGACGATCCCGAGACGGCGATCCGCCACTTCGAGCGCTCGCTGCGCCTCAGCCCATTCGACCCCATGGCATTCAACTGCGACATGGGGATCGGATCCGCGCATTTCATCGCCGGACGCTACGAGGAGTCTGTCGCCTGGCAGGAGAGGGCTCTCCTGGCTCACCCGGAATCGGCCTGGATCCACCGCAATCTCGCCCCGGCCTATGCGCTTGCGGGCCAGAAGGGAAAGGCGGCGGAAAGCGTGCGGGAGCTTCTCAAAGCCTATCCGGGCATGAGGATCTCGGACGTGACCGGCGCGCTCGCATTCAGCCAGGAGGTCCTGGACCGCATCGCCGAGGGGCTGCGGCTGGCCGGACTGCCGGACTGACGGGGCGGTCTCAGGCCCGGTAGGCGGTCCTCAGTCCGCCCCAGTGACGTCCGAGGATGCGGATCGGCGCGTCAACCTCCTGCATCATCACGATCTTTCCGCCGCCCATGTCGCGGGCATAGGCCTGCACCACGAAGGGTCTGGTCGAGCGGGCCGCCGTGATGCCGGCGCGGTCGTCGAAGATCCGTCGATTGCGGGAGTTGGCGGCATTCCACACCGTGTCGCCCGCGCGTTGGGCCTGGGAATAGATTTTGTTGTGAACCGGGATATATCCGTTGCGGTCGCTGGCGAGGCAGAAGGCCATTGTCGGGTCCGAGCCCAGCACCTTTTCGAAGACGGGCGGCAGGAGGCGCTCGAAAACTGTCAGGTAGGCGGTGCCGTACTGCGTCGGATCCGTGCCGGGGATGGGCCGGTAGTCCGTGTCGAAGATCGCGTCCCGTGCGATCGTCCCGTCCGCCACCGCCTGCTCGATCAGCCTCTCCACCTGCCGGGCGGTCTCCTGGGCCAGGAGGATGCGGGGGCGGTAGCTGTCCTCGATGCGGGCGATGAAGTTGTCGATGCGGGCACGGGCCTCGGCATCGAGATTCTCGAAGGCACAGTGGAGGCCCATCGGGCTCGCGGCGATGATCCGGATCCCGACCCGGCCCAGGTCCTGCGTTTCGATCTCTGCCCTCTGCCCCCGATTGACCTGCATGTTCGCGGCTGACGCCAGGAGCACGCCGCCCGCGCTGATGTCGATCAGCCTCGTAGCGGCGGATTGCGCGCCGGCCCGGATGGTCGCCGGACGATCCACCGGCAAGCGGTCCGACCGCCGCCTGTCGCCGAGCTCGCTCTGGCGGATGACGGTGACGAAGCGTTGCCCCAGGGCCCTTGCCAAGCCGTCCGCCGTCTTTGCAGCCTGGTCCGCTTCGTGCGCGCGCTCGCTGGCGCTGATCGATACCGCGTCCACGTCGCCGGCCCGTTCGCTCACCTTGCTGACGCTGTTCGACGCGAGACTCGCCAGACGGGAAACCTCCCCGATGGCGGTGTTCTGCTCGCCGACGGCCTTGCGGACCGTGTCGAAGACGGGTCGCACGCCCTCGACGGCGTCGACGACTTCGGCCACGGCACTCGTGGAGGCGCTCGCCGTCTCGCGCAGCCGGTCGATCCGCTGGCGGATGTCGTCGGCAGCCTTCCCGGTCTCCGTGGAGAGGGTCTTCACTTCGCTGGCCACGACGGCGAAGCCTCGTCCGGCCTCGCCGGCCCTGGCGGCCTCGATGGTGGCATTGAGCGCCAGCAGGTTCGTTTGCCTCGCGACGGCGGAGATCGTGTCCACGATGCCGACGATTTCGGCGATGGCGGCGGAAAGATGCGTGATCAGGCCGCTCGCCTTCTGCGCCGCCTGCACCGCGCTGTCGATCCGCTCGCCCGCATGCTCCATGGCGCGGCCGATCTCGCCGGCGGTTGCCGTGAGCTCCTCGGTGGAGGAGGCCAGCGAGACGGTTTCCCCGGATGCGGAGCGTCCCGATGCGGCCAGTTCTTCCGCGTGTGCCCGGATCTCCGCCAGGTTCTTTTCGACGGCCGACACGTCCGCCGCGGCAACGGCAATGGCCTGGGTGACCCCATGGATCGCCTTGAGGACGTCGGCCTCGAGGGCATCCACCACGTCGGTGTCGGGAGGCCTTACGTCCGGCTCGACCGCCGGTGGCGTTTCAGGCTGAACGAGTTCGACAGGAGCGTCTTTGTGCGTTTGGCGTCGCAGGATCCCGAGCATTGTCTCGCTCTTGTAGTTGCTGGCAAACTTAACGTTACGTCAAAAGCTTAAAAGAGCGTGTAGCTCGGGAACGCCCGAGTCGAAGCCGATCGCTTCGTGTAGAAGTCGGATGTTGAAAACAAAAAAACCCGGCGAAGGAGCGTGCCATCACCGGGGCTTCCTTGGCTGTCCCTTGCGGGGCGGCGCTATTGCTGGGTGTTCTGACCCTGCAGGAGCGGCGTGATCCTGCGCAGGGTCACCCTGCGGTTCTCACGCTCTGGCGCCTCAGTGGCCACCTTCAGGTACTGCTCGCCGTAGCCCTGCGTCGTGAGGTTCTCGGCCGGGATGCCGAACCTTTCGGTCAGGATCGCCGCCACGGTTTCCGCGCGCCGGTCGGACAGGGTGAGATTGTCTTCGTCCGAGCCAACCGCATCCGTGTGGCCTTCCACGAGGAAGACCTCGTTCGGGTTGTTGGCGAGCGCCCTCCGGATGGCCTGGGCGATTCCGGTCATGGCTCCGATCTGCTCATCGGGAAGGGTCCAGGAGCCGAAATCGAAGGTGATCGTGTCAAGGTCGACCCGGCGCATGCGTTCCCGAAGCGGCTGGCTCTGACGGACCTCGTCGAGGGTATAGGCGCGCTCGATGCGTTCCACCGGCGGGGCCGTGAAGGCCTCCACCAGATCCTCCTGCGAGGCCCGCTCCACTTCCACGATGTACTCCTCGCGCGGGATCCGGACCTGCGGCGGAGGCAGGCGGATGACCTCCTCCCGCACGTAGCCGTAGCCCCGACCGGCACCCGGGCGGACATCGCCGCGGCGGTTCTCGATGAGCACCACCTCCCGCCCGGCGGGCTCGCGCCGGATGCGGCGGATGAGGTTGCCGTCCTCGTCCCGGACGGTGACGATTTCGGTGCCGTCGGGACGGCGGACCACGGTCACCTCCTCGCCGCCGCCTCGCCGCTCGACGCGCACATCCGCGTCCCGATAGGACCGGCGGAAGCGCTCCGTCTCGTCGTGGCGGATGATGACCCGGTCGCCCTCGCGAACGATGGTGCGGTTGCCGGGTTCCTCAATGATGACCCGGCCGCCCTCACGCCGCTCGCGCCGCTGGCCGCGCAGGTCCTCGATGCTGATCCCGATCGAGGTGTCGAAGGGCTGGCGCGCTCTGCCCGGTGTCGCCTGGGTCGGAGCCGGGGCACCCGGAGTGCCCGGGGCAGATCGCGCCGTCGGGGCGGGCTGCGTTGGAGCCGCCGGTTGTGTCGGGGCCGCCTGCGTCGGAGCAGGGGCTGCCGGTGCCGGCTGGGTCGGCGCTGCCGGCTGAGCGGCCGGTGCGGGAGCTGCCGGGGTCGGTTGCGTCGGGGCTGCAGTCGGTGCGGGAGCGGGCTGTGCCGGTGCGGTCGGCGCAGGTTGCTGTGCCGCCGGTGCCGACGGGGACGTGTCCGGACGGTCGGGGCGTTCCGGTCGATCAGGACGCTGCCCTCTCTGACGTGTCCCTGGAGTATCGTCGCCCGGACGCTGGGTTCCCGGGGCGGCCCTCTGCGGACCGGCCGCAGGGGGAGTGGCCGGTTCCGCCGCCGGGGCGGGCGGTGTCGGGCGGGTCCGCGGAGCATCCGGGGTCTGCGGGCTGGTCGTTGGAGCAGCCGGAGCCGTGTCCGCGGCCGGTGCGCGCCTCTGCTCGGTCGGGGACGCTCCGGCAGGCGTCCGCTCTTGGGCGGCGGGACGCTGCGGGCGGGCCGGGCTTTCGGCCGGGGTTTGGGCGGGACGGGCCGGTCGCTCCGGAGCCGCATCGGTCGGCGGAGCGGATCGTTCGGCCGGCCGACGCTCGGGGCGCTGGCGCGGAGTATCGGGAGCCTCCTCGGGCGCCGCCGAGCGGGGCGGGCGCGGGGCCTCCTGAGCGGCTTCGCCGGGGCCGGCGCCACGTCGGGGGCCGCGGCCTTCCGGGGCCTCCGCGCCGGGTGCCTGGGCGGCAGGGCGCGGGCCCCGGTCCGGGCGGTCTGGCCGCTCGCCCCGGCCCGGCGAAGCGGCGTCCCCGTCGGGACGCTGGCCGCGCTGGCGGCCGCGCGGCTGCTCCTCGGGGGAATCGGGGGAGTCGGGGGAGGCCTGTGCGACAGCGAAGGGTTCGGAAGGTGCTGTCAGCGGCTTGGCCATGACCGGTGACGTCAGCAGCATCAACGGAATGGCGGCGCTTGAAAGAAGCAGAGATGTCGTTTTCATGATTCGAACTTGTACCCTGGCCAACATGAACATCGACAAACCGAACCTGGGCGATTGGTTCCCGGCGAGGCGGCGGAGTCGTGAGGACAACCCGGAGGAAACCCTCTGGATCCTTTTGGAAAACATGGAAAAGTGCCGCCGGAATGCTTACATCGGGTCTCTCACTTCTGTTTTCGGCGCGAGTACACCGATCCCATGCAATGGACCGATGAGGGCATCGTCGTCGGTGTCCGCAGACACGGCGAATCCGGCGTCATCCTCGAATTGATGACGCGCAGGCACGGCCGCCATCTCGGGCTGGTCCATGGGGGACGCTCCAAGACCCTTCAGCCCGTCCTTCAGCCGGGCAACGGCGTCCATGCCACCTGGCGTGCCCGGCTCGACGAGCACTTGGGCACGTTCCAGGTCGAAGGAGCGGAGATGCGGGCGGCGCATTTCATCGGCTCTCCCCTGGCTCTCTATGGACTCGCGACCCTGTCCCACCTGCTGCGCTACCTGCCGGAGCGGGATCCGCACCCGGCCCTCTACGAGACCCTGACCGTACTGGTGGATCACCTGGACGATCCCGACCTCGCGCCGGCGCTCTTTGTCCGGTTCGAGCTGGCGATCCTGGCGGAACTCGGCTTCGGCCTCGACCTGACCTCCTGCGCCGCCACCGGGAGCCGGGAGAATCTCGCTTACGTGTCGCCGAAGAGCGGCCGGGCGGTCAGCGCCGCGGCCGGGGAGCCGTACAAGGACCGCCTCCTCAGGCTGCCGGGCTTCCTGATCGGCCAGATGCGGACCAACCGGCCGCGGGACGAGGACATCCGGGCCGGATTTGCACTGACCGACTTCTTCCTGCATCAGAATGTGTTCGAACCGCGCGGCCAGGCGGCTCCGGCGGAGCGGGCGCGTTTCGTCGCACTGGCGACAGCTGGGGACGAGTAGCGTTTGTTTCTGTTATGTTCTCGTTTCGGATGATAAAGAACTGATTCGCAGTTAGGATTTTCGATACATGGGTAAGCCGGTCAATCCACCGTCAGGCGGCGACATCGAGACGATCAATCTCAAGGATGCGCTGGAGGAGCGCTACCTCGCCTATGCGCTCTCCACGATCATGCACCGGGCGCTGCCGGACGCGCGCGACGGCTTGAAGCCGGTCCACCGCCGCATCCTCCACGCCATGCGCCTCCTGCGCCTCGATCCCCGTTCGGCGCCGAAGAAGTGCGCCCGCGTGGTCGGCGACGTGATGGGTCAGTACCACCCCCACGGCGACCAGTCGATCTACGACGCCCTCGTGCGCATGGCGCAGGATTTCGCCCAGCGCTATCCGCTGGTGGACGGGCAGGGCAATTTCGGCAACATCGACGGCGATAGCGCCGCCGCCATGCGCTACACTGAGGCGCGCCTGACGGAGGTGGCCCGGCTGCTGCTGGAAGGCATCGACGAGGACGCGGTCGATTTCCGCGAGACCTACGACCAGACCAACGAGGAGCCGGTCGTCCTGCCGGCGGCGTTCCCGAACCTGCTCGCCAACGGCTCCCAGGGCATCGCGGTCGGCATGGCGACCTCGATCCCGTCGCACAACGTGGCGGAGCTCTGCGACGCGGCGCTCTATCTCATCAGCCATCCCAAGGCGACGTCCGATCAGCTCCTGAGCTTCGTTCCGGGACCGGACCTGCCGACCGGCGGCATCATCGTCGACACGCCCGCCTCCATCGCCGAGACCTACCGCACCGGCCGCGGCTCCTTCCGCGTGCGCGCCCGCTGGCACAAGGAGGAGGTCAAGCGCGGCGTCTGGAACATCGTCGTCACCGAAATTCCCTACGGCGTGCCGAAGTCCCGCCTGATCGAGAAGATCGCCGAGCTGCTGCAGGAGAAGAAGCTGCCGCTGCTGGCGGACGTGCGCGACGAGTCTGCCGAGGATATTCGCGTCGTGCTGGAGCCGCGCTCCAAGACCGTCGATCCGATCATCCTGATGGAATCGCTCTTCAAGCTCACCGAGTTGGAGAGCCGCATTCCGATGAACGTGAACGTGCTCGCCGGCGGCAAGGTGCCGAAGGTGCTCGGCCTCGCCGAATGCCTGCGCGAGTGGCTCGACCACCGGCGCGAGGTCCTCATCCGCCGTTCGAGCTTCCGGCTCGCCGCGATCGACAGGCGCCTCGAGATCCTCGGCGGCCTCCTGATCGTCTATCTCGACCTCGACCGAGTGATCAAAATCATCCGCGAGGAGGACGAGCCGCGCCAGGAGCTGATGCGCGTCTTCAAGCTCACCGAAATCCAGGCCAACGCCATCCTCGATACGCGCCTGCGCTCCTTGCGCAAGCTGGAGGAGATGGAGCTCAAGCGCGAGCAGAAGAACCTGCAGGACGAGAAGGCCGCCATCGAGAACCTCCTCGGCTCCGAGAAGGCGCAGTGGAAGGCAGTTACCGCGGAGATCCGCGAGGTCCGCAAGACCTTCGGGCCCGAGACCGCGCTCGGCAAGCGCCGCACCACCTTCGCCGAGGCGCCCGACACCTCCGACATCGACTTCGCCGAGGCGATGGTCGAGCGCGAGCCGATCACCGTCATCGTGTCCGAGAAGGGCTGGATCCGCGCCATGAAGGGGCACCAGGCCGACCTCTCGGGCGTACAGTTCAAGGGCGACGACAGCCTCAAGACCGCGTTCTTCGCCGAGACCACCTCGAAGATCGTCGTGGTGGCCACGAACGGCCGCTTCTTCACGCTGGAAGCCTCCAAGCTCCCGGGCGGGCGCGGCTTCGGCGATCCGATCCGCCTCATGGTCGACCTTGAGGAGGGGGAGGACTTCATCGCCGCCTTCCCATACCGGGCCGGCACCAAGCTCCTCGTGGTCGGGTCCGACGGGCGCGGCTTCGTGGTGCCGACGGACGACATCCTGGCCAACACCCGCAAGGGCAAGCAGATCCTCAATCTGGACGGCGCGGCGAAGGCCGTCGTGTGTACAGAGGCCGAGGGCGATCACGTCGCGATCATCGGCGAGAACCGCAAGCTCCTGATCTTCCCGATCAAGCAGGTGCCGGAAATGACCCGCGGCAAGGGCGTGCGCCTCCAGCGCTACAAGGACGGCGGCGTCTCCGACGCCAAGGTCTTCAAGCTGAAGGAGGGCCTGACCTGGAAGGACACGTCCGGCCGCACATGGACGGTCGCGAAGGAGGACCTGCGCGACTGGATGGGCGACCGCACCGAAGCCGGCCGCCTGCCGCCGAAGGGCTTCCCGAAGTCGAACAAGTTCGGCCAGTAAGGCCGAGCGCCGTCCATCATCCTCGATGTGGAGCTGCCCGGGAATGCAAAGCCCGGGCAGTGTCGTTTCTCAGGGGGGCGATCCGGCCCCTGCCTCGAAGTGGGGTTACCCGAAAGCTCATTCGCCCGGTCGCAACGTCTCGGCTAAGACAATCGGACGCAATCCTTCGACGCGGCGAGCCAAGCTATGGATAGTGCTGTCGCCGCCTGCCTGTCCTGTGCCCGTGAGCCGGAGCCACCATGCCCCACAAGACTATTCTCGCGCTTCGCAATGCGTTTCAGGAAACCGATTGGCACAGGTGGTACGCCAACGGGCAGGATGGCACGCCGGCACTCCTCACCTATGCATTCATGACGTCGGTGCCGAAGCTGACGCCGACAACCTATGGGAATCCAGAAGGTAGCTTCCGGGGCTTCTCGGGCCAGCAGCAGGCGGTCGTCGAGAAGGCCCTCGCCACCATCTCTGCCGTCGCGGACGTCAAGTTCGTGCGAGGCAGCGAGGCGACCGCCGATCTCCTGTTCGGGCAGTTCGACATCGCCGGCTTCGCGGGCTATGCGAACTATCCTTCGTACGACAAGCAGGCCGGCGCCATCGCCGTCCAGGGGAAGGTCTGGCTTGATACCGGGCTCGATTACCGCTCGAACGGCGACGCCATCCACACGATCCTGCACGAAATCGGTCACGCGCTCGGCCTCAAGCATCCCTTCGAGGGCGGCCGGCAGCTCAGGGGCGGCGAGCTGAACTCGTCAGTCATGGCCTATACCTATGACGGCCCGAGCGACAAGCTCGGGGTGCTCGACGTCATGGCGCTCCAGGCGATCTACGGGCCGGCGCGGAGAAAGACCGGCTCGACCACCCATTCCTTCGGGAAGGACAACCTGATCTGGGACGGGGGTGGCAACGACACCATCGACGCCCAGGGCGCCGCTGCGAGGATCGTCCTCGACCTCAACGACGGCTCGTGGAACTACATCGGCCGGAAATCCTCGTCGATCCTCGACAAGGATCAGATCTATATCGGGGACTTCACGATCATCGAGAATGCGCGGGGCTCCCGCTTCGGCGACAGCATCTTCGGCAACGAGGCGGACAATCGGTTGCACGGCATGTCCGGAAACGACCGGATCAGCGGCCGGGCGGGCAACGACGTGGCGAGCGGTGAGGCGGGAGACGACAACCTGTCCGGAGGCGCGGGAGACGACAGGCTCAGCGGTGGCGGCGGAAACGATTTTATCCGTGGCGATGCCGGCGCCGATGTCTCGGCGGGCGGCGCCGGGAAGGACAGGTTCTTCTACAGGTCCTACGGGGAGATGGGCGCGCTCGATCACCATGACCGGATCCGGGACTTCACCAAGGACGACCGGCTGGACTTTTCTAAGCTCGATGCCGACGCCGCATCCGGCGGTCGCCAGAAGCTCACCTTCCTGGGCAACGCGGTGGATGACGGCCGTCTGACCGCGGGCAAGGCCGGACAGTTCTATTTCAACACGGCCGACCGCAAACTGCGCTTCGACGCGGACGGGGACGGGGCTGCCGACCATGCTCTCGGCATTGCCGTCGCGACGATGAAAACGTCGTATTTCATCCTTTGAGGCGACTGCGCGAGGGACGTCGGGCTCTTGCGACTCACGACCCGCCGGGCGGGGCGAAGAAGCAGATGATCGTCTTCGACGGTGTCTCGCACAGGTGGAAGCGCCGGTCCGGCGACAGCTTGGCGAGTCCCCGTGCGATGATGCGGCCGTCCCAGAGTTTCCACCCTTCGGGAAATTCCGTGACGGTCTCTCCGCTTTCCTCGCTCAAGGGATGGCAATCCCGCTCGCTGCAGCAGGAGATCGGATACCAGTCGTGGGCGGACGCATTGGAGAAGCCAAGTGGCGTCAGGGACGTGGCGAGCAGCCAGAGAGACAAGCGAGCCATCGCGGTCCTCCGTCGAGGTAGCTCGACAACGCTCTAGTTCGGATGATGTTCGGCCCCGCGCCGCATCAATTTTTATGTCGCTCCGCAACCGGCGGAGGGGTTCGCCGGATGCTGCCGGGCCCGGCGGAAGATCAGTCCACCCGAGCCCAACCCTGCGCCAAAAGCCGCTCCTGCGGCGTGAAGCGGGCCTTGTAGCCCATCTTCTTGGAGCCATCGACCCAGTAGCCGAGATAGAGGTAGGGCAGGCCCATCGCTCTCGCGCGCCGGATATGGTCGAGAATCATGAAGGTGCCGAGGCTGCGGCCGTGCAGATCCGGATCGTAAAACGAATAGACCATCGACAGGCCGTCGCTCATCTCGTCGGTGAGGCAGACGGCGATCAGGTCGCCTTCGCCCCGGCCGGTGATTCCGCTGTCGATCCCGCGCCGGCGGTACTCGATGACACGCGTGTCCACGTGGCTGTCCTCGATCATCATCGAGTAGTCGAGCACCGTCATGTCGGCCATGCCGCCGTCGGTGTGGCGGGCGTCCAGATAGCGCCGGAACAGGGAATACTGCTCGGAGGTCGGGCGGTTCGGCATGGCGGTGCCGACGAGATCGGCATTGTCCTTGAGCACCCGCCGCATGTTCCCCGACGGCTCGAACTCGTTCACCAGCACCCGCACCGACACGCAGGCGCGGCAGGCGTCGCAGGCGGGTCTGTAGGCGATGGTCTGGGATCGCCGGAACCCGCCCTGGGTGAGGATCTCGTTGAGCTCCCGTCCCCGCCGTCCGACGATGTGGGTGAAGACCTTCCGCTCCTCCCGGTTCGGCAGATAGGGGCAGGCGGAAGGGGAGGTGAGGTAGAATTGCGGTGCGTCGCGCGGCTGACTCGTCAAGCTTGATCGCCTTGTGGAGGAACCTTGAGCATTGACCTAACGCTCAAGGATAACATTGGTGCCGCCCGCGTCCAGCAAAAGAGGCGCGAACGCCTCATACTCCTTAAGAACGGATGACCAGCATGTTCGTCAGGATGTCGCGGAAGAACCGCCGGTCGTCGCGGAAGAGTCCGATGAGGATGTCGCCGGCCCAGAGCAGGAAGGTGGAGACCGCCACGTAGAACAGCAGGGCATGGACCGCCGCCGCCAGCATGGAGACGGGACCGCCGGTCTGCGCATCGACCACCCGCAGGCCCATGGTGCGCATGCCCACCGTCGCTTGGCTCCTGCCCCCGATCGTCACCGCGTTGTAGATCACGAAGGTGAGAGCGGTGAGGGGAAGCAGGACGAAGAGGCCCCAGCCGAGCCCCAGGGTGAGCAGGCCGAAGACGAAGATCGCGATGGAGATCAGCACGATCCAGAGCGCCACCACGAAAAGATCGATGATGTAGGCCCAGAAGCGGCGGCCGATCACGCCTTGGGTCAGGCGCACGTCCACCCCATAGGGCTGGTAGCTCATGGGCGGCAGGGACGAGCGGTTCACCATGATGTCCTCCTCAGTAGGCGGTTTCCGAAAGGCCGCGGGAATCGACCCGCTGCGGAGCGAGCCCGTCGGCCGCCAGGGCCTCGAACACCTCCAATGTATGCTGTTTTCCGCGGGTTTCGACGGTGATGTCGATGGAAACCCCCTTGGCCGGCACGTCGAGGAACAGGCGGCTGTGGGAAACCTCAAGGATGTTGGCGCCGAGTGCGCCGAGCCGGCTCGCCACCCGCCCGAGGAAGCCCGGCCTGTCGTTGGAGGTGATGCGGAAGGAGGCGATGCGGTCGTCGCGCTCGAGCTCGCGCACCATCACGGAGGCGAGGATGCGCGCATCGATGTTGCCGCCGCAGAGCACGAGGCCGACCCGCTTGCCGGCGAACCGCTCCGGCTCCGCCAGCATGGCCGCGAGGCCCGCCGCGCCCGCACCCTCCGCCATGGTCCGCTGGAGAGTGGCATAGGCGTTGACCGCGCGCTCGATCGCAGGCTCGTCCACCAGCAGGATATACGAGACGAGGTCCCGCACGACGGGCAGGGGCAGCTGGCCCACCGTCTTGACCGCGATGCCCTCCGCAAGCGTCGCGCCGCCGATAGGCCGGTCCTCGCCCCGGATGGCGTTGTGGAAGGACGGATAGAGGGCGGCCTCCACGCCCACGATCTCGATGGACGGCTTCAGGGCCTTGGCCGCAACCGCGATGCCCGAGATCAGGCCGCCGCCGCCGATGGGCACCACGATCTGGTCGAGATCGGGGGCGTCTTCCAGCATCTCTAGGGCGATGGTGCCCTGGCCGGCCATGACGCTCGGGTCGTCGTAGGGGTGGACGAAGACGAGACCCTCCTCGCCGGCGATCTCGCGCGCCCGGTCGGCGGATTCGTAAAGCGTCTCGCCATGCAGGATCACCCGGGCGCCGTAGGAGCGGGTGTTCTCCGCCTTCACCAGAGGCGTGCTCTCGGGCATGACGATGGTGGCCGGGATGCCGAGGCGGCGCGCGTGATAGGCCACGGCCTGGGCATGGTTGCCGGCCGACATGGCGATGACGCCGCGTCCGCGCTCCTCCGTGGTGAGGCTCTCCAGCTTCGTGACCGCCCCGCGCTCCTTGAAGGAGCCGGTCGGCTGCATGTTCTCGTGCTTGACGCAGACGGTTGCGCCCGTGAGCTGCGACAGGCGTGGCGCGGGCACGAGAGGGGTCCTCAGGACCTGCCCCTGGATCGTCGCCGCGGCCCGTTTCACGTCCTCGACGGTGATGGCGAAGTCGGCCAATGTTGCCTCCGGTTCTTATGTGGCCTTCAGACGGGCCGTGGTGTTGGATCCCGCGTGCCGAGCAGCCCGCCCGGCCGGAAGATCAGGAAGACGATCAGCGCGGCATAGAGAGCCATGTCGCGCGCCTCGATGGGTAGATACGCCGACCAGAGGGTTTCGAACAATCCTACCGCGAAACCCCCGAGGAGTGCTCCTGGGATCGAGCCGATCCCGCCGATGATGGCGGCGATCAGCGCCTTGAGGCCATACTGGAAGCCGCCGGCGAAGCCGAGCCCGCCGTATTGCGCCACGATGAGCATTCCGGCGAGCGCCGCCGTGGCTCCCGCGATGGCAAGGGTCTGGACCAGGAGCCGCGGACCGTCGATGCCGAAAAGCGCAGCGGCCCGTGCGTCGTCCGCATAGGCCCGCCAAGCGCGACCGAAACCTGTGGATTTCATCAGCCGAAGGAGGCCTAACGCAACGACAAGGCCGATTCCGGTCGTGGTCGGGGTGATCGGCGTGAGGCTGACCAGGAAGTCCCCGGCCCGGGCGATGGGCCAGGGCTCCGACCAGATCGGCGGCAGCCAGACCGTGACGGGGCTCTGGACGAGGCGCAGATACTCCATCAGGAAGAGGGACAGCCCCACGGTCGCGATGAGGCTGGGCTGCGCAGCCGGGATGCGCCCGATGGTGAGATAGCCGCCGACAGCGCTGTGGAACGCCCCCGCCGCCATGGCGGCCACGAGGCCCGCCCCGAGGCCCAGGAGGGGGGAGCCGATCCCAGCCGTGATCGCGATGGAAGCTCCCGCAATGGTCCCGGCGGCCCCGACGGCGGCCAGTTCGCCGAACGCGAGATTGATGCGACCGCTCAGGCCGAAGACCAGCGCGTAGGCGACCGCGAGCAGGGCATAGATCGCCGTGCGCGGCAGGCTCACCAGAAACTGCTGCAGGGAATAGGCGGTTGCGGCGGGGAGTTCGATGACGGCGGCATCGGGCCGGCTGCCCGGGTCCCCTGCGACCCCCTCGGGGCTGTCGATGTAGTAGTGCTTCAGGAAATAGAGGCTTGCGCCCGAGATCGGGCCCTGCTCCGTCCTGATTCCCGTCAGCTCCGCCTTGTTGGGCGAGAGCCCCTCGGCGGCGAACGCGCAGATCACCGCCCGGTGCCGGATCGGCTGGCCCGGCTGCTCGGCCGTGTAGTCGATGAGGATCGTGCGGGGCGAGGGGCCGTTCTGGACCCGGAGGACCGTGATCCGCGCCCCGGGATTCAGGGCCGGCAGGGCGGTCCGGCAAACCCGCGTCTGCTCAGCATCGACCGAGAGCCCGCAGGCCGCCAGAAGGCACAGCCCGAACAGGCAGGAGGCAATCCGCCAGGACCGGAAGAGGCCGGAGCGGATCATGCGGGACCCGGCTTTAAGCTTGCGCCTTCAGCTTCTCGGCCACCCGAGGGGCGAAATAGGTGAGGATGCCGTCGGCTCCGGCCCGCTTGAAGGCGAGCAGGCTTTCCATCATCGCCCGGTCCCCGTCGAGCCAGCCGTTGCCGGCGGCCGCCTGAATCATCGCGTATTCGCCCGAGACCTGATAGGCGAATGTCGGAACCGCGAAGGCGTCCTTCACGCGGGCGACCACGTCGAGATAGGGCAGGCCGGGCTTGACCATGATCATGTCGGCACCCTCCTCGAGATCGAGGGCGACCTCGCGCATGGCCTCGTCCGTGTTGGCCGGGTCCATCTGGTAGGTGCGCTTGTCGCCCACGAGGGTGGCACTGGTGCCGATGGCGTCGCGGAACGGGCCGTAGAAGGCAGAGGCATATTTCGCCGCATAGGCCATGATCTGCACATCCTCGAATCCAGCCGCGTCGAGGGCGCTGCGGATGGCGCCCACGCGCCCGTCCATCATGTCGGACGGGGCGATGACGTCGGAGCCGGCCTCGGCCTGGATCACCGCCTGCCGGGCCAGGAGGTCGACCGTCTCGTCGTTGAGGATCCGGTCGCCGTGCATGACGCCGTCATGGCCGTGGCTGGTATAGGGGTCGAGGGCGACGTCGGTGATGACGCCGACCTCCGGAACCGCACGCTTGATCTCGCGCACGGCGCGGCAGACCAGATTGCGGCCGTTCAGCGCCTCCGAGCCGGTCGGGTCGCGTAAGGAAGGGTCGGTATAGGGAAAGAGGGCGATAGCCGGGATGCGCAATGCGGCGGCCCGCTCGGCCTCGCGGACGATCTCCGGGATCGTCAGCCGCTCGACGCCCGGCATGGACCCGACGGCCTGCCGGCCCGAATTCCCATCGATCACGAAGAGCGGCCAGATCAGGTCGTCGGCCGTGAGCACGTGCTCCCGCACCAGCCGCCGCGACCACTCCGCCTTCCGGTTGCGTCTTGGCCGGTGGGTCAACCCCAGCTTCGGCGAGGCGGCATCCTGGGCGGCGGGGCGGGGAAACGGCGACAGCTTCGACATCAATCCTGATCCACGGCCGGCCTCGACGCGCCGGCGGTGCCAAGAGGTAGCACATTTAAATCGCACTAAAAAAGTTTTCGCGGTCGCATGCGAGCCATTCGCGTGCGAAATACCTGTCTCAACGGCATAGATTGACGGTGGAGGCACCTCTTGTTTAAGCCGCGCGGGGACGAAGGAGCTTGCGATGGACGACAGCCGTGAAGTGATCTGCGAGCGCCGGGGGGAGGCGGGCGTCATTACCCTCAACCGGCCGCGGGCGCTCAATGCCCTGACCCTGACCATGGTGCGCGAGATGCGCCGGGCGCTGGAGGCCTGGGCTGCGGATCCGGCGGTCACGCGAGTTGTCGTCGAGGGCGCCGGAGAGAAGGCGTTCTGCGCCGGGGGCGATATCCGGCAGCTCACCGAGATGGGTCAGGCCGGACGCAAGGAGGAGGCGCTGGCCTTCTGGCGCGAGGAGTACCAGCTCAACGCCTTCATCAAGCGCTATCCGAAGCCCTACGTGTCGCTGATCGACGGGATCGTCATGGGCGGCGGGGTAGGGGTGTCCCTCCACGGCTCGCACCGGGTCGCGGGGGAGCGTTACCTCTTCGCCATGCCCGAGGTCGGCATCGGCTTCTTCCCCGATGTCGGAGCGACCTATGCGCTGCCGCGCCTGCCGGGACAGACGGGCATGTATCTCGCGCTCACGGGAGACCGGGTCAGGCGGCCCGACGCCCTGGCGCTGGGCCTCGCGACCCACGCGGTTGACAGCAAGGACATGGGTCCGCTGCGGCAGGCGCTGATCGCCGGCGAGTCGGTCGATGCGGCGCTGTCGAGGGTGTCCGTCGATCCCGGCCCGGCTCCCCTGGCGGGCGAGCGCGGCCTCATCGATTCCTGCTTCGGATCGGACAGTGTCGCTGCCGTCCTGGCGGGCCTCGACGAGGCGGCCGCGGCGGGATCGGATTTCGCCGTCAGGACGGCGGCAGGCATGCGGGCAAAGTCCCCGACGAGCCTGTGCATCGCCTTCGAGCAGGTGCGCCGAGGCGGCGGCCTCGACTTCGACGAGGCCATGAGGACGGAATTCCGCATTGTCTCGCGCATATTCGAAGGGCATGACTTCTACGAAGGCGTGCGGGCGGTCCTGGTGGACAAGGACAACCAGCCGCGCTGGAAGCCCGCCTCCCTCCAGGAGGTCGACCCCGCCGCTATCGAGCACCACTTCGCCAGCCTCGGCGATCGGGAAATGGAGATCGCGTGATGGCGCGCACGTCCGGTCCGAGGCACTCCTCGGACGCCGCACGGGATTACATATCGGACCGGATCGAGGAGCGGCCGGCGGCCCCGAAGGCCCTGCGCTGGAACTTCGTGCTCACCTGGTTCATGCGGATCCTCGCAATTCTCTGGATCATGAAAGGCCTGAGCGCCTGGGCCGTGATCCTTGGCATCTGGACCCCCTTGGGGCAGTTCGAGACGCGCTCGACCGGCTACCAGGCCACCATCATCTACTTCGCCCTCATCGACCTCGTCGCGGCCGTCGGGCTCTGGATGGCGAGCACCTGGGGCGGGATCATGTGGCTGCTCGCGATCATGAGCCAGCTCATCCTGGCAGCGTTCTTCCCGGGCATCGTGCAGGCCGGCACCATGACCATGGTGTTCTTCGTGTCCCTGATCGCAGGGTATCTCGCCCTGTCCTGGTTTGCCGCACACGAGAAGTAATTCGCGTCCTCACGGACAGGAAAGTTGTGCCACCCTCCCTGTATAGGGAGGCGACGTAAGGGTATTTTTCATTGTAGTCCAAGCAAGCGACTGTCGGGATCGATCATTCCCCGGCAGAATTCCACCGAGGGTCCATGCCCATGCCCCGCCTTCTGCTTGGCTCTGCGTTGCTTGCTCTTTCCATTGCCGCGCCGGCCGCGGCGCTTGCTCAGCCCTTGCCCCTCGGCTCGTTCATCGACGCCATCGGGCGCGCTCAGGAACCCGCTCCGGCTCCCGGGACCGTATCTCCGGGATACCGGCCGAGCGGCCGAGTCTCGCCTCCGGGGAAGAACGGCGGCACAAGGGCGAAGCCCGTCAGACGGCCGCAATACGAGAATCCTGGCGAATCGGGCCGCACGCCGCCCGGTTATCTCCTCGGCAACGGCTGATCCAGGGTCTCGCGCCTCGCTTCCCGTGCGGTATCGTCGCTCGGGCGATCACGATCGCGAGATACTGTTCCGGTTCCTGTGGGAATGTCTTCTGCCATAAAATGGCCGCGTTGTTCTCTGTTTTGAATACCCTTCATTAATCGTCCCTCGGCATTTTCGTGCCGAGATCGATCCGGGCGAAGGACGTTCTCCGTTCTCACCTTCTGGAAACACAAACCGAGAGCTTGCACGTCGATGGTGTCACGCCGTTCCCTTCTGACAGGATCGCTAGCCCTTGTCTTCACGCCGGCAGCGGCCCTGGCCCAGCAATTCGCCGGAAGCCAGGCCGAGTGGTCGCAGAATTACGAGGCGGTGTCCCGGAGCCGCGTCCAGCGGACCTCAACGCCGATGCTGTCGCCCGAGGCGCTCGCCGCGACCGAGCAGGTGATCGAGCATTACCGCAACATCGCGGCCCGCGGCGGCTGGCAGCCGGTGCGCGGCGTGGAGGGCATGCGCGTCGGCTCCAAGAGCCCCGCCGTGATCGCCCTCCGCCAGCGCCTGATCATCACCGGCGACCTCGACCCGGCTGCGGGCGAATCGCCGATCTACGATTCCTATGTCGAGGCCGGCGTGCGCCGTTTCCAGGCACGCCACGGCATCAGCTCCACGGGCACCATGACGGCGGCGACCGTCGCGGCCATGAACGTTCCGGTCGAGACCCGCATCCGCCAGCTCGAGATCAACGCGGTGCGGCTGCGCTCCCACTCGGGCAACCTCGGCCACCGCTACGTGGTGGCGAATATCCCGGCCGCTCTTGTCGAGACCGTGGAGGGCGGCGTCGTCCACACCCGCCACGCCGCGGGCGTCGGCAAGATCGACCGTCAGTCGCCGATCCTCAATTCGAAGGTCGTCGAGGTCAATTTCAATCCGTACTGGACCGTCCCGGCTTCGATCATCCGCAAGGACCTGATCCCGAAGATGCAGAAGGAGCCGAACTACCTGACGGACAACAAGATCCGCATCTTCAACGGAAATCAGGAGATCGCTCCGAGCCAGGTGAACTGGTTTTCGGACGAGGCGACCCGCTACCGCTTCCGCCAGGATCCAGGCGGCGAGCTGAACTCCATGGGCTTCGTACGCATCAATATCCCGAACCAGCACGGCGTGTACATGCACGACACCCCGTCCAAGGGCATCTTCGGCGACGATTTCCGTTTCGTCTCCTCCGGCTGCATCCGCGTCCAGAACGTGCGCGACTACATCGAGTGGCTGCTGAAGGACACCCCCGGCTGGAGCCGCGAGCAGATCGACGCGACCTTCAAGTCCGGCGAGCGGATCGACGCCCGGCTGGCGCAGCCGGTCCCGATCTACTGGGTCTACATCACCGCCTGGGCGACCCCCGACGGCCTCGTCCAGTTCCGCGACGACATCTACAACAAGGACGGCCTCGGCAACGCCATCCCGGTCGCGAGCCGCGTGCCCACCGAGCCGGATGCGGAAATGTTCCTGCAGAACTGAGGTCGGAAGAACCTTTCCGATGCCGGCAGCCCGCCGCGAGGCGGGCTGTTGCTTTTCGGGTGCCGGGTAGGCATGTCATCTGGGTGGGTTGGCGCCTTTCGCCCGCCCATGATAAAGGCCAAGGATCATCGAGACCGAGTTGCCGTAGCGTCCGGGCCTGGCTTCAGGACCGCCGGATCGGCCGCTCACAGAGGCGAGGGTTACCATGAGCGCGAGCGAAGCGGCACGCAGCCATCTGTCCAACAGCTTTTTCTCGGCGAGCCTCGCCGACAGCGATCCCGAGATCGCCCGCGCCATCGGGCTGGAACTCGGCCGCCAGCGCGACGAGATCGAGCTGATCGCCTCCGAGAACATCGTGTCCCGGGCCGTCCTGGAGGCGCAGGGCTCGGTCATGACCAACAAGTACGCGGAGGGCTATCCGGGCCGCCGCTACTACGGCGGGTGCCAGTTCGTCGACATGGCCGAGGAACTCGCCATCGAACGGGCCAAGCGTCTCTTCGACTGCAGGTTCGCCAACGTCCAGCCCAATTCCGGCTCCCAGGCCAACCAGGCCGTGTTCATGGCCCTGATGAAGCCCGGCGACACCTTCATGGGCCTCGACCTCGCCTGCGGCGGCCATCTCACCCACGGCTCGCCGGTCAACATGTCCGGCAAGTGGTTCAACGTGGTGAGCTACAAGGTCCGCGAGAGCGACCAGATCATCGACATGGACGAGGTCGCCCGCCTCGCCCGAGAGCACAAGCCGAAGGTGATCGTGGCCGGCGGCTCGGCCTATTCGCGGTTCTGGGACTTCGCCCGCTTCCGTGAGATCGCGGACGAGATCGGCGCCTACTTCATGGTCGACATCGCCCATTTCGCCGGTCTCGTGGCCGGCGGCGCCCATCCGTCGCCGTTCCCCCATGCACACGTGGTCACCACCACCACCCACAAGACCCTGCGCGGCCCGCGCGGCGGCATGATCCTCACCAACGAGGAGGATCTCGCCAAGAAGATCAATTCGGCCATCTTCCCCGGCCTCCAGGGTGGCCCGCTCATGCACGTAATCGCCGCGAAGGCCGTTGCCTTCGGCGAGGCCCTGCGGCCGGAGTTCAAGCTCTATGCCCGCTCCGTGGTCGAGAACGCCAAAGTCCTGGCCGATACCATGCTGTCGGGAGGCTACGCCATCGTGGCCGGCGGCACGGACAACCACCTGATGCTCGTGGACCTGAGGCCGAAGAAGCTCACCGGCAAGGCCGCGGAGGCCGCGCTCGGCCGCGCCCACATCACCTGCAACAAGAACGGTGTTCCGTTCGATCCCGAAAAGCCCATGGTGACGTCCGGCATCCGCCTCGGGACGCCTGCCGCCACCTCGCGCGGCTTCGGCGTGGCCGAGTTCCGGAAAGTGGGCGAGCTGATCGTCGAGACCCTCGACGGCCTGGCCAAGAACGGCGAGGAGGGCAATGCCGCGGTCGAGGAATCCGTCCGCCAGCGCGTGCACGAGCTGACCCGGCGCTTCCCGATCTACGCGTAAGAAGGCAGTTCCGCTCCATGCGTTGCCCCTATTGCGGGAGCCTGGACACCCAGGTGAAGGACTCCCGGCCGACCGACGATTCCTCGGCCATCCGGCGCCGCCGCATCTGTCCGGATTGCGGCGGCCGCTTCACCACCTTCGAGCGGGTCCAGCTGCGCGAGCTCTTCGTCATCAAGCGCTCCGGCCGTCGGGTGCCGTTCGACCGCGACAAGCTGGAGCGGTCCGTCGAGGTCGCACTCCGCAAGCGTCCGGTCGACCCGGAGCGAGTCGAGCGGATGCTCAACGGCATCGTACGCCAGCTCGAGAGCATGGGCGACGCCGAGGTGTCGAGCGAGACCGTGGGCGAACTCGTCATGGAGGGCCTGAAGGGGCTCGACGACGTCGCCTATGTGCGCTTCGCTTCGGTCTACAAGAACTTCCGTGAGGCCAGGGACTTCGAGGAGATCCTCGGCAAGCTGGCCGAGGGGGAGGCGGAGGAGGAGCCCGCGCCCCAGACGAGGCGCGGCGCGGCGCAGACCGAGTGATGGTGTCCGCTCCCGCCACCACGCAGGCGCCTGAACCAGCCCTCCGGGACCGGCGCTACATGCGCCTCGCCATCGCGCTGGGCGAGCGCAACCTCGGGCTGAGCTGGCCCAATCCATCCGTCGGGGCCATCGTGGTGGACGAGCATGGCGGGGAGCCCCTCATCCTCTCCCAAGGCATCACTCAACCGGGCGGACGGCCCCATGCAGAGCGAGTGGCGCTCGCCGCCGCGGGCGAGCGCGCCCAGGGAGCGACGCTTTACGTCTCTCTCGAGCCCTGCTCGCATTTCGGCAAGACACCGCCCTGCGCAGACGCAGTGGTGGAAGCAGGCATCGCGCGGGTCGTCTCCGCCATCGAGGACCCGAACCCTCAGGTCGCCGGCCAGGGTCACGCTCGGCTTCGCGCGGCAGGGATCGAGGTGATCTCAGGCTGCCTTAGGGACGAGGCCCGTCGGGCCCATCGCGGCCACATCGCTCGGGTCACGAAAGGACGGCCGGCGGTGACGGTGAAGCTCGCCCGGACCACGGAAGGCTTCGCCGGCTCCCGCAACGGACCCCGCCTGATGATCACGGGAGAGACTGCCAATGCCCGGGTGCATCTCATGCGGGCCCATACGGATGCCATCATGATCGGGGTCGGAACGGTCCTGGCCGACGATCCGCTGCTGAACGTCCGCCTGCCCGGCCTCGAAGCCCGTTCGCCCGTCCGCATCGTCGTCGACAGCGGCCTGAGGACACCGCCGGCTGCGCGCGTTGTCGCCGGCGCCCGCGAGATTCCCACCTGGGTCGTCACCACCGAGACGGCGCCGGCCGCGGCGGAGCGGGCTCTCGTAGAGCGGGGCGTCGAGGTGCTGCGGGTTCCGTCGGACCCGGAGGGTCGCGTCTCCCTGCCTGAGGCGCTGCAGCTTCTCGGGACGCGCGGATTGACGCGCCTCTTCTGCGAGGGCGGTCCCGGCCTTGCCGACGCTCTCGCAGCTGCCGACCTCATCGACGACCTCGTCCTCGTCACCGGACGGTCCGCCCGCGGCCGGGGAGACGTGCCGGCCCTTGGCCTGGCGCTCCAGGACAGGATGGACGCTCTGCGCCTCGTCGGCGACGAGCAGATCGGTGCCGACCTTTTCATGTTTTGGGAGAAACCTTGATGTTCACGGGCATCGTCACGGATGTGGGCACCGTCAGCGCCGTCTCGGACGGAGAGACGCTGCGCCGCATCCGCATCGACTCCGCCTACGATCCGGCTTCCATCGCACTCGGCGCCTCCATCGCCTGCGGCGGGCCCTGCCTCACCGTGGTCGCCGTGGAGCCGCGGGGGAACGGCTGCTGGTTCGAGGTCGACGCCGCCGCCGAAACCCTGGAGCGGACCACCGTTCGGGACTGGCAGGTGGGCACCCGGGTCAACCTGGAGCGGTCGCTGAAGATCGGCGACGAGCTGGGCGGCCATATCGTCACCGGCCATGTGGACGGCATCGCCACCATCGTGGCGAAGGAGGCGATCACGGCGGGCGACGACCCGTGGGGACCGACCGCCCGCTTCATCCTCAAGGCGCCGCCGGCCCTGTCGCCCTTCATCGCCGAGAAGGGTTCCGTCTGCCTCGACGGGACGTCGCTGACGGTCAATTCGGTCAACGACGACATGTTCTCGGTCCTGATCATCCCCCATACACTGGCCGTGACCACCTGGGGCGACCGTCAGGTCGGCGACGGCCTCAACCTGGAGGTCGATCTCATGGCCCGCTACGCCGCACGGCTTGCGGAGGCGCGCCGGGCGGGGTAGGGGACGCACCGAGTTCCATCCGTCCAGAGATCCAAGCCCCCGCCGTGAGGATGACCTTAGGTCCGTCCCGAAGGTGGAGGGCGTCTCCAGAGCACGCTGTTTCGTCCTCCGGGAAGCCGCCCGGGATTCCGGGGACGTGACAGACGCAACACATCCGAAACGGTTTTCCATGGTCGCGCATTCCGCCAAGTCCCCGAATTCCCGCCCGCCGGTTCCAGGCGCACGCATTCTCGTCGTCGAGGCGCGCTTCTACGACGACATCGCCGACGAGCTGCTGCGCGGCGCCCGTCAGGTCGTCGAGGCGGCGCAGGCCGAGATGGACGTGCTGACCGTGGACGGGGCGCTGGAGATTCCCGCGACGATCGCGATTGCGCTCGATGCCGCCGAGAAGGCCGGCAAGCCCTACGACGCGGTGGTGGCGCTGGGCTGCGTCATTCGCGGCGAGACAGGGCATTACGACATCGTCGCTGGGGAAAGCGCGCGGGCTCTCATGGATCTGTCGGTGGCGCGGCGCATCCCCCTCGCCAACGGAATCCTGACCGTGGAGAATGACGAGCAGGCCTGGACCCGCGCGCGGGTCAATGAATTGAATAAGGGCGGGGGAGCGGTGGAAGCGGCGCTCGCCGTGCTGCGCATCAAGCAAAACGTGGAGGAGGCCTGATCATGACGAAGCCCGCGGAGCGCTCGGCCGCCCGTCTCGCCGCCGTTCAGGCCCTCTACCAGATGGATCTCTCAGGAAAGAGCGTCATCGACGCCTTCGCGGAGTTCGAGGCGTTCTGGATCGGCCGCGAGGTCGAGGGCATCGAGTTCCAGCCCTCCGACAACGCCTTCTTCCGCGACATCCTCTCCGGCGTGGTGAACAACCAGCGCGAGATCGACGTGAAGGTCGACAAGACGCTCGCCGCCGGCTGGCCTCTGAAGCGGGTCGAGGCGGTGCTGCGCGCCATCCTGCGCGCCGGCTGCTACGAGCTGATGTTCCGCAAGGACGTGCCGGTGCGCGTGGTCATCACCGAATATGTCGATGTGACCCACGGCTTCTACCACGAGGACGAGCCCGGCCTCGTCAATGCGGTCCTCGACGCCATCGCCCGCGAAGTCCGGGCCGGCGAACTCGAGCGCAAGACGGCCGGGCAGGGGAAGCGGTGAGCCCCCGCTTCCACCCAGAATGACATTCGGCCCCGACTCGGACTGCTTCGACGCATGTCATCACAACGTCCCGGCGAAGACAGCCTCATCGCCCGTTTCTTCGCCCCGCTGGCGGCCGAAGGCGGGCTCGGGCTCGCGGACGACGCGGCCTGCCTGTCTCCCACGCCCGGTCACGACCTCGTCCTGACGGCCGACGCCCTCGTCGAGACGGTGCATTTCCTCCCCGGCGACCCGCCGGGCTCGGTGGCCTGCAAGGCCCTGGGCGTCAACGTGTCCGATCTGGCCGCAAAGGGAGCTGATCCGCGGGGTTTCCTGCTGAGCCTGGCTCTTCCCGAGGACTGGACGGAGGAATGGCTCGCCGCCTTCGCGACCGGTCTTGGCGAGGCGGCGCGGGATTTCGCCTGTCCACTGCTCGGGGGCGACACCGTGAGGGCGAGGGGAGCCCTGACCCTGTCGGTGACCGCCATCGGCGAGGTGCCGGCCGGTCGCATGGTCCGCCGCACCGCCGCCCGGGAAGGCGACGTGATCTGCGTCACGGGCACCATAGGGGACGCCGCCCTCGGCCTCCTGCTGCGACGCTCCCCGGTCTGGGCGGAGCGCCTGTCCCCCGAGGACAGAGCCCATCTCGCCGACCGCTATCTCCATCCACGGCCGCGCCACCTTCTGGCGCCCGCCGTCCGCTCCTTCGCTCGAGCGGCGATGGACGTTTCGGACGGGCTCGCGGGCGACCTCGCCAAGATGCTGCGGGTGAGCGGCGTCACGGCCGTGATCGAGACCGACAGGATCCCGCTGTCCCACGCGGCACGCAAGGCGGTGGAGGCCTCCCCGGACCTCCTGGACCGGGCCGTCACCGGCGGGGACGATTACGAAATTCTCTGTACTCTGCCTGAAAGCAATCTCGACAGTTTCCGAAAGGAGGCCGATAGGGTCGGCATCGGACTCTCGGTGATCGGACGCGTCGTTTCCGGCTCCGGACTTCCGATCTTCAGGAACGACGGATCGGAAAGGCGCTACGATGCTGGCTCGTTTTCCCACTTCTAGAGCCACGGAGGGCGACGCCCTCGCCAGGCGGAACGCCCTGGTGCTGGCCTTCGCCCAGGCCCTGGCCGGGGCGAGCCCCGCCATCGTGGTGTCCTTGGGCGGCCTCGTCGGCCAGGTGCTGGCGGAGAACAAGGAACTCGTCACCTTGCCCGTGAGCCTCCTCAATCTCGGATTGGCCGTCGGCACCATCCCGGCGGCCCTGATGATGCGGCGCCTCGGGCGACGCGCCGCCTATGTGTTCGCCGGACTGGTCGGCGTGGTGGCCGGCACGATGGCGGCGGCCGGGATCGCCCTCGCGAGCTTCGTGCTCTTCTGCGCCGGGACCTTCGTGGCCGGGCTGTGGGGATCCTATACCCAGAGCTACCGCTTTGCCGCCGCCGACACGGCTTCGGATCACTTCAAGCCGAAGGCGATCTCCTGGGTCATGGTGGGCGGCTTGGCGGCCGGGATCATCGGCCCGCAGACGGTGATCTGGACCAGGGACATGATCGCGGCCGCGCCCTTCGCGGGGGCGTTCCTCGGCCAGGCATTCCTGGCGCTGGCATCGATCGCCGTCGTGTCGTTCCTGCGCGCCGGCCCCGTGACCGCCGCTCCCAAAGCGGGCGGACGCCCCTTGAGCCAGATCGTGGCCCAGCCCCGGTTCGTCGTGGCCGTGGTGGCCGGCCTCGTGTCCTACGGGCTCATGACCTTCGTCATGACCGCCGCGCCTCTCGCCATGATCGGGTGCGGTCACTCCATCGGGGAGGCGGCGCTGGGAATCCAGTGGCACATCCTGGGCATGTTCGGGCCGAGCTTCTTCACCGGCGGCCTGATCGCCCGGTTCGGCAAGGTCCGGGTCACGGCGGCTGGTCTCGTCCTGACCGCCGTCGCGTCCGTCATCGGTCTCTCGGGCGTCACGGTGGCCCATTTCTGGGCCTCGCTGATTCTCTTAGGCGTTGGCTGGAACTTTGGTTTCATCGGCGCGACCGCGCTCGTGACGGACTGCTACCGCCCCGAGGAGCGCACGAAAGTTCAGGCCGCCAACGACTTTCTGGTCTTCGGATCGGTCGCGCTCGCCTCCTTCTCGTCGGGCAAATTGCTCAATGCCGGGGGCTGGGACCGGGTGAACTGGCTTGTTTTCCCGCCGGTTCTCGTCGCCCTGGCCCTTCTGGCATGGCAGCGGCGGGCGAGGGCGCCGGTCCTTGGTTGAAGTGTTCCCTGTGAGTCATTCAGAAGTCGCGTTGCGGCCTGCATAGATTTTTGGCAGCGTTTGCGTACTTCGCTGGGGGTAGAGGCCGGTCAAGGCCGAAAAACGGGCCTTGATGTGCGGCGATCTGCTTTCCCATAACAAGGACGGCACAATGGCACTTACCCTGATCATCTTGGGCGGCCTTCTTTCGGTTCTGTATGGCCTGTGGGCCATCAACGACGTGATGAAGCGCGACGCAGGCTCGCAGCGCATGCAGGAGATCGCGGGCGCGATCGCCGAGGGCGCCAAGGCCTATCTCCGGCGGCAATACATCACCATCGCCATCGTGGGCGTGGTGCTGTTCGTCATCATCGCCTACCTGCTCGGCATCCGCGTCGCCTTCGGCTTCGCGATCGGCGCGGTGCTTTCCGGCGCGGCCGGCTTCATCGGCATGAACGTCTCGGTCCGGGCCAACGTCCGCACGGCGCAGGCGGCCACCCAGTCCCTCGGGGGCGGCCTCGATGTCGCCTTCAAGGCCGGCGCCGTGACGGGAATGCTCGTCGCCGGTCTGGCCCTGCTCGGGGTGGCGCTCTATTTCGGCTACCTCACCCGCATCGAGGGGCTGAACTCCTCTGACCGGGTGGTGATCGACAGCCTCGTGGCCCTCGGCTTCGGCGCCTCTCTCATCTCCATCTTCGCCCGTCTCGGCGGCGGCATCTTCACCAAGGGCGCCGACGTGGGCGGCGACCTGGTCGGCAAGGTCGAGGCCGGCATCCCGGAGGACGACCCGCGCAACCCGGCCACCATCGCCGACAATGTGGGCGACAACGTCGGCGACTGCGCCGGCATGGCGGCCGACCTGTTCGAGACCTATGCGGTGACCGTGGTGGCCACCATGGTGCTGGCGGCAATCTTCTTCGCCGGGCAGCCGATCCTCGAATCCATGCTGCTCTATCCGCTCGCCATCGGCGCCACCTGCATCGTGACGTCGATCATCGGCACCTTCTTCGTGAAACTCGGCCAGAACGAGTCGATCATGGGCGCCCTCTACAAGGGCCTCGTCGCAACGGGCGTCTTGTCGGCCGCGGCGATCGCGGTGGTGACCTACCTGATGATCGGCTTCGGGCCGGTCGCCGGCACCGAGTTCTCGGGTCTCGACCTGCTCTGGTGCGCCATCGCGGGCCTCGCCGTGACGGCGCTCATCGTGGTGATCACGGAGTACTACACGGGCGTGGGCTTCCGGCCGGTGCGTTCCATCGCCCAGGCTTCGGTGACCGGTCACGGCACGAACGTGATCCAGGGTCTCGCGGTGTCGCTCGAGTCCACGGCGCTTCCGGCTCTCGTCATCATCGCCGGCATCATCGTGTCCTACACGCTGGCGGGTCTCTTCGGCATCGCCATCGCAGTTACGGCCATGCTGGGCGTCGCCGGCATGATCGTGGCGCTCGACGCCTTCGGGCCGGTGACGGACAACGCGGGCGGCATCGCCGAGATGGCCGGTCTGCCGAAGGAGGTGCGCAAGTCCACGGATGCCCTCGACGCGGTCGGCAACACCACCAAGGCGGTCACCAAGGGCTATGCTATCGGATCGGCCGGCCTCGGCGCCCTCGTGCTGTTCGCGGCCTATACGTCCGACCTCAACTTCTTCACGCGGAATGCGGCTCAGTATCCATATTTCCAGGGCGTGACGCCGGACTTCTCCCTGGCCAACCCCTACGTAGTGGTCGGCCTCCTGTTCGGCGGCCTGGTGCCGTTCCTGTTCGGGGGCATCGCCATGACGGCGGTGGGCCGCGCGGCCGGATCGGTGGTCGAGGAGGTGCGGCGGCAGTTCAAGGCGAAGCCGGGCATCATGGCGGGCACCGAGCGTCCGGACTACGGCCGGGCCGTGGACATGCTGACCCGCGCCGCCATCAAGGAGATGGTGGTCCCGTCCCTGTTGCCGGTGCTCGCGCCGATCGTGACCTACTTCGTCGTCTACTGGATTGCCGGCAAGTCCCAGGCCTTCTCGGCCGTGGGCGCCATGCTGCTCGGCGTCATCGTCACGGGCCTCTTCGTGGCGATCTCCATGACCTCGGGCGGCGGCGCCTGGGACAACGCCAAGAAGTCCTTCGAGGACGGCTTCACGGACGCCTCGGGCACGACCCACCACAAGGGTTCGGAGGCCCACAAGGCCTCCGTGACCGGCGACACGGTCGGCGACCCCTACAAGGACACGGCGGGCCCCGCCGTGAATCCGGCGATCAAGATCACCAACATCATCGCCCTTCTGCTCCTCGCGATCCTTGCCCACTCGTAAGGTTGGACGCCGGCGAAACATGAGACCCGCGGCGCGAGCCGCGGGTTCTTCGTTGGTCGCGGCATTCAGATGCCTCGGCGTCAGGCGAGGAGATTCCCCAGCCCCTGACGCACTTCCTGCTGCCACGGGCCAAGCCCAGGCGCGGCAGAGCCCAGGGTGGTTTGCAACCGCCGCCGTATAGTATACTATACCGGCATGTTCGAGGGATTGGAATTCGGCCTTCGCGCGGCCTTGATCGGAATCGGCGCGACCTTGGCGATGGACCTGTGGGCTGCGTTCCTGAAGCTCTGCTTCGGGTTTCCGTCGTTGGATTACCGCCTCGTCGGTCGTTGGATCGGGCACTTCGCCCACGGGCGCTTCGCCCATGACAGCATTGCCAAAGCGCCGCCCGTTCCCGGGGAGCGCATTCTCGGCTGGAGCGCGCATTACGCGATCGGGATCATGTTTGCGGCGATCCTTCTGGCGCTATGCGGCCTGGACTGGGCACGTCGCCCGACGCCGGGGCCCGCCCTGGCCTTCGGGCTCGCGTCGCTGGCTGCGCCATTCTTCGTCATGCAGCCGGGCATGGGCGCCGGAATCGCGGCCTCCAGGATGCCGAAGCCGAACGTTGCCCGCCTGCGGAGCGCGATCACCCATACGGTGTTCGGCATCGGCCTCTATGCGGCCGCCTTGCTCTGTGCGCAGCTGATCCGGCCCTGATCTTCGAAAAGGCTCCGTCGCGGCCACAACGAAAATGGCCGGGCAGGGGCCCGGCCATCGCGAAAGCGCGGTGTCGGAACGGCCGGTCAGGCGCCGAACGGGTTGAAGTTGTTGGTGCCGCGCAGGATCTGGCCGAGGAAGCTCGTCTCCTGGCCGCCGGCCGGCGTCGTGCGGCTGATGAAGTCGAAGACCTTGCCGTCCTGGAGGCCGTAGAGGGCCACGCGCTCGACCCGGAGGTTGTTATCGAAGTAGACCGCCGTCACCCGCTGATCGACGACCTGTTCAGGCATGAACTGGAAGGTGCGGCGGGACGTCTGGCTGATGTAGTACCAGGTCTTGTTGCCGACCGTGGACACGGTGGAGGGAGTGCCGAGGGTCGTGAGAACCTGCTCGCCGCTCATTCCCTTCTTGACCTGCGACAGGCTGCGCTCGTCCGCCAGATAACCCCGGTGGAATTCCTCTCCACCCACGCAGGCCGCGAGGGACGTGGCGATGACGGTGGCTGTGGCCAAGCGTATCAAGACCGTTTGATATCGACGCATCGTTGGTTCTTCCAGGTATGCGGCGCGGATAAGCTTGCGCCCGAGGATGCGGATGGCGTAACCCGGTGTCGGACATTTGACAAGGCAGGAAGGCCTAGCACGTTGATTTTCGGTTTGTTCCGCAAGGATCCCCGGCGCACCACGATCGCGCTCCTCTACAAGCGGATTGCCACGGCCTCGCGGGAGCCCGGGCTCTATGCCGGCCTGAGCGTTCCGGACACCATCGAGGGCCGGTTCGAATCCCTGTCGCTTCACATGGTCCTCATCCTGCGCGCCCTGCGCAGCCTCCCGGAGCCGGCCGGGGAGGTCGCCAAGGACCTGACCGACGCCTTCTTCCGGGACATGGATGCCTCTTTGCGGGAAATGGGCGTCGGCGACACGGCCGTGCCCAAGCGGATGAAGAAGATCGCCTCCTCGTTCTACGGCCGCGCCCACGCCTATGACGGGCCGCTCGATGCGGCGGACGAGGGCGCTCTCGCCGAGGCGCTCGGCCGCAACGTCTATGGGACCGAGGCACCGGCCGGCCCGCTGGCGCGTTATGCCCTTGCGGCGGATCGCGGACTCAGGCAGTCGGATCTGGCGGCGCTTCTGGAGCCGGGCCCCACATTTCCCAGGCCGGAGGCCTTTGCAGAGGAGGGAAGCCGATGACCCCCGACACCGTGGGCCCCCTGTCGCGACCTGTCGACGTGATGAACCTGCCGCCTCAGGGCTCGGAGGTGCACGTCCAGACGACGGAGGAGGAGCGCGCTGCGCTCGCCAAGGATTTCGGCCTGCCGAGCATCCGGTCGCTCATCGGCGACTTCAAGCTCAAGAGCTCCGTCAAGGGCGTCCACGTGACCGGGACGGTCCGGGCGGAGGTGACCCAGATCTGCGTCGTGACCCTCGACCCGTTCGACTCCACGATCTCGGAGGAGGTCGAGGTGGATTTCGCCGAATCCTCAGGCATTCCGCCCGAACCGCCGACCGAGATGCACGAATACGAGCCCCCGGACGAGATCCTCAATGGCCAGATCGACCTGGGAGCGCTGACGGCCGAATTCCTGGCGCTGGGCCTCGATCCCTATCCGCGCAAACCCGGTGTCGACTTTCAGTACCGCGACCCGGCCGACACGGACGATTCGCCTTTCGCGGCCCTGGCCAAGCTGAAGGGCAAGGAGTAGGAAAGGGCTGGAAAAGAAGCGTCTGAGATCCCATTTCCTGGCTGCTTCCGGCGCTTCTTCTGCCGTGTCGGGTGCAGATCGACCCGGTCCGGAACCTGGCAGAATTCGGTTGCGATGCCCTCGCAAACCGGTATTTTCCGCCCCCTGTCGAATGACTTAACGAAAGAACCGATCTCTCATGCCTAAGGCGGTGGTGCGTATTTCGCTTGATGCGATGGGCGGCGATCATGGTCCGTCGGTCGTCGTCCCCGGCGCGGCACTCGCCCTGGAGCGCCATCCTGACATCCGCTTCCTGATGTTCGGGAACGAGGAGGTCGTCGGCCCCCTGCTGAACGCCTATCCGAAGCTGAAGGAGGCGACCGAACTCCGGCATACTGACGTCGCCATCTCCATGGACGAGAAGCCGAGCCAGGCGATCCGGATGGGACGCGGCAAGTCCTCCATGTGGCGGGCCGTTCAGGCGGTCCGGGACAAGGAGGCGGATGCGACGGTCTCGGCCGGCAATACGGGCGCGCTCATGGCGACGGCCAAGATCTGCCTCAAGACCATGGCTCATATCGAGCGCCCGGCCATCGCCTGCATGTGGCCGACACTGCGGGGCGAGAGCATCGTGCTCGACGTGGGCGCGACGATCGGGGCGGATGCCGGTCATCTGGTCGACATGGCCATCATGGGCGCGGCCATGGCCCGGATCGTGTTCGACCTCGAGCGCCCGACCGTCGGGCTGCTCAACGTCGGGACCGAGGAGATCAAGGGGGTCGAGACGGTCAAGGAGGCGGGCCGGATCCTGAAGGAGGCCAACCTGCCCAATCTCGACTATCGCGGCTTCGTCGAAGGCGACGATCTCGGCAAAGGAACCGTGGACGTGGTCGTGACGGAGGGCTTCACAGGCAACATCGCCCTCAAGACCGCCGAGGGCACGGCCAAGCAGATCGGCGAATACCTGCGTTCCGCGATGAGCCGCACCCTGATGGCGAAGATCGGCTATCTCTTCGCGAAACAGGCTTTTAACGCTCTGAGGGACAAGATGGACCCGCGCAAGGTCAACGGCGGCGTGTTTCTCGGCCTGGAAGGCGTCGTCGTGAAGAGCCACGGCGGCACCGACGATCTCGGCTTCGCCAGCGCCATCGACGTCGCCTACGACATGGCGCATTTCGAATTGATGAACACGATCCGGACCATGCTGGAGCATGATCCCGTCGATCAAACCGCCTGAGAAGGGCATACCTTGAAACGCACCCGCTCCATCGTCCGCGGCGTCGGCTCCTACCTGCCGAAGCGCGTCGTCACGAACAAAGATCTCGAACAGATGGTGGAAACCTCGCACGAGTGGATCGTGCAGCGTACCGGCATCGAGGCCCGCCACATCGCGGGGGATGACGAGACCACCTCGGTTCTCGGCATCAAGGCGGCCGAGGCGGCACTGGCCAATGCGGGCATGACGCCGGCTGACATCGACTTGATCGTCTGCGCAACCTCGACGCCGGACTACACCTTCCCGTCGACCGCCACCATGATCCAGGCGGGTCTCGGCATGCACCACGGCGCCGCCTTCGACCTGCAGGCGGTCTGCACAGGCTTCGTCTACGCGGTCTCGACGGCAGACAAGTTCCTGGCTTCGGGCTCGTACAAACGGGCCCTCGTGATCGGCGCCGAGACCTTCTCTCGCATCCTCGACTGGGAGGACCGCACCACCTGCGTCCTCTTCGGCGACGGGGCGGGCGCCATCGTGCTGGAGGCCCAGGAGGGCGCGGGGACCTCCGCCGACCGCGGCGTGCTCACGTCGCATCTGCGGTCCGACGGCCGCTATCGCGACAAGCTCTACGTCTCGGGCGGGCCCGGTTCCACCAAGACGACCGGCGTGCTGAAGATGGAGGGCAAGGAGGTCTTCCGGTTCGCGGTCGGCTCCGTGACCGACGTGATCCAGGACGCGTTCAACGCGACCGGCACCACCGCCGAGGATCTCGACTGGTTCGTCCCGCATCAGGCCAACAAGCGCATCATCACGGCAAGCGCCGACAAGCTCGGGATCGCCCGGGACAAGGTCGTTATCACGGTGGACAGGCACGGCAACACCTCGGCCGCCTCGATTCCCCTTGCGCTCGATGCAGCCTGCAAGGATGGGCGCATCAAGCAGGGCGACCTCGTGATGATCGAGGCAATCGGCGGCGGCTTCACCTGGGGAAGTGCCCTGATTCGCTGGTAGGTTAGATCCATTCGACCGAGGAGGCAGGCACCATGGCGTCGAGAACGGTTGACCATAGGGAGCCATCTGCATAGCGTCTTCGGAAGAACTGACGGCAACGATCCAATTCAGGCGCTGGGGAGCGTTCATGGCGGGCAAGACAGTCACACGGGCGGATTTGAGCGAGGCCGTTTACCAGAAGGTCGGCCTCTCGCGGACGGAATCGGCCGAGCTGGTCGAAAGGGTCCTTGCCGAGATCTGCGATTGCCTGGCGGCCGGCGAGACCGTGAAGCTCTCCTCCTTCGGCTCCTTCATCGTCCGCAGCAAGGGCGAGCGCGTGGGACGCAATCCGAAGACCGGGGTCGAGGTGCCGATCGACCCGCGCCGCGTCATGGTGTTCAAGCCCTCGAACGTCCTCAAGGCCCGGATCAACGGCGAACACGCCGAAAGCGAAGACTGATCCCGATGGCTAGCGGCGCCATGGACAAGAGCCCGGACGCGTTCCGCACCATCAGCGAGGTGGCCGAGGATCTTGACCTGCCTCAGCACGTGCTGCGCTTTTGGGAGACCCGGTTCGCGCACATCAAGCCCCTCAAGCGCGGCGGCGGCCGCCGCTACTACCGACCCGACGACATCGACCTGCTCAAGGGCATCCGCCATCTCCTCTATGGGGAGGGCTACACGATCAAGGGCGTCCAGCGCATCCTGAAGACGGAGGGCATCCGCTTCGTTCAGGCCATCGGGCGCGGGGAGCAGAGCGTCGTAGCGCTGCGGCACGAGGATGCGGCTTCCGAAGGCGAGCTTGAGGAGGCGGCCGAGGCGGCCGGGCAGCTCCGTCCGGAGCCCGACAGGGCGCCGCCCCTCCCGTCCCGCCAGCCCGGTCTGCCGGAAGCGGCCCTGCGCCGCCTCCAGACGGCCCTGCAGGACCTCCTGGAGTGCGACCGGGTGCTCAGCAGCCTGCGAGCGCCGGCCGAGGCCGGCGTCGGCGATTAGTCCCGACTTTCTTCTTTCAAGAGATTGCTTCCCGCAGCCTATCGGCTTATATGGCCCCTCAGTCGGAGCGTAGCGCAGCCCGGTTAGCGCACTAGTCTGGGGGACTAGGGGTCGTGGGTTCAAATCCCGCCGCTCCGACCATTAAACCCTTGAAAACTAAGGGTTTCTCTCACGAGGCGAAACTGCCACGTTTGCCATTTTCCACTTTTGCAGTGTCAAAGACTTGGCAAGCGCGATTATGCGCATACCGAAACGCATTTGAATTCAAGGGCGTGCGGGTGCCGGGACCATTTGCGTACTAGTCTCAGGGACTAGTATGTCAAATTGGGCCGCCTACCGCAGGTTTGAAGAGCCACCTCGCCCTCCGCCACATTGCTGCTGTGTCCCTCTCGAATCAGGTGTTTGTCCATTCAAGTTGGACCGCTTACGTCGTATAAGAAAAAAAGCAGGGGCGGCGAAACATGGCAAAGAGAGAAGCAATCTTTGAGGTCCAGCTTGAGGACAATGGCGGAAAGCTGTCCTTTTACGACTTCGACGAGATCCAAGCGTTCATCGCCCGAGAGCGCGGGTTTTACCGCTGGTTGTCTGAAGGCGCGACTCATGCCGGAAACTACATGCATAACGCTGTTAGTAGTTGGCTCAAATCGCTCCAGCAAGGTTTGTCGAACTGGCAGGGGGGTGGAGGCACTTCTGCCTCGGTGAAACAGGCGTTCGTACAGGTCTATCAGCAGACCCGTCTGCCGGTTTCGACAACGCCAACGGCAGAGTTCATTTCGGATTTGAAAGACCAGCACGGTGTAGCCGTCGCGGCTGCGGCACTGTCGGTGTTCACCAATCAGACACTTAATCGGGACCAACCCGGAGTGATGCGGGGGATGAACCTCGCATTTGCCTTCCAGGATGGGATCAATCCAAACACCGCCAGAAGCACGAAGCGAGCTCTTGATAAGCTCTCGACGGAATTCGGCAATGGCTTGGCCGAACTTCGGAAGACAGTAATCGACCAAGCCGAACGGTTTGCAAAAGCTGAGGCGCACAACAAGCGGTTCGTCCAAGTAATGAGTCGCTGGACTGAGCACAGGCTTCGGATGCACATGCGACGCGCCGACGAAAGACTGGCGGAATCTGTCAAGGACTTCCAGAAGGTTCAAGCAACCTATGAGGAGTTCATGAAGATCAAGGCTCCGGTAGATTACTGGAAAGGGAAGGGGGCCGAACACCGTCGCTCGGCCAAGCGCTACCGAACGCTCCTTCTCTGGTTCGCTGGAATTGCAGGTGTCCTGTTGCTTGTTGGGTTGGGATTGCTAAGCAACAGAGCAATTGATCTTGCATCCGCGGCTAAGGATCAGCCTCCGGCTCTCTTTATCATCCTTGGTGCTATTGGTGTGGTCATGACCACGATGGTGTTCTGGGCCGCCCGCTTGATCGTTAGGCTCTTCATGAGCGAACATCACTTAGCGATCGACGCTGAGGAACGAGCGACTATGGCGATGACTTACCTTGCACTCACCGAAAACAAAGGTGCAGAGGAAAAGGACAGAGCTATTGTTCTTGCAGCGCTGTTCCGCCCGACCACAGACGGAATTGTGAAAGACGATGCAGCGCCCGATCTAGGCCCGGCGAGTCTTTTGTCGAAAGTTTTGGAGAAGCGATGACAAGGTGGAGGACGAGCCAGATGATTGCGAGTCCTCCAAAGCTCCTGCCAAGGTTGACATAAAGAAGTAAGCCTAAATGGGTAGGTAATTTGTCAAATTACACTGAGAAGTGGCAAACGGAGCAACGAAATCAATAGGTTAGGGGTGTCTGGGGGACTAGGGGTCGTGGGTTCAAATCCCGCCGCTCCGACCATTTTTCTTTCAAGTATCAGCATGGTTTGGGCGACAGAGGCCATGACGTCGCGCCGGTTTCGTAAGCGGCTCGATCAGGCTATGGATTTGTCGCGCTCGGATGGTTTGGCAGGGGCGGCACGACTCGAACGTGCACCTGAGGACTGGACCCCCCACAGCTCTGCCAGTTGAGCTACACCCCTGCATTGTCGTTCCATGAATAGCCTGACGTCGCAGGAACGTGGTCTTCCCTTAAGAGATAGCATCATGATCTTAAGGCTTACCCTTGGAATACGACGCGCGGCGCACCGATCCGCAATCCCCCGGCATGGTGCTGGGCGGGGCTGTAGAGGTTCGATCCAGCAAGGTTGGGGGAGCACCGAGGCGGGGAGGCTGCTCAACGGGTACGCCGATCGCCCCTCCTGCGTTTGAACTTGTGCCACGCCTTTCTCATCGCCGGCGAAATCCGCGGCCGCACCCAGTTCTGGTAGGCGGACTGCTTCAACACCCGCGGGAGCTGACACAGGATCGCGCGAGCGCTCCGCCGGACCAGATGCACATCGACGTACTCCTCCTGCGGCATATGCAGAAGACGATGGGACTCCGAGACGCTCATCGGGTTGAGCTCGGCGATTTCGGCACGGGAGAACGCGTCCCGGATTACTTCCCCCATCAGGAGGTGCCCCGGCGTGCATTCGGCGAAGTCCTCGTCGTAAGCATATTTGGGCAACACGAGCGATTCTCCGCATCGCACCGCCAACTGAGCCGCGGCTAACCTGTCGCCGGATCGCACGATGTGCCATTCAAGCTGGCCGCGGGCGGCGAGATTTTTCACGAGAGCGGCAAAGAAGGCGGCCTTGTCGGGATCGTTGAGGATCGCGGTGCCGTTGCGTCCCTTCCAGCCGGAGGCCTCCAGAGCCAGGAATTCGGGCAGGAAATCCTCGCCCGCCGTCAGGCCCCGTCTCAAGTCGACCGTGACGGGTCCCCGCTCCTCGAGTTTCTTGCGGCCCGTCCGCAGATTGCGGCGCATCTTGCCGAGGCCGGCAAGGTAGCTGTCGAAGTCGCCCTGCCGCACGTCGAGGAACGAGAATGCGGATCGCAGCCCGTAGCGGACGAGATAGCCGCGGACACCATCCTGAAGCGCCTGCCACAGGGGCGCATTCTGCCGCACGGCCTTAAGATCGATTCCCACGTGGTTCGGCAACTGGCGCCGCAGCTCCGCGAGCAGCGCGGCCAGTGCCTCCGCGGGTCGGTCGGGTGCCAGCAGGATGTCCCCGGAGGGCGCATGATGGTCGCAGGTGCTGATCAGGGGACAGGTATGGCCCAGGGCCGGATGCGGCGACACGTAGACCGGCAGCACGCCAACAAGCCGGTCGCCGGCGTAGGCGAAGATGCAGAGCCATCGCTTGTCCGATCCGAGGGCATGGCGAAACCCTGCCTCGACCCATGCGGGCATCAGGCACGGATTTTGCTGTGGGGCCCTCCAGGCGAGGGCATCCCACGCGGAGAGGTGAGGGCGGAGGTCCTCGTGCCGGCGAACGGCCATCGTCTGCAAGCCGGTGAGGGATGTCTCCCGAACCTCCTCGAAGTTCCTTCCGTCGATTTCGCCCAGGTCCATGTGACCTCTCGGTGCCGGCTGCACTGAGATTGGCCGAAACCTTCGCCAAGGCAATCACTACAATTCGGGATCAGGGAGCGGTCCGAGGGCATATGTACTACCTTGCACTAGGTAGCCGGAGCGGATGACGGGGTCGGCAGGCTCGCACGGCGCAGTCGCGCGATCGACGCGTTTCGGATCTCCCGATCGGAAGATCAATCGTCTTTCGCTGCAAGCGGGTGTGTAGAATGCACCGGTTCGTGTCGTCGTCCCGATGGGCGATGACAACGCCCGTCCGGGAACCGATGATAGGGCCAAATGCAATCGGGAGGACGTTCGGTGAAGGAGCGAATTGGTTTTATTGGCGTCGGGCTCATGGGCCACGGGATGGCCGGCAACATCGTCGACAAGGGCTGGCCGCTGACCGTCATGGCGCATCGCAATCGCGAGCCCGTCGAGGATCTCAAGGCGCGCGGCGCCGCGGAGGCGGCGACGCCGAGGGAAGTCGCGATGGCAACCGACATCGTGATCCTTTGCGTAACCGGCTCGCCGGAGGTTCAGGCCGTCGTGCAAGGGCCCGAGGGATTGGCCGCGGCAGGCAAGCCGCTCCTGATCGTCGATTGCTCGACTTCGGATCCCTCCGTCACGATCCGCCTTGCGAGCGAACTCGCAGCCGGCGGCATCACCCTTATCGACGCGCCTCTGAGCCGCACACCTGCGGATGCCCGCGCGGGCACGCTCGACGTGATGGTCGGTGGCGATCCCGAGGTGGTTGCCCGGGTGCGGCCCGTCCTCGATGCCTTCGCAGCGCGGGTGGTGCACACGGGGCCAACCGGGACCGGCCACACCATGAAGCTCCTCAACAACTTCCTGTCGATGGGGTACGCGGCGCTCTACTCCGAAGCTTTGGCGCTCGGTGCCAAGGCGGGGCTTACGCCGCAGGTCTTCGACAGCGTCATCCGCGGCGGACGGATGGATTGCAGCTTCTACCAGACGTTCTTCAAATGGGTGCTCGACCGGGACCCCAACGCGCACAAGTTCGCCATTCGGAACGGGTTGAAGGACATGACCTACCTTGCCTCCCTCGCCAATTCGGTCGGACTGGCCAATCCGGTCGGCTCGGCCGTTCGCAACAGCTTCGCGCTTGCGGTCGGTGCGGGTCATGGTGACGACTACGTGCCCAAGCTGTCCGACATCGTCGCCGAATTGAATGGCATCCGGTAACGTCAGCCGGTGTCCTTGCGGCAGATGCTGGAACAGGGCAGTCCGACGTGTCATTCTACTTCCGAACGGATCCTGCGGTCCGCAGGATCCGAGCCGGTGGTGCCCGTGATCCAGGCTGTCCTCGATTGCCCGAAATCGTACGGCGGCGCATGGGCCCGTGAGCGAGGCCGGAGCCGAGGAGACTTCCATGCATTCTCCGGATGAATGGCGAATCCCGCCTCAATATCAGCCCGATCCCGGCGACCTGACCTATGATCTCGAGGAGGCGCTGAACGCGGTCGTGTCCCTGCGGGCCGAGGTGCCGCCCGATGCGTTCACGGCGCAGACCCTTGGCACCGAGCGGGCAGGGCAGGGAGTCGTGATCCGCGCCGACGGGCTCGTTCTGACCATCGGGTATCTCATCACGGAAGCCGAGGAGGTTTGGCTCACGACCAATGCAGGCCGCGCCGTGGAGGGGCATGCCCTGGCCTACGACTATGCGAGCGGCTTCGGCCTCGTCCAGGCCCTCGCGCCTCTCGGCACCCCGGTCATGCCCCTGGGGGATTCGCGTCGTCTGGAACCGGGCACCCAGGTAGTTGTCGGCGGCGCCGGCGGGCGTGTCCACTCCCTGGCGGCCCAGGTCGTCGCTCGGCAGGAATTCGCCGGCTACTGGGAATATCTCATCGACGACGCGATCTTCACCGCGCCGGCCCATCCCAATTGGGGCGGCACGGCTCTGATCGGTCCGCGCGGGGACCTCGTCGGCATCGGGTCCCTGCAGCTCCAGCATCAGGCCTCGGGCGGGCGCATCGTTCCGCTCAACATGAGCGTGCCCATCGATCTCCTGAAGCCCATCCTGGACGATCTCCTGACCCATGGCCGGACCCGTCAGCAGCCTCGTCCCTGGCTGGGGCTCTACGCCACCGAGGCTGAGGGAGACCAGGTGATGATCATCGGCCTTGCTGGCGACGCGCCGGCCCAGAGGGCCGGCCTCCGGGCCGGAGATGTGGTGCAGGCCGTGGCAGGGCATGCGGTTGCGTCGCTTGCCGACTTCTACCGGGCGATCTGGTCCCTCGGGCAGGCCGGGGTCGACGTGACCCTGAGCCTGGAGCGGGAAGGGGACCTTTTCGACGTCACCCTCACGTCCGCTGACCGCAGCCGCTTCATGAAGCCGCCGCGCCTGCAATAGTGCCCTTCCGCTCCACCCGAGCTGCAAGCGCGACCGCAAGCTTGGCGGCCAGGGCGGCGTTGTTCTTCACGAGGGCGATGTTCGTGGCGAGACTGCGTCCGCCGGTTCTCTCGAACAGGTGGGTGAGGAGAAAGGGCGTCACGGCCTTGCCGGCGATCCCGCGGACCCTGGCCGTTTCGACGGCAGCCTCGATGAGGCCCTTCATTTCGTCGAACGGGATCTCTGCCTCGGCGGGAACCGGATTGGCCACCAGGACGCCTCCTCCGAGGCCGAGAGCATGCTTCGTCCGAACGAGATCAGCGATGGCCTCGGGGCTGTCGAGGCGGATGGGGACGGGCAGCTCGCTCGCCCGGCTCCAGAAGGCGGGAAAGCGATCGGTCCGGTATCCGACAACGGGGACGCCACGGGTCTCGAGATATTCGAGGGTCCGGGGCAGGTCGAGGATCGCCTTGGCGCCGGCGCACACGACCGTGACGGGAGTGCGTGCCAGCTCGTCCAGGTCCGCCGAGATGTCCATTGTCTCCTCGACGCCGCGGTGAACCCCGCCAATTCCCCCCGTGGCGAACACTCCTATGCCGGCCAGACGGGCGCAGATCATGGTTGCCGCGACCGTCGTCGACCCATGCCGGTCCGCCGAGATTGCGTAGGGCAGGTCGGACCGGCTCAGCTTCAAGACATCGGTGGCTGTGCCGAGCCATTCCAAGTCCTCAGCGGACAGACCGACCCGGATCCGCCCGCCGATGACCGCAATGGTGGCGGGTATCGCTCCGTTGTCGCGGATCACCGCCTCCACCTCCCTGGCGGTGGCGACGTTCTGCGGATACGGCATGCCGTGGGTGATGATGGTGGACTCCAGGGCGACCACCGCATGCCCCCGCTCCAGGGCGGACGTCACCTCTGGGGCAATATCGAGAAAGTGGCGGCTCGCGTCAGAGATCATGAGCTTCTCGTTCGAAGACTGGAGTTGCGGCGGCCTCGAGCAGGCTCAGTGAGAGGTCCGGCCGGACGCTTGCGTGATGCTCGAGGGTGAGACGGGCAGCGAGCATGCCCAGCCGGGCGGCGTCCGCAAGGGGGAGGCCTCTCATCAGGCCTGTCAGAGAGGCGGCGATGAGGGCGTCGCCCGCCCCCGTCGCGTCGACGATCCGGACGGTCCCGGATGGAAGGGTTGCAACGCCCGACGCGTCGGCGACGACCACTCCGTCGGGTCCGCAGGTGAGGACGATGCGGGCCGCTCCCCGCCGGAGAAGGGCGGACGCCGCCTCGGCCGGGGGCAGGCTCCGTCCGGTGAGGGCCCTGGCCTCGTCCCGGTTGAGGAAAAGCAGCCCGACTCCGCGAAGATCGCCGGGGAGGCGCATCGCCTTCGCGGTCGAGACCGCATCGACGGCGAGGAGCCGGGATTGACGGCGGCTCAGGTCGAGGAGGGCATGAAGCGTGTCGGCCGGCAGGTTGCAGTCGGCGAACAGCCAGGCGGAGGAGGGAAGGTCGGGCCAGATCTCCTGCAGGCGAACCGGCCCGAATGCGTCGAAGATCGCCATGTCGGCCAGGCCGACGGCCAGATCCCCGCTCGGCTGCAGCACCGCCACGTACTCGGCGGTCACGTGCTCCTCGGACACGTGCACGTGTCGTGAATCGATGCCGAGTTGAGCGAGATGCTGGAGCATGGCACGACCGTTCTCATCCTGGCCGACGAGGGACACGAGAGAGCAGGGCACGCGAAGGCGCGACAGGTTCTCGGCCACGTTGCGCGCCACGCCCCCGAAGGAGCGCTCCGATGAGACCGGGTTCGAAGTCTCGGGCACGATCGGCTGGCGGGCATGGTACTTCCGGTCGACGGCCGCCCCGCCGATGCAGATGACTTGGCTCGTCACAGGCTCAGACACCCGATCCTCATCCCGCCCGCTTCAGTGTGGCCGCGATCCCCTGCGCACGAGCGTGAGCGCGGCGATCAGCCGGACAACCGTTGCACGGTTCCGCCCGGCGGAAAAGGCGGGAGGCGGTGCCGATGGGGCGTCTCAGTCGTTGCCGAAGGAGAGTTCAGGCTGCCGGTCGGCACTCGGCCGGGGGCGCTTGCGGCCCTGTGGGGCGGGAGGCCCCGGGGGCCGGCGCTTCGCTGGAGCCGGCGGCCGATCGGTCTCGCCCTTCATGCGGGCTTTGGCCCGGTCCCGGGCAATGGCCTCGGGAGCGGAGGGATCGTCCTGGAGCCATTTCCCGCGCTTGATGACCTCGTTCACCCGGCCCTGATTGACCCCGAGCTTGAAGGCGATCTCCTGCTGGGTCATTTCCGTCGTGGCGTGCAGCTCCAGGATCTGCCTGGCGAGTTCGGGGGTCATCTTGCGCCCGGCGATGCGGCGCGCCGGGGCGATGGAACGTTTCACGCGATCCCGCTCCCGAAGCTTCTGCAGGATGGCGAGCGCCATGTTCATGCCTTGCTCGCGCAGGGCTTCCTCGAATTCCTTGAGCGTCGTCACTGGGCAGACTCCGGTGAAAACTGGCTGGGCGACGGATCCGGACGAATATTCCTCTTGGTAAACCAACGGCAAAGCTACAACTTTGTTTCGCAATTGGCCAGGGAGGAGCGCCGGCCGACCGGCGAGCGAGGCGGCTGAGGCTTCGAAACGCCGGAACCCCAAAGGTGGGGAGCCTTCTGCGGGCGACGGTTTTGCTGCAACACCCCGGAGCGAACGTCGATGCGTGACGAAGCTGGACAGGTGTGGGCATTGCCTCACAGGTGACGACCGGAATGACGGGTGCGAGCCGAACGTACTCGTCGAGACCGGATGATGTCGTCGCCATAGCGTCCTCCTTCTGACCCGCCACAGAGGAAGGCAGACGGGACGTTTTGTCCAGCTGGAGCGACTCGCCAAGGAT